>DATNCJ010000071.1:0-89584 GCA_035607215.1 Candidatus Eiseniibacteriota bacterium
AATGCCCACGTTTCGCCGAGAGGCTTCGTCATGAGCTGGACGATACGGTCAGGTTCGGGATACGCAAGCGGCCGCAGCAATACCGTGTTCACTACAGTAAAGATTGCGGTATTCGCTCCAATTCCGAGAGCCAGCGTAAGCACCGCTATAACCGTAAAGCCGGGGTTCTTACGCAGCGTGCGTAGCGCATAGCGAAGGTCTTGCAGCATCGTTAGCATAGAAGACTTCCTCGGTACATCCTCGCACCTCAGGCCCCACTTCCGTGGAGGGCTCATCGATCGAAATGCCCTAAAAACGCCAATCGGCACAGTCTACGTGTGTTAGGTACCGTCCGATCTTGGGACAGGGTGTCTGAATACGCGACGATTCCACCGCGGATCTATGACTGGGATCTGCTGCGTTCACAGGCAACCCAACTTGCTTTGCATCTGGGGCTACTTCGAGTAAGTCTGTCATTTTCATTTGGTTTCGATACCCAGATAGCGTAGGAACATCCGGGGTAATTCCTCTCGAAGATAAACGTCGCTCACTGGGGCGATCTTTGAAAACAAGGGTGCCTGGTCGAAGAGAATCAGCTCGCGCAAGTTGAACACAACCATAAGAAGACCAAAGTTGACGGCATACTCCGGGTCCGGATGGCGAATTTCGTCCCGCCACATTAGAAACGTGTCCACCAGCTTGCGAAAGCCTTGAATCTCAAGTTCGCGCTGGCGGCGAACGAAGGGCGTGCGTGCTTGCTGCTGAGCGTACTGGACCGTTGCGCGGGTCAGGCCGGTCCGCGCACGATAACCTTTGATCATGGCAGCGATCCACTGTCGAGTGAACTTGCGAATTCCCATTGCCCGAGTGTGCTCAGAGTCCATTTTCTTGGCCAGTTGTTGAACGTTCGCCTCGCTGGCACGAGTGAATACAGCGCGCATCAAGGCCTCCTTGTCATGAAAGCGGCGATAGACGTTTGCGGAGGAAAGATTTGCGCGGGCTGCGATACGGGCGAGAGTGGCGCCCTGGAGGCCGTGCTGATTCAGAACGTGCTCGGCAGCGTCGAGCATGCGCCGGAAGGATTTCCGACTACGAGCTTGTTGCGGTGACAGTTTCGCAGCGGGCATTGGACAGGATATATAGCACGGCTATGCATAAATGTAAATATAGATTCACATTTACGAGCACGAGACGCGTGATATAGAACTGCCGATAGAAAGAACGCACACAAGCCTGGTAAACGCATTATAAAAGGGCGCCCGTTTGGAGTAGGTTTTGATCGTTCGCATTTCTACCTACAACAAGGAGCGCCCTCATGAATGAACAAACCCTCTACTTCCTAGTATTTTTGACAGGCACGGACGCAGGTGCGATTTTGAGGGAATGCCGTGTCGGTTGTCCGAAAGTTGCGGCGCGGCACTCAATCCTACATTGAGAAGACTTTGGCCAGCGGACCCTACCTTACAAATAGGCTGGCGCTTCAGTTCAGATCGTCCGCCCTCTCAACAGCAAGTACGTGCGGCGATTGCAACGCGCCTGTAATCCGGTCCTGATGGGTCTTGCCCCGATGTCTGAAGGCAGGCCTTGTAGGCTCTCTTCCAGGCCTACAGGACATTCAAGAACGCGACCAGGTCCGATTCTTCGGCGGGAGTTAGCGCGAGGCCGAATCGGTTTTCGTAAAAATGCACGACATCCAAGAGCGTCTCAGCCGAACCGTTGTGGAAGTACGGCGCGCGAGCGGCGAGACCGCGCAAGATTGGTCCTTTGATTTTGCCGACATGGTCGAATTTGCCGTCTATGAGGGCTTGGCCGAGATCGGTCGTAGTCTTGCAATTGTTCGTCAAGTGACCCGTGGCCGGATCGGTTTTGCAGACCGTGATTTGCGGCAGGTAACTTACGTCGAGTCCTCCGAGATTGACGGTCGAGTTGGATGGATCTGGGTCCCCGGTGCCGATATTCAAGGGAGTCGGAAAAGAGTGGTTGCCGACATTCGATGTGTCGTGACAGGTGCCGCAGGTTCCTTGGAGTGAGGTAATTCCGCCAGCGACCAAGCCGCCGGCGGACAAGTCGTCGTTGATACCGGCCACGTCCGTGATGTCGATGGGCTTGGAGTTGAAGATATCCTGCCCGCGTGCAACGGCTGCTCGCGGATCTGCGGCGGGCAGTCGGGCCCATTCGCTAAAGGTGTCAAAGATTGCGGGGGTGAACTGGCCGTCGCCTGGGATCAGAAGCCCGCCTGGCTGCTCGAACTGCGGGAGTAAAAAGTGGACACTGGAATTTATGCTGATGAAAAACGGCTGAACCGCGAGCGGTCCCGGGCCACCTCTCGCACCCTGCGCGTCTAGACGCCCGACGCCTCGTCCGACGGTTTGGGCGGTGAATAGCGACATCTCGAAATCCACGATCTGCTTTTGCTCCGCGGGCGTTGGCCGCGTTCCATCTCCTTGAGCGTGGCCTGTAGTGGCGTCCATGGATTGGTGCGCCAAATCATCGAGCAGAGAAGTGGGATAGTTGGAGTGCAGGATTTTGGTCGTGCCTGTTGTGGGCGAGGACTCGCGTCCATCAAACATCACCGCGCTCAAGAAACGGAGATTGGCGGACGGCAGAGGACGGCGATACATCGAGATCACATCTTCCTCGTTGCAGCCGTACGGGTTGTTCAGGCGAACGACTTTGTAGTCCGCGTTTGCGGGAACGGCAAGGGCGACGCGGATCAATCCGCGCGTACGCAGCAAACTATAGGCAGCGGATCTTCCGGCAAGCGTCGAAACGTCAATGCTGTGATTGCAGTTGGAGCCATCGACCGTGCGGAAAATTGGGTCCTCGCCTTTCGTTTGCACGAACCGGCGTTGCACATTCTCCGCCGAAACCGACATCCCGTCGCTGAGCTGGTGACAAGTCGCGCACGACCTGCCGTTGGTGCCGATGCTTTGGAAGAAGGGTCCCGTGAGGTCGATTCCGCCGTTGATTGTGCTGTAGGTTTGGGACGCACCTCCTGGATTGGGGAATAGGACCCCGTTTGGAATGAAGGACAGTTGTTGTCCGCGGAGGGCCACCATGGTCGTCAAAGTGGCGACCGGGACCAAAACCGCGCAGGCAATGGTGCGCCTATAGTGGCGCATTTGTGTCGATGCTTTGCTAGAAATCCGCGACAAGCAACTAATGCAACTCGACTTCCGGACCGGGAAAATGTACATCACCACACCTCCTGAAGGGCGAACGGCTTTCTGTGCTACCGAGAGAACGGAGCGAAAAGTAGCCTGAAGCTATCTCAGTAGTGACGCCGCGTGTTGCGGCGTCGCCACTTTGGACCTGAACGACTTCGTGTTGCCTTGATCGATGCTCTTATTCATGTCATTTGATTACGCCCGACTCGTGCTCTGCTCCGAAGCGTGGTTCGCCGATCGGCCGGAAATAATTCTTAAAGACCCAATCAGCGACACGATGACCCTGAGTCCGGGAGACGCGGTCGGTGTTGCGATAGTGAATGCCGACGTACACGCGCGCGTCAACGACGTCCTTCTCGGCCTGGGAGAAGCGCGAGAAAGTGCGCGTCTTTTGCAGAGCATTCGAATTAGTCGTGGTCATTTGAAAGTTGAGGGCATCCGTGCCGAAGAAAAGCCGCAGCACGTGAGCAATCGCGCCGGTAGTGGTGGCATGACCCGAAGGGTATTCAGGGAAATTGGGGGTGTTAATGAGTGGCTGCCAGTCAGGATCAGATTCAATGTCAGGCTCGGTGTCGAAATTGGTCGCCTGGCCGCCCAGGCGAATAGCGGTGATTGGGCGCCAGAAATTGTAGAAATACTTGCTTTCCCAGCAGGCGATCTGAGCGTCGGCAAGGGCGGTCTCAACCAGCGCATACATACGCGCTGAGTCGCCAATGTTGTTCACATAGTTGCGCGAGATATATCGCAGAGCGCTCTGCCACATTACCGGGCCGCTATCGGCCCAGAAGTAGCCAACTTCGGTTTGCTCAGGGGTACGTGTGGTGCTTTGCAGCGAACCTACCGACTTCACTTCGTTGTAGTCTGATATCCACACTGAGCTGTTGAGATCAGGCGGCGGCTCGACGCGGAATTGAGAGTTGTTTTTCAGCGTGAAAGGCGTGACGCTCGCCACCCAGGGGGTAAGCCCCGGCGCGAATGATGGCGGGGGCCCCGGTAATAGGGACGGGGTGGGCCTCCACTGACCAGGTTCGTCACTCCCGAGGAAGGGCACAGGGTTGGGTGGGAAGCGTCCGTCGTTCGAACGCAGGGTCAGGATACCCAACGCGGCTTTGGCTCCTAGCGCTGTCGCGGGATCGAAGAGATCAATGCCATTCTCTGCGAGGAACTTTGCGTAGTCGGCATCCAGCGTGGCGCTCTGTGCGGGGAAGAGCCCGACCAGCACATCATGGCCAGCCTTTGCCGCCGCCGCGCTTGGCGATCCGGAACCGCGGCGCGCTGGGCCGTGGTAGGGGTGGTAGCCATGGGCGACGGCCTGGACAGCATCATAGATTGCAAGATGGATGATCGCAAAATCGAGGGCAGCGACTGGCGGTGGGTGACCGGCGGTTTTTACCGCCTTCTCGGCAATCTCGTTCCAAGCGGCAATTGTATCTTCTGCCTTTGCCTTCGAGGCGAAAATGCTCACGAGGAGGACCAGAGCGAGCCCACGTTCTATTGCTTTCTTCATGACTGCTACCTTTCTCTCGGGCGGATCTCACCCGAGGGCAGCACTTTGGCGTGGGGCCACGCACGTTACAAATACTCCGGCCCTGAATTTCTTATATCCCGCTAAGTCGCTGATTTCTCGGCGGCTGGCTTGAGTGCCTAACCTACCCGAGGAGGTCTTTGGACGAAGCGTTTTTTCTGCGGTAACCTAGCTTTCCGCACCAACCGCCATGCAAGCGCCGACTCGCCCCACCGGTATCGTTCGTTTTGGCATATTTCAACTCGATCTCGAAGCGCGCGAACTGCACAAGGCAGGAGTGAAGGTTAGGTTGCAGGACCAGCCGTTTCGGGTGCTTGCGTTGCTGGTTGCCCATGCTGGTCAGGTGGTCACGAGGGAGGAGTTGCGCCAGAACATTTGGCCGACCGATGTTTACGTCGCCTTCGATCAGGGCCTCAATAATGCGATCAAAAAAGTGCGCGACGCTTTGGGAGATTCTGCGGATGCGCCTCGATTTATCGAGACCGTCGCAAGGCACGGTTATCGCTTTCTGGCTCCGGTGAGCGGCGTGCCACTGCGTCCTTCCGAAGCGCCTTTGCGTTTTGGTTTACGAACTATCCGTAATACTGCTTTCATCACCTTGACTGCCACTTTTCTGCTCGCAGCTTTGGCGTATTGGACCGGGCATCGGCCGGCTATACGCGCCAGGCCACCTTCTGAAAAGGCAATCCTGGCGGTTCTGCCCTTTGACAACCTGAGTCGTGATCCGGACCAGGAGTTCTTTAGCGACGGCTTGACTGAAGAGATGATCGCCCAGCTTGGCAAGCTGAATCCAGACCGGCTGAGTGTCATTGCCCGTGGTTCGGTTGTGAAGTACAAAGGCGGCAGCATACCGCCAAGCCAAGTCGGGAAAGAGCTGCACGCGGACTATCTCCTCGAGGGCAGCGTTCGACGCGCCGCCGATCGCGTGCGCATCACTGTCCAGTTGATTCAGGTCCGGGATCAAACCGATCTCTGGACGGAAAGCTACGATCACGAACTGAAGGACATATTGGTCGTGCAGGATTCAGTTGCGCGAGCCGTCGCCAACCAGATCCACATCACTCTGACAGCGGAACAGCAAACTCGGCTGGCAAGACCGCGTCAGTTAGAACCCGCAGCGTATGAGGCCTATATCAAAGGACGCTATTACTGGAACAAGCGTACTGCCGAGGGCATGCAAAAGGCAGCAAACTATTTCCAACAGGCAGTAAATAGAGATCCAGAGTACGGCGCAGCCTATTCGGGATTGGCGGATTGCAGTAGCGGACTTACATGGCACGGCTTCAACTCCCCGGCGGAGGCGCTTCCGAAGGCCAATGCAGCGGCGCTCAAGGCCGTTCAAATCAATCCCGAATCCGCTGAAGCTCACGCCTCGTTGGCCCTGGTTCTCCACCACCAGCTGGATTGGCCTAGCGCGGAAAGTGAGTTCAGGCGCGCACTGCTGTTGGACCCTCACTACGCCAACGCACATCATTGGTATGGGGATTATTTGTCGGCGAAGGGACAGCATGATGAGGCGCTGGTGGAGGCGAGACGAGCGTTGGAGCTCGATCCCCTCAACCTGATGATCGGCACTTGGGTGGCGCTGCGCTTCTACCTCGCGCACAAGTATGACCGGGCCATTGAACAAGGCCGGAACACAGTTGAACTCGACCCCAATTTTGCGGCTGCTCATCTTCTACTTGGGCAAAGCTACGTACAAATTGGGCAACACAAGGAAAGCCTCGCTGAGCTACAACGAGGAGCTAGCCTTTCCGGAAATAGTCCACTCTATCTGGCTCAGGTGGCGGTCGCCCACGCGGCGGCGGGAAGAAGGGCTGAGGCTCTGCGGATTGTTGCTCAGCTGCGAAAGATCTCGAGTGAACGCTATGTGTCGCCGTATGGGTTGGCACAAATTTATGCTGCTTTGAACGACAGAGAGCAGACCTTCAAATGGCTTCAGACTGCATATGATGGCCGTGCCGTTTGGATGTCTTATCTCGCGGTCGATCCAGTATTTGATCGATTTCGCTCGGATCAGCGCTTCCAGGACTTGTTACGGCGCCTCGGCATGCCGACGTGATGTAGCGTAAATTTGCTTGCAAGGACTGAAGTCCTCCGAACAGGTGTCGGGGCAGGGAGCGGCTCCCGCTGTCCGGCTTCGATGGTTTTGCGGTGTCCAGTCTTGTGAACGGCAATCGCCGACGCTGTCAGGTTTTCAGCTCAGAAAGTTACGATGAATCACGGGTTTGGCCTCAGGGCAATTTTGTGACTCTGAGCGCATGGCCAGAGAATGATTCCTGAAAGGTGTCCCCGTTAGCGAATCGTTTCAACAAGCTTGCTGGTCCTAACGTTCAACCCGTGCGCGAGCTTCACGATGTTGAGTAGGCCGACATTCCGTTCACCCCGCTCGATCCCGCCCATCTGGCTCCGATGTAGCTCGGCCAACTCCGCGAGCTTTTCCTGCGAGAGCTTGCTCTCCTCTCGCAGCTCGCGGACGCGCCGTACATCAGACACGTTTGAACAAGTCTGGCAGGCTCTTCTTCAGACCTTTGGCAACTTCTCGGTATTCACTAGCGAAACATTCCTGACGCCGCGCTCAATCCCGCTATAGTAGGTGCGGTTGAGTCCGCACCGCTCGGTAACCTCTTCCTGATCCCGTGTTCCCCGCGTGTGCGATACACTGGGCTCTTCAGAGCCGTGACATCAATTTCGAGATGGTCATTCCGAAGGTTGTAGCCAGTAGTTCCAGATTGCGGAGACAGATTTCCTTCCGTCCGTTTTCCAGATCCGAGATAAAACTGCGGTCCATTCCCACATACTCCGCCATGTAAACCTGTGTCCACTGCCGCTGTTTGCGCAGGCTGCGCAGCCGCTTCCCTAATTTGACGCAAATATCGCTGGACACGCACGGAATTATGGCTGTAGGCTTTGGCCGATAAATCGGCTATAGCCTACAGAGCAACAAACAATGAAAATCCAGCCTGTATTCTTCGTTGGTCGAGATCGCAATCTCGATAGGGCGCGGTGCTTTCAGAGATACCTCGTTCTAGTTTCCTCAGCTCTGATCTTGTCCTCCAGCGCGTCTGCTGACATCAGAGCGAGGAATGAGAGCCTTTCGCGCCATGTCGAGATCTCCGCGTCGGCGCATCCCGGCCTACCGACCGTAGGCACCGCTACTGGCTTAACTTTTGGGGCGGTAACCATTTACCTGGGCATGCCGAGAGAGCTGGCGCTTTCCGAGCTAGGAAAACACTACGGCTTGCAACGGATTACGCATTCGACTGAGGTGCTTGATGACTGGGTGATCGTCGAGAAGACCCACACAGATAAGTTCGTCGGCAGCGTCCGTTTTCGATCAGGAAAAATGACCTTGGCGTCAAAGCATTGGACTCGTGAAACTCAGGAATACAGCGGAGTGGATACCGCGGAGATCATCTACAAGGTAATGTCAAAATTTGAGAAGGAAGGAAACGTGAACTGCACCGTTCACACGTTTTCATCTTTGCCCCAGTCAGGACCAGGGGGTCTCGAGTTCAGGCAGACTCAATTCGTGTGTGCACACAGACAGGTCGATATTTCGCTCACGTGGCAATCTTCGGACAGTTGGGTGGAAGTCAGCGAATCGATCACCGATGAGCCGCCAGGTGAATGATCGAAGTCGTAGACAAGAATTGCCCGCCCATTTGGTTCAAGCTCTCCACCCATGCCGTAATCGTTCGATCGAGGTGTTGGTCCGAGCAACGGAGCTCATGGATCTTCTTAACTGCATGCAGCACCGTGGAATGGTGCTTGCCGCCAAACTGCCGGCCGATTTCAGCCAGCGACGCGGTCGTTAGCTGCTTGGCCAGGTACATCGCCACCTGTCGTGGAAACGTGAGGGCGCGTCGGTTGGTTCGCATCTCCAGATCTCGATGTAGCAGCTTGAAATGAGCCGTCACCAACCTCTGCACTAGTTCTATCGTGACCCCACTTTCTTGCTTGAAAACAACGTTTTGCGTGACGCGTTGAGGAACTTGGTGAGAATCGAGATGACGCAGAAACTCGGCAAGTGCTGCGTCCTTAAATTGCTTTGCCCAGGTTTGCTCATCGCTCCAGCCAGGCTGCCGCGCCGGTCCGGCCGTCCTCTGCCGCTCGATCGTTGCCCGCACCAGAAACGCGCGGAGGTCATCCGTGATCCTAGGATCGTCGAGGTTGTGTCTATGGATGACACGCATACCAACGCCTGTCCGGAGGAGGCGCAGGAGGAAATCTGAGTGCCGTTGCCGCAAGCGGACGAGCTCAGCGGATATAGCTGCCGAGTCGGTGTAACGACGATGTGCATCCAACCAGGCCCAAGGCTCCCAGCGTTTCCAGCGAGCTGCGATCCTTCGCTGCAGCCGCGGGGCTACCTGAGCGGCCATGAACGCCGTGTATGGCGTCATGATGTCCACCGCAGGCGAGGTTGGCACTATGCTGTTCAGCATCCCTTACTCCAAGAGATGCAGCGTTAGGTAGAAGCGATGCGGCCCACCGTGACGACTTTGCGTACAATCCGAGCCCATTTGCCAGCAATCGTGGTCTCGTACCGCGAAATTGGACATGAAGTCGCACGTTGCTCGTCGCGTGCCGAGAGCAAACACGCGATGGTCGTCGTTGCGAGTGTCCGGTTGGCACGCGTGTTCGTATCACTACGTAGACTCCAGCGCACGGGGGGAACCGCGTTGGGGAGACATCGGCGGTCCGATAAAGTGAAAGAGGGCAAAATAACAGGGCGGTGTCCACTCCTTGCTTGGACCCCGAAGCAAGAAATTGGCCGCGAAATTGAATTTATTTGTCGCGTGCCAACAGCAGACACGCATGCAGATTGTCGCCCGTGTTCAGCGTGGGGCCACGTGGCGTATCGGCAGGTAGCAGCCGATGGCACGAGGGATGTGATTTGTGGAAAAACGGGAGGTGTGGGAGGTGTGGCGAAGGCATAGAAAATTTGTAGGACAAGCGCTGGTGTCCACTCTTACGGGTCGATCTCTGGATTCGGGCCACCCGAAGAAGTACAAGCTCTCGCCGACTGATCTTCAAGCCCTGAGACGGCAGCTGTCTCTCCCTAGTCTCAAACCAAGTGCGACTGTGCGACGCATGCGACGTAGCTTTTCTTCTTCTTAGCAAGAATAGAGAAGAAGGACTTATAAAAGGAGAGTGTACGTCTAAGCTGGCTGCGTCGCAGCGTCGCGTGCGTCGCCAGCCTTAAAAATTGTAATCACCCGTTCAGAATTAGGTCCAGGCGCCCGGCTAAATTCGACGTTGATGCCGAGTTGACGAAGATTCGGTACCAGCCGCCGAAGTTCTTGTGAGAGCTGCCGCGGGGATCTGGGATACGCCCTCGTCATTCCGATCTGATCGTTCAACTGTTCAGCGATCAGTTGACCCAGTAGTTCTGTTGCGGTTCCCTGCCAGCAACCATGCTCGGCAATGCGCAAAATCGGCTGAACCAATGGTGAGGCCTCCAGCGCCAACGCGCTGGTGCTCTCCCGATTACGCGCGTACGCCTCGAGAAATGTTCCTTGGCGCCAACCAAGGGCCGGCTCTGCGGCAGAAACCGCGGTCGCGAAGTCAGCCATTCTTGGTAGCTTGCACGGCCGAACCCCAGGCAAGCGCCGCAGGGTACAGCTGACGATGTCAAAGAGGTTCCCTAAAATGCGGGGGCACACGACCTCGAATCGTGCCCAGAATTGCGCTTCGGTCTCGCGAGCTCCCTCACCGATGAGCGGTGGCCAAACGCATATCGCTCGATCCAATAGATCGGCGCGCTCGATGCCAAGGTCGATCCCGTTCAGGATAACCGGACGGGTTCCCTGGAAAATCTTTTCGCCATCATCGGTATACAGCGCTCGGGTCGAAAACCCACCGCCAGTAGACAGACGGCACAGTGCGTCGCAGAGTGAGGAAGACAAGAACGACAGATTGTCAAACGCGAGGCACCTGGAGTTTTTCGCCGAAATCATCAGGTCTCGAGTCGTGCCGGGCTCGCTCCGAATCGCGGCTTCGTTCGGATCAAGAAGAGAACGCAACACCCTTGTATTTGTGCTCTTCGCGCTTCCATGAACACCCTGCAGAATTAGTAGAGGAAACGGACCCTTGGGCTGTAAAGCTCCAAGCAGCCAGCCAACGTAAAGTATCCACTGGTCTTCGTTTTCTAAATTCAGGAATTGGCGCAGTTCCGTAATCGCTCCTCCGCGCTCGGGACGCGGCAGGGCCTGCATTCCGGGTGGGCGCCAAAATATTACGGGAGTATGAGGAACTATTTCCCAACCATCTGCCGTAATTCTTACCGCTTCCCAGGAACTATTTGCCAGATCAACGTAGATCGCCCCGTCGCACGACGCCACTCGCACATAGATTTGCTTTTCGTCATTTGCGAAAACGGCATCTGAAGCGAGCACGCTTATGGCTGCGCTAACCGTTCTTTGAGCGGGTGCCACACCATGCCGGTGGTAACACAAGCCGGACAGCCAGTCCGCGAACAGCGAACTTCTTATAGGATAAGTCTCCCAGTGACCCTTGATCCAAATACGAGCGAAAGGCTGGCGGTCAGCTGTGTGGAAGAGTCTAAGCGACGGCATGGCGAGTTTGACGACGCCGGTCGGCGACGTATCTAGTTTCGCTTTGCTCGGGTTGCTTTTCTCTGAAGGTGAACTATCATCAGGCTTGGAGTGTTGCGTGGCCATTACGCACCTCCATCTGGGCTGCCGAGTGCAAATCGGCAGCCTTTTTGTTGCTCGCGGAACTCCGATCTTGAAGCCGCTCCATCAAGCAAGAATGTAAAAATTCCTCGATTGCCTGGCGCCGGTAGCGAACTAGCCGGCCGATTTTGAAAAACGCTGGGCCATCGCCCGTTCTTCGCTTCCACGGGACAGACAGGCGGTACTCCTTAGAGACCGCTTGTTCACTGAGTAGCTCGTTGTCGTTCACGTTAGGCCTCCGCAAGGGTTCATATTGCTGAGGCCCATTTAATTAGGTAGGCGCCCACTCTGTACAAGGAACACTTAGAGAAAAAATCAGCGCTTTATTGAAGGGGATGTTCCCTCTTGAAAACGCAATACCGCTGTGTGGACGGCATTACAGCCCCGCGATTCGCCGGTCTCATATGCAGGGCGGACAGGAACCTCCGACACCCCAAGCTCCTTCCAAAAGGCATTCCGAATCCAGCCAACGCGTACTTCGGCTTCACGACCCTCGAGCCCACAACCGTGGTGGAAAAACCAGTACAAGTGGACCATTCCTCGACTCACAGGATCCCTAGGTGTTCGGTACATAGCTTTAAGCAATGTGTAACATTCTGGTTCTCCAATCGGCAGAACTGATAGCTTCTTCAAACAAGCGTCCGCAACTACGGTCACATCTTGAATGTCCAAGGCCTTAGCATAATCCGCCAATTCCTGCAGCGCAGCCTGAGACTTTTCAATCTTTTTATTTAATATGCGCACTCTCCCAGGCTCGCGTGCTGGTTTGTTTACCCGCCTTGCTGACCGCCTTGCAGTGTTGTAACTCTTCAGTGCCTCAATTGTGTCCAAGAGAAGGGCCGCCAATTGCTTCCGTTCATGACTGCCTAGCCCATTCGTAGCGCATCGCGCAATCGGGTGTTCTGAAATTTGTACTTCACAATGTTTAGTTTCAGCGTCGATGAAATTCCTGGGGAACCCACCTAGCTTAGGATAGCGCGTCAGTATGAAAAGCGGACAACCCTGATAACCCAGATCAGACCAGGTCAACCGATCTGACAAAACTTTGATCGTTTTGTCTAACTCATCGAGCCAATTGCAATCTTTGGATTTTCCTACCCTTGGTGTATTACTGCGCGAACGCGCCATCGCACCTCCCGCGTGGAATCCCGAATGAGAGGAGAAGTGCGGCAGGCGGATCGGGATGCGCCCGCTTTTCGCTGCGTCCAGCTAGCCGCACCGCGATTGTAACAGGCTCTTTTGTCCTTGCAATATTTACTTGACGTTAAGTAAGATTATAGCGATGAAGAACCCGCACGCAGTGGCACTCGGCAAGCTCGGTGGTAAGAGTCGCGCCAAGAAAACGAGCGTCGAGGAGCGCCGAGAATGGGCGAGGCTGGGCGGGCTTGCTCGGGCTAAGAAATACCCGAAGGCCACGCTCGCGAAGTGGGCCAAGAAGGGCGGCAGGCCACGTTCTGACGCAAAGAAGGAGAAGCCATGATCTACAAGCGCGGGAAGTGCAAGCTCGACGCGGAAGGTAGATGCCCAAAGTGCGGCAAGCGCGGCGCCTGTGGCGTCTACTGGTACAAGTTCATGTGGCACGGAAAGCTCGTCCGTGAGTCCACGAAGCAAGGGAACGACAGAGTTGCGCGGCAGATGGAATCGGCGCACCGCACATCATTGGCCAAGGGCGAGGTCGGTATCCGCGAGAAGAAAGTTGTGCCGACATTCGCGGACTTCGTGAAAGTGCGCTTCGAGCCTTGGGCTAAGTCCGTCTTTGGGTCAAAGACCAAGACATGGCTCTGGTATCGCAATGGAATGCGGCGGCTGCTTGCTTTCGCACCCATTGCTGATCCACGGCTAGACGAGCTCAATGGCGAATCTGTGGCGTCTTACGTAGCGCACCGGCAGTTGGCTGGCCTCGAAGTCTCGTCCATCAATCGCGAGCTGCAGGTGCTCCGTCGGATTCTGCATCTGGCCGTCGAATGGGGAGCAATTGACGTAGCGCCGAAGATTAGGATGATCGCAGGTGAGAAACACCGCGAACGGGTTGTCACACCCGAAGAGGAAGCCAAGTATCTCGCAGTGGCGCCGGAACTGCTTGCGTCCATTGGCGGCGTCCTCATCGACACTGGGATGCGACCAGATGAGTGCTTTAGGCTGTGCTGGGAGGCCATCACGTGGGTCAATGGCCGCCACGGAACACTCCTCATCACACATGGCAAGACAGCCGCAGCACGACGGGTGCTGCCGATGACCCCTCGGGTCCGCAGCATTCTAGAAGGACGCTGGGAGGCGGCTGGCAAGCCCGCCGACGGATGGGTGTGGGCTGCACCGACGCGAAGTGGTCATGTTGAATCGTCCAGCCTCAAAAAGCAGCACGCCAAGACTTTTCAAGTGATCACCAAAGAAGCGGCGAAGAACAATCTCAAACCCGTACGTCCGTTCGTGCTGTACAGCTTGCGTCATACGTTCTTGACTCGACTGGGAGAATCCGGCTGCGACGCATGGACGCTCGCTCGGATCGCCGGTCACAGTTCCATTGGCATTTCCACTCGGTACGTGCACCCGTCCTCCGACGCAATTCTCGACGCGATGGCGAGGCTAGGTGGGCACAAATCTGGGCACAGCTACCAACAGGCTGAATCGAGCTCAACCGTACCAAAGCAGCTAACTCAGTGATGAGAAAAGGGAAGAATGGCGCGCCCGGAGAGGTTCGAACTCCCGACCTTCTGGTTCGTAGCCAGACGCTCTATCCAGCTGAGCTACGGGCGCGCAACAAAGAAATCTTACCACACGCGCGCGCCCATCATCCACGTGTAGGAACAAGCGTGGGCCAGAAAGTGCGCTGCGGTCCCGCTTTCCTCTGACGCGTCTCCAAGCGGGGCCCGGTTTTTCGATGAGGTGTCAAAAAACGCCGTAGATCATCGGTACTATTGGCGTCCGCAGAGCGTTTGTTCAGCATTGCAGTATGCGGGTTGCGCTTACTCTCGGCTGTATGGCGACGGTTCTTGGAGGCATTGCGTTTGCGGCGCATTTCGAGGCCGGGCAAAGGTTCCAGGAGGATGCCGGGATGGTGCGCTACGCCTTCCGGCCCGTTGCGGCGGAAGGGAATTTGGCACCGGGTTCCTTCGTGGTTCAGGCTCGGCGGCAGGCTTTTCTGGGCGAGATGTCGCCCAACGAAGCTTGTGAGCTGCACGTAGCCGGTGAAAAGGCCGGGCGCGACGAGCGGTGGAAGGCTTGTATGAGCCGGTTTACCGGTCGGCAGGTGGTTCGCTAGGGCTTAGCGGCGATATTTTGCCGGGTTGTTTCTTTTCCTCTCTTTGTTCTTCTTTCTTGTCTCCAGTCTTTCATGATGAGCGGGCGAGTGGTTGCCGACGCGATCGCACCGGACCGTTTAACACCCACGTGGGGTAGTGGAACGGTGCGGCGTTCACACCTGGGGCCGCGCAAGTAGCCCTACAACTGCAGGCCGAGGAATTGGCGGGCGTTTTCGAAGCAGATATTGCGCACGACCGTGCCCAGCAGCTTTTCATCGTTGGGAAGCTCGCCGTTTTCGACGTCGCGGCCGAGGAGATCGCATAGCACGCGACGGAAGTATTCGTGGCGGGGGAAAGACATGAAGCTGCGCGAGTCCGTGAGCATGCCGATGAAGCGGGAGAACAGGCCATTGTTGGAGAGGGCATTGAGCTGCCACTCGATGGCTTCTTTTTGATCGAGAAACCACCAGCCGCTGCCGAACTGTATTTTGCCGGCGGTGACGCCATCCTGAAAAGAACCGAGAGCGGCCGAGAACACGTAGTTATCGGCGGGATTCAGGTTGTAGAGCACCATTTTTGGCAGCGCATTTTCGCGCTGGAGCAAGTCGAGATATTTGTTGAGCGGCTCGGCTTGCGGCCAGTCGCCGATGGTGTCGAAGCCGGTGTCCGGTCCGATTTCCTTGAGCGCGCGGCCGTTGACGCTGCGCAGGGCTCCGAGATGAAGTTGCTTGGTCCAACCGCGGTCGGCGTCTAGTTTTCCAAGGAACAACATAAGAACCGATGCGAATTGTTCATGCTCGGCTGGAGTGGCGACGGAGCCTGCGCGAGCCTTGGCGAAGATGGCTTCGGCTTCGCGATCGGAGCACGGATTGGCGTAGCAGTACGGTATGCCATGGTCGGAGAGCCGGGCGCCCTGGGCGTGGAAAAAATCGTGGCGCTGCTTGAGGGCATCGAGAAATGTTTGTAGAGAAGAGACCGCGATGTTGCTGGCGCGCTCAAGGCGCGTGATCCACGCGTTGAACGCTTCCGGTTGATCTACCAGCAAGGCTTTATCCGGGCGGAACGTGGGATAGACGCGGAACCCCGGCTGAGCGGCGGCTACCGCCTGGTGATGGGCGAGGTCTTCACAGGGGTCGTCGGTGGTGCAGACGATTCGAACGGAGAATTTTCTAAGAATGCCTTGCGCGGACAGTTTGTCATTTTGCAACGCGGCGTTGGCGCGTTCCCAGACCGATTTCGCGGTGCCTTCGTCGAGCAGATCGTCGATGCCGAAGTAGCGCTTCAGCTCCAGATGGGTCCAGTGGTAGAGCGGATTGCGGATGGTCGCCGGAACGGTGCGGGCCCAGGCGGCGAATTTTTCGTAGGGAGCAGCGTTGCCCGTACAGAATTCTTCCGCAACGCCATCCGCACGCATGGCGCGCCACTTGTAGTGATCCCCTTCCAGCCATATTTCAAAAAGATTGGCGAACTGGCGATTCGCGGCGATGTCAGCGGGCGGCAGGTGCGAGTGGTAGTCGAGGATCGGCTGCCCGCACGCATGGGAGTGATAGAGACGCTCCGCGGTTCTGGAGTGCAGAAGAAAGTTCTCGTGGATGAAATTCATGGCGCTATTTTAGCGCGGGTTTAGCGCGTGCCGGTGATGATGTCAATGGTCAACTGGTCGAGGCGCTCGTAAGGAAGGCGCTTGGTCATGATGGCGTCTTTGCTGAAGTTGTGGGCGAGCAGGGATTGCGCGGACTGCGATGAGTATTTTGCCGTGGAAGGAAGACCGGCGACGGGAGCGGTGAGTTCTTTGAGAATGGACTGGATTTCGGGGTCGGCGTTCCAGCGAGCGGCGCGTTCTTTGAAGATCAGGTAAGTGCGCATGCATCCGCGAGCGAAATCCTTGACGCCTTTATAGTCTTCGGTGCGATACGCGTGGGCGTCGAAGTGGCGGGAGCCCTGATAACCGGCGTCTTCCAGGAATTTTACGAGAAAGAAATTGCCTTTGAGATTGACCGAACCGAAGCGGTAGTCCTGGTCATAGCGGCCGGGTGCCTGATCGTTGAGATCGATGTGGAAGAGTTTGCCGGCGTCCCAGGCCTGCGCGACGCCGTGGAGAAAATTGAGGCCGGCCATTTGTTCATGCGCGACTTCGGGATTCACTCCGACCATTTCCGGATGCGCCAGCGTGGGGATGAAACCCAGATAGTGCCCGGTGGTGGACATATAGATGTCGCCACGCGGCTCGTTGGGCTTAGCCTCCATAGCGAATTTGTAGCCGTACTTTTTATCGATGTTGTATTCGCAGAGATAATCGACCGCTTCGCGGAGGCGTTTTACGGCTTCGGCAGGGCAGCGGCAGGCATCGGTCTCCACGCCTTCACGGCCGCCCCAGAGGACGAAGATCTTTGCGCCGCATTCGGCGCCCAGGTCCATTGCGCGCATCGTCTTCTGCAGCGCGTACGCGCGAACTTCGGGGTCATTGGCGGTGAACGCCCCGTCGCGGAAGACCGGATGGAAGAAGAGCGAGACCGTGGCCATAGGGACCTCGAGGCCGTTCTCCTTGCAAGCGTGCTGGAAGCTGCGGACGATTTTGTCGCGCTCGGAAGGCGTCGCGTCGATAGGGACGAGATCGTTGTCGTGAAAATTGACGCCGTAGGCGCCGACTTCGCCGAGCATGGAGGCGATCTCGTCGGGGGAGATGGCGGGCCTTACGAAGTCGCCGAAGGGATCGCGGCCGCGATTGCCAACGGTCCAGAGGCCGAAGGTGAATTTATGCTCGGGTTTCGATGTGTACACACCGCTCGTCTTGGTCATAGCTTCCTTTGGGTCCTGTTCAGCCCAAAAACTTTGAAAATTACGCGCTGAAAATGGATTTGCTCGCCGGATATACCCGGCCGAAGGCGGCATAGTTTCTTTTCATTGTGGCGGCGTTTTCTGATTTTGCCGGGACGCGATGGGCCACTCGGACGATGGTGTCGCAAGCGGCGTCAACCGAGGGCCACATCTTCGCACCGACGCCGGCGAGAATGGCTGCGCCGTAAGCTGCGCCTTCTTCGGCTTCGACGATTTCGACTTCGTGACCGTAGACGTCGGCCTGAATCTGGCGCCACAGCAATGAGCGCGCACCGCCGCCGCCCAGACGTATGTTTTTCACCGGAACGTTCATCTCGTCGAAGATCATGAAGGTGTCTTTCAGGCTGAAGGCTACGCCTTCGAGGATGGCGCGTACGATGTGGCCGCGCGTGTGCGTGGCTGTGAGTCCGGCGAGAACGGCGCGCGCTTCGGGATCGAGATGCGGCGTGCGTTCGCCCATCAGGTACGGAGTCCAGAGGAGCCCGTCGGCGCCGGCGGGTGTGGCAGCGGCTTCGGCGGTGAGGATGTCGTATGGATCGACTCCTGGCTTGGGTGCGAGATTGGCGGCGAGTTGGTCGCGGAACCAGCGCAGGGAAAGGCCTGCGGATTGCGTCACGCCCATGACGTGCCATCGCCCAGGGACCGCGTGGCAGAAGGTGTGGAGGCGGCCGCGCGGATCGAGCGCGGGGCGATCGGTGGCGGCAAAGACCACACCGGAAGTTCCGATGGTGGCGCTGACTGCACCGGGCTTTACGATGCCCATGCCCGTTGCGCCTGCGGCCTGGTCGCCTGCGCCTGCGACTACCGGAGTCCCAATGACGAGGCCGGTGGCTTCGGATCCGGCAGTGTTCACTTTTCCGCAGACGTCAGGTGACTCGTGCAGCGATGGCAGCAGGGATTTATCGATCTGCGCGGCCTTCAGAACTTCGTCGGACCATTGGCGATTCGCGACGTCAAGCATCAGCGTGCCGGAAGCGTCGGCCATGTCGATGGCGCGCTCTCCCGTCAGGCGAAAGCGCACGTAGTCCTTCGGGAGCATGACGCTGCGGACGCGCGCCCAGTTCTGCGGCTCATGCTCGCGGACCCAGAGGAATTTCGTCAGCGTGAAATTCGGGAGTGCCAGATTGCAGGTGAGTTGAATAAGTCGATCGGCGCCGAGGCGCTGTGTGAGTTCGCGGCATTGCGGTTCGGTGCGGACGTCGCACCAGATCAGCGCGGGGCGAACCACGTCGCCGCGATCATCGAGCATCACCGCGCCGTGCATCTGACCGGAAAACCCGACGCAGGCGATTTGTTCGGGTTTCACCTTTGCCGCGGAAATCGCTTTGCGCGTCGCCACTGCGGCGGCTCGCCACCAATCTTCAGGGCGCTGCTCGGCCCAGCCGATTTGCGGCGAGGCGAAGGGCTGGTGTTCTTCGGTGGCGGAGGCGAGGATTTTGCCGGCGGCCCCGATGATCAGGGCGCGCGTGCCGCCAGTGCCAACGTCGATGCCGAGGACGTATTGGCTCATGGGCTTCCGCTCAATGTCAGTGGAGTGCGAGCACTGGCCGGAAGACTGCCGGCACTAGGAAGAGACAGACCGATCAAAGAGCCTCGACGGACTGGACACGGCGGCATGAAAAATGCTCGTAAATCTGTACCGTGTACGTTAACGGTGATGTATAGTACCACGCGATTTTCTGAATGCAAGCAATCACAATTTTGGTTCGGAGGCTGCCTTGGAGCCGCTCTCATTAAGCACTACGGCGGGACGAGTGGTTTTGTTTCTAGCGGCGGCGCTGGTGCTCGGCGCCGGCAGCTTTGCACAATCGGGACAGCCAACTGCGTCGGCACCCTATCGCGACGCGAAGTTGCCCGTGGAGCAGCGCGTGGCGGATCTGCTTGCGCGCATGACGATCGAGGAAAAGATCGCGCAGATGAGCAGCGTATGGGAGAACGCGGCGTTCTTCAGTGATACGAATCCGCCGCTGATCGATCAGAAACTAAACTTCTTGCCCGAGCGGGCGGCGGTGACTCTGAAATACGGGCTGGGCGAGTTTTCGCGGCCGGGCGAAGGGCGAGGGCCGCGAGCCAGCGCGGAGTTCACCAACACGGTGCAGAAGTGGGTAAAAGAAAACACCCGACTGGGGATTCCGTTGTTGTTTCACGATGAATGCCTGCACGGGCATGTCGGGGCCAAGGCGACTTCCTTTCCCGCGGCCATCGGATTGGCATCCACGTGGGATCCGGCCTTACTGCATGACGTGTTCACAGCGGTCTCTGCGGAGACGCGGGCAGCAGGCGTGCATCATTGCTTGGCGCCGGTGCTGGATCTTGCCCGCGATCCCCGCTGGGGACGCACCGAGGAGACCTACGGTGAAGATCCCTATCTGGTGACGCGACTAGGTGTGGCGGCGATCGGTGGACTTGAAGGCACGGGACCTCTACTGGACAAGGCCCATGTGTATGCCACGGCCAAACATTTCGCGGTGCACGGGCAGCCGGAGGGTGGGACCAACGTCGCCCCGGGGAATTATTCCGAGCGCGTGATACGCGAGTATTGGCTGAAGCCGTTTGAGGCCGCGGTAAACGAGGCGCACATCGCCACGGTAATGCCGTCCTACAACGAAGTGGACGGCATTCCTTCGCACAGCAACAAGTGGCTGATCGACGGAGTCTTGCGGCACGAGTGGGGATTTGATGGGCCCGTGGTGTCGGACTATTTCGGAATCACCGAATTGCGTACAGTTCATCACATCGTCGCAGACAACGAAGCGGCAGCCCGATACGCGCTGGATGCCGGCGTCGATATGGAGCTGCCGTTCGTGGCCGGTTATCCGAGCTTGATCCAACAGATCAAACACGGAAAGGTTTCCGAAGCGGCCGTGGATCGCGCGGTGGCTCGGATCTTGCGCGTGAAATTTCAGGCGGGGTTGTTTGAGGACCCGTATGTCGATCCTACCTACGCGGAGAAGATCGCGAATTCGCCGGCCCATCAACAGCTGTCGCTTAAGGCCGCCCACGAGACAATCATCCTCCTCAAGAATCAGGGCCACCTGCTGCCGCTCGCGAAAGGGAAATACAAGAAGATCGCGGTGATCGGGCCGAATGCGGCACAGGTGCATCTCGGAGGCTACGCCAACGAACCCGGCCGCGGCGTCAGCGTATTACAGGGAATCAAAGACAAAGTGGGATCGTCGGTGCAAGTCTTGTATGCCGAAGGCTGCAAGATTACCGAGACCGATCCCGACTGGAACGCCGACAAAGTTGTGCTCGGCGATCCCCCTCTGAATACCAAGCGTATCGAAGATGCGGTAAAGATAGCGCAGCAGGCCGACGTAGTGATCCTGGCGATCGGAGGCAACGAGCAGACTTCGCGCGAAGCGTGGGCGGCGAATCATCCGGGCGATCGCGACAATCTCGACTTGCTGGGCAATCAAGATGATCTGGTGAAGGCGATTCTCGCAACCGGCAAGCCCACCATCGCACTTCTGCAACACGGCCGCCCGAATTCGATCAATTATGTCGCCGAGAACGTGCCGGCGATTCTGGACGGCTGGTATCTGGGGCAGGAAGGCGGTGCGGCCATCGCAGACGTAATTTTTGGCGACTACAATCCGGCCGGCCGGCTGCCCATCACGGTGCCGCGCTCCGTGGGCCAACTGCCCGACTACTATTATCAGAAGCCGGCGGCCAAGCGCGAATATCTCGGTGCATCGACGCTACCGCTTTTTCCGTTCGGCTGGGGCTTGAGCTATACAACCTTTAAGTATGCGAACCTGCGCATGGAACCAGCCACGATCGGCCCAATGGGCAAGACCACCGTCGCGGTCGATGTGACGAATACCGGGAGCGTCCGCGGCGACGAAGTGGCGCAACTCTATATTCGTCAGGATGTGAGCTCGGTTACTCGACCGGTGAAAGAGCTGCGCGGATTCCAACGCTGGTCCCTGAATCCGGGCGAAACGAAAACCGTAACCTTCACGCTCGGCTTCAATGAATTATCGTTCCTCAATCGCGACATGAAACGCGTCGTCGAACCCGGCACCTTCACAATCATGGCTGGCGGGAATTCCGTAGAGCTGACAGAAGCAAAACTCAACGTTGCGGAGAGGTAGCCGTATCCGAGCCTGGGTGTGACGAACTTTACTCCGGCCGTGGCGTGTCTTTCGGGCTCCTGGACGTGATGCCAAAGTGCCGGTCCGCGAAAGCGAGAAATTGTTTCCAATCATAATCGGTGATGCCGTGAAAGCCTTTGCGATTGTGATAGCCGACGGTGTCGCCGACAGAGGTTTCCACCGGCGGCATCTTTTCCACGCCCAGTCCTTTCTTCTCGAATAACGCGTAGACAGGCTCCGCGGCCTTCGCAGCAAGAAATGTGCCGTGTGGGTCGCCCCAATAATCCTGCTCCGCGGTAGCGAGATAAACAGGCCGCGGGGCCATCAATGCAATCAGCTCGTGAAAATCAACAGGCAGTTCATCGACGCGATCGCCGAAGGTTTTGAAATTGGCGTTGTACCAGTAAGGAAAGCGCTCGTTGATGATTTTTACGGTCTCGCCGAATTTACGGCGCACGAGATTCGCGCCGCCGCAACCGGCTTCACCCGAGAAAATGATGGCGAAGCGCTCATCCTGCGCTCCGGCCCACATAGTGACTTTGCCGTAGCGCGAGAAACCCATGATCGAAATCCTTTTCGCATCGACCGCGGAATCGGTGACCAAATAATCCATCGCGCGACTCATGCCCCAGGCCCACGCGCCCAGCGCGCCCCAATCCCCGGGGCCCAGGGACCGGTGCGATTGCGCCACATAGAATGCGCGAATACTCCTTTCGAACCCATCCTTGCTGTCGGCCTCTATGTCCGCGGCGCTAAAGGTGGCGTAGCCATAGCCGTGCTTTACGACGGCTTCAGGCCACCGATCGCCTTCCGCCACGAGAAACAAAGGAACCGGTTTGTCCGCGTGGGCCGGCAAGGTAATGCGAAGGTTCATTTTCGGACCTCCTTTCTTATCTTTGCCGGCGAAGTAGATGGTCACGGTTTTCGTTGTGGCGATACCTTTGAACGCAGGCTTCTCGCTCGCGGTAACTTCCCAGGCCATTTCCGTAGGTCGGCCAACCACCGTGCGTCCATATACATTGGTCGCGAAGAGGTTCAGTAACTCCGGACGCCGCTTCTGCGTCCAGTCTTTTGTGTTTTTGACTCTATCGCCGTTTTCCAAGACCAATGGATCGGGCAACGTGTAATTCGGAATTTTCGCTTCGTCGTACTGTGCCTTGGGATAGTCCGGCGGAAGCTGCGGCTGCTGGGCGGAGAGCGCGCACGCCAGAGCAGCGGCTACCGGCGCCGCACCTAACATGCCTGCCACTGATAAGAGTTTGCGTGCCGCCATTGTTAGTCGGGTAGTGTCGCGTCGCCTGTGATCGCGAACTGCGTTTGGATGCCCGCGGTCAGCGGAAGGGCTGCGCGCGCGGCGGGCTGACCGCCGCCTATCCACATGGTCACATTGCCGGGGACGATGCGTGTCTTTCCGGTCTCGTCGACAATGCTGAGATCGCGATCGCGTAAGGTGAATGCTACCGACTTCGACTCGCCGCGATCGAGATGCACGCGCTGGAATCCTCGCAGCGCGCGAATTGGCGCACCGCTCACTCCGACGTGAGTAAGGTACAGCTGCACGACTTCGTCGCTGGCGACAGCGCCCGTGTTCGTGACATCGACCGAAATCGCCACCGAATCTTTCGCCGAACTCTTCGCCCGGCTCAGCTTGGAGTTCTTGTACGCAAACGATGTGTAGCTCAACCCGTAGCCGAACGGATACAACGGCTCTCCATCGAAATAACGATACGTACGCTTGGCCATCGAGTAGTCGCTGAATGGTGGAAGCTGATCGACCGACTTGTAGAAAGTAACCGGCAAACGCCCCGCGGGGCTGAAATCCCCGGCGAGGGCTTCGGCGACGGCTGTGCCGCCTTCTCCGCCGGGATACCAGGCTTCGACGATCGCGGGGATATTTTCGTCCGCCCAATTTATGCCTAGAGCGCTTCCGTTGGTCAGCACCAGCACGGTCGGCTTTCCCGCAGCCGCGACCCGCTCGAGCAATTGTTCCTGCGGCGTGGGCAAATCCAGGCGCGTGCGATCGCCGCTGGCAAAGCCTTCCGCATGGACCTTCATTTCCTCGCCTTCGATTCTCGGGGACAATCCAAGCACCATGACAACCAGATCGGATTTCAAGGCGGCGTCCACGGCTTCCTGTGTTTGGCCGCCGGGCAAGCTCCAGATCAGGCGGGCCTCGGCGCTGCGAATAGTCTGGAAATATTCGATCTTTACCGCGTAGGCGCGGTCTTTTTCCAGATGCACTGCCTTGGTCATCACAGTCGCGGGATGATGAACGTTCCAATCTTCTCCAAGCAGCTGGCCGTCGAGCCACATGCGGTGGCCGTCCTGACCGCTGAAGCCTAAGACGTACTCGCCGCTCACCGGCGGCACCAAAATGCCGGTCCAGCGTACCGAATAATTGTTGGGAAGCTCATGCGAGATGCCGGTGTCGCCCCACGCGAAGTCGACCAAGGCATCAGTACGGGTCATCACCGGGGTGTCTTTCAACTCGATGTTGCTGAAATATTCACCTTTCAGGCCATGCTCCTTGCGCGACTCATCGGGATAAAGAGCAGCAGCTGGAACCACATGGGTCACCGGCCCGGTAAGCCCGGTGCCCTCCACGTAGGTGATTTTCGCTTGCGGAAAGCGCGTGCGGATTCCGGCGAGAATGGTTACCGGCTTCGACGGTGTCCCGGCATAGTTGCCGATCAGCGCGTCAAGGTTGTCGGCGTCGGGACCAATCACCGCGATCGACCCAGGAGCTTGTTTGAGCGGCAGCAGCCCACTCTTGTTCTTCAGCAGCACGATGGATTCACGAGCCGTCTTGAGCGCCAGTTGACGATGCGCTTCCGTGTCGTTCTCTGTGGGCGTTATCTTCGAATAGGGAACCATTCCGGCGGGATCGAACAAGCCCAACCGTATCCGTGCGGTGAACAAGCGTCGCAACGATTCATCCAGCACGCTTTGCGGCAGCAGGCCTTGTTTCACCGCGTTGAGCGTAGCTTCGCGTTCGGTCTGCACCCGCGTGCGAGGCGCACCGCAGATCAGGTCCGTGCCGGCCTTGAACGTATCAGTGACGCCCTGTTCAGGCGTTTTCGCGAATTTGTGGCCGTTGAAAACGTCGGTGACCGCACCGCAATCCGAGACCACGTAGCCATGAAATCCCCAATCCTGGCGCAGATGCTCTTGCAACAGCATGCCGTTTGCGCAGGCCGGCTGGCCGTTAACGGCGTTGTAGGCGCACATTACGGATTCGGCCTTTGCCTCCATGACCGTTGCGCGGAACGCGGGGAAGTAAGTGTCCTCCATGTCGTGGCGAGAGACGTTGATGTTGTCGCTGTGCCGCGTGGCTTCCGGTCCGCTGTGCACTGCGAAGTGTTTCGCCGTAGCCACCGTTTTCAAATATTTTGCGTCGTTCCCTTGCAAGCCGGTGATAAAGGCGATGCCCATCCGCGAGGTCAGATACGGATCTTCTCCGTACGTTTCCTGCCCGCGGCCCCAGCGCGGGTCGCGAAAGATATTGATATTGGGAGACCACACGGTCAGGCCCCGATACCAATCCGTCGAGCCGTCCGGATGTACCGTCTCCGCATACTTCGCTCGGAACTCCGTGCTGATTACATCCGCCACCTGATGGATCAGTGATTCGTCGAAAGTCGCTGCCAGCGCGATGGCTTGCGGAAACACCGTCGCCGTGCCCGCCCGCGCCACTCCGTGCAGTCCTTCATTCCACCAGTTGTATTCGGGTATTCCAAGGCGCGGGACCCCGTCGGCGGTATGGCCGATCTGCGAGACCTTTTCCTCCAGGGTCATTCGCGACACCAGGTCGGCGGCGCGCTGTTCGACGCTCAGAGCAGGATTCTTGTATGCAGGTTCGGCTGAAGATTGTTGTCCCAGAATCCGCGCCGGGATGGCGAAAAGAAAGAACACAAACAACGATGAGACCAGTTTCTTGCGCATGTGCCTCTCGCTCAATCGGGTGGCTCGGAAAAACGGGGCGAGTATAGCACTGCCGTTAACGTACACGGCCCTTTGAATTTAACGTTTTTCGTGTTTCAGAACGGCCATTTAACGTAAAATGCGTGACCGGTTCGAGAGCCCGCCCGACATGAGCAAGGAACGCCGTGGAATTCACCTGATTGCCGAGATGGCCAACGTGTCCATCGGCACCGTCGATCGCGCGCTGCACGGCCGAGGCGGTATCAAGGATGACACCCGCCAGCGCATCTTGCAGATTGCCCGGCAAATCGGCTACACCCCCAACCTGGCGGCCCGTGCGTTATCCGTGGCCAAGTCCCGCGCGCGCATCGGCGTATGCATGCCCCGCGAAATCCACTTTTTCTACGATCAGCTGTGGAGCGGAGTTGTGGATGAGGGGCGCCGCGTGGCGCAGTTGGGAATCGAGTTCGTGCATCGCCCCGTCAAAGTCTTGGGTGAAGGGGATACCCAGGCGTTCCGCGAATTGGTCGAGAGCGGCGTCGACGGCATCATCCTAACAGCCGGAAATCCACGGGATCTGAAACCCCTGATCGATGATGCGGAGCACAGAGGTATCCGCGTCGTTTGTGTGTCCACCGACGCACCCGAAAGCCGCCGGTCTACCATCGTGTGCGTCGAGCCCCGCCTGAATGGAAGCATCGCCGGCGAGTTGATGGGAAAATTTGTCCCACCTGGATCGAAGGTAGCCGTCGTCGCCGGAATGCTCACTGCTGAAGATCACCGCAAGAAGACCGACGGCTTTGCCGAGGCCTTTCCCAAAAATTGTCCAGGCGGCAAAATCGTGAGCGTGATCGAGGGTCACGAGGACGAGGACGAAAGTTTTCAGAAGACCTTCGATCTGCTGCGTCGCGTTCCCAGCTTGGCTGGCCTTTACGTGAATACCGTGAATTGCCTTCCGGTATGCCATGCGCTTGGCGCACGCGGGCTGGCCGGCAAAGTCAAGCTCATCACCACGGATCTGTTCGCCGAGATGTCCACGTATTTCGAAAAGGGCACGATCGCTGCATCCATCTATCAACAGCCTCACCGCCAGGGCCAGATAGCGATTCGGCTACTCGCGGACAATTTGACCACGAAAGCGAATCTCCCACCGGCGATTCACCTCAGTCCCGGCGTCGTGATGTTGTCCAACTTGCATCTGTTTCGCGAAATGCGGCAAAGTGACGCCAAGCTTGGCGATTTGCTGGCAAAATCCCGCATAACAATTCCCGCCTGAAATAACGTTGTGCCCGTTTTATCGCTCACCAATTCGCGGCGCCCACGCACAAATTTGTAAAATTGCGTACAGAAATAACGTTGTGGCGACTGAGTCGGTGGCAATCGCACGCCGTTGGTTCTGAAACGGATGTCGGGCTTCAACCGAAACAAAAACGTCGGGGCAAAACGCGCGGCCAACCCCAGTCGATCGCCATGCTCAACAAGTTCAGGCCAGCCGACGACGTCGCATAACTACCCTGTTATCAGCCATGTAGAAGCAATTTGGTCATGTCCCTTCTTCGAATTTTAGCGGTCCGCAGCACCGGATTAGGTGCTTTCAGGTTCACCCGGGGAGGCCAAGTGCTTGACTCTGGAGTTGCAGATCTCGCGTGCGCTGCAGCATATATCTCGCTCCATTAGATCGAAAAAAGCTCTTGACAACCAGGATCGATTAGAGTGATCCTCCGTGTACGTTAACGGTGATACCAAATCACCGGGGGTGGAGGTCTGAAGATGAATTTTCGTTCCTCTGTGTGTGTGTCTGTGGTTGCTCGTGCATTAAAATCTTTTAGTATCCGCCATGCAATGATGCTTGGCGTTTTGTTTTTGGGGCTCTCTTCTCTAGCTTTCGCGCAGGACGCCACGGTCGTTGGCACCATCACCGATCCGTCCGGCTCTGCGATTCCGGGAGCAAAAGTAACCGTAACCAGTGTGGAGACTGCGGCCACGCGTACGGTCACGACCAACGAGTCGGGCCAGTTCGTGCTGCCCGAACTGCACATTGGTCACTACGATGTGAAAGTGGAAGCGGCCGGCTTCAAGACCGAAGAACAGAAAAGCCTTGTCCTTCAGGTCGGTGACCGTCTTCGCTTGGATTTCCAGATGCAAGTCGGCGGCGCGCAAGAGACCGTAACGGTCGAAGCGAATGCTGTCCGCGTGCAGGCCGATTCCGGTGAGGTCAGCAACGTCATCACCGGCCAGCAGTTGTCGCAAATCGCCGTGAACGGTCGCAGCATTTATCAACTCGCGGCTCTGACGCCCGGAGCCTCTAGCGTCATCAACAACTATGTCAATACGCCAGTCGGCGGAGACGCTGGTGTGGAGTTCAACGGTCTACGACAGAACCACAACATTTATTTGCTCGACGGTGGCGAGAATGATGATCGCGGCGGCGCGGGTGGCATGAGCATCGCTCCCTCCACCGATGCCATAGCCGAGTTCCGGGCCCTCACTTCCAACTACAGCGCCGACTACGGCCTGTCTTCAGGCGGCACCATGACCATGGTGCTGAAGTCCGGCTCGAGCACCCTTCATGCTTCGGCGTGGGAATTTAACCGCAATGATGCCTTGGACGCTCGCAACTTCTTTACCCCTGCCACGAACCTTAGTGGCAGTCACAATCCGGTGCCCAAACTTCGGTTGAATGTGTTTGGCTTCAACGTCGGCGGCCCGGTCACCTTCGGCAAGCTCTACAATCCGGATCGCAAGCGCACCTTCTTCTTCTACAATATGGAATGGCGCCGCCTGATCGTCGGCAATATCAGTGGCGGACAGACCGTGCCAGATCCGGCGACCTACGGCGGGAACTTCGGGGCTACGACTATTAACGTCCCGGATGCAACCAAGGTCGCTCCCTCCGTTCTGGCCAAGAACTGCCCCGGTGGCGTACTGCCGGCCGGCATCGTTCAGGGTTCGCCCTTCCCGGGCAACACCATTCCCACTTGCATGCTCGACCCCAACGCTCAAGCCTTGGTTCAGGCCGGTATTTTCCCGGCGCCGACAAATGGCAATAAATTCTTCGGTAGCACCAACACTCCGACAAACTTGAAGGAAGAAGTGGTCCGCATCGACCACAACTTCACCAGCAAGTTCTCAGTGTTCGGCCACTTCATCGCCGAGCAGGTAACCCAGGGCTATTCAATTAGCCAGTGGAGTGGTGCTAACGTCCCGACGGTTGGCGACACCTTCGGCAATCCGTCGTACAGCGCTGTCGTCCATACCACCTACGCCATCAGTCCCAACCTGCTGAACGAAGCCGCTTTCAACTACAACGGCAATCGCATCAACATTATTCCCTTTGCGGGCTCGGGCTTAGCCAGCTTGGCTCTACCTGCTGGTTACGATGGCACCAATAGCCGGTTGTTCAGTGGACCCAATAACTTGGACCGCATCCCCAATATCGACCTGAAAGGCTCCACCGGCACGCAGTTTGAAATTTCTAGCTGGCCGTGGGTCAATAAAGCGGATGACTACCAGTTGCGTGACGACGTTTCCATCACCAAGGGTGCGCACCAGATCAAGTTCGGGGCCAGCTGGGCGATCTACAAGAAGGTCCAGGACCTGTTCGGTACCACCCAGGGAAGCTTCAACTTTGACGGCACTTTCACCGGCAATGACTTCGCTGACTTGCTCCTCGGCACTGCGAAGGGCTATAACGAACTCGCCGTGCAAGACAGCGGCAAGTGGAACAACGTCTCCTGGGCCGCTTACGTTCAGGACAACTGGCGTGTAAACCGTCGGCTTACCTTGAACCTCGGCCTGCGCTGGGACGGCGTGCCGCACACCTACGAAGCCAACAACCGCATGGGCAACTTCTATCCTAACCTCTACGACCCAGCTCAGGCGGCGCTGCTCAATCCAGACGGCACGATCAATCCGGCTAGCCCGGGCCTCGGCTTCAGCCCCAACCCGATTCTCGCTGGCGTTCCGTTGTACCTGAACGGCATCGGGATTCCGGGTCGGAACGGTGTGCCCAAGGGCTTGGTGGACAACCACTGGAATTCGTTCGGACCACGTATCGGTTTTGCCTACGACCTGACTGGCGGCGGCAAGACGGTTGTCCGCGGCGGCTTCGGCATCATGTACGAGCGCATTCAGGGCAACGACATGTACGACGCTGGCCCGAACATCCCCTTCAGCTTGGCGGTGAACGCGCCGGCTCCAGTCGAGATGGACAATCCTCGGCTCTCTCTGGCAACTGGCACAGCCGGTACCCTTCCGATCATTCCGGCGGATATCACCGGTTTGAATAAGCAAGACTACAAACAACCTGCCAGCTACCAATGGAGCCTCGGTGTTCAACACTCGCTGGGCACCAAGACCGTCCTGTCCGTGGCTTACGTCGGCAACACCAACCGCTTCCAGAGCTTCCGAACTCAGTACAACTTACCCGATCAAGCGGCTCTAATTCCCATTATCAATGGCGTCGCTGGTGCGAACTACTCCACTGCGGCCGGCTTGCCCTATCCGGGCTTCCGCTCGCTCCGACTTTCCACCAACGGATCGAACTCTCATTACAACGGCTTGCAGATTGACTTGAACTCGCAGCTGAGCCGCGATCTTTCGCTGCGCGCCTTCTACACCTACTCCCGGACGATCGATCCGGTCAACGGCAGCACGTCCGGTACTACCGGTGGCACGGGCGGTGGCGACTTGCAAGATGTTTCCAATCCCTACCTTGGTTGGAGATACGACGTGGGCCCGAGCGGGTTCGATCGTACTCACAACGCCGTCGTCAACTTCATCTACGACATTCCGGTCTTCCGGAACAACTCCAGCCGTCTGGTGAAAACCACGCTGGGTGGATGGCAGGTCTCTGGTATCGTCACCTTTGTATCCGGCCTCCCATTCAACATCGGTCTCACTGGCGGCCAGGGTGGCAATGGCTTGCCGAATGCGACCAACCGGCCCGATCTAGTGGGCAAGGTCTCCTATCCGAGTACGGTCTCTCCGACCGGCCAGCAGGTCATTCAGTATTTGGATCCTTCGGCCTTTCAGAAGCCGGCGGTGGGCGACTTTGGAGACCTGGGTCACAACGCAGTCCGTGGACCGGGTCGCGACAACTGGAACCTCTCGCTGTTCAAGAGTTTCGTCTTCTCTGAAACTCGCGGCAGCCGATTGGAATTCCGCCTCGAAACCTTTAACACCTGGAATCACACCCAGTTCAACCAGGTCAGCAACAACTTCGGCGCCAGCGACTTCGGCCAATTCAAGTCTGCTTTTGACCCGCGCATTCTGCAGCTCGGGTTGAAGCTGTACTTCTAAGTCGAGGACCAGTAGTTCACACCCAGCCACGGCGGAGCAGGTTGCAAAACCTGCTCCGCCGTTTTTCTTTTTCATGGGGCTTGCACTTTGTACCTCCGCCTACTCTGGCCGCGAACCAAATCTTCGATGCCACAAACTCCCCGCGATTTGCTAGGGTAAATTTGTAATGTACAAATCGCTCTTACTTGGTCTAGTTCTGCTCTCGTCCTTTCACGGACACCCGCTCAGCGCGCAAGGCGAGCGATCGCGTGCTTCCTCCCCCGAGAGCCTTGCGCAGGCCGAAAAACATTGGCGGTCGGTCGTGCAAAGAGATCCCAATAACGCAGCCGCGTTCGCCACTCTCGGCGTGGTGTTTTCGCAAGAAAAGAAATTCGACGACGCGATCCGCGCCTACAAAAAGGCGCTGGCAATCGATCCCAAACTGCCTGGGCTGCATTTGAATCTCGGACTCGCGCACTTCAAGCAGGGAAATTTCCCCGCGGCGATCGCTCCGCTTAAAGCCGCACTGGCAGCTGACCCACAGAGCGCGCAAGCTCGCACCCTGCTCGGCCTAAGCTACTACGGCGCAAAGAATTTTGCCGACGCGTCCACGCAGCTCGCGGAAATCGCCAACCTCGATCCCGGCAACCTCGAACTCCGCCGCGTCCTGGCCCAGAGCTGCCTGTGGGCTAAAAAATACGATTGCGCCCTCGAGCAATTCCGTCAGATTCAGACCCAGGACCCCAATTCCGCGGCCGCCCACATGCTCAGCGGCGAAGCTCTCGATGGCCTAGCGCGCACGCCCGAAGCTATCACCGAATTCGAAGCTGCCGTCAAAATCGCGCCCAGAGAAGCCGAGGTAAATTTCGGTCTCGGCTACCTGCACTGGAAGCTTTCGCAATTCGACGAAGCCACGAAATATTTCAACGCCGAACTCGCCATCGATCCGAATCACCCCCAAGCGCTCGCCTATCTCGCCGACATCGCCTTCAAAAACAACGAAGCGGACAAGGCTTTGCCGCTGCTCCAGAAGGTCGTCAAGCAGCGCAATGACATTCGCATCGCGTACGTCGATCTGGGCGCCATTCTGACGCAGCGCAAGCGTTACACCGAAGCTCTTGCGGCCCTCAAACAGGCGGTCAAGCTCGACCCCTCCCAGCCCGATGCCCATTTCCGCCTCGGAAAGCTGCACCAGACCATGGGCAACATGACCGCCGCAGAACAGGAATTCGCCAAGGTGCGAGAACTCCACGAAAAGCAGAATGAGGATGTGGCGTCCAAGATGGTGCGCCCGGCGCCGACCATGCCGCAATAGACCTCAGCGGCGTTCCGATGCTCGCGAATACTCGCGAATCTTCGCGTCAGGATACGATATAACTGACGGATGTAGTGACCGGATCCTCATACAATCGGTTCGTGGCGGTTGCGCGAAGTGCCATATCTCGAACTCCTGCTTGAATTTATCCGGGGAGCCACCATAATTGGAGGTATTCTGGTGCGTCGGACACCAGCCCAATGCAATGCCCTCTGTGTCAGGCTGACAATCCACCCAGCGCGGACCACTGCACAAAATGCAGCACGCCGCTGCCATTGCCTGATGCCACCCTGTCAGGCACGCTTGGCGGGGGCACCGCCGTAGGCCGTACCGAGGCCTGGTCCGTCGCCGTCACTCCTCGCCCGTCCAGCGAAGCCGCCTCCAAAGGCCAGCTCGAACCCGGCACCATCCTCGCGGATCGGTTTGAGATTCTCCAGCTCCTAGGCCAGGGCGGAATGGGCGCGGTCTACAAGGGTCGCGACCTGGAGCTGGAACGTCTCGTCGCCCTAAAATTGATCCGTCCGGACCTGGCCAGCCACCCTGAAATTCTTCGCCGCTTCAAACAGGAGCTCATCCTCGCCCGCGAAGTCACCCATCGCAACGTCATCCGCATTTTCGATCTTGGTCAGGCCCAGGGCATCAAGTTCATCACCATGGAGTATGTCGAAGGCCGCGACCTTCGAGGCTTGATCCACGAAAAAAACAAGTTCACCACCGAAGAAGCCGTTCCCATCGTCCTGCAAATCTGCGCCGCCCTCGATGCTGCTCACAGCGCCGGCGTCGTGCACCGCGACCTGAAACCGCAAAACGTCATGGTCGACAAAGACGGTCACGTCTATGTGATGGACTTCGGCATCGCGCGCTCGCTCGAGACTCCCGGCATGACGCAAACCGGCGCGCTGATGGGCACGCCCGAATACATGTCGCCAGAGCAGGCCAAGGGCGAGAAAGTCGACGCCCGCTCCGATCTGTTTGCGCTCGGCATCATCATCTACGAAATGCTCACCGGCATCTCGCCGTTCAAGGCTGACACCGCGATGGCCATGATGTTCAAGCGCACCCAGGAACGCGCCACGCCGCTGGCGCAGCTGAACCTCGGCATCCCTCCCATCATCAGTGACATCGTCGCGAAAACTTTGGAGATCAAGCCCGACCAGCGCTATCAAACCGCCCGCGCAGTCATCAACGACCTGGAAGCCTGGCAGGCCGGCGCCGCCCACAACACCATCATCCCCACGTCCACGCGCATCCGCTATATTCCCAGTTACAAAAAGTGGATCGCCGTCGGCGCCGCTGTCGTCGTCCTCGGCGGCGGCGTGTACTTTTTCCAGCGCACCTTCACCCTTCGTCCTTCCAGCGGCTCGGGCGCGCCCGTCAAGCCCGTCTCCCTGGCGATCCTTCCGTTCCACAATGATTCCTCTGACGCTGCTACGGACTGGATGGGCACCAGCCTCTCCGATATGCTCAGCCGTGAAATCGGCCAGTCTATGCGATTCAATACGGTTTCATCTGACAGAATCCACCAGATTTTGCGTGACTCTCATGTGCCCGCCAATTCCTCCTTCGATGGCGACATCCTTCGCCAGTTGGCCGACCTTTCCAGTGCCGACTTCATGGTCTGGGGACATTACGTCAGGCTTGGCGATCAGGTTCGCATCGATGCCACCCTCGGCGATTTCAAAAATCCCGGCCGCAACAAGCAGTTGCAGGTGCAGGTCGCCGGCGAAAAAGACTTTCTCAATGGCGTGCATCAACTCGCCGAGCAAATCCGCAACAATCTCGCGGTTTCCTCCGACGTCCTGAACGACCTGAAAGCCAGCTCCTTCAAGATCAGCTCCCAGTCGGTCGCCGCCCTCCGCTACTACGATCAAAGCATGCAACTCCTGCGCGACGGCAAAAATCTCGACGCCGTGAAATCTCTGGAATCCGCCGTCAAGGAAGATCCGCAATTCGCTCTGGCCTGGTCGCGCTTGGCCGCCACGCAGTCCGAGCTCGGCTACGACGCCGATGCCGAGCGCAATTCCCGCAAAGCTGTCGACCTCGGTCAGCAGCTGCCTGCCGCCGAAAAGTACCTCATCGAGGCCAGTAGCGCCCGCATCCGCAGAGACGGCAAGAAAGCCATCGACGCTTACGAGAACCTGGCGAAAACGTTCCCCAACGACACCGACATCGAATACGATCTGGGCCGGCTGTACATCGGCAAGGGCGACTACGACAAGGCCCGTGCGCAGTTTCAGAAAATCCTTCAGTCCAATCCGAAAAATATCAACGCGCAGTGGCAGCTCGGGGTTGTCGAAGTGCAGCGCGACAATCCACAGGCGGCTCTGGCCCCGCTCAATCAGGGGGTTAGCCTCGCGATCCAATCCGACAACCAGGAACAGAAGGCCCTCATCCAGCTCGCCATCGGCATCGCCTACCGCCTGATGAACAAGCCCGACGACGCCGTTCGTAGTTACAAAGAGTCCATGGAAATCAGCAAGAAGCTCGGGCTCAAGCGCCTTCTCGCCGGTAATCTTACCGAAATGGCGCAAGTGCAGAATTCACTCGGCAAGCCTAAGGATGCGCTAGCTAGCTACCAGCAGGCCCTCGATCTGTTCCACGAAATCGGTACGAAAAAGGAAGCTGGCGACGTCCTGATCAATCGCGGCGTGCTTTACAACGGCTGGGGCGATTACGACAAGGCCCTCCAGGATTACAAGGAGTCCTTGCAGATTCAGCGGGATACCGGCGACGAAAATTATCAGGCCCTGTGCCTCAGCAACATCGGTGCCGCTTACCTCAATAAAGGCGATACCGACAATGCGCTCACCTATTTGCAGCAGGCTCTGCAGGTGCGCCAGAAGCTTGCCGACCCCGAATACGTCGGTCAGGCGCAGAGTTCTCTCGCCGATGTCTACATCGCCACCGGCGATTACGATCAGGCCATCAAGACCATCTTCAGCGCGCTCGACACTTCGCATAAGGCCAACGACATTCGTGGTGCGGCCGCCGAGTCCCTGCAGATGGGCACGGTACAACTCGCGCAGGGACGTTTTGGCTCCGCCGTCAGCGCCATGCAAGCTGCCGTCAAGAATTATCAGGCCAGCGGAGACAAGGGCCGCGATTTGATCAGCTCACTCAACAATCTGGCCGACACCTTGGCGCAGGCGGGCCGTGGCGACGAGTCCGCCAAGCCACTGGCCGAGGCCCAGGAATTGGCGCGCGACCAAAAGAATGCCGGTATCGAGAGTGCCGTGTCTGACGTGCAGGGCGATGTCGCTTTCTACCGCGGCGATCTCAAAGCCGCGCGCTCCGCTTACGAGCAATCTCTGCGCGCCGGCAATCAGGCCAAAGATCGCACTCTGGTTCTGTCCGCGAAACTCAATCTGACCCGCGTCGCGATCGCCGAGGGCCGCTCGCAACCTGCTCTGGCGGACCTGCGCTCCATCATTCAGGAAGCCGACCGCCTGAACCTAAAATATTTATCGGTTCGCGCCTCGGTGGACCTCGCGCAGGCCCTGATTAACACCAAGGATTACGCGCGCGCCCGCCAGGAACTCGAACGCGCCCTGGGGCGCAGCGAAAAACTGGGCTCGCGCCTGGAAACCGCGCGCATCCACTATCTGATGGGAGACGCCATGCGCCTCGCCGGCGAAACTTCGGACGCCTCCCGTCAGTACCAGCAAGCCCTCCAGATCTTCGACGCCCTGAAGAAAGAACAAGGCGCCGAGCGCCTCCTGGATCGCTTCGACCTGAAAACCATCTACGCCGAAGCTAGCCGCTGGGTCTCCACCCTCCGCGGCTAGCACGCAAATAGACTCCCGTTTTGCGCCTCGTGTACCTCAGGCCTTAAGGCTGAGGATTTAGATTCCAATCCGGCAACAATGCAGATTACCGCGGGCCTTGAGTTCTTATCTCGTGTGTTCGGTCGGAACGATTCGGCTGCAAACACGATCCATCGAAGCCCGCTGTCAAAAAAGAAGCGGGCGGCCGTTTGCGGCCGCCCGCGATCTCTGACTAACTTATTCGGCGAACTGCCAACTGTTAAAAGGGAACTGATACCGGAACAGCTGAGTTTCCGGCAAGATCCGTCCCGTTCAAGTTGATCGTTCCGTGCTGTGTTTTCACGCTGAACGTGCTGGTTACCGAGCCAGTATGTGCCGGCGCAAGGAACAGGAAGGGCCCGCATGTGACCACGCCTGAACCAAGGCTGCTGTCCGCAAGCGGTGGATCGTCGCACTTGAACGTGATCTTTACCGTCCCGCCGCGCGAGTTTGTATTTACCGTCTTGCTGAGGAACGTAATTGTCGGCCGCGTTGTATCAATGTTGATCTGCACGGTCTTGAACGACGCCCAATTCGATGTTTGGTCGTTCTTCACTCGGAACTTCAGTTCTTCCGTGCTCGCGCAATCTGTCGCGAAGTAATGCAGGATATACCGTCCTTCGCCGAACGTCTGGCCGCTGGCGGTGTCCTGGGTGATGGTTTTGTTGGCCGTGAAAATTCCTCCAGGAACCAGCGGGCAGGCTCCGGAGTTGTTCAGCGCGATATCCGTCGCGATCGGGTAGGTCGTATCCGGCACCGGCGGAGTCACCGTCGCTTTGTTGGTGCCAAACGTCACGCTTTGGATTGGTGCCGGTAGGAAGCCGTTGGCCGGCAGCGGATTGAAGAACGGATAGATTGCCGGGCTGGCAAAGAACTTCACGCTCACCGTCGTGGCTTTCTGCCAGCAGGGCAGCACGGTCGGCGCCAGGCAACCCAGCAGGTTAGCCGACGTTACCACCGGCAGTGTGATTGGCAGCGGCATGTTCAGCACCGGAATAAACGTCGAGTTCGTTGTTCTCGTTGTGCCCCCCGCAATCGGATCGCCGCCCACAAATTGCGTCAGCGTATTCTGCGGGCACAGCTGAGTCGCCAACACGCCGGGATTTTCGAACGTGCAGTTGCTCGCCGTGCTCACCCAATTGTCCGTGCCCATCAAGAAGCCCGCTCCCGTGTCCGGCGCGATCTGATTCTGCGAGGTTGGCGTATCGATGCTGTCAAACGTCGCCTTGAACAGGACATCGCGCGCAGGTGATCGCGGGCAGTTCGTTCCCGAAGCCTCTCCGGTCCCGCCGATCGTGCACGTGATCGTGAACGCCTTGCACTGCGGATTGCCGGCCCCATCCAGCTCGCCACTGAACCGCATGCACACCGCCGGTCCCGCCGAGGTGCCATGCACCAGCGCTGCAAAGCTCCCCGGTGGCACCGCCGTGTCGGCTACCGTGGGAGTCGGAGTGTCCCCGAGGTTAGCATTACTATTGATGTAATTCGCCCCAAACTGAATGTGCTGTCCACCTGTACTGTTGAAGTTGAAGATCGGCGTCAGGGATGCTGGCGAGTCCGGATCAATCGGCGCGCCCACCAACGTGCCCCCGGTCTGCACGCCCGCCACCGTGCAGTTGGTCTTCAGGAACAAGGATGCTCCAGCGACGAAGCCTCCGCCGTCCAGCAGTGTGAACGTAACTGTCGATGGCCCGCTCGGCAGGAACCCGCTTATATCGATTGGGGTTACGCCCCCGGCATTGTCTGCATTTGGCGATTGTTGAACCAAGACAGAGTTGCCGGCATTTGCGAAGTCATCCGGGTTCCGTCCGTTTAGTTGATTACCGCCCGCGGGTACCTGATAGTTTGTCGTGAAGCAATCATTGAGAAGTGTTCCATTATTGTTGTCCGCTGGCCCGCCCCGGCACACATTGCCATCAGGATGATGATCGGTGTTCGCTGGCGTGCCGTTTATCGCAAGCGTGACATAGTTGTCCTCGAGGACGAACCCAGAACCGTCAGGAGTGGATGATACCGTTCCGGTGCGGTCTGTCGCGGGGCAGCTCAGGCTCAGGGTTGTGCTGCCATACGTAAATGGATTCGATAGCGTGGCATTTCCATTTGACGGCGCCACGATCGTCGGATCGAAGAGCTTGATTGCGCCGGCAGCACCGGTTAGGTCCACGCTCTTTGAGGTCTCCAGACCATAAAAAAAAGTGAGGGAGGCGTGCTCCAAAACTCCTGGAGCCGACGCTGAACTGAAAGCGACAGTCACGGAGCAGGCTGCCGGTGCGTTCAACGTTACACCCGTGCAGGTGTCTTGCACCTTGCTAAAATCCCCTGCTTGCGCTCCCCCGATGCCGACGCTTGCGACCGTCACCGATCCTTCTCCGGTCACGCTGAACGTCGCCGTTTGCGCGGCTGTTGGGGACGTACCTCCGGTCGGCACCGCGAATGACAAATGACTCGGCGAGACCGTTACGTTCTGAGCTATGGCTACCGCTCCCAAACAACACACCGCCGCGATCAGAGTGATCGAACGCACGACCACCTTCCATGCCATCATTGTTCTTCTCCTTGAGGCGCCTGAACTCGTATTATTTTCCAGAAATTGATTGCCCTGCAGGCCTTCCAAATGACCTTCAACGGTTCATGGGATACAGCGGGGACTTGTGTCTCGCGCCGACCAGCGCACAAAACCGGCGTGATTGTCCCTCTCGGGTCGCTAAGTTGTCAACAACAAAGCGGTTCCAGGACTACCATTCTGGCAGTAATGATCCGGAATTCTCCGTCGCTAGCCTCCTTTGCGTCGCGTACCGCAATCGCCACGCCGCTGGCTGGACGAGTTCCGGGCTGCACTTCTTCCACCACTTGCCTGGGCGTCTCGGGCTCATCCTCGACCTCGCATCAGCAACTCCATTCACTGCAATGGGATGGCTATCCCAATGCCTCGAGCCGATCGATTGCCCCAACCACCCTCACAACAAAAATCGCTATCCAACTCGATAGCGCCTATCCATCCGGATAGCCAAAGCTCTTGATGGCAGCAGTGTCGCGCCGGGTCTCGATTTCCCTTGAGTCCGAGGTACTCCTTGTGATAGTATCTGTTATGTTATCTGCGCCAGGAGATGTCTCTGGCGCATTTGCATTTTAGAGGAGGCAAGTGTCCTGTTTTTAATACGATACGGACCCGCCCGTAAGCCCCTTAAAATGAATCTGGTACCAAAACAGTAGAGAGCTGGTCGCGAAGCAAGATTCAGCCGCGCTTCCCACAAGTCATCCCTGGGGGATTTTGGCGACCCATCTTTCGGCAAAACGATGTGCTCTTTTGCACCCGGTATTTTGGCAAGGCCAGCAGAATGAAAGACTTCCGCACTCTTTGCCCGAAACCATGGCGGTGGGTTTCCCTCCGGAAAAACGTGTCTGGGGATAAACCTGCCGCCGCTGGTGCCGTCGCGGCGGTCCTCAGCTTCGGCCGCAAGCAACTGGTCTGCTATACTCGGAAGGTTATGCTCTCGGTCAACAATGTCTCCATGCGCTTCGGTCCGCGCATCCTGTTCGAGGATGTCACCTGCACCTTTATGGCTGGGCGCCGCTACGCCATTTCCGGCCCCAACGGCGCCGGCAAGTCCACACTGATGAAAATCCTCACCGGCGAACTCGAGCCCACCAAAGGCTCGATCACGCGCCCCAAGCGCCTCGGCATCCTCCGCCAAGATCAGTTCGCCTTCGACGAATTTCGCGTCATCGACACCGTCATCATGGGCAATTCCGCGCTCTGGAAAGCCCTGCAGGAACGCGATGCGCTTTACGAAAAGCCGCACGACGAACTCACCGACGCCGACGGCATGCGCCTCGGCGAACTCGAAGGTATCGTCGGTGAAGAAGGCGGTTACACCGCCGAATCCGACGCCGGCACGTTGCTAGACGGACTGGGCATCGAAATCGATCTGCACGAACGCAAAATGGGCGAGCTTCAGGGCGGCCAGAAAGTGCGTGTGCTGCTGGCGCAAGCGCTATTCGGTAATCCCACTGCGCTACTGCTCGACGAGCCCACCAACAACCTCGACCTTGATTCCGTCCACTGGCTGCAGAAATATCTGACCGAATACGAGGGCGTGTTGATCGTGATTTCCCACGATCGCCACTTTCTGAATTCAGTCTGCACCCACACGGCGGATATCGACTACGAAAGCGTGATCATGTACGTGGGCGGTTACGACGACATGGTCATCGCCAAAACACAGATTCGCTCACGCATCGAATCCGAGAACGCCCAGCGCGAAAAGAAAATTGCGCAGCTCAACGAATTCATCGCACGCTTCTCCGCCGGCACGCGTTCCGCGCAAGCCACCTCGCGTAAGAAAGAAGTCGAGCGCCTGCAAACCTCTGAGCTGGCCCGCTCCAACATCCAGCGCCCGTACATCAAGTTCGACATGAAGCGCAATTCCGGCCGCCATCCGCTGGAAATCAAGAGCGTCGAAAAATCCTACGACACGCTTAAAGTGATTCCGCGTTTCACCGCCAGCATCACCCGAGGCGAAAAAATCGCGCTGATGGGCCGCAACGGAGCAGGGAAGACCACCATGCTCAAATCCCTGGTTCGTAACGCGCCCGGGTTCATCGACGATTCCGATAAGCAATTTCCCGTCAACGGCGGCCAGGTCATCTGGGGACACGAAGTCAGCGTGGGATACTTCGCGCAGGATCACACCGACTCCATCACCCGCGACAACACTCCCGCCATCGAGTGGCTCTGGCAATTCGATCCCAGCGCCAACCAGCAGGAACTCCGCGGCTTAATGGGGCAAATGCTGTTCAGCGGCGAAGACGCGCTGAAACCCACGCGCGCGCTGTCCGGCGGAGAATCTGCGCGCCTGATCTTCTGCAAACTCATGCTGCAGAAGCCGAATTTCCTGGTCCTCGACGAGCCGACCAACCACCTCGATCTGGAATCCATCAACGCGCTGAATATTTCGCTCCAGCGGTACGATGGCACCGTCCTGCTGGTCACGCACGACCACGACGTCATCGACGAAGTCGCCACCCGCATCTGGCACTTCCGCAACGGCAAAATCGATGACTTCAAAGGCCCCTACGAAGAGTTCATCGCCTACGCCGAACAAAAGGCCTCGTAAGGCTTCTACCGCGGCACCGCCGCCAAATTCCTCAACTCACTCGCCCGCTTCATATTCGGGCTGATCTGCAGGGCTTTGGCCGCATTCCCAGCCGCTTCCTGTTTGTTTCCTACTGCCGCTTGCGCCTGTGCCACGGTCGCCAACGCATGGGGATTCGCGATCGGCTCCTTCGCCACTTGCGCCAGATGCTGAGTCAACTCCTGCTTGGCCGCTTCGTTCTGCGGATTGCTCTTCACCTGTTCGGTAAGCTGGTCCAGCTTCTGGATCGACGCGATCTTCTGCCGCAACGCTAGCGCCTCCGGAAATTTCGGGTCTGCCTTCAAGGCTTGATTCAGATTTGCCTCCGCAGCCGCTTCATTCCCAGTCGCAAATTGTGCCCGCGCAATAAGGGTGATGATATGAGGATCTGAGGTCGACCGGCCTTCGATCCTTTTCAGGTTTTCAACCACCGCTTGGCGCGTCGCTGCCTCCGTCGGATTCTTGAGCAATTCCTCGGTCTGATTGTTCAATTCAACCGTGATCTTGCCGAACTCGATCGACTTGACGCTCGGCCAGCCGATGAAAATGGCGGAAATCAGAAAATATGCTGCGCCGCTCTTCGGACTTGACTTCATCAGGAACAAGGCACGAAAGAACAAAATTACGCCCAAGACCATCAACACGATTTCATACAGGTGCAGCCCTTGGAGAAGACTCATGACGGCCCGCCTTGGTGGGAAATGCTCCTAGGAAGATGCCGTATTAAAGAAGCGGATAGCTTCGCTGTCAACTAACATTTCCTTCCGTTCGAAAGTCTCGCTGCCTGTCTTGGCGCGCCTTTCACTTTACTCTGGCCGTCAATTCAGCCATTATCTGGCGCAATTCTCCCTTCAGCGATCCTGAGGATATTGCTATGCGCAAGCCGCTTCTGCTTTCCACAGTGATGACATTGTATACACTTTCTGCGGCGTCATTCCTGGCCGCTCAATCGCCGCAATCCAACCTGCAAACCGAATCCGACGAATACACCAGCTACGAACTTCTCGGGCCCGACACTAACAGCTTCAAAATCACATACGAAGTGACCGCCACCACTCCCGGCGCAAAATATTTCTACAATTCCATCCGCAAGGGGAGTACCGCCAGCGGCGAAGCGGCATTCGACGTGATGACCGGCGAGCCTCTGCGTTTCGAGGTCGTGCCAGGGGTCGATGCGCGCAAGGATCCGCTGATGCGCGATGCGGACGCGGCCACCAACTACATCAAGGTGACGCTCGCGCGGCCTGTTCCCGCGAACGGACAAGGGCGCATTCTGATTCTGAAAACCTATAAGGATGTGAAGAGCTACTTTCGCGAGGGTGATGGGATTGTTTTCAACCGGCCGCTGGGCATCAAGCGCAACAGAGTCGTTCTGCCCGCGGGCTACGAAATTGTCGCCTGTAATGTGCCGTCGCAAGTTTTGTCCGAGCGCGATGGACGCGTTGCCATGAGCTTGATGAACGCGACCAGCGTTGATGCCCCGCTCGTTCTTCGCGCGCAACCCGGCGCGCAAACCAGCCCCGCCGCCGTGCTACGCCCTGCTACCGCGGCCCGCAGTTGGGAAGCGCCATTTCCGGGCGAAACCGAACGCGAACGGCTATCCGAGCGGGCTCATCAGGATCGCGACATCGTTTACTTCCTGCAGGCGCCGGAGACCCACGCGTTCAGCCTGTATCACGACTACACCGAATCGCGGCCGGGCGTCGACAAGTACCTAAACGTGGTCCGCGAGGGCAGCAGCGTAGCGAATCCTTCGGCCTACGTTCTGGATACCGGGGAAAGGCTGGATACGAAAGTGCTGACAGGTGCGCAGCTCGCCGCCGCGAAGATCGCCGTGGATGAGCCGGTCAAACCGGAAACGCAAGTGGTGGTATTTCCGTTTTCCGCGGTGAAGCAGGGGCAGTCGATCCGCTTGCGCATTTCGGAAACCTATATCGCCGCATCGAGCTATCGACTCGACGGCGACGATCTGGTTTTCGATCGCAGCCTCGGACGCCCACGCAACGCGGTTGTGCTACCCGCGGGCTGGTATCTCACCGCCAGTTCGATCCCGGCGAAGATCACGCAGCTCCCGGACAGTCGCATCCGCCTGGATTTCTGGAACGACCGACCCGATGCGATGGACGTGTTGATTAAAGCGAAGCGGCGCGTGGAGCACCCGGCTTCCTAAACGCGAGCGCGTCTTGCACTTCCGGTCTGGACACCGTACCGTTGACCTCTCGGCGCTCGCGCATGCACACCCACCCCAACAAGACTACGGTTGCGGTACGCTCTGTCGCCATCTTCGAGGCCTCCAAAGGCGTTATCGTGCTGCTTCTGGGCCTCGGAGTCCTGCGTCTGGTTCACAAAGACCTCGACGACGTCGCCGAGCAGATCATCCGCTTCTTACACGCCAGCCCCGGCGGCCACCTCTCGGACCTTTTTATTGCCGCGGCTCACAAGGCCAACGACAAAAGCCTGTGGGCAGTCGCTGCAGGCGCGCTGGTCTATGCGCTCGTTCGTTTCGCCGAGGCCTATGGCTTGTGGTACGAACGCGAATGGGCGGAATGGTTTGCGCTGCTCTCAGGCGCTATGTACTTACCGTGGGAAGTGCTCTCCATCATCCGCCATTCGATCCCGCTCAAATGGGTGGTGCTAATCCTCAACGTGCTCATCGTGCTGTACATGCTGATGCTGCGCCTGCAGGCCGCCGCCAGGCAAAGGGCCAAGGCGCATCATCCTTCTGGCTGACGGTGCAACCTCTCGCAGTTTCGGCACAGCAAATCAGTGCAAAAAATCGTGGCCTCCGGATATCCAGCGCCGGGTTATGGAAGGAACCAGATCGCCGGAGAATACCGGCACGAGCGGGAGGGAGTGCGTCGCCGTTTTACTTCAACAATTCGTTGGCGTAGCGCACCGGAACCGCGAGGTTGGACCCGCCAAATCCTCGCAAAATCGCAAAGTTCACGCCGATCACTTTGCCGCTGCGGTTGAACAGTGGACCACCGGACCCGCCTGAGGTGGTGGCCGCGTCGTACACGATCTTGTCCTGCAACACGTCGCCGATATGCCCTTGCGTCGTGGTCGGCCGGATCAGTTGCTGAGATGCCAATTGCGACATAATTCGCGACACATTTTGCGCATCATTCGAATTTTCCGCAATTTTCTGCGCCACGTCCGAACCGGCGCGGGCCAAAATCCCTTCGATGCCGGTCGGATATCCGATCAGCACCACGGGTTCGCCGGTCACGGTGGCATCGGTTCTCGCGTCCAGCTCCAGAATGGAAGCCTTCTTCGGCGGCGGGTTCTCCAATTGCAAAGTGGCTACGTCGGCGCCATCGGAAATTTTTCCGAGTTTCGCCGGAAGGCCTTCGGAGTCGCCCGGAAAATACGCGCGATACGACAGAACGTACGGTTTGGCGCCGCGTTCCATGAGTTCCTTCAACTCGTCGTTGTTCCACCAGGGCTCCGCGACATGATGGTTGGTCACGATGCGGCCGTCGCGCCGCACCAGAAAGCCGGTGCCGAACACGTCGATCTTCAGATGCGGGCCCGGACCACCGGCATCGAGTTGCACCATACCGTTCTCATCCACGATCGGCTTGCCCAGGGAGTTGACCGCGATCTGAATGGACTTGCCGGAATCGCGATCGAGAAATTCGACCACCACGTGCAGCAAGCACACACTCGGGCCGTAACTGTGGACGATGGTTTCCGCGACTTTACCTTCATTTTCCAGGAGCTTTAGGCGGTTTTGCGTTTCCGCAAGCTGCTGTCGCAGCGAACCAGTGTCGCTGCCGCCGGCGGCGACTTTCTTGCGCAGATCGTCGGACTGCGCTTTCAGCGAGTCGCGCGCCGCGGAATCCGACTTGGTCTGCGCTTCCAGTGAATTGCGCACCTGCTGGCTCAGCTGGAAGAGGTTCCCCTGCGGCCCGAGGCCGGTATTCAGCCGCGCGATTTCGGCCTTCAGTTGCAGTGCCTCCTTGCGGTTGCCGCGAGCCGAGACGAACGAGAATACCGTGGCGATCACCGCGGCGGCCGCCAGCGCAAAAATCGCCGGGACCAGCCAGCGCCGCCGCTTGGTGACGGCGTCGCTGCTCAGGGTTTCCACCGCCAGATCCGCGAGGTTTTCGCGCTGTACCGCGAACTTCAACATGGTCTTCAGTTCGTCCTCGGACTGCCGCGCTCGAAACAGTCCGCGGACGCGCGCCGCAAACTCCGCGGCGTCAAACGGGAACGGCGCCACGTCGTCGGCGCCGAGGTCCAGCGCGCGCGCGCGCTCCAGGGCCTCGCCGTGCACGATCATCAGTACGCGCAAGGGCTTCATACTGGTGCGCGACTTGAGCGAGGTGATCAGCCCGCAGCAGGTCAGATCGGAGGGCGAAGCCTCAGTTACCAGCACTTCAGGATCAATGGCTAGGACCTGGTCGACGTTCAGGCCGTTTTCGACGATGATTTCGTATCCTTGGCCAGATAGCGCCTGGCTGACGGCGTCGCCGGTTTCCGAGCCAAGGCTGAGCAGGAGAAGTTTCATCGCCAAGAGTCTATCATTTCGTTGGGCGGCATCCATTGGATGCGGAATCTGGAGGGGTTCGATACAAGAATAAAGATCGGGCGGCGAGCCTGCCCTAGGGATCTCAAATCTGCAGGGCGGCGAGATTTGAAAGGGCGTATCTTTTTCTGTTTCTATGGATTATGCTCCCCGGCACATTCCAACCTGTTTTTGTCGAGCTAGAGCCCAACGCTCGAATAGCGGCGGCCCACGGCACTCCCCGAAAATGAACCGGGGCAAGGTGCCGACCAATGCAGGCGGAACAAGAAGGGGCCGGGGCGTGGTACCGAGATTCTGAGGAGGATATATGGCGGGTCGGATCGGTCGAATTTTATTGATGGGTGGCGCCATAGTTTGCGCTCCGCTGGCTTTGCGGGCTCAAACGACGCCAGCGCCGCCGGCGGCAACGAAGGTGACCCAAATCACGGGGCTGTCGGGCGTGAAAAACAAGACGAAAGGGCTCCTGCTGGTGAACGGCAGCAATTTGAACTTCACTCACGAGCAGCTGAAAGTGGATGTGCCGGTCAATTCGGTGGAGGACGTGGTGACCGGCAACGACAGCCAACGGGCCATAGGTGGCGCGCTGGGGACGCTCTCGATGTTTGCCCCGTATGGGGGCGGCCGGTTCCTCAGTTTGTTTCGCTCCAAGCTGGATACCCTGACGATCAAATATCGCGACGCCGACGGCGGCTTGCACGGGGCGATTTTTACGATGCCTGTCGGAAAAGCCGAACTACTGAAAAAGGATCTGCTGGCCATGGGTGCGCACACGAGCGTGCCGGGCGAAGCCCATGCGGCGCCGACCGCGAAGGAGCAAAAGCAATGAGCTTGACCAGACTGAGAAGCCTCGCGTTTGTCGGGCTTGTGCTCGCCATTGCCGTACCGGTACTCCAGGCGCAGAGCACCACCGGCCCGGTGAAGAAAATGAAAGCGGCGGCGGTCAAAGTGGTGATGATCGAATCGAATGAAATCAAGCTGCCGGCTGAGTTTCAGGTCTCACTTTATGAGGATCTGATCGCGCAACTGGAGAAAAAATCCGGATTGAAGGCCTACCGCGAGGGCGACCGTAATGCGGAGAGCGCCGCCGACCTGGTGGTCTTGTATACCACGGTGACCGGTTTCAAGGAAGGAAGCGAGCGTCTCCGCCAAGTCACTACCGTCGCGGGAGCTACATCGATCAACGTGCATTGCACGTTCACCGACGCCAGCGGCAAGACCTTGCTGGAACAGGACATCAAGGGCAAGGTGCGCTTCTTTGGCGCAAATTTGCGCGCGACCTATGATTTCGCCAAAAGGACCGCGCAGTTGGCGCACGACAACTTTTCCCCTACCGCGGGCGCGTGATATCTAGAATGGCGCAGAGGATGAGCCGGCGCATGAGCGGAGAACTGTTGCTCAAACTGGAATTGCGCAGCGATCCAAGCATGCTGTGCGTGGTCCGCGGCACGATGGAGCGACTGACCGAAGTGTTAGGTTTTTCCGCGGCGGAATGCCGTTCGGTGACGCGAGCGGTGGACGAAGCGATCACCAACATCATGCGGCATTCGTACAAGAATCAGCCGCACAAGCCCATCGAGCTGCAAGTGCTGCGGCTGAGGCCGGACGCGCGCAGCGGCCGAGGTGATGGACTCGAGTTTCTGCTGTGCGATCGCGGGCCTGCCGTGGATCCAGCCAAAATGCAGGGCCGGCGACTGGACGAAATCAAGCCTGGTGGATTAGGGCTGCATTTCATCCGGCAAAGCATGGATATAGTGGAATTCAAGCGCGCGCGGGGTGGCAACCTGCTCCGCCTGGTTAAATATTTGCAGCCGGCCACCCCCGGGGAAGCCGGAAAAAGGAGAGAATCCCTTGCAGATCTCGGCCCGACGAATCGATAAAATCACGATCTTTGACGTGATCGGAGATATCGATCTGGCGAACTCTCCGGAAGTACGCAAAGCGCTGTTGAAGGAGTTGAAGGAAGCGCGCGTGCCCCGGGTAGTAATGAATATGAGCAAGGTCCGATACATCGACAGTTCGGGAGTGGCGTCGCTGGTGGAGGGGCTAAAGGCCTCGCGCGATGTGGGCTCGCGATTTATTTTGTTTGGATTGAGTCCATCGGCGCGAGAAGTGCTGCAGTTGTCGAGATTGCTGAAGATTTTCGAAGTGTATGACGATGAGGCCCAAGCGTTAGCCTAGTGAACTCGTGGTGGTCACGCGGTACAGGGGATCAGCGGAGCGGTGGCATTCGTAGCGCAAATTGGCGAGTCGGTGACGAACGGGCTCGCTTATCTGGGTTCGCTGGCTACGCTGGGCGTTCGCGCGTCCTATTACACCTTCATTGGCCCATTTCGCGGCAAGCCGCTGCGCATGCAGCGAGCCATCTCGCAGGCCATGGACGTTGGCGTGCGCGCCCTGCCCATCCTGTCGCTGATCACTTTTTTCATCGGGCTGATTCTGGCGCTGCAGAGCGCTTACGAGTTGCGCAAGTTCGGCGCTGTCGATCTGGTGGCCACCGCTGTGGCGATTTCGATGACTCGCGAACTGGGGCCGCTGATCACCGCCATCGTGGTGATCGGGCGCTCGGGCTCGGCATTCGCCGCGGAAATCGGCACCATGAAAGTGACCGAAGAAATCGATGCGCTGGAGACCATGGCAATCAGCCCGGTGCATTTTCTGGTTACACCGAAATTCCTGGCCATGATCATCATGCTGCCGTGCTTGACGATCTGGGCGAACACCATGGGCATCCTCGGGGGCTCGCTGTTTGGGGTATTGCAAGCAGATTTTACGATCAAGCGCTACGTTTTGGCGTCCATCGATTCATTGTTCTTGCGCGACATCACTACCGGGCTGATCAAGAGCGTGATGTTCGGAATTACCATTACGGCGGTCGGATGCTTTGAGGGACTGTCGACCGGTGCAGGCGCGGAGCAAGTAGGCAGATCGACAACGCGGGCCGTCGTCGTTTCGATTTTTCTGGTGGTGGTGGTCGATTTAGTCTTCACGGCGTTGTTTTTCTTCATTAGTGGCGGATAAATAGAAACATTTGGTCCGGTGGTCCGGAGTCGGAATGAGCGGCGATGGCGAAAATTTGACGCAGAGCGACGTGATGCTGTCGTTGCGGGACCTGCATGTGTCCTATGGCGACCGCGAGATTTTGCATGGCATCAACTTTGACGTGATGCGCGGCGAGACTCTGGTGATCCTGGGAGGGTCAGGTTCCGGCAAGAGCACCCTGCTACGCACGCTGGTGGGGCTGGAGAAGCCCAGCTCAGGTCAAATCTGGATCAAGGGGCAAAATATTGCCGCCATTTCACCGGCGGAAATGGACGAAATTCGCAAGCGAATCGGAATGTCGTTTCAGGGCGGGGCGCTGTTCGGGTCGATGACGGTGGGCGAAAACGTGGCTTTGCCGTTGCGCGAGCACACCAAGCTGGAGGAATCGACGATCGAAATCATGCTGCGGCTGAAGCTGGAGCAAGTGGGTTTGGCAGGATTCGAATACTACATGCCGTCGCAATTGAGCGGCGGAATGAAAAAACGCGCGGCGGTGGCGCGGGCGCTGGCGATGGATCCCGAGATTCTGTTTTTCGACGAGCCGTCGGCGGGATTGGATCCCATCATCGCCGCGGGCATCGATCAGCTGATCCTGGAACTGAAGCGCGCGTTCCGCATGACCATCATCGTGGTCACGCATGAACTAGCGAGCGCGTTTCTGATCGCGGACCGCATGGTGTTGATCGACAAAGGCAAAGTGGTGGCCATCGGAACGACGGAAGAGATGAAGAAGAGCACGCAGCCACGGGTCCGCCAATTTCTGGATCGCATCGCCGAACCGGAAGTGGCGCGCGAGCTGGACTATTTGCAGATGCTGACCGAAGAGCGGCGGCCGTCGGGACGCGTATAGGCGCAGGAAAGGGGAGCGAATGAACTCGAAAGGCGAGCAAGCGCTGGTGGGAACCTTCGTGATCGTGGCGGCCGCGGTGCTGGTGGGCACGGTTTTTTTGATCAGCGGCGCATTCGGCCGGTCAACAAAAACCTTTCATTCCTTTTTCCCCTTTGCGGGCGGGCTGGAGCCGGGAGCGACGGTGCGCTATTCGGGCGGGCCGAAGGCCGGGCGCGTAGACAAGCTGCGCATCGATCCACAAAATCCGGCGCGGATCGAAATCGTCTTCAGCGTGCAGTCCGATCTGCCGGTCAAGGTGGATAGCAAAGCGAAGATCATGAGCATGAGCCCGCTGGGCGACAATCACCTGGAAATTTTTCCAGGCAGCCCGGACAAGCCGGTGGCGCAGAACGGCGCGGAATTACCTGCGGAGACTTATGTAGATTTCAACGCGCTGACCAAGCAGATCAACGACCTCGCTCCCGAAGCGCGGACCCTGCTGCATACCTTGAACGATCGAGCCACGGAACTGAAGGTGACCATCGATCGCGTAAACGACCTGCTGGGCCCGCAGAATCGCGCGAACCTGGCGGCGACGCTGGCCAACACGCGAGGCATGCTGGAAGAGGACCGTCCCAAGATCAAATCGGCGCTGACGCATCTGGACAATGTGACCGCGAAACTCGAGCCGCTTCTGGACGATTTCAAGAAGACCACCATGGAGGCGAACAAGGCGCTCGATCATGTGGATCAGCTGATCGGCGAGAACCGCGCGGACATTCATGCGGCGGTACAGGAATTGCGGCGCACGCTGGTGAATACCACCGACCTGACCAACAAGCTGAACCAGACGCTGGATGTGAACTCGGAAAACATCGACGAGATGCTCGACAATTTCCGGCGGATCAGCGAGAACCTGCGGGAATTCACGGCAACGATCAAGGCACGGCCGTACACGCTGATTCGGTCTTCGAGTCCAAAAGAACACAAGCCGGGTGAACAGCAATGATCATGCGACGTGCGGTGTGGGCGATGATAGCAATGAGTGCAGCGTGGGCGGCGGGTTGCGGTGCCGGGAGACCAGCCAAGTACTATCAGCTGACGGTTCCTCCCGACCTAACGGCAGGGTCGACCACCAACCCTATTCCGATAACCCTGCAGTTGGGATTGCTGACGGCATCTCATTTGTACCGCGAGGACCGTATCGTCTACAGCTCCACGGGGCATAGCATGGGGACCTACGAATACCAACGCTGGGCGGAGCCGCCAACGGAAATGATCCAGGAGGTGCTGTTTCGCCAACTGCGCGCTTCCGGGCGATTTCGCTCGGTGAACATGCTGCGCAGCAACGCGCGAGGAGATTTCGTGTTGCGCGGGCGGCTATACGACTTCAAGGAAGTAGAGGCTAATCCCGCGGTGGCGCGTGTGGCACTGGAGTACGAGTTGCGCGATGCCAAGACCGGCATGACAGTGTGGTCACAATTTTATTCGCACGACGAGCCGGTGGGCAGGAAAGACGTCAGCTCGGTTGTGGCTGCGCTCGATCGCAACGTGCAGGCAATTATCGGGCAGCTGCGCGGTGGGTTGGACCAGTATTTCGCGGCCCATCCGCCGGCGGCAGAGACACCGCCCGCCGCGCCGGCGCAGTGACGACCTAGTTGAGACACAGCAACATCGTTGGTTGAAGCAGGCGTTGAGGTTTCTTCGGCTACCCTCGTCGAGTAGCCTCAGGATGACAACGGTGAGGATTCGATGCGCTGGCTTGGAAATCAGAGGACGCGGCGGAGCGTCAGCAGCGTTATGTCGTCGTCCAGCTCGGTGTGGCCACGATATTGATGGATGCCGTCGAGCAGTGCTCTTGAGAAATCCGGCAGCACGGCGGGATTCGGGAATTTGCCCAGCGTGGCTTCCGCAAATTCCTGGAAGCCTTTGGCGGTCAACTGGTCGCCGGCGGGTGATTGCACTTCGGTAGCGCCGTCGGAAAACGCGAGAATCATGTCGCCGGGATAGAGGCGAACGCTCTGTTCGCAGTATTGCTCGCCGGTGATGTAGCCCAACGGAAAATTTTCGAGACCATCGCCAAGCTGGCTGAATTTCTGTTCCTTCGCGCGCCACCAAAGCATGCGTGGGTGCGCGGCGTAGGCAAAGTTGAATTCACCGGTAGAACCGTCAAAGGTACCGGTGACGACGGTGGTCATGCGCAGCGCGCCGTCGGAGTCTTCCGGATTCAGCGTGAATTCATCATTGAGCGAGGCCAGCAGCCCGGCGGTATCGCGAACGTCGGAAAATTTGTGCAGCAGGCGGTGGATATGGTGCGCAACCCCGGCGGCCACGTAACCGTGTCCGACGCAATCGGCGAGCACCACGCGCGCAACGTTGTCGCTGCAGGAAAAAACCGCGGAAAGATCGCCCCCCGCATCCGCGCCGGAGGGAACCGCGATGACGTCGGCTTCCAGTCCCGCAAGTTCCAGCGAGCGATGCGCTTTTTCGTTGCCGGCCCACAACTCCATACAACCAAAGGGCCGCGCGGCCGACGTGGTGCATTGCAGGGTGGCGGGATCGAGTTTCTTGAATTTCATGGCCAGTGAATGCTAGCACGGTGGCGCCGCTGTGCGACCCGGCGCGCCTCCGTAAGCATGCAAAATTTGATGCGGAATGCCAAGTTTCGTTACAGAGATGCGACTGTGCTCGGCTGGTGAGCGATATGCGCCAAGGTGCTGCGACAGGGCTTGGCTGAAGCTCGCCCCTACACAGGAACGTACAGGGATAAAGTAGACCGCGGCAGCGAAATTGTCGGAATGGTTGCCGGTAGACGGCGATTTACGCGTTGTCCGTGATTATTTCTCGCCGAGAGCGCGGTCCAGGTTGAATGCCGCGCTGATCAACGCGAGATGCGTAAACGCTTGCGGGAAATTTCCAAGTGCTTCTCCCTGGAAGCTGGTTTGTTCGGCGTAGAGCCCGAGGTGATTGGCGTAACCAAGCATGCGTTCGAAGAGCAGACGCGATTGATCGAGCCACTCGGGTTGTGCGTGCCCCGCGCGTGTCAGGGCCTCGACAAGCCAAAACGAGCACATGTTGAAAGTGCCTTCCTCGCCCGCTAGCCCGTCGACGCGCGGAGTCGCCGGGTAGCGATACACCAGGCCGTCGCTGACCAGGCCGCCTTCGCGAGGACTCGCGAGAATGGCTTTGATGGTGCTGATCATCCGGGGATCGGTGGGCGCCATAAAGAACACCAGCGGCATCATCAGGACAGACGCATCGAGGTCATCGCTGCCGTAAAATTGCGTGAAAGCCTTACGTTTTTCATTCCAGCCTTTGGTCATCACCTCTTCGTAGATACGATCGCGCGCTTGCAACCACTGCGCGTGGTTACCGGGGAAGGAACGCTTGTCGGCCAGGCGAATGCCGCGATCCAGAGCCACCCAGTTCATCAACTTCGAATAGACGAAGTGCTCTTCGCGATTGCGCATCTCCCAGATGCCTTCGTCAGGCTTCTGCCAATTGCTGCAGAGCCAGTCCAGGCGTTCGCGAATGCGCACCCAAAAATCGTAGGAAACTGGCGACACATATTTGTTGTACAGATAGAACGAGTCCAGCAGCTCACCGTAGACGTCCGCCTGGTACTGGCCGGATGCGGCATTGCCGATGCGTACGGGCTGCGACTTACGGTAACCTTCCCAATGTTCGAGGGTTTGTTCGGGCGGAAGCGGCTCACCAAAAACCGTGAAGACCGGTGGCAAGCGGTCGCCGTGATGCGGATGCTTGGCGACATGATGTATAAGCCAGTTGACGAACCCGGCGGCCTCCGAGGTGAATCCAATTCGCACCAGGGCGTAGATGGTGAAAGCCGCGTCGCGCAGCCAGGCGAAGCGGTAATCCCAGTTGCGCGGGCCGCCGATCGCCTCGGGAAGACTGGTGGTGGCGGCGGCGACGATGGCGCCGGTAGGCTCGTAGGTGAGAAGCTTCAGCGCGAGAGCGGAGCGCTCGACGCGATCGCGCCAGCGTCCGCGATAGGTGCACGAGCTGAGCCAACTCTGCCAGTACTTCACCGTCTGCTGAAAGGCGTCATCGGCTTCCACCGGGCTCGAAGTGGGGGGAGCGCCTTCCGGAGAAGCGGCTTCCGATTTTCCTTCGTTGCTAAAGATGAAGCTGAGCGAGGCGCCTTCTTTGAGCGTGAATTCGGAGAGAATGCCACCTTGATCGTCGGTGCGGAGCGGGGCCTCGGTGGTGAGCACGAATCGCGACCCGTTTGCCGAAAACGTTGCGCCGCCTTTGATAATTCGCAATTCGTGAGTTTGGCGGCCGTAGTCGAAAGCGGGGCGGCAGATCGCGGCCATGCGGATCGGTCCGCGAATGCATAGCACCCGCCGGCGCAGTTGATGAAAGACCGGCGAGTCGGAGGCCGTGCCGATGGGCATGAAGTCCTGAATTTCGACGATGCCGTCTTCGAGAGAAAATCGCGTCACCAGAATGTTCGTGGAGGGCCAGTAGAATTGTTTGTGGCGCACGTGCTCGGCCACCGGATAAATCTGGAAGCGCCCGCCTTTGGAATCGTCCAGGATAGCGCCGAAGATGCTTGGCGAGTCGAAGTTAGGCGAACAGTACCAGTCGATCGAGCCGTTCATGCCCACGAGGGCCGCGGTGCGCATGTTGCCGATGATCCCGTAGTCTGAGATGGGCTGGTAAGGCATCAAGGGTCTCCGGGCGAAGCCGACGACATTGTCCTGACGACATTGTCGTAGAGATAGATGACGCAGCGGCCGCAATAGATGCGCAGTATTGCTGCCGGTGCCTTTCCCTAACGAACGTGGAGTTGTTTCTGTCTGTAGAGTAGCTAGCTCGTGTACAGCCAAATTTCTTCGATAATTCTATGGTTGCTGGGTGGCGCGCGGGGCCCTTCCGGGCGGCTGATGGCACGCTGGATATTCTTGCGCGCGCTGGGGCTCATCTATCTTTCCGCGTTTTACTCGTTGGCGAGACAAATCCTGGGTTTGATCGGCCCCCACGGGATTTTGCCGGCCGGCGAATACCTGCAGGCCGTGGCTCGATCAACTGGGCATGCACGCTTTTGGTACGCGCCGACGCTGCTGTGGTTTTCCACCGGATCGCACGCGCTGACAGCGTTGTGCTGCGTGGGGATCATCGCATCGCTGCTGGTGGTGCTGAATGTATTGCCTCGTGCGACTTTACTGATCTGCTTACTATGCTTTCTCTCGTTTGTGAGCGCGGCCGGCGAATTTTCCGGATATCAGTCGGATGGAATGCTGCTGGAGGCCGGATTCATTTCTCTATTTCTTGCACCCGTGGGTTTCCGGCCCGGATTGGGGCTACGCCAGCCGCCCATGCGTGCCGCCGTGTTCCTTTTGTTGTGGGAGTGGTTTCGCATCTACTTCGAATCTGGCGTCGTCAAACTCGCCAGCGGCGATCCGCAATGGCGGAATTTCACAGCGATGGACGAGTATTACCAGAACGGCCCGCTGCCGACATGGATTGGTTGGTACGTCCAGCATCTTCCGCATTGGTTTCACGCCGCGACCGCATTCAGCACCCTCGCGCTCGAGCTGGTCATCGTGTGGATCTGGTTTTTGCCACGCCCGTGGCGAATTGTGTGCTTCTGCATCGTCACGCCCTGGCAGATCGGCGTGATCGCCACGGCGAACTACACGTTTCTAAATTATCTGGTTCTCGTGCTTGGATTTTTCCTGCTGGACGACCGCCTGTTGTCTCGACTCGTGCCGCGAAAAATTCGAGATCGGTTGCCGGCTGCATGGGAAACCGAGCCTCCTGCCGAGGCCACCCCCCAGGTTTTCGACTCGCAATCGATATTGCAGCCACAAAGCGAGAGTCGCATCGATTCTGCAGTGAGTCTCCGAGAAGAACCGCGCCCACTAACCGACGGTCGTTTTCAGCAGCACGGATGGACTGAATCGTGGCCACAGTGGCTTTCGTCCGCGACGCTGGCACTCACGGCATTTGCGCTCGGCTGGGTGTTTTATTCCAGTACCGCGCTGATGATCTCGATGATTTGGCCTGGCGCTCCGCTGCCGAAATCGCCCGTCGCGGCACTCGAGCCCTTTCGCATCGCGGACCGCTATGGCCTGTTCGCTGTCATGACCCGCGGGCGTTACGAAATCGAATTTCAGGGTTCGAACGACGGCCAAACCTGGGTGCCCTACCCATTTCGTTTCAAGCCGCAGGATCCAGGCAAGGCGCCTGGTATCTACGCGCCCTATCAGCCGCGCTTCGATTGGAATTTGTGGTTTGCATCTCTGGGTGCCTGGCGTTCGAATCCCATGGTGCCGCGCACTGAAGAACGCCTGCTAGCAGGCAGTCCGGACGTGCTGGAGCTCTTTGCCAGCAATCCCTTTCCGAATCAGCCGCCGCGACAAATTCGCGCGGTGCTCTGGCAATACTGGTTCACTTCGCCATCGGAAAAACACGCGCAGGGCCTGTGGTGGAAACGTCAGCCACTCGGCCTGTACGCCCCGACGTTGCAACGCGACGCCAACGGGAAAATCTCGGTCTCCGAGTGGCCTGATCCCCGGGAGCCGCGCGAATGAAGACCCCGCCGTGCGCCTGCGTTATCGGCGCAGGCCCAAATGGGCTGGCCGCAGCCGCCGTTCTTGCGCGCGCGGGTCTGCACGTCGACGTGTTCGAGGCTGAGCCACAGCCCGGAGGCGCGGCCCGCACGCTGGAACTCACGCTTCCCGGATTCCTCCACGATTTTGGCTCCGCCGTTCATCCACTGGCCGCCGGTTCGCCGTTTTTCTCCGCATTGCCACTGCAAGAGCATGGACTGCGATGGATCTATTCGCCGTGCCCATTGGCGCATCCGTTCGACGACGGCACTGCAATCACGCTGGAGCACGAGCTCGCCGAAGCTGCCACCGCGCTCGGCCCGGATGGCGCAGCATGGCGCGAGCTCATGGGGCCACTTGCCGAACGGTGGCCTGCATTTTCCTCCGAAATTCTCCGCCCTCTCCACCTCTTTCCCGCGCATCCATTTCTGATGGTTCGCTTCGCACTCAGCGCCTTTCGCTCCGCCAACTCCGTCGCCGCCTCGAAATTCAGCAGCGATCGCACCAGAGCCCTCTTCGCCGGTCTCGCTGCACACTCGTTCCTCAGCCTCGACGAATCACTGAGCGCCGCGTTTGGCATGGTGCTGGGCGCAGCCGCGCACGCCGTCGGCTGGCCAATTCCCGAAGGCGGCGCGCAATCCATCGCTGCCGCGCTGTGTGCCTACCTTGAAACTCGCAGCGTCACCGTGAAAACATCAACGCCAGTCAAAACCCTTTCGGACTTGGTCGAATACGATGTCACGCTGTGCGATGTCAGTCCGCGCCAGTTGCTTCAAATGGCCGGCGACCGTCTATCACCAAAATATCGGCGCAAGCTCGACAGCTATCGCTACGGCCCGGGCGCTTTCAAAGTCGACTACGCGCTTGCCCACCCCATACCCTGGAAGTCTGCGGAATGCCTGCGCGCGGCAACCGTTCACCTCGGCGGCACCGCCGCGGAGATCACGGCGTCGGAATTCGCCATGCGCACCGGCCAGCACGCCGAACGTCCATTCGTGCTCCTGGCGCAGCCCAGCCTGTTCGATCCCGCTCGCGCGCCGACAGGCCAGCACACCGCGTGGGCTTACTGCCACGTCCCGAACGGCTCCACGTTCGACATGCTCCCCAGGCTCGAAGCGCAGGTCGAGCGCTTCGCTCCCGGCTTCCGCGACTGCATCCTGGCTCGCCGCGTCTTCTCGCCCGCGGCTCTGCAAGCGATGGACGCCAACCTGATCGGCGGCGACATCAACGGCGGAGCGATGGACCTTCGCCAGTTCGCGTTCCGGCCCACCCGGAATCACTACGCGACGTCCGCGCCCAACATCTATCTTTGCTCGGCCTCCACACCACCCGGAGGAGGCGTCCACGGCATGTGCGGCTACCATGCCGCCAATCTGGCGCTCTCTCGCCTCAGCCGCGAACCCCGCCGCGCCTGAGCGAAACTCCCAACACCGACAGATCGTGTAGGATGTCGGCGAGCATCAAAATCCTCATGAAAGCCGCTCTCCTTCGCGTACCCGCGCTGATTGAAAAAAATCCGCTCGTCCTTGCCGACGTCCCGACGCCGCACCCCGCCGAAAACGAAGTCCTCGTCCGCGTGCGCTACTGTGGCGTCTGCCGCACCGATCTTCATGTAATTGAAGGCGAACTCAAGCCGCGCAAGTCGCCGTTGACCCCTGGCCATCAGGTCGTGGGCGTGATTGAAGACATCGGTATCGATGTAAAGAAATTTCAGCCTGGCGCGCGCGTCGGCGTCGCCTGGCTCCATAGCACCGACGGTACCTGCCAGTACTGCCGTTCCGGAGCGGAAAATCTCTGCGACAACCCTACGTTCACAGGATATACCGTGGATGGCGGCTATGCCGAATACATCGTGGCGCCTGAAGACTTCGTCTACACCATTCCCGATGGATTTTCCGATCAGCAAGCGGCTCCGCTGCTGTGCGCCGGCATCATCGGATTCCGTTCCTTGCGGATGACCGGCATCCAATCCGGCGGCAAGTTAGGCTTCTATGGTTTTGGCGCCGCCGCTCACGTCGCCATTCAGGTCGCGCGACACTGGAACGTCGACGTCTATGCCGCCACGCGAGACGTGCGCCACCAGACGCTCGCCCGCGAACTCGGCGCCGTGTGGACCGGCGACACCTTCGACGCGCCTCCCGAACAACTCGACGCGGCCATTGTATTCGCCCCTGCTGGAGCCATCGTGCCGGCGGCTCTCAATGCTCTCCGCAAAGGAGGCACCCTAGTTCTTGGGGGCATCCATATGAGCCAGATTCCCACGCTCGATTACGACCTGCTGTATCACGAGCGCTCCATCCGCAGCGTAGCCAACAATACCCGCAAAGACGGCCAGGACTTTCTTAAGCTGGCGGCTGAAATTCCCATCAAGACGCACGTGCAACTTTTTCCCCTGCGCGAAGCCAACCGGGCACTCAACGCACTAAAGAATGACGCTATCCCGGGCGCGGCGGTCCTGCAGGTATCCGCAAGTTAAGGATCCGCTGACATGTGCTTTGCGTCCGAAATCGGGACGCCATTCCCGTAACTGGTCAGCGCCCTCGGGAACTGAACCTTTCTGGCCACACCAAGCAGTGCAAAATCAGCATGTTGTGGCACTATGCTTTGGAACGCGGCCTGCCGTTTGATTGGCACCACCCAAATGCTCCTTGGCGGAGAGGTTGGAGCCAATGTCGACGTCGGCCCTCGCGAACTCCAGAGAAATCAAAGGCATGCAACCCCGAATCCTGATTGCAGATGACCAGCCCGATGTGCAGCGAGCCTTGGCGTTGCTGTTGAAAGGGCACGGCTACATCACCGAATCGGTCAGCTCACCGGCGGAATTGCTGGAAGTCATCGTCCGAGGCGAATTCGACCTCCTGCTCATGGACCTAAACTACGCACGAGACACTACCTCCGGCCGAGAAGGGCTCGACCTGCTGACGCAATTGCAAACAATGCAAGGCATCCCGCCCATCGTAGTCATGACCGGGTGGGCCACGGTCGGCATTGCCGTCGAAGCCATGCGGGGCGGCGTCACTGATTTTGTAGAGAAGCCCTGGAGCAACACCAAGTTGCTGGAAATCTTGCAAAAACAGATCGCGCTGGGCCGGGGACGCCGTGAATCCGCACTTCGCGCCGCGCAGGAAAGCCACGCCCATAAACAAATCGAATCACTGCTTCACGCCCAGGAACACGAAATCAACGAAGCGCGCTCGATTCAAGAAGGATTTCTCCCTAAAGATATTCCGCAGCTTCCCGGATACGAAATCGTTGGCGCCTGGCAGTCCGCGCGCGTTGTCGGCGGCGACTACTTCGATGTGCTCCCCTTTGACAACAACACCCTCGGCCTGTGCATCGCGGACGTGGCAGGGAAAGGCATGCCCGCGGCGCTGCTCATGTCCAATCTGCAGGCTGCGGTGCGCGGCCTCGCCTCCGGCGCGTTGCCGCCTAATGAGTTGTGCGAGCGCTGGAACGCCCTGCTGCTCCGCAACATTGCCATCGACCGCTTCATCACCTTTTTCTACGCCCAACTGGACGGCTCCAGCGGCGAACTGCGCTACGTCAACGCCGGGCATAATGCTCCGGTAGTCATGCATCGTGACGGCTCGCATCACCGGCTCGAGGCCGGAGGCGGCGTTCTGGGCATCTTCCCAAAACAGCGGTTTGAACTGGGAACCATCCTGCTCGAACCCGGTGACCGCATCGTTCTATTCACCGACGGCGTCACCGAAGCCGGAAATGTCGACGGCGAGGAATTCGGCGAGCAACGCCTGATCGATCTGATTCGCGACCATCGCACCACGTCAGCCAGGGATCTCCAGCAACAGATCCTGACCAGCGCTGGCGACTTCACCCGCCACAACTGGAGCGACGACGCCACGCTTCTGGTGGTTGCCAGCCTCTAGCCTGATCTTTCTCGGCGATGGCCCACGCTCATCTAGAGCCGCTCGCCCAGAAACCCCACGATCGCTTCCAAGGTCGCTTCGGTCTGATCCCGATGCGGCGAATGTCCGCACTCAGGGAGCAAGAGCGTTTCCGCTCCTTTCACTGCCCGCCGAATCGCCGCCACCTGCGCCATGGTCCCGTACTCGTCGTCGGTGCCCTGAATCACAAGAACCGGGCAACGCACATCTCCCAACGCATTCTCGATATTCCAATCCCGAAACTTCCGGTCGAGCCAGATGGTCGTCCATTCCTGAAACATCTCGTCAACGTGGTTATGATGGCGGCCAAGTTTCGTCCGCAAATCCGTGCTCGTATAGGCGTCCCGAACCTTGGCGATGCTTTCCACGGTCACGTCTTCCACAAAGACGTGTGGCGCTTCCAGAATCAACGCCCGGGGCTGTGAAGAACGTAGCGCCGCGTAAATCAACGCGATCGAACCGCCATCGCTATGCCCCAGCAAGACTGGCCGCTCGATTTGCAGCGCGTCGAGCAGACCCGGCAGCACCACGGTGGCTTCATGATGCATAAAGCCCGCGCTGCGGGGCTCTCGAAGAACATCCGACGCGCCATGCCCGTATCTCGAATACGCCAAAACTCCGAACTGGGTGGCCGCCGCGAGGCGTGCAGGAAAATCCCGCCATAGGGAAACCGATCCCAGGCCTTCATGCAACATTACGATTGTCGGCCGCTGCCCATTGGCCGCGGGATAAGTCAACGTTTCCAGCCGGTGCCCGTCGACCATCACTTCGCCGCGAATTCCGCTGAAGTCGGTCACCAAGGCTCCTCGGAGGGGCATCAGACTAACCTATATCCATCTCGAGCTGCGGCCACATCGACCGACAATTTAAATCCCGGCAAGCACTCTCGCAAATTGCTAGAATTCCAACGTGGACGGTGATGGCACCAGGGTATGCTGCCACCCGCGGCTTTCGAGGGAGAGCGTTATTCTAAAGCCGTCTGAAACGTAAACGTTTGCAGCCCGTCCAATTACCAGGGGGATTCATGCAACGTCGCGATGTGTTAAGACTGCTCGCCGCAGGAGCAGGAGTGGCGGCCTCCGGCCTGTCACCGTCCTTGTTCAGTATGGCCCGCGCCGCCCAGGCGCAAGTCGGCTCCGGCTACCAGCTGCGCACCCTGAACCCCCAGCAGAACGCCATGGTCGTGACCATGACCGACCTGATCATTCCGGAAACCGACACGCCCGGCGCAAAGGGCGCGCTGGTCAACGAGTTTATCGACGTGATCCTCACCGATTGGGCCCACGAGGACGAGCGCAAGGCTTTCCTCGATGGTCTCGCCGCCGTCGACAAGCAGAGCACCGCGCTCTTCGGCAAAGCCTTCAACGACGCTTCCGTCGAGCAACAAACCACGCTGCTTCGCGCGATGGACGACAAAGCGATTGCCGCTCACGGCGCGGCCCGCGCCCGCCACGGCAACACCATCCCCGAAAATCGCGACAAGCAACTGCAAGGCAACTTCTGGGATGTCTTCAAAGGCATCACCATCCACGGCTACTACACCTCCGAAATCGGCTTCGCCAAGGAACAGCATCTCGAAATGATTCCCGGCGCATACCACGGTTGCGTGCCGTACGTACCGAACAAGGCCTAGGGCCCAGGGGAGAAAATGGCGACCAATACATACGACGCAATCGTTGTGGGTTCAGGTATCACCGGTGGGTGGGCTGCCAAAGAGCTGACTGAAAAAGGCCTCAGCGTTCTGGTTCTCGAAGCCGGCCGCACCATAACGCCGGAGCAGGACTACGTTGAGCACGTTCCCGTCTGGGAACTCAAGTATCGCAATTGGGATAGCCGCGACGAACGCCGAAAAAAACAACCCGTGCAGCGCGAGGTCTATTACGCGTGCGACGAATACTCCAGCAAATTTTTCGTAAGCGACGTCGAAAATCCTTACACCAACCTCGGCGACACGAAATTCTCCTGGATTCGTGGGCGCCAGGTCGGCGGCAAATCGTTAACTTGGGGCCGCCAGAGTTACCGCTGGAGCGACCTGGACTTCGAAGCCAACCTGAAAGAAGGCCACGCCATCGACTGGCCGATCCGCTATGCCGACATCGCGCCGTGGTATGAGTACGTCGAGTCCCACGCAGGCATCAGCGGCCAACCCGAAGGTCTGCCGCAACTTCCCGACAGCAAATTTCTGCCACCGATGGAAATGAACTGCGCGGAGATGGTTTTTCGCGATGCCATCTCCAAGCATTTTGACGACCGCATCCTCACCATTGGCCGCACCGCCATCCTGACGCAGACGCACAAGGGCCGCGCCGCGTGTCATTACTGTGGCGTTTGCCATCGCGGCTGCATCACTGGCTCGTATTTCAGCAGCATCAGCTCCACGCTCCCTGCCGCGCAGAAGACGGGCAAGCTCACCATGCGCCCCTACAGCGTGGTGCACAGCCTCAACTTTGATCCGAAGGCGCGCAAGGTCACCAGCGTCCGAGTGATCGATGCGCAAACCAAGGCTACCTCCGAGTACAAGGCGCGCATTTTCTTCCTCTGCGCTTCCACGTTGGAATCCACTCGTATCATGTTGAATTCGGCCACTTCCGAATTTCCCCATGGCTTGGGCAATGCCAGCGGGGAACTGGGCCACAATCTCATGGATCACCACATGGGCGCGGGCGCGAGCGGCATCATTCCCGGCAACGAAGACAAAGTGCCCTTTGGCAATCGTCCCAACGGTATCTACCTTCCGCGCTTCCGCAACGTGAAAACTAAACAGAAGGACTTCGTTCGTGGCTACGGCTACCAGGGCGGTGGCAGCCGCGAAGGCTGGGGACGCGGCGCGACCACGGCCGGAATCGGCGTGGATTTCAAGAACGCGCTCAAGGCTCCGGGGCCATGGCGCATGGGCTTGGGCGGATTCGGCGAATGCCTGCCGTATCACACCAACTATGTCGAAATTAACAAGGAAAAAGTGGACGCCTGGGGCGTACCTACTTTAAACATTCACTGCGCGTGGGGCGAGAACGAACACAAGATGTCCGAGGACATCGCGATTCAAGCAGCGGAAATGCTTGCAGCCGCCGGCGCCCGCGATATCGGCGTCTATCAGGAAATTTCCACGCCGGGCCTGGGCATCCACGAAATGGGCACGGCGCGCATGGGACGCGATCCAAAAACTTCGGTGCTCAATGAGCACAACCAGGTGCATGACGTTAAGAACGTTTTCATGACGGACGGCGCCTGTATGACCTCGGCAGCGTGCGTGAATCCGTCACTAACCTACATGGCGCTGACAGCGCGTGCATGCGACTTCGCGGTGAAGTCCATCCAGAAGAACGAACTGTAGTTCGCCGATCAGGCGACGGCTCAAATCGGCGATTTCTTCGGCTCTTACTGTGCGGCGCGCAATTTGAGTGTGCAGCGCGTGCAGGTGGGGTTTGCTCCGCTCGGAAATAAATCCGCAAGCTTCAAACGGCGACACACATCGCATCGTCTCTTGCCATTTTGCAGCGGCAAGGCGCGGAAAAATTTCCTTGGCGCCACGCCCAGCGCTCGCACATGATGCGCAATCGTCGATGGAGCCTTCTCGAGTTCTGACGCGATCGCGGTCTGCGTATAGCCTTCCTTCAGCAACTCCTTCACGCGTTTGCGAATTTCCCTGTTCACCTTTCCACCAGGACGCATGGATTACCTCCGCTCAGGCATGCTACGAAACGCCAGACCGCTGGCCGGCGGAAAATATTTCCTTGCTTGTAATTCCGTCCAGCATGCGTCCGTCTCCGGGCAGCCTGGTTCCTGCACGATTTGACACGCTAGACCGGGCGGGGCGGGGTTGCGTAACGTTGGCACGTCATACGCGAATCATCCGCACAGGAATTTCACACGTTTCACGAGCCACATTCGCGGAGCGAAACACTTCCATATCGAAGCGTCGCAACCGCCGCTGCTTCCGGTCGTGGCCGGAATGCAGATCGCGCGCGAAGCCGGAGTACCTTGATCTTCGATCTGGCCGTAGCGCCAAGTTACTTCGCGTCCGAAGACTCGGAGCTGCCGACGAGCTGGTCGCCGCACTGCAGCTGGTGGACGTTCTGAAACCGTACAAAGCCGCGGCGCGCGAGATCACCGGATGGACCAGCTACGAGAAGATCGCCACCAAGCTGTTGAGCCTCGGGCCCAAGGTCGTGGCGGTGACCATGGGATCGGAACGTTCCCTGCTGGCAAGGGGTGGGGAGATGAAGCATGTGCCGGCCTTTCAGGTCAAGGTTGTGGACAGCAACGGGGCGGGCGATGCCTTCATGGGCGGACTGTCGTTCGGTTTGTTACGAGGATGGGATCTGCAGACTGCCGGTCTGTTCGCCAACGCCTGCGCGGCGATCTGCTGCTCGCGCGTTGGCGCGCGAGCCATGGGCTACTTGGAAGAGGTAACAAGCTTGGCGAACAGGCAACGGCCGGGACAGCGGCTGCGTTTTACTGTGCGGCACGGCTTCTCCTCAGGCAGGAGCGCTTTGAGTTTGCTGCGGGGTGGAGGACGGGAAATAGGTAGTACTTGTCGGCTTTTGCCCTAAGTGTTGATTCTAAATTGCTTTAAGTGGCTTAAAATCTTGCATATTCGCAAGTATTGATTCTAAAAGGCTTGTCTCAAGGCGAAAGGCCCTCTCTGCGTCTTGCAGGGAGGGCCTTCGTCGGATGGATTAAATCTGATCCGATTTACTGGGTCATCGTTTGATTCAGCCAGGTATAGCGCTGGACCGTGGTGGCAACGGACTGTCCGGTGCCGGCCGTCGGAGTGATGGTCGTGGACGGGAACCACGGTGGCGCGAACCCGTTCTTTCCGAAGCGCCGGTCGAAAAGGACGTTACGCGTGGTGCTGTTGATGTTCTGAATGGTGTTCTGAATACGGCCACCGACGATGGTCAAGGTGTTGATGGCCGAGCCAGTGTTCACGATGCCGCCGGACCCTCCCTGGGAGATGGTCGCGATGGAGGCGTCGATTTCCAGGTTGTTGGGATTCGACTGTTTGTTATTCAGGTTGACGTTGCCCTTGGCGGTGAAGATGCCGAGCACCTGGCCGGTGTCGCCGCCGGGGATGAGCTGGTCCATTTGAGTGCCAGACATGTAAACGGGATCCGTCTTGTAGAGAACGTCGCCAGTAACGGTGACGTCGTTGGTAGCGCAGATGGTAACCGCCACGCCATCATTGATGCCCGCCTTGCCGGCACCAGGACCTGACAGGCTGGTGATGTCGCCATCGACATAAAGCATCGTGGCGGTGCCCATGGGAACGCCGCTGGAGCTAAATTGCTGTGGGACACCGTTGATACTTGTAACCGGTCCGGTGCTGCCCACCTGAATCGTCGTTGTCCCGGCAGATCCCGCTGCCGGATCCGTGGTCACAGTGGTGGTAACGCCACCTTGCGTAATCTTGTAGACCTGGGCGGTGCCGTTGCTTCCGGGCTGGACGACAACAGTTGCGCTGCCTTCAACCAGGATGCCGCCTCCGGTAAACGTCTTGATTTTTCCAGTTGAGTCGACCGTATATGGCAAGTAGACACCAGAACTGGCGCCGGTTTTGGGATACGCGTTGCCTGTGGCGTCCTTGAGTACGCCATTCATGGCCAGGGCTGTCGGCGCAGTGGAGGAATTGCCGATACCGTCAAGCACGGCTTGTTGCTGGTTAAAGGAGTTGGCCGGCAGGGCGGCAGGTGCTGCGCCGAAGGTCATGTTCTTCAGCGAGTTCTGGAAGGCAACGCTAAAGCCGCTGGGCACCGTGGTGGACCCGCTGCAGATGCCGCTCTTGTCAAAACCCGCTTTGGATCCGACCTGGGTGACGTCATCGGTGAAGGTATAGGAGCCGGAGTTACTGAAATTCCACGAGCCGTTGGTCCAGACCGGGCCGGTGATGGTACCCGGAACCAGGTCTCCGCCGCCGCACAGAGCGTACTGGTCAATGAACATACCGAAGCCGGCAAAGGAGGTTGTTTGCGTGCCCAGGCCCGTCTTGGCAGTGACGACGGCTGCACCGCGTTCCACGATAGTAGCGGTTTCCGTGCCCTGCGATTGTCCAACCGCCGTGATCTGATAAGGGACAGTGTAAACGTACTTCAGGACTGGGCTGGACAGAGCATCGGAGGCCTTAGCATACGGGGCGGCACAGTTGCCTGTAGTACCGCCTGTAGGCGTGCAGCCGACGACCGAACCTGCTGGAGGGATCTGGATATCGGTAATCTTCACTTTTTCCGGCCAGGAGTAGGCGCTATTGATAGGAGCGAAGGTGGCATATCCATTTTTGCCCTGGGACATCGCCGTTGTCGTGCCAATAGCGGGACCCGTAGCCGGGTCGAAGGGTACGGGGATCGATTTGTTCAAGCTGTCCACGACTTGCTGGCGAGCGATGTTGATGCCGGAATCGGCGGCATAGAAGGAGCCGCGATAGTTGCCATAGTAGCCGGTCAGCAGCATGTCCGAGCTGACGGACAAGACCATCGTCAAGGACATGGCCGTGAGCAGCAGCAGCAGGAGCATAGTGGTAATCAGGGCGATGCCGTGCTGGCCGCGGACGCGACGCCGGGAGGGGATGTGGTTTCTCATATTCAGGCTCCTCAATTGCACGATCCGCAATCGTTCATGCTGAGATTGCGAGGGTTGATGACCAGGGACAAAGCTTCGATCTTGTAGTTGCCACCGTCGAAACTGTTGGCGAATTTGGTGCCGGACCACTGGTTGGGCGGTGTACGGCCGATGACGGAAACCCGTACGGAACGAATGGCCCGAGAGAGGGTAGTGGTGCTGTCGTAGCTGTACGCACCGCTGCTGATACTGGCGTTGTTGAATTGGGAGACGCCCACCTTGAAGCCGATGATCTGGTCGGCGATAACGTCCGGTGTGGCGGCTCCAGCTTGCAGGCGAGTCAACGAATTGGTCGCAGCGTTGACGGTGTAAGTGGTCTGATTGAGAGGTACGATCGCTGAGCCAGCACAGAACTGATTGGACAATTGGTCCGTCGAGTTGAGCGGCATGGCCTGGTTGCTGATTTTGAGAGGATCGGTAGCGAAGATTCCGTTGGTGTCGGTAGGAGTGTACGTGAGGTTGACCAGACCACCCGCGCCGGCGGCTGCGCCGGTGAGGCGGCTGGTAGTGAACTGGTTGCCAGTGGTATTGAGGAACAAGAGTTCGGTGTTTAGCGGGTAACTGGCGGCAGTGGCGCCTGCGGGCGGCGTAACGGCAGCGAATCCATTGTTTGTCAAAACGCAGGTTGCAACAGGAACGGTGGAAGCTCCCATGGCCGGGACAAGCACGTTCAAGGTGTCGTATCCGGGGTTGACGTTGACGGCGGTGATACCAAAGGGCCAGCCAGCAGTGGGGCTGATGGCGTTGTACCCGTTGGCGGCGTTCACGACATCGTTCTGGATTTGCGTCAAAGCATTCCGAAGATTGATGTTAAGGGCCGTGGTGCCCTGTTGATCGGTGAACAAGTTGGTGTTCTGCCGGAACAGCGTCATGGCCGCGCCGCCGATGATCACAAAGACGGCCATGGCGATCATCAATTCCAGCAGGGAGAAGCCGGAGGATCGCTTGGCGCGGCGCAAAGTCGAGAGAGCACAGTGGTGTTGATAGCTCATGGGTGCACCATGCTGGATTGGAAAGTGACCGGGGGTTTCAGGCTGGTGTTGGCCAAAGTGATGGTAACGGTGACCTGACGGACACCAGTGATGGGAACATCCTTGACCACGGTCCAGGATCGGTTGTACGTGAGCGTGTCCTTGGTGGCGGCAGGCAACGCACCACCCGCCACGGAGGTAATGAGCCCGTTGGGAGTTTGCGTGTAGAGAGTGGTGATGCCGCCCTCGCTGGTGGCGTCCACAATGTTGCCGTTGTTAGAGGAAATCTGAACGGTGTCGTTATAAGTGCCGGGGTTGAGCGCCGAGTCATTGTTAGGCAGGCGGCTGAGGTCCTCGAGCTTTTCCGAGGCCAGCATAGCCGCGGTGCTCATGTAGCGGGCATGAGCGCTCATGTTCAGGGAGGAGCTCATGAGCGCGGCGACGCTGAAGAGACCGATGGTCAATACCAGGATGGCGACCATGGTCTCAACAAGGGTGAAGCCGGCCTGCTGGCGCGGCTTACGGGGTGACAGTGATTTGTCCATAGTTCGACACCGCGATCTGCTTATTTGGAAGTCCGGATCCTGTATAGGACACGGTCATGGCAATGGCGCCAGCGGGCACAGACTGCACGAAACCGCTGGGCAGAAATTGCAGAGTGATATTGGCCCCGAGAGATGCGCCCCGGCCCTGTATTGGAATCGCGGGGCCGGGTGCGCTATAAGCGGCGTTGCAGGTTTGGCCGCCGGCGGCAGGCACCATATTGGCGACGGTGTAACTCTTTGAGGCGGCGGTGAAAACCAGCTGATAGCGGCAACCGTGGAAGATGGCGTTGTAGCGCGCGCTCTGGATAGCGCTGGTCAGTGAAGTGACTGCCGAGCGCATGGCGTAAAGCTGAGTAACCCTGCGAATGCCGGGAACGGCCATAGCGATCACTACCATGGCGATGGCCACCACGATTACCAGCTCTACGATGGTAAATCCTCGAGCCGACCGAGCGGATCGAATTGAAGACCTGCGAATCATTAACCTCTCCGTGGGCTGAGATGGCTGCAATGCTGCGGACTCAGGCCAATCAACGGCGGGTCAGGGTGCAGGTCGGATGCCAACCGCATACCATCGTATCCGCTTGAAAGTAGACGTCTTATGAGGTGCCTTTGGCTGTCGGAGGTTGGTGCGTACAAGCGCATGGGTCAAAAGGTTACAAGTCGCGCACGCCTGGGACCTCTTCCAGAGCCGTGCGACATGTGTTCACAAGGGTCGTCCTGCGGTATGCGGTCGCCCCGGTTACGGGAGCAACAGGGCGCAAGACGGTGAGGCGGCAACGGCCGGCTTCCATTTCTCAGAAGCACTGATCAAATGGAGTTTCAATCTCTACGCCGCATTCCTGGCACCCTGCCTGAGCCTATTGTGCGGGGGGTTGGCGGTGGGCGGCCTCTTTGCCTTTGCCCATGATGTCGAAGCCGGCCTCGGGATTGGAATAGGTGCCCGTAAGCTTGACTGGGACTACTGCGGCGCGTTTTCTGCCTTTGAACAGGCTATCGAAGGGCTTGAGGAGTATTGATTTGAAACCGCTGGTTGTTTGAGACAGCTTCGCATCCGTGCCCAGGACTCCGTGGAAATCCACCTTCTCGTTGATCAGGTTATAGGTGCCGCTTACCTTGGCGTGCGCACCGGGGACCCAGAGAGAGAAACCGGTCAGGGTGGCAATTCCATCCCGCAGATGCACATGACCTTGCAGGCCCGAAATGACGTTCTCGGGGGGCCCTTCCGGGGATTCCTCTGGTTTCTTACCGCTGGAGCTCTGACTGAGATTGTCGATTTGGGTCTGCGTATCCGCGGAGGTGAAGTGGCCCTCGTCGATGTTGAAGTCGCCGTCGATTTGCAGCTCCTGCAGGAACGGGCGTCCCTCCGGAGGAACGGTGACATGTGCGGCAAAAGTAGTGGTGCCGGTGAGGGCCGGAGTCGGGCGGCGGGCAAGGAGGCGGAGGAAATCCTGAATGTGGCCCTGCCTGACCGAGAAATCCAGAGAGGTGGTCTTGCCATGACCGTTGGGAGTCCCTGTAATGCGGCCTTTCGTTGTGATGGCAGTGTGAACCAGGGTGCTGGTTACTTTTTCGAGGATGACGTCACCGTTGGTGCCGTTGACCACCGCATGGAATGTGGAATGGAGCGGTACAGGATGGCTGCTGCGGTCGATTTCAAAGTCGGGGACGTCCACGCTGCCGTGAGTCTCGATATGCTGCAGCACACCCTGAAAATCATCCTTGGAGGAGAGCGTTCCGGCAATGCCGGGAAAAACGCTGAGGTCGGCGTGGTCAAAGGTGTAATTGCCGGACACCGGAGTTTGCGCGGCATCGGCGAAATTCCACGGGCCGAACGTGCCAGTGGAGTGAATCTCTCCCGGCGGGAGCGGATTGTGAAAGGCTATGCGATAGGACAAATGGCCGTTCGGGGTCAGCGAAAAGAGAGTTGCGGCGTGAATTTCGAATCGGAGCGGATTGTCGTCATTGGGGCGGGCGACTTCGAGCAATGTGCCGTCGGCGATGACTTCGCCAACGCGGGTGCGGGAGCCGGCATGCTGGAGGCGCTCGTTGGCATTCACGACGGTAGAGCCGCGAAGCGGCGCCTGGATATGCAGACCGTCGACGCGAATGAGAGCCAGATACCCGGGGCGGAAGAGCAAATCGGTGTAGCGGGCTTTAACCTGAAGACGCTTAGCGGTGGCGAGAGGAGGGAGTTTAGGACCACGCGAGGCGCGTTGCAGAACAACGCCTTCTGCGATGCACCCTGGAAACGGAAAGAAGGTACCGTGAAAATGTTCGAAAGTTACCGTGCCATCGAATGTTTCCTGCAATGCCGAGACAACCTCGGCCTGAGTGAAGGGCCAATAGTGGTGAAGCAGTGCGGCGGCCACGATAGCGGCTACGGAAAGTAGCAACGCGGCGCGCAAAATCCAACGGCGCCAGCGATAGGGCTGACGAAGGGGCCGAGGATGTGGCGACTTAGGCTGATCGTTTTGCATCGCGCACAAAGCAGGTTTTTAGACGCGGAGGTGGCGTGAAAGGACGCGGGCAGCGGTTTGCGTACATCGTTTGGCGAAACTTTCGGAGTATCGCGGCTTGCTTGTGCGGCGGGATTCTCCGAAAATGGGAAGCTTGCAATAGTGCCGTGGGCGCATAAAGCGGGCTGTTATGTGGCCCGCGGTGTGTCGGGGAAACCGTGACCAAGGTTCGTTCGCCGAAACGTATCGTTGCGTACTTTTCGATGGAAATTGCGCTGGAGAACGCCATGCCCTCGTACAGCGGGGGGCTTGGCGTGCTGGCCGGCGACACCGTGCGGGCGGCCGCGGATATTCGGCTGCCAATGGTGGCGGTATCGCTGCTGTATCGGAAGGGCTACTTTTCGCAACGGCTGGCGGAGGATGGTTCGCAGACCGAAGAGGTGGTGAACTGGCGGGTAGAGGATTTTCTGAGGGAAGAGTCCGCGCGGGTCAGCGTTCCACTGGAGAACCGGCGGGTAGAGCTGCAAGCGTGGCGGTACGACGTGAAGGGCGTGCGCGGCTTTGAGGTCCCGGTCTACTTTCTGGACGCGGATCTGCCCGGGAACCAGGAATCGGACCGGGGATTGACCGGGAGCTTGTACGGTGGCGACGCGTACTACCGGTTGTGCCAGGAAGTGCTGCTGGGGATCGGTGGAGTGCGGATGCTGCGCGCGCTTGGGTATAGCGAGCTGACGCGCTATCACATGAATGAGGGGCACGCGGCGCTGCTGTCGCTGGAACTGCTGGGGGAAGAGGCGGAGAAGGCCGGACGCACGACGATTCGCGGCGAGGATATCGAGAAGGTCCGCAGCAAGTGTATTTTCACGACGCACACGCCGGTGCCGGCGGGGCACGACCGGTTTCCGATGGAGTACCTAACACGCGTTTTCCCGGATCAGACCGGCTTTTTCGACCTGAAGGATGCCTCCTCGGCGGACCTGCTGAAGAGCGTCCTGCAGGCGGAACAGAATTTTCCGGATTTGCAGGAAGCGGCGCGAGCGGGAGCGTCAGTGAATATGACGTACCTGGCTCTGGGCATGAGCACGTATGTGAACGGCGTGGCGAAGCTACATGGAGAAGTTTCCCGGAAGATGTTTCCGAAGGTGCCGATCGAAGCGATCACCAATGGAGTGCATGCGGCGACGTGGACGGCGCCGGCGTTCAAGGATCTGTTCGACCGATGCATTTCGTCGTGGCGGGAAGATAACTACAGTTTGCGCGGCGCGCTGGGCCTGCCGCCGGAGGAAGTGTGGGCCTCGCACCTGATTGCCAAGCATGAATTGCTGGAAGCGGTGCGCATGAAAACGGGGCTGAGCCTGGATCCTGATGTTTTCACGATCGGATTTGCGCGGCGGGCTACCGGGTACAAACGGGCGGACCTCATTCTTTCGGATCTAGACCGGCTGCGGCAGATTGCGAAAAGCGGCGGGAAATTTCAGATTGTGTACGCAGGAAAGGCGCATCCTCACGACGCCGGCGGGAAGGATATTATCCGCAAGATTTTTCAGGCCAAGAAGGCGCTGCGCAAAGCGGTGCCGGTGGTCTTTCTGGATAACTACAATCTCGAGATCGGCGGGAAAATTACCGCGGGTGTAGATCTGTGGTTGAACACGCCTCAGTATCCGCTGGAGGCTTCGGGGACGAGCGGAATGAAAGCGGCGCTGAACGGGGTGCCGAGTTTGAGCATCCTTGATGGCTGGTGGGTGGAAGGGCACATCGAGGGCGTGACCGGATGGTCGATCGGAAATTCCCGACACTGCGCGGGGGTGGACACCCCTCCGGATCTGACGCACGAGGTGGAGTCGCTGTATTCGAAGCTGGAAAATACTATTTTGCCGATGTTTTACAAGGAGCGCAGCCGGTACCTTGCGGTGATGCAGCATACCATTGCGCTGAATGGGTCGTTCTTTAATACGCAGCGCATGGTGCAGCAGTACGTTACCGATGCTTATATCCGATAGCGTGCGGTATTGGCCGACGCTTTCCTGTATTTTCCCTCTCTGAAGTTTCTGGCGATGCCAGACGTGCTATCGCAGGCGGTTTTTGTAGACGGCCATGCCTACCGCCGCGTCCATGCCAATGTTTTCGAGCGCGCTGATTTCACGGCGGGCCTTGATGCCACCGGCGGCAATGATCGGGTGGGTTGTGGCGGCGCGGAGTTGACGGAACCATTCGAGATTGGCGCCGGACATGCTGCCTTCGCGATCGACGTCGGTGCAGAGGAAAGCGGCGCAGAAGGGCTTGAGCTGGGGCATGACTTGTTCGGCGTGGAGTTTCAGGTGGCGTCGCCATCCGTGAGTGACGATGCGGCCTTTTTCGGTGTCGAGCGCGAGCACGATTTTGCGGGGGTTGATTTTTGTCCTGAGAGCGCGGAGGAATCGTAGATTTGCGCGGCCCTGGCGGAATGCGGCGCTCCCGATGATGATTTGCGTCGCGCCGGCGTTGGCGATCTGCATTGCTCGCGAGATCGTGCGAATCCCACCACCAACGCGGACTTTCAATCCGTAGAAGGCGCGGGCGTTGCGGCAGAGCTCGCGGACGAGATCGTTGTTGTTGCCGTTGCCCATCGCGGCGTCCAGATCGATGATGTGCAGCCAGTCGTATTTCTGGAATTTGTCGAGCAGGCCGAAGACATCCTTCACGGCGAGTTCGCGGCGGCGGCCGTGTACAAGCTGCACGGCTTGACCGCCTTGCAGATCGATGCAAGGAATTAGCACGGCAGGCGGACCTCAATGCCACGAGCGGCGAGGAATTGCTTTAGCTCGCGGATGGGCTGGATGTTGTCGTGGAAGATCGAGGCGGCCAGAGCGGCGTCGGCGGCGCCGTCCATGAAAATTTCCGCGAAATGTTCGGGGAGCTTTGCGCCGCCTGAGGCAATCACAGGGACGCTGACTGCGCGTGAGATTTTGGAAGTGAGCGGCACATCGAAACCTTGTTGCGTGCCGTCGCGGTCGACGGAGGTGAGGAGGATTTCTCCGGCGCCGAGCGAAACACCGCGCTTTGCCCAATCGATAGCGTCTAGGCCGGTGATGTCACGTCCCCCGCGCACCATCACTTCCCAGTGATCGCCACTGCGCTTTGCGTCGATCGCGAGGATTACCGCCTGAGCGCCGAATTCCTCGGAAAGCTCGGTGATCAAGCCAGGGCGTTGAACAGCCGCAGTGTTCACGGTGATTTTGTCGGCACCGGCGCGGACGACGGAGACGGCGTCTTCCAAGGTGCCAATGCCGCCGCCGGCAGTGAGTGGAATGGCCAGCTGTTCGGCAACGCGGCGGATCGTATCCAGGAACGTAGGGCGGCGATCGCGTGAGGCGGCGATGTCGAGGACGATGAGTTCGTCGGCACCCTCGGCGTTGTAGCGCGCCGCCAGGTCGACCGGATCACCGGCGTCGCGCAGGCCGACGAAGTTTACGCCTTTGACGACGCGGGCGCCGTCGGTGTCGAGGCAGGGGATGATGCGGCTGGCCAGGCTCATGCGGCGAGCCTCAGAAAGTTTTTCAGGAGTTGGGCGCCGGCCGGGCCGCTTTTTTCGGGATGGAATTGGACGGCGAAAACACTGCGAGACTCGAGGATGGCGATGAACTGCGTCCCATGCTCGCACGTCGCCACCGCTGCCAGGTCCTGTGCGTCGGCCATCGCAGCGTAGGAGTGCGCGAAGTAAAAGTGCGCGCCGGGTTCAATGCCGTCGAGCAATCGGGACGATCGTGACGGACGCACCTGATTCCAACCCATGTGCGGGAGCTTTACGCTACGCGGCAGCTCGCAGATCGTACCCGGTAACAGATTCAGGCCGGCAAGATCTGGCGCTTCCTCGCTAGAGGCGTACAAAGCCTGCAGGCCGAGGCAGATGCCCAGGAAGGGAACTCCGCGGCCGATGGCATCGAGCAGAGGCGAACGCATGTTGCGCTGGTCGATGGCGCGAACGAACGCGCCGAAGTGGCCGACACCGGGAAGCAACAATGCTTCCGCTCGTGATATACAGTCCGCCGTTGTGGCGCGAATCGTTTCCGCTCCAAGTTTGCGCAGGGCGCGATCGACCGAAGTGACATTGCCGGCCCCGTAGTCAACCAGCGTGATTTTCACAGGAGCCCTTTCGTGCTCGGCAGGACATGCTTCAGACGCTTATCGCGAGAGACGGCGAAGCGCAGAGCTCGCGCGAAGGCCTTGAACATGGCTTCGACTTGATGATGGGACGAACGGCCGTAGAGGGCGCGCAGGTGAACGTTGGCGCGGGCGGCCTGCGCGAATCCCTGAAAGAAATCCTCGGTGAGCTCGGTTTGAAAATCGCCGACAAGTTTCGCGGTGATCTTAGCGTCGCAGACGCAGTAGGGACGTCCGCCGAGGTCGACCGCGGCGGCTGCGAGAGTTTCGTCCATGGGCATCAGGAAATAGCCCGCGCGAAGGATGCCGCGTTTGTTGCCCAGAGCCTTCACGACGGCTTCGCCCAGAGCAATGCCGGTGTCTTCCACGGTGTGGTGCTGGTCGACGTCGAGATCTCCTTTTGCTTGGATTGCGAGATCGAAGGCGCCGTGACGCGCCACTAAATCGAGCATGTGATCGAGAAATCGGATGCCAGTGCTCACCTGAGACCTTCCACGGCCATCGAGATTGATGCGGACGCGGATATCGGTTTCATTCGTCTTGCGATGCAGCGAAGCGATTCTCGGCATTACCTCTTCCAGTAGCGCTTGATCTTTCTGATCAAGCGCTCCATTTCCGGCTGCGTGCCCACGGAGATGCGTGCTACACCGGGGCCAATGTCTTTCGCGCGGTCACGCAGCATCACGCCGTCGCGGGTGAGACGTTCGAAAAGGGCTGGCCCTGCCGGGCCGAAGCTGGTCAACAGAAAATTGCATTGGCTGGGGTATGTTGCAACGCCAAGGGCGTGCAGTTCCTTTTCGAACCATTTGCGGGTGCGCGCGATATCGCGCAAATAGCCGTTCATGGTTTTGCGGTCGTTTACGGCGGCGACGGCCGCCACTAGAGCGGCGAGATTTACAGGGAAGGGAGCAGTGGCTCGGCGCAGCGTGTTCAGGGAATCGCGATTGGCAATCACGGCGCCGAGGCGCAAGCTCGCGAGCCCTGCGACCTTGGAGAACGTGCGCGCAACGAAGAGCTGCGGATATTCGCGAATCAGCTTCACGACGCTGACTCCGGGTGCAAATTCCGCATAGGCCTCGTCGATCACAACTGCGGTGTGCGTAGCTTCCTTCAGGATTCGCTCGATCGCACTCGGGGAGACCTGCGTACCAGTCGGATTGTTGGGATTGCAGATGAAGAGGACGCGGGGTCGCTCGATTGCTGCCTGGATGGCGGCTTCCAGCGGGAACTCCATTTTTGCGCTATATCGGAGGACATCGATCTTGGCGCCGGCGACTTCGCCCCAATAGCGATACATTGGAAACGTGGGCTCGACGATCACGATGCGTTCGCCGGCGTTCACGAAAGTGTCGATGAAAACACGAAGCGCATCGTCGCCGCCGTTGGTGAGCATCAGTTCTTCGAGATCAACCTGGTAGTAACGCGCGAGGCGTTTCGCGCCACGTTCGTATTCCGGATACATCGAGATGGTTTTCGGGGAAAGCTTGCCCAGCGCGCGCGGGACGGCAGGCGAGCAGCCCGCAGTGTTTTCGTTGAAGTCGAGCCGTAATTTGTTGGCGCGCCCTTCGCCGGGAGGTTCGTAGGTTTTGCGTTCGATGATGGCCTGGCGGACCGGTAGCTGCACTTTCATTGGTGAATCTCCAGGCATTTGCGAACCTCCACAGCGTTGGCGTGAGCTATCAAGCCTTCAGCGCGCGCTAGAATTTGCACATCCTCAGCGAGGTTGTGAAAGCCTTTACCAGAGATCGACTGCGTGCTGATGCATTTCACGAAGTCAGCGGCGCTCAGCCCGCCTCGCCGCCGCGCCCAGCCGCCGGTTGGCAGGACATGATTGCTGCCGCTGGCGTAATCGCCAAGAGGTTGCGCGGCGTAGGGACCGAGGAAAATCGTGCCGGAAGCGGTGCATCGTTTCAGGAGGTCGCTCTTCGCGCCGTCCGCAATCGGCAGGCTCAGATGTTCGGGAGCAAAGCGGTTGACGAAATCGCAAGCTTCGCAAAGCGATGCTGCGATCAGAATCGCTCCGCCGACTCGAATTGAACCGTGCGCGGGATTGTTGCTTGGCAATTGCAGTAGTTGCGAAGCAACTGCGGCCTGTACTTGGCGCGCAAGAGCGCGGGAAGTAGTGACGAGAAAACTTCCGGCGTCCGGAGCGTGTTCGGCTTGAGAGAGGAGGTCAGCGGCAATCCAGGATGGATTGCCGCGCGCTGCCAGCACGATGGCCTCGGTGGGGCCGGCGGGAAGATCGATGGCGCAATCGCTGCTGACGAGTTGCTTGGCAGCGGTGACAAAGCGATTGCCGGGGCCAAAGATTTTCTCGACGCGCGGGATCGAGCGCGTGCCGTAGGCAAGCGCGGCGATGGCTTGGGCGCCGCCGATTCGCGCGATTTCGGTAACGCCGAGTGCGCTGGCCGCGGCCAGGAGTTCGGCGCTGGGGTGCGGGCAGACGGCGATGACGCGAGGGACTCCCGCGAGAAGTGCCGGCGCAGTGGTCATGACCAGAGTGGACACCAGAGCGTGGCGGCCGCCAGGGATGTAGCAGCCGATGGATTCAATCGGCTGCACGGACTGGCCGATGCGAACCCCCGGTTCGACTTCGAGCAGCCACGGTTGTGGCAGTTGGCGTTCGGCCACTCTCCGCACGTTTCGAGCTGCGTGTTTCACGGCGCGCAGAAACGTAGGGCTGACGGACTGCGTCGCGGTTTGGATTTCGCGGCGCGAAATCCAAACCGGCTTTCGACGGAGGTCTACACCATCCAACTTCTTCGTCCATGCCCGCAGCGATACGTCACCGCGGCACTGAACATCGCGCACGATGCGCGCGGCAACTCGTTCCGCTTCGGCATCGCGAGTTTGCCGTGCGCGCAGCAGTTGGCGCTCGACCACCGGCGTCAGATGGAGGATGCGCATCATCAAAGCACGATCTTGTTCAACGGATATTCCACGATTCCCTGAGCATTGGCAGCTTTGAGCTTGGGCAGAATCTGCCGCACGACTGCTTCTTCAATGATGGTGTTCACGGCGACCCAGTCGGGATCGCTCAACGTGGAGATCGTGGGCTTTTTCAGCGCCGGCAGAACGTCCAAGACGCGCGGTAAATCATCGCGCTTCACATTTAGAAGTAAGCCCACTTTGCTGGCCGCGGCAATCGCTCCTTGCAGCATCAAGATCAAATTTTCGGCCTTCTCGCGCCGCCACGTATCGGCAGCGGCGGCGCGATTCATGATGAACACGGTCGCGGACTCCAGCACGGTATCGACGATACGCAGGCGGTTGGCGCGCAGCGACGAGCCGGTCTCGGTAACCTCGACAATAGCGTCTGCGAGTTGCGGTACCTTCACTTCTGTGGCACCCCAAGAGAACTCCACGCGCGACGTAACCCCATGGCGCGCCAGATATTTCTCGGTGATGCGCACGACTTCGGTGGCGATCACTTTGCCGGCCAGGTCCCGTGCTTGGCGCACTGGCGAATCTTCCGGCACCGCGAGCACCCAGCGGACGCGGGCGAGCCGCTGCTTGGCGTAGACCAGCTCCGCCAATTCTTCGACGGCGGCGTCGGTCTCGACCACCCAATCGTGACCGGTGATGCCGGCGTCGAGTGCGCCGGTCTCCACGTAGCGCGCCATCTCCTGGGCGCGCACCAGCAGGCACTCGATTTCGGAATCGTCAATTGACGGCACATAGCTGCGCGAATTCACGGCGATCTTCCACCCCGCGCGCGCAAACAGATCTACCGTAGCGTCTTGAAGGCTGCCTTTGGGAATGCCTAGCTTGAGAGGGCTCACAGCTGCTTCACTCCGCCGTAAACACGTTCCGGTTCGAAGGTCTTCTCCGCGATAATGGTGGCCGTGCCATCGGCGGCGAGCCGCTTGAAAAAACAGCTTCGGTAGCCCTCATGACACACGCCCGGGCCAATGGGCTCGACGCGCAGCAGCACGGCATCGGCATCACAGTCCACGAGCACATCGCGCACCTTTAAAACGTGACCGCTCGATTCGCCCTTTTTCCAAAGGCGGTTCCGCGAGCGGCTGAAGAACGTCACGTCGCCGGAACGCTGCGTCTCCGCCAAGGCATCTTGGTTCATAAAGCCGAGCATCAGGATATCGCCGGTACGATTGTCCTGCACGATAGCGGGAATCAGCCCGCCTGATTTTGCGAATGCCATCTCCACGTCGATCCTCCTGCCGAAAAATCCCGCATAAAAACAAAAAACCCGCCGGGCTTTGCTGCGCCAGCGGGCCGATGAGTGTTTTGTTTAGCGAATCGCTATGCACACCTCATCAGGCGCGGCGTATGGCCGTGATGATGATGGTGCCGATGTGCTTGAAAAATCATTGCAGGAAAGTAGAGTAGAGGAATTCGTACGGCGAGTCAATGGTGATGAACGAGCGGACTGAAACTCACGAAGGTGGGCGCGAACCGGACGGCGACGATCCGCTGTAATTCACGGTCATCAGCAGATGCACGGCCACGCCAAACTTGCCGTTGGGCAGTTTTTCCACGCGCCGCACTTCCGCCACATATTCGCAATTCATGGGATCGTGCGGAGAGCTGTACGGAAAGGTGACAAACACGCGCATCCCCGGATAGTACGTTTCTTGGCGAGTCCTGAAGTAGATTCCTTCCCGCGAGGCGTTTACGCTGACCGGCAAATCTTCAAAATGTGCGTCCCGCGGTTCCGAGGGGCGGACCCGCAACGTTCGGGCAATCTTAGCCCTACGGCTGCGGCGCAACTCCGAATACACTTTGTCCGAGGCTTCGGGCATACAGGCTTTCGTCTTGAGAGGACTCTACTATTGGTCCCCCGGGCTGCAACGTCAAGACCGTGCGCCGAATCAGATATTGCAGGGAAGTTCCACGCTGCAACACTTCGGAGGTTTGCTGTGCCGGATAAGATCAACAAGAACGACGCGGAGTGGAAGAAGCAACTCACGCCCAATCAGTATTACGTCACGCGACAGAAGGGCACCGAGCCGCCATTCACCGGCGAATATGAAGATTCCGAAACTCCCGGCACGTACAAATGCGTGTGCTGCGGCCAGCCGTTGTTTCGTTCGGACACCAAGTATCACTCCGGTTCAGGCTGGCCCAGCTTCTATGCGCCCGCGGACGAGGCCGCGGTGGAAACAGAAACAGACCGTAGCCACGGAATGTCTCGCACCGAAGTGAAATGCAGCCGGTGCGACGCGCACTTGGGGCATGTGTTCGATGATGGTCCCAATCCGACAGGAGTACGATACTGCATCAATTCCGCGGCGTTGAACCTGGATACGGACAAAAAGTAAACGCGCCGCGGGTTCGCCGCAGCGCGTGGCAGAAGCCATGCTTATAGAGGTGGAGGAAAGAATTACGCCGCGGTACAGGCGCACGCGGCCAATTCCGCGGCGCGATCGCGTTCCCAGGCGCCCAGCAGCAGAACCTTGGTGCCTGTCGGATACTTGAAAACGTAGAAAACCGTGGAATCGCCATCCACTTCAAAAAAGCCCGGTCGCCGGGGGTCCGGACGCGTATTCGCGCCGGCGCTCAAAAGCAGACGAAGTTCTGCAATCTGCTCCGGCGAGTGATTCCGGAGATCTTCCAGAAGAGGCGGTTGTTTTTGCACTGGAATAGTCATCACATTTCTCCGCCACATATAGCTTAGCTTTCTCCTCACTTGTAAAGACGTAAGAAGTGCGGAAAAGTTTCATGAACCGCAACGGCCCGCGGCAAGAATCCTGGGGCGTATATTGTGTATTCCGACCTGCGCCGACCAGAGTTCCTGCTTGCCGGTTGGATGCCGCGAGCAGGGTCCCCGTGTGTATCTATTTTTTTGCCGATGATTTGTCTCCAAAATGTAACGTTGCGCTGAGGCAGGCTTGTATCCTCGGGGGCGGCAGAGGCAATGCCGGAAATTTCGTCAGCGCGGCCACGGCCTCGGCGAGATTGACGGATCGGCAAACAATGTTGCTATACTATTTACGTAACCATTTTAAAAGGCACTTGCGCACTCGCGATTTCCCTGCGATAGTGAGTGTATTGACCTTCCAGTATAGGAAAGATAACTGTGACGAAGAAAACGACTAATAAAGAGAAGAGTAATTTCGGAAAAGACCGGCGGCGCAAGCATCATCACTGGCTGGTCACAGTCTATTACGCCGACGGCGAGAAATTCGGCCGCGTGTACACCGACCACGACAAAGCCTCGCGATTCGCGGAACGGCAGCGCCGTTCTCCGGTGGTCAAATCCGCGCGCGTTAGCCAGGTCTCCTGACTTTATTTCCAGACGGGTGTAAGTTTTCAAAAGCTGGCACCGAGTCAGGCTTGTTCCTGCTTGCCCCGGCGTGCTATAAAGAATGGAGTTAAGCGGCCTTAGTATAGTGGTAGTACGGAACCTTGCCAAGGTTCAGGTGTCGGTTCGATTCCGATAGGCCGCTCCATAATTTTCAGCTACTTACGCAGTAGCCTCGTTTTCCATATTTTCCAAAACTACATTTTTCCTACCATTCGCCAGCACCTTTTGCACCTGTTCTAGCGGAATCTCTCCGGTATAGAGCGCCGTCATCTTCATAGAGCTGTGTCCCATCTGCTGACGGAGGATGGCCGGGATTGACCCCTGCCAGCTCCCATCGGCGGTTACCGCCCCTACGAAGAGCGTGCAGGCCGCTTTTCTGGAATCCAAGTAGTGCGCCATGCTCGCAATGTCCAAGGTCTGTCGCGCTACTACTCCGAAGCCGAACGTTACAACGCTGAGCGAATCGAGCGCCAACAGCCGAAGGACGTTCTAGGCGAAATCGCAAAACAGAAATGGACTGGACACTATCCCGAACAGGAAGTGAGCGTAGGTCTAGGGAGATTGAGGCTCAGAGGATTGCTGAGCGCGAGGCAGGCAATGCTTCGAGGTAAGGAAATCCCGTATCACTTGGACGGACCTGACAATTTGCTAGAAGCTCTACGGTGAGCAGCAAGGCACTTGGTATGACCGCGAAACTCAGCAATTTGTTACCGGCAAACCTCAACCCAAGCCATCTGAGCAGAACTTCCACAGCTACGCGGAATTTGCCGCTTACTTCTGGAAATAGACAGGAGCTGCCGATGGGGACCGACAGCTCCCGACTCGTGTTGAGGAGGGACATCAGGAGCCGTTTGCGCAACAGGGATGTTTTGTACGACTTCTGCTGCCTATTGGTTCGCAAAACTATCCCTCGACATGGACAGATTTTAGTACTGTCAAAACTGACAGGCGGCCCGGCCCTTGGCCTAGTTTGAGTAGCGAGTCAATCCAGTGGAACTTGGCGACGCGAATAGTAGGTTTGGACCCTTCATGGGTGGACCACTCAATGCGGCTTGATCTGACCTTTCAAAACCGTCAACGCGGCAAGCGTCTTGCCGATGGCCTCAAATTCGGCTGAATCGCTAAGCGGCGGAGGGCTATCAATCAGGTATTTCCATTTCTGGTTCCTCGCTCATTCTACTGACCACTTACATCGACCCCTTACAGATGAGCGGGTGTTGCACGCGGCTCCGGATGGCCGTCCCTGGCCTTGACTTGCCGTCCTTCCACTGAGCACCTTCATCTGAATAACACATGAGAGCCGATCAGGGGCAACACGCACGCACAGGAAAACGGGTCAATTCGCGGGTGCCCCATCGCGATTCGATGGACCGAGCATGGGTGCCCCCTGACGATCGAAGCGAAAACCATCCACACCAGCTCGTCGGGATGCCTGGCGATCGCTTCGCAAGGGATCGACGTCGGCCAGGAGGTCCAATTGGTCAACCTCCTCAATGGAAACGAATGCGACGCTCGCATCGTGCGGCACGGCCAGCAGGCCGGCTCCACGTGGGAGCTGGGGATTCAGCTCGACGCCCCATCGGATGAATTCTGGGGATTGGACTTTTAGCCATGGCCGACGACATTCAGAAAAATGCTCCGGTGAAGGAAATATTCGACGAGTTGTTCAGCTTGTTAGAGACGCTGGAAACCCAGAATGTCGCCATCGTGGAATTCTTGAAGGAAGAGGGAATCGCCACGGATGAAAAGTTCGCGCCTTACCTCGACAGGGCGGCAAGTGCCGCCAACGTGAAATGGCGGGCCCACCGCGCACGGATGGAGCATCTGTACTCGCCAATTCCGGCGGCCGTGCAGGAGATAAAAAGGGAAGGCGAATCCGGAGGCAAGAACGAAGCAGCCAACGAGGAACTCGAGGGCAAGCAGCCGAGCGGCGAGAGCGAAAAGAGTCGCGAGATGGAAACAAGCAAGGAATTGGGCGCTCCCAACCCTATCACCGGTCGCATTCCACCGCGGCAAGGTGCAGCAGCTAACGCGGAAATCAAAACATCGAAAGAATCTGAGATGCCCGAAGCCGGCACCGGCGATGCCGCAGATAACAAGGGAGCCGCTGGCGCAAATTCCACACATTCGGCCGAGCCGAAAATACCACAAGAAAAAGCCAGCCGTTCTGGCGAATCAGCGCCGGGTGATGGGGCGGGGGAAGCAGCGTCGGCTGCCAAGCGTCAGTGACGAGAGCGCAAGAACAAGCGATTGCTCAGGCTGCTTCCAGCGAGTCGTCTGCGAAGTTTCGATTTAGCGCGGTGCGTCGGCGCGAATAACGCGGATTCCAAACACGCCCGGAATTTCGTTCCCTCCATCGGCTTCGAAGCGCAGGGTAATTTTCTGTTTGCCTGCCACGAGACTTGGCGGAACTGGGTACTCGATATCGAAAAAACGGACCGCTTTTTCGGGGCTTTTCCGTTCCGTCCTTCGCTCTCCGATTTTTTCCCCCTCTACAAGCACATTGAAAGAGACGTCACGGCGCGCGTCATTGCTGTACGTGACCACTGCGCTCATCGGATGTGCAGCATCGACCGGCAAGTCAAACGAAAACCACTTCGTGCCCCGCCGGCCGTAACGGCCCTCCAGTTGTACCGGTGTGGTCTCTTCCCCTTGCTCATTCACGTCGCGCTCGGCCTGCATCTGTCCGGGTTGCGCGAAAACCACGGTCGCAGCGTCGAGCCTTTTCTGCCTCTCCTCTTCGGCAGCATACGCCGCCGATTTCTTCGCCCACTCCGCAGGAGTGTACATGTCCCAATAAATTGCGTAGCGCCGTCGCGGCAATTGATAGAAGGGAGCAAAGTGGACATCGGACGCCGGTCCTACGCCCTCCGAGCGAAACTCTCCCGGTTTTCCTGACACCGGCTTTAGCCATTTCTCGACCGGCATGGCCTCCGCCACCATCACGGGAGCCTTGCGCGCCACGAGATTTTCATCCTCGGCCTTTTTCGAGGGCACCAATTCCGCGCCCAAATCGCCCGCCAGCACCAGCGGCCCCCACATCACCGCGAACCGCTCAGGATTATCCGGCAGCGGCTCGGTGCGCAGTGTCTTCGGTAGCACGAGCGCCACAGTGTCGCCTCTTTTCCACACTCGCGTGATCTCTACATACGAACCCGGTGGCGGCAGATTTTTCATCAGACGGCCGTCCAGCTTCACCGAAAATCCGGGCCCCACCCAATACGGGCGTCGCAGCGCCAGCGTGAACTTCTTCGGCTTCTTCGGAGTGATCTTCAAGGACGCGGATTCGCCCGCCGGAAAATCCGTTGCCATCTCGATCTGCACGCCGGCGGACTTCCAATGCGCAGTCGTCGGAGCGTATAAACTCACCCACATCTTGTCGCCTGATTCGTAGTAAATCCCATACCCGTGCAACGCGTGGCTCTCCATTCCCGTGCCCACGCAGCACGTAAAGTCTTCGAATTTGTCCTGATACTCGTGCTGCACGCCGCGGCCCACTGGCACCATGTAACAAACCCGCCCGTCGGCGGTATCCTGAGAGGCCAAAATGTGATTGAACAGCGCGCGTTCATGAAAGTCCGCGTAGCGAATGTCCGGCTCCACCGAAAACAGCGTCCGCGACATTTTGATCATGTTGTAGACGTTGCAGGTTTCCGCGGTGCGGCCATCAATCATGTCGCTCAGCTGATCTGGCGGCCCAAAATACTCGTTCCGGCCGTGACCGCCGGTGGCGAAGCTGTGATGTAGAGCGACCTGGTCCCAGAAATATTTCGCGGATTTCCCGTCGGTTTCGTTTCCCGTATAGATGTACCGCGCCAATTCTCCGATCATCTTCGGCACGTTGGTGTTCCCGTGCTTGCCGCCCAGGATGTCTTCGCTCTTCGCCAGCGGATCAACAAAGGAGCGCTGCTCGAATTTCCCAGACAACGCCAGCCATTTCCGGTCGCCGCTGTCCGCGTAAAGATCAGCGGTGACTTCGTTCATTCCGCCAAACTCGGTATTCAGCATGCGCTGGATCTGCTCGACGTCCATCTTCGACAGGATGCTGTCTGCCCATCCTGCGAACTTGATCTCCACGTCGAGTGCGGTGTGATTCCCGGTGTAACGATAGGCATCGCGAAGCCCCGCGAAAATCTTGTGCTCCACGTACCACGGCGACCACAGTCCGTTCAGATCGAATCCGCCGGAATTAATCACGCCGCGACAAAGCTCTTGAAAATGAACCTTGCCGTCTACGCCGTCCTTATCAAGCAGCGCACCGATGTATCCGTCGCCTTGCGCGTCCTGAATTTGCTTCAACTCGGCGACCATGTAATCCGCGCGCTCCTTGAAACGCGCATCGCCCGTGGCCGCCCACATCAGGCTCACTGCCGACAAATAGTGCCCGGCAATATGACCGGTCAGTTGCCGCCCGCCGCCGTCCCATCCGCCATAGCCTTTCGCCTTGGGCGGCAGTCCGGCGCGCACCCGCAGGTACGCCAGCATCCGATCCGGCTCCAGTTCCAGCAAATACTTGGCGTCCAGCTCCTGCGCATGTTTGAGCGGCCCACCGGTTAGCCGGACCGCGTCCAGCGGCAGCGGGCGCACCTTAATTATTCTTTGCTCAGAGAGCTGCGCCGCGTTGGGTTGCTGAGGGAAAGCGGGCATTGCCACTAGAGTTGCAGCGAGTAAAGTGAAGAAGATAGAGCGCAACGGGAGAGCCTCCGACTTGCCGTATATAATATACAGGACGATTCCGTCTCTCCCGTTTTCCTCAGCCCCTTTTGCTTTGTGCATGAATTTCGTCATAGCCTGTCGCTAATATATCCCTCCGTTTGACATGGAAAAAATCACCATCGCCGTCGGCAGCACGCGCCGCCCCAAGCTCAACGCCGTCACCGAAGCCATCCAATCCCTTGCTGCCGTGCTTGTGGCTTCGGAAAGCGGCGCCGAAATCGAAATTGTCGGTGTCGAAGTCGAAAGCGGCGTCGGGCACACTCCGTCTTCTCGTGAAGAGTCCATGCGTGGTGCTCGGCACCGTGCGGAGTCCCTCGTTCAGCTTGCCCGCCAGCGAAATCAGCCGTGGCGATACTTCGTCGGCCTAGAAGGCGGCCTCGACGTCATTCACGAACACTCAGCAGTAAGCGGCGTCGTCAACGATTTCACGATCGCCAGTGCGACACATTCCCGTCGGGTATTCCTTGAGAGCTGGGCCTACGTTACCGACGGCAGCCGAGGCCACTTCGGCCGCTCCGGCGGCGTAGAAATTCCCGATGCACTGGCCCACGAGGTCCTCGATCTTGACATCGAACTTTCCGTGGCCATTGACCGATTCGCCGGTGCGGTCGGCATTCGCGATGCGCAGGGTGCCTGGGGCGTTCTCTCGAGCAATCGAATCACAAGGCAGGAAGCATTCCGGGTTGCGCTAGTCGGGGCCTTCGCCCCGTTTTACAATGCCAAGATGTACAAGGCTGCAGCCGCAGCCTACTGATGGCTAAGTAGGCGCTGGGCTTGGACCCGGCGAATGTTTCGATCGAAACCATCATCGGCACCAAAGAGGAGCATCGTGGACATCGTCAAAGGCAATATGGGATGGATCGAGGTGGTCGTCGGCCCGATGTTTTCCGGCAAAAGCGAAGAGCTGATCCGCCGCCTGCGCCGCGCCGAGATCGCACGACAGCGCGTTCAGATTTTCAAGCCCGCGATCGACGAGCGCTACGCCGCCAACGAAATCATTTCGCACTCCGGCCTCGGCATTCCGTCCGACAACGTCACCAAAGCCGCCGAGATCATGGACAAGGTTCAGCCGCGCACCGAAGTCATCGGCATCGACGAAGCGCAATTTCTCGGCGACGAAGTCGTGGACGTCTGCAGCAAACTCGCGAACCTCGGCAAGCGTGTGATCGTCACCGGGCTCGATACCGATTTTCGCGGCCGCCCATTCGAACCAATGCCGCGCCTGCTTGCCATCGCTGAAGAGATCACCAAACTACTGGCCATCTGTGTCCGGTGCGGCAATCCCGCCGTGCATACGCAGCGCCTGGTCGAAAGCGAAGAACTTGTTGTCGTGGGCGCCTCCGGAATGTACGAAGCGCGCTGCCGTCGCTGTTTCGAGCCTAATCCAGCTCTCGCCAAGGAAAAGAAAGACGCGCCGCTGTTGATCCGCAACCGCGCTGCTGGCAGCTCCTGACGCCAAGCGACTCGAATTGCCATGGTAGTGGCGTCGCTCCAGTGAATCTTGACGGTGCAAGGAGGCGCCACACCGAATCAGGCATCCGCACTGACTTGAACGCTTCCCAAAGCGCTCCGTTTTCTCTCACCCGATGTTGCTTGTCTCCCTACACCACCGCTGTTCTGTTATTGAGTCGTCATGGTGCCTGCGCCACACTAGGTGCGCTTTCTTGCTTGCCTCCATTTCGCTTTTTTTGACGGGACAAGACCAGGACCCAGCGGACAACGCATGCGAATCGCTTCGAAAGCTCCAACCCGCGTCGATCTTGCCGGCGGGACACTTGATATCTGGCCGCTGTATCTGTTTCATCCCGGCGCGGTGACGGTAAACGCGGCGATCACGCGCTATGCGTCCTGCGTAATCGATCAGCACGCCGAAGGCGACGATCGCATCAAGCTGGTCTCTCAGGACACCCAGCTCGAAGAGAGCTTCGAGTCCTTCGGTGCTCTGATCAACGCCAAACGCTATCGCCTCCCGCTGCTGGCCGAAATTAGCAAGTTCTTTCAGCCGCAAGGCGGCTTTACGCTCACCACGAACTCTGAAGCGCCCGCGGGCGCTGGCATTGGCGGCTCCAGCGCCATGGCGGTTGCGATTTGCGCGGCACTGGATCGCTTTACCGGGGCGGGAAAGAGCAAGGCGGACTGGATCCATATCAGCCGCGATGCCGAAGCCATCGTCATTTGCGTTCCTACCGGAACACAGGATCATTACCCGCCGGCGTTCGGCGGCGCGGCGGCGATTGAATTGCCTCCCGGCGGCGAACGGCGCACGGAATTACGCGTCGACCTCGCGGAACTCGAGCGGCATCTGGTGCTTTGCTACACCGGGAAGCCGCGCAAGTCCGCGATCAACAACTGGGACGTTTTCCAGAAGCACATCAACGGCAACAAGAAGGTGCATCACAACCTGGCGCGAATTTCCGAAGTGGCGCAGGCCCTGCGCGGGGCGCTGGAGAAATCCAACTGGAGCGAAGCCGGGCGCCTGATGCGCGAGGAGTGGAGCTTTCGCAAGAAAAATCTGCCGACCATCTCCACCAAAACGATCGACAGGATCGTCGACGGCTCGCGGCGCAAAGGCGCGCTCGCCGGGAAAGTCTGTGGCGCCGGTGGTGGAGGTTGCGTGGTCCTGCTCATCGAGCCGGACGCCCGGGAAAAAGTCGAAGCGGCGGTTGCCGAGGCGGGCGGCCAGCTCCTGCCGATGAAAATAGATCGCTCCGGTGTGCAGGTCAACGTTTCCTGACCCGCAGCGTGCGCTAACCCCACTCCTGAGCTGCCGCCTTCTGAGGCGGGCGCCCTGCCTTATCTCCCTCATATCCACTCCGCCAGGCACTTGTCACCCTGGCCTGGAATAAGAAAAAACAGCATCTATTCAGGAACGCCCAAGCATCATAGAATAGGGCTCGTCCTGCTCCCCGGGACGGCAGGTCCCGCATATATGTCGAACTGGCTTGCGTTCAGCTTGTCGGTCGTTCTGCTAGCCACAGCGGATGTCCCGGGTGTGGAGCGGCTTCGCACTCCTGCAAATTCCATCGATACCTTGCCCTCAGAAGCCAATATCTCGATATTGCCACCGTACGCTGCGATCGGTAATGCGTCGGGCGGCCAAGCCGCGCCAACCGATACCGGCAAGAGCGCTTCCCTAAGCGAGGAATCCAAGTTGCAATTGATCCGCTATGTTTCCGGGGAGTTCGCAAAGGCCCTCAAGCCCATGCCTGGCGGCAAGGACGGCTTTCTGGTGTATGTGGGCAAGCCGGTCGATGAAAACCTGTTGACCCGGACCGTGGCCATGCGCGGCGCAGCGGTGAATACCGGCGACCAGGTACAAATCACGAAGCTCGACTTTCGCGCGCACGCGATCGCGGTGGATGTCAATGGTGGAGGCAAGCCCAAGAAAAACTGGCGTGATCATATCCAGATAGGCATGGGCGGCGGCATGCCGCAAGTGAATTCGCAGACCACCGCGCAGCAGGAAAACGCGCCGCCTGGAGTGCGGCCCGGCATGGGCAGCACGCTGATCCTGGAGTTTGACAAGTCGATTCCGGACATGACGCCGGAGGATCTGAAGAAGCTCCTGACACCGTTCATGGACTTCTCGCGGCAACGTTCCGCAGCGGTGCATTGGGTCGATACCCTGTCGCCGGAGTTGAAGAAGGCCATCCAGGACCGCCGGCCTGCCATCGGGATGGACAAGGAAGAAGTAGTGGCGGCCATCGGAAAACCGGAGCACAAGGTCCGCGAGCGGGATTCGGACGGCAACGATATCGAAGACTGGATCTACGGCCAGCCGCCCTCGAAAACGGTGTTCATCCGCTTCCGCGGCGACAAAGTCACCAGCATCCGGCAGTATCCACAGTAGCTCCTTGTTGTTTCCTAAGATCCTTAAAATCCTAACTCAAACGGAAGTTGCTGCCGAAATTGGCCATATCCAACTTTGGTAGCGCAGCCACTACTGGGATTTCCCAAGGTGATAGCATACGGCGCGAGCCTGGAGGCCGTC
>DATNCJ010000076.1:0-10304 GCA_035607215.1 Candidatus Eiseniibacteriota bacterium
CACAACAACCTGCGGCAAATCCTTTGACGCCGTCGCTTCAGCCGTCGGTCACATTGCGGGAAGGACATGACTAGCCGCTCCCGGTTTTTCGCAATCGCTCAGCTTGTTCTGCTGTCTGCCGCGCTGGCCGCACCGGCCTTAGCGGAGAATGAACGCGCCAAACAAATCGGCGGCAAATTCATGTGCATGTGCAATTGCAACCAGGTCCTGACGCAATGCAATCACGTGGGCTGCACGGTTTCCACCGCCATGCTGAAGGAGCTGGATCAGCGGGTGGCGCGGGGCGATTCAGAAGCCGCGATCACACAAGGATTCGTGCAGGAATTCGGAACCCAGGTCTATGCGGAGCCCCCAAAGTCGGGCATCAGCCTGGTGGCCTGGAGCCTGCCTAGCATTTATCTAGCGATCGGCACGGTGCTGGTCGTGATGGTGATCTGGCGCTGGCGTGCGCGGCCGCACTTGCGGCCTGCGGCGGCGAATATGCCCCCCGAGATGAGCGCGGGCCGGCTAGAAGATGTGCGGCGACGCGTGGCGCGCGAGACCGAGGATTGACGGTCGGATGATGGCTCTCGAAATTGCAGCACTGATGATTGCGTCGAGCGACGGTGCGGTGCTGGGGGCTTGCCTGGCGCTGGCGGCGGCTACCCTTGTTTTTGTCTTTTACATACAGCCGGACGCTTCCGACCTGGCCCCGCACCGGTCGAAACTCGATCAACTGCTGGAACAGCGGGACACGATCTACGACAACTTGCGCGACTTGCGATTTGAGTTTCGCTCCGGCAAGTATGCCGAAGGCGACTACGAGGCCATGAAAAATTCTCTGGAGAACGAGGCTGCGGCCGTGTTGGCCGAAATCGACCGGGTAACCGAAGCGCAGGTGCGGCGTCCGCGCGCCCATGGCGCGTCAACGGAACGGAGCGCGCGGTGATGCGGCGGATGCGCAGATGGGTCGTTCTGCTGGCGTTGCTGTCGGCCCCGCTGTTCGCTGTTGAGGCTGGAACAATTCACGGTACGGTCAAGAACGGGACGACCGGGAAGCCTGCCGCAGGCATCGAAGTGATCCTGATCCAGTTGCAGGGCGGAATGCAGCCGGTGGCGAACTCCAAGACCGATGGCGAAGGTCAATTTTCGTTCGACAATGCGTCGCTGGGCGCGCAGCCGATGCTCGTGCGTGCGGTTTTTCGCGGCGTGAATTTTCACCAGCCCGCGCCGCCGGGAAAGAGCGAAATCCAGGTTGAAGTTTTTGAGCCAACCCCGGATGCGAAGACCATCAGCGTGTCTTCGCACATTGTGATCGTGCAGCCGAACGGCTCATCGCTGCTGGTCGGTGAAGAATATTCGATTCAGAACGCGGCGACGCCGCCGAAGGCGTATTTCCGGGCGGACGGGAATTTTGAGTTTGCAATACCGGAGAAGGCGCAGTTACAGCAGACCGCGGCATGGGGACCGTCGGGAATGCCGGTGGTTCAGGCGGCGATTGATAAGACGAAGAATCGTTATGCCATTGCGTTTGCATTTCGGCCCGGCGAGAGCGGGATGCGTTACTCGTACGAATTGCCGTATGCCGGCAATGCGGCAACGGTCAAGCTGCCGACGATTTATCCTACGGCGAAGCTACTGGTTTTGGCTCCGCCATCGGTGCAGGTTACCGGGGATGGATTGGAAGCCGGCGGTCAAGAGCAGGGAATGACGGTCTATGGTCGAGGTGCGACACCTGCAAACACGCTCTATACGCTAAATATTTCGGGGACGGCGTCACCGGCCAGCGCCGGGAATGCCGCAGGTGGAGGACAGGACGCGCAGGGTGCATCAGGGCCCGCGATCAGTGTGATTCCGGGACGTCTGGATGTGCTGAAGTGGCCGCTGATCGGCGGATTCATCGGATTGTTCGCGCTTGGGGCAATTTTGCTGGCGAGAAAACCGGTAATGGCGGTCGCTGCAGTGGGCGCTTCGCCCGAGACTACAACCCAGACTGCGCAGGGAACGGCACCGCATCGATCATCTCAACCGACCGCCGGTGTAGCCGTGGCGGGCAATGGGACGGCAAGCCTCGCGGATGTGGATGCGGCGGTCGGATTGAGCCTGGACTCGCTGAAGGACCAGATTTTTCGGCTGGAGCTGCGGCGCCAAGCCGGAACGATTTCCGACGAAGAATACGCGCAGGAACGCGCGCGAGCCGAGAAAGTGCTGCGCGATCTCGTGCGGGGCTGAGCGGTGAGCCCAGCCGCGGTCTCTCCAACCGGAATCCGCTTCGACGACATCGAGAAACGCTACGGTGGGCTTTATGCCCTGCGGCGGGTGTCTCTGGAGATTGCCGCGGGGGAGTGCGTGGTACTCGCGGGCCGCAATGGCTCCGGCAAAACGACGTTGTTGCGGATCGCGGCACAGCTAGTTCGGCCGTCGACGGGTCAGGTGACGTTCCCTGGGACATCCCGGGATACCGCGGCGAATGGCGCTTCAGAGCAGAGACCTCGCGCGACGGCTTACGTGGCACACGCGACGATGGTCTACGACGAGCTGACCGCGGAGGAGAATCTGCTTTTGTTCGCGCGACTGGTCGGGGTTCCTGCACGGCGCGAAAGGGTTGATGCGCTGCTGGCGGACGTGGGACTTGCGGAACGCCGCGATTCGCTGGTGCGGACGTTTTCGCGCGGAATGCGCCAGCGGATAGCCATTGCGCGGGCGCTGTTGCGGGAACCATCGGTGTTGCTACTGGACGAACCGGCGACCGGGCTGGATGTGCAAGGAACCGCGTGGCTGGCGGAGACCTTGCGACGCTTGCGAGATGCCGGCTGCACCATGCTGATGAGCCTGCATGGCGAAACCGAGATTTCTTCGCTGGCCTCGCGGGGCGTTCGCCTGGACGCCGGTTCGGTGGTGGCCGACACGAGGCGAGGCGCGAGTTTTGCGTCTATCCTGAAATTTGCCGACGCTTCCTGACACGGTATCGATGAGCGTGCTCTCCAACACCACGGCGCTGCTGGGCAAGGAACTCCGAACGGAGTTTCGCTCGCGGGAACTGCTGACCACTACGGTCGTGTTCATCCTGATTGTGATGGTGCTGTTCAGCTTCACGTTTGATCCGACGGTGGGAGAATCGAGACGCTTTGGGCCTGGGCTGCTGTGGCTGGCGTTTTTGTTTGCATCCTCGCTGATGTTGCAGCCTTGCTTTTTGCGCGAGTTGAACAACGACACGCTCAGCGCGCTGCGGCTGTCGGTCAGCGATCCGTTTGCAATATTTCTGGCCAAGCTGGCGGCGAACACACTGTTCCTGCTGTTGACGGAATTGTTGCTGCTGCCGATTTTCGCGATTTTGTACAACATTCCGGTACTGGCGGTATTCGGGCAACTGGTGCTGGTGTTTTTCCTGGGCAGTCTTGGCGTGGCGACCGCGGGGACGGCGCTTTCCGCGATTTCCGCGCAAGCACGCATGCGCGAATTGATGCTGCCGCTGCTGTTGTTGCCGCTGCTGACGCCGGTGTTGGTGGCCAGCACGGAGGTGACGGCCGGGCTGCTGGACAGGCAGCCGTTTGTGCAATGGAAAGGTGTCGGATTCCTGGCGGTGTTCGATGTGGTGTTTTTGACGGCGCTGTGGATTTTCGGCGAATATCTTTTGGAGGAATGAACCGCGCATGTGGAGCAGGTTGATTGGCGGGTCCGCAGTCCTGGCGCTGGTAGGAGGCGCGGCCTACGCGTCGTTCTACGTTGCGCCGGAAGAGCGCACCATGGGTTTGGTGCAGCGGATTTTCTATCTCCACGCGGCTTGCGGACTGACTATGTTTACGGCGTTCTTCATTTGTTTTTGCTCGAACATCGCGTATGTGTTTTGGCGCAGCGCGAAGAGTGATGCGCTGGCGGTTTCGGCGGCCGAGGTTGGCTTGGTGTTCAGCACCGTGAATCTGGTGACCGGGCCGATCTGGGCGCATCCGGCGTGGGGGATCTGGTGGACATGGGACGCGCGGCTGACTTCGGCGTTTGTCCTGTGGCTGTTGTATATCGCTTATCTGCTGCTGCGAACGTTGATTGAGGAGCCGGAACGCCGCGCGCTGCTGAGCGCGCTGTTCGGAATATTCGCGTTTTTGGATGTGCCTCTTGTTTATGGATCGATCCGTTGGTGGCGCACGCAACATCCCCAGCCGGTGCTAATGGGCGGGCCCGGATCTGGGCTGGAGCCCACGATGCTGAAGATTTTCTTTTTTTCGATTTTTGCAATGCATGCGCTGATGGTGCTGCTGCTGATCGATCGGTACGGGCTGGAAAAGATGCGCGGAGAGGCGGAGATTGTGAGACGGGAACTGGAGGCGGCGTGAAAAATCTCGACAGCGTGTTTGCGGCGTACCTCATCGGCTGGGGGATTTTCTTCGTGTATTACCTGACGGTGGCGCGACGCAGCACGGCTCTGCGAAATGAAATCGAGCGGCTGAAGAATTCGCTGAATCGGAGCAAATAACTTGGCAGGGAAGAAGCGCGTCGGGATCGTGTTGTTCCAGCTGGGTGGGCCGGATTCACTGCAGTCCGTCGAGCCATTCCTGCTGAATCTGTTTCTGGATCCCGACATTATTCCCATGGGGCCGCTGGGTTTCCTGCGGCGTCCGCTGGCGAAGCTGATTTCGTCGCGGCGCGCGATCCCAGTCGGCGAGAAGTACGCAGAGATCGGTCGGCGCTCGCCGATTGGACTGCTGACCGAGCGGCAGCGGCTGCGGCTGGTCGAGGCGTTGTCTCCTTACATCGATGCCGTGGCGGTGACGGCGATGCGCTATTGGCATCCACTGACCGAGGATGCGGTGAATGCCATCCGGCAGTCGGGGCCACTGGATGAGATTGTGCTGCTGCCGCTGTACCCGCATTTTTCATATGCCACCACATTGAGCAGCTTGAAAGAATGGCGGCGCGTGTATGGAGCGGCGAATGGCGGGCCGAAAGAACGCACCATCGGACAGTTTTACAATCATCCGCTGTACATTCAGGCGGTGGTGAAGAGGATTGGCTCGGTGCTGCGACAGTTTGCGGATAGCTCGCGGATCCGTCTGGTGTTCAGCGCGCATGGATTGCCGATGAGTCTGGTCGAGAAGGGCGATCCTTATCCCAAGCAAATCGAGGAGACTGTGCGGCTGGTCTGCGAAAGCGGCGCGCAGCAGTATCCTGGATGGCCGCGGACGCATTTGTTGTGCTACCAGAGCCGCGTGGGGCCGGCGAAGTGGCTGCAACCCCCGCTGACTGGAACCATCGAGCGGCTCGGGCACGAAGGCGTGAAAGAGATGCTAGTGGTGCCGATCTCGTTTGTGACCGAGCACATCGAAACGCTGCACGAGATCAACATCGAGGCCCGTGAAGAGGCCGAGAAACTGGGAGTCACTACGTTTCGCATGATGCCGGCGGTTGGGGATTCGCCTTTGTTCATCGCGGCGCTGAAGGATCTGGTCTTGCGGGCCGTTGGACTTGCGCCGGAAGCGACCGGGGAGCAAGCTGTGGCTGGGATGCGCAACACCTCGTAGCAGGGCTTTCGATTGCCGCCGTGGCAAGGACGAAACTGACCGTGTGGGGTATAATTCGCGGTTGCTGTAACGGGCCCATCGATGACATTCACCTACAACCCTGTCGTTCACCGCTTTGCCAGGTTCACCGTGGCGTGGACGGTGCTCCTGTTTGTTGCCGGCGCGCTAGTGACCTCGAATGACGCGGCGCTGTCGGTGCCGGACTGGCCGAAATCGTTCGGGACGTGGTTTCCGACGTTGCGGCAACTGGCCGGCGGGGCGTTTTTTGAGCATTCGCACCGGGTGATTGCCGGCGTGCTGGGCGTTCTGATTTTGGCATTGGCGGTGGTGATCTGGGTGAAAGACATTCGGCGATGGCTGCGCTGGTTCGGGGTCATCGCCGTTGCCGGCGTAGTCGTGCAGGCCGTGCTTGGCGGTCAAGTGGTGCGGCAGTTGTTGCACTACTGGCTGCCGGTGATGCACGCCTGCTTTGGGCAGATCATTTTTGCGGCGGTCCTGGCGATCGCGGTCTTCACGAGCAAGTGGTGGATGAGCGAACGGCCGCAGTTGGCGGACAGCGGATCACCCTCCATCCACACGGTCGCGGCGTTCAATTCCGAGATGATCTTCCTGCAGGTGGTGTTGGGCGCGGGCTTCCGGCATCAGGAATTGCCGATCTGGCCGCACATTGTGGGAGCATTTGTGGTGATGGGTTCGGTGGTGTGGACGGCGATCGCGCTGCGCAAGCGGTTTGGAAACTCGCCGGAACTTACGCGAGCACGCATGCTGCTGCATTCGATTTTTGGCATTCAGTTTCTGCTGGGATTTGGCGCCTACTGGTCGCGGCTAGCCACGGCGAACGCGCCGCAGCCGATGCCGGTGATGGTGCTGCTGACGGTGACGCACACGGTCGTAGGCGCGCTGTTGTTCGCGTTTTCCGTGCTGATCGTGCTGATGTGCTATCGAATCGTGCCGCGGGGACGCGCGGTGGAAGCGCGTGCACAGCATCAGGTGACCGTCTAGTGAGCACTGCGCGCGCGACCGAACTGGCGGCCATGTCGCGCGCGAACGCGTACATTTCCCTGACCAAGCCGGACGTTTCGTTTCTGGTGCTGATCACTACCGCCGCCGGATATTACATGGGCGCGCGCGGGTCGGTGGACTGGCTGCGCCTGGTCCACACGGTTTTCGCCACCATGCTGATCGCGGCGGGCACAGCGGCGCTGAATCACTATATCGAGCGCGAGTCGGACGGGCATATGCGCCGGACGGCCTCGCGGCCACTGCCGAGCGGGGTGTTGCAACCGCGAGAAGCCTTGTGGTTTGGCGTGGCCTTGTGTGTCGCCGGCGCGGTGTACTTGTATTTTGCAGCCGGGGCCTTGGCGGCCGGGCTGGGCGTTGCCACCTGCCTCAGCTATTTGCTGGCTTACACGCCGCTGAAAAAGCGCACGGTGTGGGCAACATTTGTGGGCGCCTTCCCTGGGGCCATTCCGCCGATGATCGGTTGGGCGGCGGCGACCGGCTCGCTGGACCGCGGAGCATGGTTGCTCTTTGGGATTCTCTTCCTGTGGCAGTTCCCGCACTTTCACGCCATTGCCTGGATGTACCGCGAAGACTACGCGCGCGCGGGAATTCTGATGCTGCCGGTGGTGGACAAGCAGGGAACTCGAACGTTTCGGCAAATCATTTTTACCGCCGCTGCGCTCGTTGGCATGAGTCTGCTGCCCGCCGTCGTTGGGCTCGCAGGCGTGCGCTACTTTTTCGGCGCGCTGGTGGTTAGCGTTGGGTTGCTGCAGGTTTGTTTGTGGGCGGCCACGGCGAAGACGAACATGCGCGCGAAGTGGTTGATGCATGCCACGGTGATCCATATTCCCGTGCTGCTGGGGCTGATGATCTACGACAAGCTGCCGCATTGATCGAGGTTACCTGTTCGCCGGGCGTGGTTTCGAGGCGAGGGACGCGCTAAAGCGACGCCCCTACAACTTCTTCTGAGAGATCATCGTCCGAATTTGAAGTGGAAATGACAGCTAACCATTGATGCTTTCACACGCCGCGTTAAACGCCTCGCTGAACGGACTGAGCGCTATGTTGTTGGCCTGCGGCTACGTGGCAATCCGAAGTCGCAGACTCAATCTTCACAAGCGCTTCATGATCTCGGCATTTGCCGTGTCTTCCGTATTTCTCGCGTCGTATCTTGCCTATCACTATCGCGTCGGCCATGTCGCATTTCAAAGGCAGGGATGGATTCGCCCGGTGTATTTTGCGCTGCTGCTCAGCCACACGATTCTGGCGATTGTGATTGTTCCGATGATTCTGATCACCCTGAGGCGGGCGTGGCTGGAACGCTTCGACAAGCATCGTGTAATTGCGCGCTGGACCCTGCCGCTGTGGTTTTATGTGTCAGTGACCGGAGTGATCGTTTATCTGATGCTCTACCAGATGTAATGAAAAGGCGACGCGTCGCAAGCATTCTTTGGCTGAGGATTGAAAAATGCCCTGGTTCTGGCGAGAAGCGGAGGAATTGCTGCGCGAGGAGGTGGATGCCCTCGCGTTTCGATTGGTGGACGAAGCGCGCAGCCGTATCAAGAAGGATCTGCGCAGGGTTCTGCTACTGCCTCCCGATCTGACGCGGGCGCACAGCGGCGCGGGGAAAATTACGGAAACCCTGTACCGGGCGCTGGCGGCGGACCACTGCGATGTTCACGTGATTCCGACTTTGGGGCAGCACGTTCCGCACACGGAAGCGGACAATCGCTGGATGTTCGGGAGCATTCCCAACGAGCGCATCCACGCGCACGACTGGATTGGTGGCGTCAAGCGCGTCGGGACGATTCCCGCGGAGCGCGTCAGGGAGAGCACCGGAGGTGTTGCCGACTGGGAGATACCGGTCGATCTGAACGCGAGCCTGATGAACGAAGCCTGGGATTTGATCGTGAATGTTGGCCACGTCGTGCCGCACGAAGTGCTCGGATTCGCCAATCACAATAAGAATTATTTCATCGGGCTGGGCGGCAAAGAAACGATTTGTGCCTCGCATATGGCGGCGGCGACGTATGGGATCGAAAACAACCTCGGTAGGCTGATTACGCCTTTACGCAGTTGCTTCAACTGGGCTGAGGACCGGTTTCTGCGGCATCTTCCGGATGTTTATTTTCAGGTGGTGATGAAGCGCGACCCGGAGAACCGCCTCGTGACCTGCGGCGTTTACGCCGGAGACGATCTGGAAACGTATCTAATGGGCGCGAAAGCCAGCGGTAAGGAAAACATTACCGTCGTCGATGAGCCGATTTCCAAAATTGTTGCGGTGATGCAGGGCGACGAATTCCACAGCACGTGGGTGGCGAACAAGGCGGTATACCGGACGCGGATGGCGCTTGCGGACCGGGGAGAACTGTTCATTATTGCGCCGGGGCTGGAGCGCTTCGGGGAACAAAAATCCGTCGACACCTTGATTCGCAAATACGGATACCGCGGCACGCCGAAGACGCTGGCTAGTTACAGGCAAAATTCCGACCTGAGAGAACTGGCGCACGCAGCGGCTCATCTGCTCCATGGGTCCAGCGAGGGTCGCTTCGATATTTCGTACGCGCCCGGCCATTTATCGAAAGAGGAGATCGAAGGAGTCGGGTACGGATTTGTGTCTCTGGAAGAGGCACTGCGGCGTTACCCGCCCCAGCAAATGAAAGAGGGATGGAACGTTATGGGCGACGGCGAGAAGGTTTTCTTCATCAGCACCCCGTCCGCGGGCCTGTGGGCCACTAGAGCGCGCCTGGAAGAACGTGCGGCGAGTATCGGCGCCTAAGCAAATCTCAGGCGAGCGCGAGATTCAAATTCTCAATGGCCTCATCGATCTCGGCCGTGTTTTTGTAGCCGACAGTCACGCAATCGACGCCGGCGTTGCGGAAGGCGAACTTCATGGCCGCCTGGCGGTCTTCCCGGTTGAAGGTGCCTTCGCCAACGAGTTTCATGCTGATTACGCCCATGCCTTCCGTGCGGACCTGCTTGACGTGGGTGACGACCTCGGGGACATTGCCCAGGCCGTCGGTGTTGTAATCCTCGGCGTCCATGCTCTTGCCTTTGTGGTTCACGCGGATCATGGCGACGTCGAGCCATTTGTTTCCGGGGACCTGGCGTAACGCCGGCAAGCCGTGAACGGATGCGCCATGACTTACGATGGCCTTCCGCTGGGACTCCGCTTCCAGGATGCCATCCTGCCACCGGGTGGTGTCCGCGGGCCACGTCGCAGTGTGTTGCCAGTGCAGCAACATGATGTCGAAGTACTCGGTATTCGCGAGTTTGCGCAGCTCGTCGAATTTCTGTTGCGGGTCCACGCCCTGATGGGTGGTGACCTTGGACATCAGCCGGTAGGTGTCGCGGGGAATGCCCTGGAGGGCGACTCCGAGCATTCTGTGCATGTCGCCGTAAGACTCGGCGGTTTCGAAAAAGCGAATGCCGTGGTCGTAGGCATAGCGGACGAGTCGCGTGAAACCATCTTGTCCCAGCTGCCGTTGTACCTTGCCGCTGAAGCTGCCGGTGCCGAAGGCCAGGCGGGTGACCTTCACATTAGATTTTCCCAGCGTTACCCAATCCGTGGCAGTTTGCCGCGCGGCCTTGAGAGGAAGGCTCGCGCCAATGGCAACGGCGCCGGCACCGATTCCCGCTTTCAGGAATTCACGTCTGGTGTGGTTGGACACGATTCACCTCGGATTGGGGCGTGGGTGGAGTCGGCTGGGATGCGCAAACGCTATAACAGTGCCATGGTATTACGAAAATCGAGGATGGGTATACCGGAAGTGCTGGATGCTACGCCCGACGAGCTGAGCCTGAAGG
>DATNCJ010000112.1:0-22072 GCA_035607215.1 Candidatus Eiseniibacteriota bacterium
GCCGGTCGACGAAAGCACCAGCCGCACGATGCTGGCCCGCGGAGCTCCGAGGGCCATGCGAATGCCGACTTCCTGAGTGCGCTGCGTGACCGCATACGACACCACGCTAAACAGCCCGGTCGCAGCCAACACCAACGCCAGGACCGCGAAGAGCGAGAAAAGCGTCGCGATGAAGCGCTCTTTTCCCCAGCCTTGAGTGTCGAGCCACCACGTCAGCGTGTGATCGTTCCCCACCACCATTTCCGGATTGATCTGGCGCAGGCGTTCCTTGATGGTGCGCGTGATCAGCTCGGGATTCCCGGCAGCCGTGCGGATGAAAAGAGACACGTCGGTGGGCAGCACGAAGCTGTACGGCAGGAACACTGCGGGCTTGGCGGGGCGTTCCAGCCCGTCATTGCGGGCGTCACCGACGACCCCAATAATCTGCAGCCAGTCGTCCGGGCCTTGCGCGAGAAGCAGATTTGGCTGCTCCACCTTGAGCATCGGGCTGCGCACACTTTGGCCCAGAGGATCGGCATCGCCAAGAAATTGCTTCACGAAGGCCTGATTGACGACAGCGACGTGGGCCGCGCGCATGACCTCGGCATAGTCAAAGATGCGTCCTTTTACGAGAGGAATGTGCAAGGTTAGAAATTCGTGCGGGCTGGAGAGAGCCAGGATGGCTTGTGCGTCGGTCAGGGCGGGCTTGCCTTGGACCTCAACCTTTGCGCGGAAACCTCCAAACGGAGGAAACCAGCTGTTGGAGATGGTCGCGAAGTCCACACCCGGGATATCGGCGATGGTCTTGCGCGCCTGTTCTTGCGCGTTCAGGCGGGCTTGCCACGTAGGATTGGCGCCTTTGGGAAATCCAACGTTGATGAAGAGAACGTTGCTGGGCTCAAACCCGAGATTCGTGTGCGTTCGCGCGAGGAAGGATTTCATGGCGGCGCCCGCTCCGGCCATCAGCAACAGCGTGAGCGCCACTTGTCCGGCGATCAGCAGGCGGTGAACGTTCCGGCTGTGGCCGCTACCGGAGTGCTTGCCGCTGCTGGCCTGAATCAGGTGACCCAACTGCGGCCGGGAAAGTTTCCAGGCGGGGGAAATGCCAAACAGGATGCCGGTGATCAGCGCCACTGCAGCGCTGAAGACCAACACAATGGCGTTGACGTGGATGGACGCTTCGTGCGGGAACGAATACATCGGCAGCATTGCGGCGATGGCGTCCACACCCTTGTACGCTGCCAAAACACCCAGCGCCGCACCGGTCACCGAAAGCAACACCGATTCGGTGAGCAATTGGCGAATCAAGCGGCTGCGACCCGCGCCGACCGAAACGCGCACAGCCAGTTCATGCTGCCGCGCCGTGCCGCGCGCGAGCAGCAAAATCGATACGTTGGCACAACCGATGATCAGTAGCGCCAGCACAGCACCGAACAGCAGCACCAGGGTGCCAGCGAATTTACCCAGCACTTCTTCGTTGAGTGTCACCACCTTGGCGTGGCGCTCTTGCGGATAATTCTTATCCAGTTTGGCAAAATTGTCGGCGAGCATCTGGAACTCGCCTTCGGCTTTCTTATAAGGCGTGCCGGGCTTCAGTTTGACGAAGGACATCCAGTAGTCGTGGGGATCGGCTGTGGGAACGCCAATCAGATAAACATCGGAATCGCCCCAGGTGAATCGCGGAGGTACCACGCCAATAATGCTGTAGATCTTGTGGTCCAGCTCCAGGGTCTTGCCCACGACGTCGCGGCTGCCCCCAAACTGCCGTTGCCAGAACAGATAGCTGAGCACCGCCACCGGCGCGGCATTGCCGTTGGGCGCGTCCGCGGAACTGAACTCTCGACCCAGCAGCGGCGGCACTCCCATGTACTCGAACAAGTTTGCCGAGTAAGTGCCCACGTTGACGGAAACCGGAATCTCCGCGCCCGTCAGGTTCTGCCGGCCATCCTGCTGCAAAAACACATCATCGACCGACGAAGCTTGCCGCAACTGCTGGTAGCCTGTGCCGGAAACCATCAGGAGCGGACCACGGTCGTTCTTATCGCGCAACTCCACATGCACCATGCGGTCGTTATCTTTATAAGGATACGGATCGAGCAGAACTCCATAGACGACGCTGAAGATGGCCGTGGTGGCGCCGATGCCGAGCATCAGGGAGAGCACGGCGGTGATGACGAAGCCGGGTGACTTCCGGAATTGCCGGAAGGCGAAGCGCAGATCCTGGCTCAAGGTATTCATGAAAGCGTCTCCCGAACAGACGGCATGGTGCACCTGTATAGACGAAGAAACAGGGCTGTGGGTAGATACGAGTCTATGGATTCTAAAGTTCGTGGCTGAGCGCAGCGAAAAGTGTCCCAAATATGGACTCTTGTCCGGAAACGGACACCTTTGCTTGCCGGTTTTTGGCTATGGCTTACGGACCTCAACGCCGATAAACAACACCGGACGATTTCCTCGCTGGACGGGAATGCCCTCCGACCTCGTAAGTTAAGATACGAGAGGCATGAAATCCCAAGTCGGCTGCCTATCCCTGAGGCAATTGCCTCAGGTTCGTCGAACCGCGTTGGCGATCCCATTTGAATAACAAATCTGCGAACGTCCGAGTGTCGCTCTCCGAGCTCGCCACCTTTTTCCTCAAACTCGGCACCATCGCCTTCGGTGGGCCTGCTGCGCATATCGCCATGATGGAGCACGAGTTGGTCCGGCGCCGGTGTTGGATTCCGCGTGAAAAATTTCTCGATTTGCTGGGCGCGAGCAATTTGATTCCGGGACCCAGTTCGAGTGAATTGGCAATCCATATCGGTTTTCTGCTGGGAGGCTGGCCTGGGCTGCTCATCGCGGGATGCTGTTTCATTATGCCCGCGGCGGTGCTGGTCGCCGGGTTGGCATGGTTGTACGTCCGGTTTGGCAAATTGCCGACCGTCGCCAGCATCCTTTTCGGAATCAAACCCATGATCATTGGGGTGATCCTCCAGGCGCTTTGGGGCTTAGGGCGAAGTGCGCTCAAGTCGCGCCTTCTCGGATCTCTCGGACTCCTCTGCGTCATCCTGGCTTTTGCAGCGGTGCATCCCCTGCTAATACTCGTCCTGGGAGGCGTCGCTGCCGCAACAGCCAAGAGCATTTCGCATCGATCTTGTAGCTGGCTTGCGTCCTTCGCAGCGGGCAGCTGCATAGGCATTGCAGGCGTATCCTTCAGCCTCACGTTGCTCTTTCTGGTTTTTCTAAAAATCGGTGCGACTGTTTTCGGAAGTGGGTATGTGCTGCTGGCATTTCTGCGCGCGGACTTCGTGACGCGATACCATTGGCTGACGGACGGACAGATCATCGATGCAGTTGCTGTGGGACAAATCACCCCAGGACCCGTTTTCACCACCGCAACCTTCATTGGCTATCTTTTGGGCGGATTCCCAGGTGCCATCTTTGCGACAGTTGGCATTTTCCTTCCCGCATTTATGCTTGTGGCCGCCAGTGGACCATTGGTGCCGCGCATTCGGAAGTCAGCCACGGCGGGTGCATTTCTCGACGGCGTAAATGTTGCTTCGCTGGCACTGATGGCGGCAGTCACCTGGCAGTTGGGCCGCGCATCCCTTGTGGACCCCATCACGTTGGCTCTGGCCGTCTTTGCCGTGATTTGCCTGTGGAGATTTCGCTTGAATTCCGCATGGCTCGTGCCGCTTGGGGGTATGGCGGGCTTGCTTGCTAAAGCGATCCACACAGGATAACCATTCCTCGAAACCAGCACAGTACCACTCCGGACACAAAGCAAAAACTAGCGAGCGGTCCACCCGCCGTCGATGAGGATGGTGTGGCCTGTAATCAGCGAAGCGGCAGGTGAGGCGAGAAAGACGACGGCACCGGCGACCTCGCTCGGTTCGCCGATGCGGTGGAGCGCGGCGATGCGCTCGACAACATCAGCACGAAAGCCGGGATCGGCGAGCGCGTCATCCGTGCCGGGCGTGGAGATAAAGGTGGGCGCGACACCATTTACGGTGATGTTGTGCTGGCCCCACTCGACGGCTAAGCACTTGGTGAGATGGGAGATAGCGGCTTTACTGGCACAGTAAACCGACTCGGTGGGGAGCGCTGCGTACCCGGCCTGGGAACTCATATTAATGATGCAGCCTCCGCCTTGGCGCTTCATGACGCGAGCGGCGGCCTGGCTGGCGAAAAAGGTGGACTTTAGGTTGATGGTGAGCGTGTCGTCGAACTCGTGCTCGGGAACATCGAGCGCCAAGTTGGTGAAGCCTCCGCCCGCATTGTTAACCAGGATGTCCAGCTTGCCGAAATGCGCCAGGGCGTCGTCGATCGTGCGAGTGATTTGATCAAGGCGCATGACATTCATCTGAAGCGGGAGAGCCCGGCGGCCGAGCCTCTCGATCTCGACGCTGAGACCAGAATCAGCGGATTTGTCCCGGAGACCCAAGGCGACGTCGGCGCCAGCCGCAGCCAGGGCCAGAGAGATAGCGCGCCCGAGGCCACGCGCGGCGCCGGTCACCAGCGCGGTCTTACCGTCGAGCCGGAAATCGGGGAGTTGATTGGGCATGGCGATCCTCGTTGGATGGAAGATGAAAGCATAGAAAAGGCTGGGCGGGAAGTGGCGACCTCGACGGAAGCCCGGTTAGAAACACTTGCGCGGCCCGCGCGTCTAGTCAGGATGCGCCTCCTATGGTCATTGCAAAGGAGTCCTGGTACTTTCCTTTGGATCGTGCAAAGGAAGCGAGTCAAGGAGCGCGCATGACGGAGGCGAAGAAGTCGGAAGTGTTGCAGGGAACGCTGGATCTGATGATTTTGAAAACTCTGCATGCATTGGGCCCGCAACACGGCTTTGGGATTGCGCGGCGGATCGAGCAAGTGAGTCGTGACGTGCTGCAGTTAAACGAGGGAACCGTGTATACCTCCCTGCTGCGACTCCTGCAGCAGGGCTGGATTGTGGCGGAATGGGGATTATCGGAGAACAACCGGAAGGCTAAATTCTATTCCATTACACCGCGCGGGGAGAAACAGTTGGCCGTGGAGACGGAGAATTGGGAGCGGATTTCCGGCGTGGTCGGGCGGGTGCTGCGGCTGGAAGGGGAGGGTTGAACATGGCGGGTCGGGGTATGTCGCGAATGCGTGCATGGGCGGCCAGGGCGCGCGGTTTTTTTGGCCGACAGGGACGCGACGGACAGTTTGAGGATGAATTGCAAGAGCATTTGAATTTGCTGAAGGAGCGATTTGTGGCACAGGGGATGTCGTCTCCCGATGCGACGGCGGCGGCGCGGCGACAATTCGGGAATACCACCCTGTTGTGCGAAGATCGGCGAGAGTTACGAACTCTGGTGTCGCTGGAAGACCTCGGCCGGGATTTCCACTATGCGGTGCGCGCGTTGCGGAAGAGCCGGGGATTCGCGATGGTGGCGATGGTCACACTGGCGCTGGGAATCGGAGCTTCGACGGCGATTTTCAGTGTGATTGACAACATCATGTTGTCGCCGTTTCCCTACAAGAACCCCGGCGAGATGGTGTTCTTGCGGGTGGTCGACACGCAGAGCGACTCCCACGGGCGACAAGGTTACACGGCGCCTGAGTACCTAGAGCTGGCGGAGCAGAATCACGTTTTTTCCGCTACGACCGCTGCGGCGGAAGATCTGGTGTTGTACAAGCACGGCGAAGGGACGGATCAACTCTACGGGGCTCATGTCACGCCGGGCACATTCGAGTTTTTCGGCATGCCAGCGATGCTAGGGCGCGTACTGCAGCCGGCGGATTACGAACCGGGAGCGCCGCCGGTTTTTGTGATGCGCTACAAGACGTGGGTGACGCGCTTCGATGGCGACCCGTCGATCCTGGGCAAGACGATGGTGTTGAATGAAACACCGCGAACCTTGGTGGGCATCATGCCACCGCGATTTGGATGGTATGAAGCGGACGTGCTGATTCCCGAAAAGCCGATGCGCGGGGCGAAATCGAGCTTTGCGGGAATCATGGTTAACTGGTTTTTTCTGGGTCGCTTGAAACCGGGTGTGACGAAGGAGCAGGCCGAAGCCGACGCAACGGTCATACTGCAAGGGTTGGCAAGAGTAAATCCGCAAGCTTATCCGCAACATTTCACGGTAAAGGCGAAAAAACTGGGAGACACGGTGGTCGGCCAATTCGAAGCGACGTTGCTGACAGCGCTGGCGGCAGTGGCATTGCTGCTGCTGATCGGATGCGGCAACGTAGCGAACCTGATGCTCGCGCGGGCGACGGCACGAGCGAAAGAATTTGCCTTGCGTTCAGTGCTTGGTGCTGGACGCGCCAGGCTGGTGCGCTTGCAGCTGGTGGAAAGTCTGGTGCTGGCGTTGGGCGGAGCTGCGATAGGAGTGCTGATCGCATGGGGTGGACTGAAGGGGCTAGTAGCCGCGTTGCCGCAAAACGTGATTCCTGCGGAGTCGGTGATCGAACTGAATGCGCCGGTGCTGGCGTTCACGCTGGGAGTGGCCGTGCTGACAGCACTAATCTTTGGTTTGGCGCCGGCCTTGCAAGCGGCACGGCGCGATCTGAATGATCCGTTGCGTGATTCGGGCAAGGGCGTAAGCGGTGGCTTCCAAACGGGACGTCTGCGCGATGCAGTGGTGGTTGTGGAGGTGGCGATGTCGTTGGTGCTGCTGATCGGCGCGGGCTTGTTTATGCGGAGTTTTGTCGCCTTGCGCGCAACGCCGTTGGGATTGCGGGCGGACCACGTCTACCAGGTGCAATTGCTGCTCCCACGGAGTCGCTACGAGAAGGCGGCGCAGATGAGAAGCTTTTTCGAGCCGCTGCTGGCGCGACTGAAAGCAGTGCCGGGAGTGGTGGAGGCGTCGGAGTCCAGTTCTATTCCGCCATATGGAGGGGTGGAGAGCCGCGTCGAGATTGCCGGCAAGACGCACGCGGAAGATTGGCACGCGCTAATTCAACATGTCAGCGAGGGCTATTTCCGCGTGCTGCGGATCGAGCTCAAGCTGGGCCGCGGGTTTACGGAAACGGAAGTGAATGATGCACGGAAAGTGGCAGTGGTGAACGAAACCTTCGTGCAGAAGTACTTCCCGCATCAAGAAAATCCGATGGGGCAACGCGTACGGCTGTCGATGCTGCAATCGATGGGCGATCCGGTCGCCGAGCCGTGGTTTGAAATTGTGGGCGTGGTCGGGGACGTGACGAACCTAGGATTGCAGGCGCCGACCGAGCCGGAGGTATGGTTTCCGTACACGGTAACGGGATCTGGAGCACAGGTACTAATGGTGCGAACAAAGCACGATCCCGCCTTGATTGCGAATGAGCTGCGACGGGCGGTGTGGTCAACCGATTCCGGCGTGGCATTGGACCACCCCAGCACGCTCGAGGATCGCATCAACGCAAGAGTGTTTGCGGGTCCGCGATTCAGTTTTTTGGTCATGACGATCTTCGGATGCGTTGGATTGGTGCTGGTCACGATCGGAGTGTACAGCGTGTTGGCTTACGCGACGGCGCGAAAGACCCACGAAATCGGCATCCGCATGGCTCTGGGAGCGGAACGCCGAGATGTGCTGGAGATGGTAGTTCGTGGGGGATTGGGACTCGTGTTCGCGGGAATTGGCGTGGGCTTGGCAGTGAGCCTCGTTCTCGGCCGGGTAATTACAGCGCAACTAAATGGGGTGCCGGCGCACGATCCTGCGACGCTGGCCGGGACTGTGCTGGTGGTAATTGCTACCGGGGCGATGGCATGTTGGATTCCCGCCCGCAGGGCGGCGCGACTGGATCCGAATGTAGCGCTGAGGTACGAGTAGCGGCCATGGCACTTACGAAATTACGTGATTGCGGATGAGTGAGCGTTCTGTGCCAGATCAAGCTGAAGCTGGCCCTACACGAACACAAAAATCATCGTGAATCACCCATGACGCCGCGCCCATTGTTGTTGTAAGGGAGCCTACCCTATTCGCGGTAAAGAAAATCGACGTGCCTCGTAGAAAAAATTCGCGCCATTGGGCCGCGGTTTCCAAGGCAGATCGCACAATAAATGCGGAACTGAAGAGTGCTGCATGCAAGCCGTTTCTTTATCGCATGTTGGAGGCGGTAAAAATTTCGCTCTTGAGTGGCAGAGTACGTGCGACTCCCGGACGATCCCGCCCGTAGCAACCCCACTCCAGGAGACTGTTCATGCTTCGAAAAATTATCTGCTGCTCGGCGCTGGCACCTGCGTTGCTGCTGGGATTCGCGCTGCCGGCCCGTTCGCAGTCCACGGCGCCATCAACCCAGGCGCAAGCCGAGCAATCCAAACAAGTATCGGGAAAGGTGACGGATATCGGAAGCGACCGGCGATCTTTCTCGCTCGAAGTCAACGACAAGGGTAGTAAACATACGATGCAGTTTGTGGTTGACAACACCACGCAAGTGCAGGGAAAGGTGACCACCGGCACAGATGCGGTAGTGCAGTATGCGCCGATGTCAGACGGGAAACTCGTGGCACGCAGCGTTTCCGCACAGGGCGCACAGAACGGCCCGGGACGGTAAGCCGCGGACTCTCGCCTTAATCGAAAGGAGACAGGAAGCTGGCCGCGACAGGCAAGGCGCGGCCAGTTCCTGTTTTCAGGTCGCCTTTTCCAGATCCTGGTCCGCCAGTGACGCGCTTAAAGGCTACGGAGAAGCAAAGCAAGTTGCGGTACGGAAGCGACGGCGATCAGCAGGAATGCCACTCCGCAGAGAAGGTAATCGAGTCGGGTGAAGGGAGTCGGAGGTGCATCAGCCCACGGATCTTTCAAATATGCCTTTCTGTTTATCATCGTGCTGGCCCAAGAGACCTTACTAGGTATATTTCACAATTTGCATCGTGCAGAGATGCGATGCACACGTCTATACGCGCGTTTGTAAAAGATTGGCTGTACCTGTGGAAAAGTTCTCGCACAGCGGAGAAGAAATTTAGCGAAGTGTTCATTTCGCAGTGATCCGGTCGCGAATTTTTTCATAGTTGGACTCAGAAACCACTCCTTTCGCTAGAAGATCGTTCTTGCTGGCGTAAGGACGTCTGGCAATGATTCTTTGGGCGCTGCCTCGAGAGATACCCGGGAGAGATGCCAGTTCGTTTTCCGTAGCATGATTTACATCGACGAGCGCGTGTGGACCGTTTTTCCAGCCTTCGCGGGCACCTTCAGCAGCCGCTCTCACGTGGTGAGCGGCTTCGTGGGCAGCCTCTCCGATCTTACGGCCAGCTTCTTCGATGGCGGGCTTGGCACGTTCAGTCGCCTTAGCGACCGCGTCGCGGGTTCGTTCGTCGCGGGCGCGCTGATCCTCGGAGCTGGAGCTGCATCCCGCGGCGCACGCCAGGAAAACGCTGATGCCGGCTAATCCGAAATAAGCGGTCAGCGATAAATTTCGTCCCATGGTTTAGAAAATTCCCTCGGATCGCCGTGACCATGAATTTGGACTTCATTGTTCCGGGAACTGCGTCGGGCCGGAACGATGTCTCCCATGAAATCGCGGATCTCAGTCCACCACGTAAACAACAATGCGGATTCCCGGGTGAATCGGGTCGATCAAGTAATACTCGCCATCGACCTGATCGATATAGACGTCATCGTAGTTGCTCCAATCAGCAGGCCAGGCTTCGTTGTAAGCAAACCAATATCCGCCGTAATTGAAGCGGCGATCGTCTCGTCGTTCTACGTGGAAATGGTGCGCGCGGCCAAAGCGCGCGTGAAAGTCCTCTTCACGAATGCGCCGGACATTGCGGGCCTGGCGCGCGTCTTGACGCTCCTGTTGGACGCGCTCCTGCGCGACACGCTCCTGCTGATGGGCGCGATCCTTGTCGATCTGCTGTTGCTGTCTGGCGACCTGCTCGCGCTGTTCTTCCGCGTCACGCTTGTTGCGGTCGGCCTGTTCTTTTCGAACTCGATCTTGTGAGTCGCGCTGTTGTTCTTGCTGCTTACGGACTTGCTGCTGTTGTTGTTCGGTGTTGCGTTGCTGCTCCCTTGCGGCGTCGCGCTGTTGCTTTTCCTGCTCGCGGTTCTGCTGCTCGTGGGCTCTGTCCTGCGCCTGCGGGGCGCGGCTTTCGGATTGATGCTTTTTCGGCTCATCTTGCTGCGCGGGCCGAGGCTTTTCTTTGTCGGGCTCCTGGCTGTACGCAGGACCCGTCACGAACAAAAGTAATAGAACCGTGCCGATTGTGATTTTCATGGATGTTTCTCCATCCTCCCAACGAAAATATCGAAATGCCTGATCCGGGCTGATTTCGAATCCAGGAAACAAGCTGAGCGGTGTCAGGGCTGGCAGGAACGGCCGGGCAAGCCAGGTCGACGCTATCGCCGTCGTCGGGTAGCTCGTGGCAGGGAGGCCACAGTTCAGATGCCAGCCGGGGTGAAAGGACGGCCAGCAGGCTTGACCGGGCTTCCTAGGATGCCGCCCTTCGGCCCACGGCGAGCATCTCATTCAATGATTGCGTGTGGTGTCGTTGCTCCACGCGGAAGCGCAGTGCGCGGAGCGAACGGCGACACGCGATCCATTCGGCGAGGGATCTTGAACGCGAGTACCCGGCCAGATCCCCAGGGAGGAATATCTGCGATGAAGCGGCAAGTGGAAATGACATTGTTAGCCGGTGCAGCGCTGCTGTTGATGGGTGGTGGATGCGCGACGAAAAAGTATGTGGCGCAACGCGTGGATCCGGTTAGCGGTAAGGTCGACCAGGTCGACAAAAACCAACAGAACACGCAAAAGCAACTGGACGCCGCCGAACCTAGAATTAACGCCGCCGACGAGAAGGCCACGGGTGCCGATGCGCGGGCGGGTGATGCAATCAATCGCGCGGACGAGGCGTCCAAGAAATCGGACGCGGTACGCGACCAGTTACGCGGCGAACTGAGCGATCGTATCGCGAATCTGGACGACTACAAGTCGGCGAAAGATGTCACCGTGCTGTTCAAATTCAATTCCGATGTACTTACCGATGAAGCGCGGCAAGAGTTGGACCAGTTAACCAACTCGGTGGGAAGCCTAAAGCGTTACTTCATCGCCATTCAGGGATTCACCGACAAGACCGGGACGCCGGAATATAACCTGGCGCTGAGCAGGCGGCGGGCCGAAGCGGTGCAAACCTACCTAGTGGCCAAGCACAGCGTCCCTGTCTATCGCATTCAGATCGTGGGTTTGGGTCACGATAAGCCGCTCAACGACGAAAAGACCAGGAGTGACCGGGAAAAGAATCGCCGTGTAGAAGTAGTGGTATTCACGGCCGATAACAGTCAGGCCGCCCAGAATCAGTAAAGAGTCGCGGTGAAGTGGGAGCCATTGGGCCGTCCGGCCGGCCGAGACGCCGGACTAGGTGAGGAAAAGCTTGCGGAAATAGGGACGTCTCTATTACCCTGTTGACCTCGCGTTGTTACTTCTTGTGAAGTAAATCCCCTGGTGACGGCCCAAGGTGTCCGGGGAGTGGTATCACCAGCCAGGGTGGAAAGCGACGCAGTGGGGCATCAACATCCGAGACCGTTCTCCGGGAAACTAGAGCGGGGTGGAACCGGGCGGAATCGGCAATCGTCAATGAATTTGTGAAGAGATCGTCTTGGGAGGACTACGATGCGTAGGTTGTGTCTGACGGTGGGGTTGTGCGCGATTCTGACGGTGCCTGGATTTGCTCAGCAGGCAAAAAATGACGGGAAGGATGACCCGAAGCTTTCGGGCGAAAGTACCGCGACGAGCAACAACCCGACGGATGGCGATGCCACGGTAACCGCGCCGACGCCGCGAACTTTGTTCGCGATGCCCGCGACACCCAAGGCCAAACCGTTTCCGGCTGCCCCTGCGGCGAGCAATGGCTCGGATGAGGCGCCGGGACTCATGGTGCCGAAATTCGAACTGGCTGCTGGGTACAGTTATATCAATTTCAATCCCGGCGATCCCTTTGCATCGTGGAACAATCACGGCGGTACGGGATCGTTTACCTACAACGCCAACCGCTGGTTTGGCCTGACCGCGGAATTCGGGAATTATGCCTTCCACAGAACCGTCGGCATCAACACTCCCGAAGGCGGATTTTTTACCTATCTGTTTGGTCCGCGCCTGAATTACCGCAAATTTAATTATTTCGTGCCGTTTGCGGAGTTTTTGGTGGGCGGCTTCCGTGGCGATGGCAATGTCACCGGTTCGAGTGAGCAGAGCTCGTTTGCGCTGGCGGCCGGCGGCGGCGTGGACATCGTGTTTCACCGCAACTTCGCTTGGCGTTTTGCGCAAATCGACTATCTGATGACGAATGCGTCCGGTCCGTTCTTGAACGCGAACGCACGACAGAACAACCTGCGATTGGGCACCGGATTGGTCTTGCGCTGGGGCTTCCCGCCGCCACCACCGCCGACTCCGAAGGGCCCGCCGGTTGCATCGTGCTCGGCCAACCCGACCTCGGTCTACCAGGGCTCGACCGATCCCGTGGCCATTCACGTAAACGCCAGCAGCCCGGAGAATCTCCCGCTGACCTACACCTACACGGCCAGTGGCGGTTCTGTGGAGGGGACCGGCCCGGATGCACGCTTCAATCCTTCCGGTTTGGCGGTCGGTAGTTACACGGTCACCACCAAAGTTGACGACGGGAAGGGCGGCACGGCGTCCTGCACCGCCGACGTTCGCGTCGAAGAGAAACCGCATCATCCGCCGACGATCTCCTGCTCGGCAAATCCCAGCACAATTCAGCCCGGTGAGAAGTCGACGATTACGTCGACGGCCAGCAGCCCAGATAACCTGGATCTCACCTACAGCTACAGCGCGACCAGCGGGCAAGTGAGCGGAACCGGCCCGACGGCAACCTTTGATTCCACCGGTTTGCAGTCCGGCAGTTACAAGGTCAATTGCACGGCGACCGATTCGCGCGGCGACAAGGCCGATTCTTCGGCCAACGTTGACGTGCAGCAGCCGCCGCCACCTCCGCAGGCTACCAAGGTGGGCGAGTGCGGCTACACCAAGGCAGGTGTCGCACGGTTCGACAACCTCTGCAAGCGCGTCGGCGACGACGTTGCGCTGCGGTTGAAGAACGAGCCGAACGCCAAGGTCGTTATCGTCGGCTATGCCGATCCTAAGGAACCAAGGTCAGCCAAGCTCGCTCAGCAACGCGCGGACTTGGCCAAGGCTTACCTCGGAGAAAAGGGCATTGACGCTTCGCGCGGCACCACGCGCGTCGGTCAAGCCTCGACGGAAAAAGGCTCGGAGAAGGAAAATCGCCGAGTCGAATTTATCTTCGTTCCCGAAGGCGCGACGTACTAAACAGGGATAACCCATAGCCTGCGGCACGCGCCGCAGTCAGATAAGAGCCCTCCGAGCTAAAGGCTCGGAGGGCTCCTTTTTTAAAAAGCTCAAATATGTCCGATTGGATCGCGAAGGCGTTTGAACCGAAATGGAATCAAACGATGAGGGACAAGCCGCAGACTTTTCAACTACCGCCGCACCTGCTAGGCTTAGCCCCCAAGCGCCGCACTCCCCGCGCCGCGTCACCTAACATGACCGACACCTCCGCCCGTCGCGTCGCGCCAGACTTCTTCCCCGAGCTGCTGCTTGGCCTGCGCGAATTGGAAGGGCGCTTTCCCACCAACGAGCTCGCCGGCCGGATGGTGCGCGCCGCTTTGGCCCAACCTGGCATCTCCGGCGCCCGATTGTGGCGTATCGATCGAGGTTCCGCCGAAGTCTGGGCGCAACAGGGCACGCTCCCGCCTGCAAGCGATCGCAGCGTGCCCGCGGATTCAGGCCCCGCCGGCGGCGATCCCACGTTATGGACCGCGCCGCTTGGCAGTGACGATTTCCGTGCGCGTGTGCTGGAAGTCCGCAGCAACGCGCCCATCGGCGACACCGTGCGCGCTCAACTGGATGTGTTGGCGCGTTTCGGCGCCGTGGTGCTGGCGTTGGCGGAACGCCGCGGCGCCATGGCCGAGTTGTCCAGCATCATCGAAGCCACTAAACGACTGAATTCCACGCTCGATCTCGGCGAGCTGATCCACATCATTCTGCAGATTGCCACACGCCAGACCGGTGCTGAGCGCGGCACGGTGTTTCTGGTCGACAGTACGCGCAAGGAAATGTGGTCGCTGGTGGGGCTTGGGCTGGACGAAAAGGTCATTCGCTTTCCCGCCGACCGCGGCATCGCCGGCTGGGTCTCGCGCCAAGGCACCCCGGTGCGGCTCGACAATGCCTACGAGGATCCGCGCTTTCAGCCGGAGATCGACCGCCAACTCGGCTTCACCACCCGCCGCCTGATGTGTTTGCCAATCCGCAACGAGGCCGGCGCGATCATCGGCGTGTTGGAGTTGCTGAACAAAGCCGAGTCCTTTACGGCCGAGGATGAAGCCTTTCTGGACGCGCTCTCGACGCACGTCGCGCTCGCGCTGGAAAAGGCGCAGCTGCACCGCGCGCGCATCGAAAAAGAAAAAATGGAACGCGACCTGGCACTCGCTCGCGAAATTCAGGCGGGATTTCTGCCTGAAGCTCCGCCCCCGTGGAAGGGTGTCGAAATCAGCGTCTCCCACCGCGCCTCGCAAATGGTCGGCGGCGATTACTACGACTTTCTGCCGGTGAATGCGGGAGGCAAGCAAGCCTTACTCCTGGTCGTAGCCGACGTCGAAGGAAAAGGCGCGGCCTCTGCTTTGGTGATGGCCAACGTGCAAGCCACGCTCCACGCCCTGGCCGATCACGCCGAGCCTCTGGTGCGCTTGCCGGCCACCATCAACCAGAAAATTTTGGAAGGAGCGCGCTCTTCGCAATCCATGGGCCGCAACACGAAGTACCTGACCATGTTCATGGCCTTCGTCGAAAACGATGGGCGCAAGCTGCGCTACGTCAACGCCGGGCACGTGCCGCCCGTCGTAGTTCGCGCCGACGGCCGTTGCGAGACGCTGGACACTGGCGGCATGGTCGTCGGGCTGCTTCCTGATGCGGCCTATGAATCGGGATCGGTCGATCTTGCCGCTGGAGACTTGTTGGTCGCTTGCACCGACGGCATCACGGAGGCCATGGACGCCGAGGGCAACGAATACGGCAAGCCGCGACTTGCAGAGTCAGTTTGCAAGTGCCGTGAACAGAGGCCCGCGGAAGTCCTGCGGCGCATCCTTGAGGAAGTCGACGCTCATTCCCAGGGCGGCATCCACGAAGACGACCGCATCCTCATGGTCATGAAAGTCGTCTGAGCCTTCGGTCGGTTCATCGGCAAGCTTTGGCAATCCTTCGTTTATCGCCCCAACTCATAAACCGACTCATAAAACGCCAGCACGCGCCGCCGAAACTCATCCGGCTGCGTTCCCTGCGCGGCCGTGTGATAAGCTCCCGGCACGACCCACATTTCTTTCCTCCCCCTTGCCGCATCAAAAATACGTTGTGTATGTCGGCAGGGGAGCGCCACATCATCGGCATCGCAAATCAGCAACACCGGGAATGCTCGCGCAGCAACCGCCTTCGCGGGGGAGACTTCCGACGCCGGTAATCCCGCCAGGCGCTCCGCGTGATAAATCATCGTCCAGGTGCCCGGTGCGAAAAGCGTCATCCCCAGTAAGGGAGAACGCCGCAATCCGGCGTAATCATAAGAAGCTTCGCGCAAGCTCGCAAAAGCCGCCTCCGCCACCACAGCCTCGATGCGCGACTCAATTGCTGCCGACTGCAGCGCGATCCCTCCGCCCATCGATTCTCCCAGCGCAAACAGGTGCCGCGGATGTTCGCTGCGTTCGAGCGCCTCGACGATCGCACGCGTATCGGTACGTTCCAGCCAGCCGTACGTCGCCATCGGCCCTTCGCTCAGGCCATGAGCGCGCGCGTCCATCATCACCACGCCGTAACCGGCCATCAGCAGGATGCGCGCGGCCTCCACAACACCCAGGCGGTTGTCGGCGACTCCGTGGAATGCCAGCACCCAGTCTCCGTTCGGTTTGGCCGGGCGCACTCTCCAGCCGCGCAACAGTGCGCCGTCTGGCGCTCGCACCTCGAAATCTTCGCGGTGCGCGCCGATCAGCGAAAAGGTGACGTCAGTTTGTCGAACGAGGTCCGGAGGAAGCTCCCGGCGGATGGGGTGCAAAAACCACGGTGCCACGAACCATCCGACGATGGCCGCGATGACTGGAGCGATGAGGGAAAGTTTTAGCAGGAACAGCAGTCCGCGGCGCATCAACACAAGATACGTGGCAAGGATCGGCAAAGTTCCTGCAAGACACCGTCGCTGCCATAGCCGGCCATCATATCTACGTCGAGAACAAAACCGATTCTCTCTGGAACATCTTGACTGCCAGAAACAGCGCAGCCGCTGCATATACCGAGGTGGACACAAAAATCAGCGCAATGTAATTCCAATGATATGTCCCGGTGACCAGCTCCTTGCACAGTAAGCTCGCATTCAGGATGGGAATCAGCGCGAGTTTCGGCGTCAACTCCACTCCTGGCAGGACTGCGGCGATCGCCGGGACCAGCACCACGAACGTCATCGGCGTCAAATAGCTCTGCGCTTCCTTGAAGCTCTTTGCGAAAAGCGAAATAGTAATCAGCGTCGAGGAAAACAGCACCGCAATCGGCACGGCCACGACGAATATCGCGAGCACCGTCGACGTATGCATGGGGATGATCGGCACGCCCTCGGCAACGTTCTCGACGCTGACGAAGTGCGACATCGCGGTGAACGACGCGCCCATCGACAACACCGACAGCATCGCCGTGGCCAGCGAAGCCGTCAGCACCAGCAGGAATTTGCCCAGCACCAGGTGCGTCCGCTTGATGGGGCTCGATAAAATGGTCTCCATGGTGGCGCGTTCCTTTTCCCCCGCGGTCAGGTCCATCGCGGGGTACATTGCGCCGGTCATGCACATCAGGATCGCCAGGTAGGGAATCAGGCCGCCGAAGGTCTCCCCGGCCACTTTTTCTGGTGAAACTACATTCTTCTGTTCAATACGTAGAGGTTTCATCAAAGTGTCCGGCAAATGTTGCGCCGCAAGCTGGCTGCTGACTTCGCTGTCGCGGTACGCGATGAAAACTTTCTCAATGCGATTCGCCGCCACTGTGGATTTCATGTCTCCGGAAAACATATAGATCTTCACTTCCGGTCGCCCGCCTTGCCGGATGGACGCCTGGAAACCCGCAGGAATATCAACTGCGGCGCGAATCTTCTTGTCGCTGATCAGGTCAACGTAATTCGCAACCGCTGGCACCACGCGGATATCTTTGCTGTTCTGCAGCCGCGCTATCATCTCGGGCGAGTTTTCGCCCCCCAGGATCATAATCCGCGAGGGCAAGCGATTCGCTTCGCCGATCAGTTCCACGAACGTGTAGCCGAGGCCGAATGCAAGTACGGGAAATGCCAGCAGAGGAATCACGATTGAGGAAACCAGCGTGCGCCGGTCACGCAGCGCTTCGGTCAGTTCTTTGCGATAGACGATAAAAATGTTGCGCAGCGAAGACATCGTTCAGTGGTCCTCCGGCTGAATGTAGTGTGGCGCGACCACCTTCACAAAAATCTCTTCCAGATCCCGTTCCTGGTATCTTTCGCGCAACTCCGCGAGGGTCCCCTCCGCTAGCAGCTTTCCGCCCTGTATGATTCCGATCACATCGCATAACTTTTCGACTTCGCCCATGATGTGCGTGGAAAAAATCACCGTCTTACCCAGGTCCCGGCACTCGCGGATGAACGCGGTAATCGTTCGTGCGGTCATGATGTCGAGGCCCAGCGTCGGCTCGTCGAAAATCATAACCGCCGGATCGTGTACCAGCGTCCGGGCAATCGAAGTCTTCTGTTTCATTCCGGTGGACAGCTTGTCGCAGCGACGATCACGAAAGCCGTTCATGTCCAGCCGGTCAAAAATCTTGTCGACACGTATGCTCAGGGTCTCTTCATTCAGTCCATTCAGCCGCCCAAAGTATTGCACCAGCTCACGCGCTGTCAGCCGCGGGTAGAGGGCGGTAGCAGTGGAAAGAAAGCCTACGTTCTCGCGCACCTTTTCCGGTTCGGCCACAACGTCGTAACCGCAGACGCTCGCCGTGCCTTCGGTGGGCTCCAGAATGGTCGCCAACATGCGCAACGTCGTGGTCTTGCCGGCGCCATTCGCGCCCAGCAGCCCATAAATCTGTCCCGGCGCGCAGCGAAAAGTGACTCCATCCACCGCACGGATCTCTCCACGTTTCTTGTCGTGGAAGCGTTTGGACAGATTGCGAACTTCAATCATCGAAGCCTTTGCTTAGTAGAAGGTCCCGCTGGTTCGTGCGAGACGCAGCGCGCGGCGAACTGCCGCGCGATGGGAAAGTAGAATGTTACTGGAAATCTCCGCACCGGTGCGATCCGAAACGCGGGCGTTGGCTCAATCCGCCAGCCTCGGGCTGCCATTACCCGGGGTTGTTGCATCCCGGACCGCGCAAGCCGCATCCATTCAAGCAGATATGAAAACGTGCGACATCGCCGCTAGTGCAAGCTGCGGCCCTATTGCTACAATCAACTTCTTTGTAGCCCGCCGGACGGAGGGCTAGCAAGCCACGCATTTTTAACGGGACACTTCACTGCGCGAGTGTACTCGCGCGCTTGGCTGCCGAAATTTTAAGGAGAGCGCACAACACCACGTGGATCGCAGGCTCCGAAACCGCATTCTGATCTTTCTGTTGCTCGCGGGAATTGCCGCGATCGTGCTCATCTCTCTGAGCGGGCGCCAGCCGGTGGCAAAAATTTCCGCGGTCATTCCTGTCCGCGAAAATATCGTGGCCTCCCTTGCCAGCAACGGCAAAGTCGAGCCGATTTCGCCTTTCGTGATGCGCGCGCAACTCGATACTTTCGTCGAAAAAGTAAGCGTGCAGGAAGGACAATCGGTGAAAAAGGGGCAGCTGCTGATTGCCCTAAACGTGAAGGATGCCGCTGCTCAACTCGCCGAGGCCCGCTCTAAATTACTGCGCGCCGAAGACGATCTGCGCGCCGCAAAAGCGGGAGGCAGATCCGACCAGGCAGCGCAGGCTGCGGGATTGCTGGCCACTGCCACGGCGCAGCGCGACCGCCTGCAGCGCAACCACGACACCCTCACGCGCCTGATCGCCCAGCAAGCCGCCACGAAAGACGAACTCGCCGCCAACGATGTCGAACTGGCTAAGGCCCAGGCTGAAGTGACCCGCCTCGCCGCCGCCAAGCAGGAATTCGAGCGTGATGTGCAGCTCGATGCAGGCCGTTCCACTTTCGCGGTCCAGCAGGGGCAAAGCGAAGTCGCCGCACTCGAAGAAAAAGTCCGCAGCGGTCGAATCACCGCACCCGCCGACGGCACCCTATATTCCCTACCGATTAAGACCGGCGATTTCGTGAAGACCGGCGACCTCCTCGCTGAAATGGCCGACCTGCACAAAGTCCGCGTTCGCGCCTTCATTGACGAGCCCGAGCTGGGCGTCCTCGAGCCCGGTCAGCAGGTTCGCATCACCTGGGACGCTCTGCCCAATCGCACCTGGACCGGCAAAACCGAAGTGATCCCCAAGCAGGTCGTCGCGCGCGGCGCTCGCAGCGTCGGCGAACTGCTCTGCACCGTAAACAACGACAACCTCGAGCTGCTGCCTAACATAAATGTGAACGTACGCATCAATTCTCAGGAGCGCTCCAACGTGCTCACCGTGCCACGCGGTTCCGTCGCTTCCGATGGCAACCAAAGGTTTGTCTACGTCGTGAAGCACAACGAGCTGAGCGTCAACAAGTCCCGCTTGGAACGACGCGAGATTCGCGTAGGCATTGCCGACAGCACAAACTACGAAGTCACCAGCGGCCTGCAGGAAAACGAAATGATCGCGCTGCCCGGCGATATCGAGCTGAAAGACGGCATGGTCGTCCGCGTGATGAACACCGATGCCAGCCGTGTCCGAGGCCGGTCCGATGCGAATTAGCATCGCGCGCCGCGCTCTGTTCCTCGCGGCGATATCGGCGTCGACCCTGGCGGCTGCGGTGCTCACTACCGTGCAGGGCTCCGGCGTAAAGCAGGATGATGGCCTGGAAGCCGGGCGTCACGCCTATGAAGCCAGCGACTACAGCCGCGCTGCGCAGCTACTTCAGTCGGCTGCCGCAAGAAATCCGCAAAATGCCGAGATCCAGCTGCTGCTCGCCAAAACCTACTACGAGACCCAGCAGCACGACGCCGCCATCGCCAGCGCCGAAAAGGCCGTGGCCCTCGAGCCACAAAACTCCGTATTCCACGAATGGCTGGGCCGCGCCTACGGCGAAAAAGCCGAACACGCCGGAATCTTTTCCGGCATGTCGCTCGCCAAGAAGACGCGCAAGGAATTCGACACCGCAGTCCGTCTGGACGAACGCAATTTTTCGGCACGCCAGGCGCTGATCGAGTTCGACTGCAGCGCTCCGGGAATCGTCGGTGGCGGCGAAGACAAAGCGCGACCCAACATCGCCAAACTCGCCGAGATGGACGTTGCTGAAGGCCATTACGCTGCCGGCAACTGTCGGCGGCAAAAGAAAGATTTCGCCGAGGCCGACGCCGAATTCACCAAAGCGATCGAAAGCCACCCGAAATCGATCAATCTGATCTACGACATTGGCGACTACGCCGTGAAGCACAATCAACTCGAACGCCTGATCGCTGTCGCCAATGAAGGCGAGCAGCTCGTCCCTACCGATCCGCGCGGAAAATACTATCGCGCCGTCGCTTTGGTCATGACCAAGGCACAACCCGGCGAAGCCGAGCGCCTGCTCCGCGAATATCTGAATCGTGCCCCCATTCGCAATACCTTTCCGCATCCGCGCGACGCCCACGAGTGGTTGGGCCGCCTGTACGAGAATCAGGGCCGCACGCAATCGGCCATCGACGAGTACGAAGCCGCACTGCGCGCCGACCCGAAAAGCAAAACCGCCCGCGACGCACTCAAACGTCTAAGGAAATAGCACGCGTGGCATGAAATTCAGCCTGTGACATCTGGAACGGAATGACACCATGATGGACATCCGCGAAACTCTCTCCGTCGCCATCGACGCCCTGCGCTCCAACAAACTCCGCGCCATCCTCACCTCTCTCGGCGTCATCATCGGCAGCGCCTCCATCGTTCTCGTCGTCACCGTCGCCCTCACCGCACAGAAATTCGTCATCGGCCAGATCGAAGCCATCGGCTCCAACCTGGTCTGGGTCGAGCTCATCAACGCCGGCAGCAAAGGCCAGCCTCTCAGCCACGAGCTCACCATCGACGACATGAACGCCGTCAAAGCCACTGTCCCCGGTGTCGAGCAGGTTGCCGGCACGCGCGAACTCCCCATGTCCGTCGTCGTCGCTGCCCGCGAGCGCCCTGTCAATCTGATCGGCGTCACCGAGGGCTACCAGAATATTCGGCGCCTTGTCATCCTCCGCGGCCGCTACTTCGATCCCTCCGACATGGAGACCCGCGGCAAAGTCTGCCTCATCACCAAGCAACTTGCAGACCGCGTCTTCGGCCTCGACAATCCCATCGGCGGCACCATCCGCATGGGCGAGCTCACCTTCACAGTAATCGGCGTTTTTCGCGAGCGCGTCGCCACCTTCGGCCTCGCCGAAATCAAAGACGAATCCGTCATCATTCCGTTCACGCTCATGCGCTACTACACCGGCGTCGACGTCTTGCGCGTCCTTTATGCTCAGGCCGAAAGTGCCGATGTAGTCGCCTCGGTCCAGCGTCAGATCGGCGTAGTGCTCAACAGCCGCCATCCGCCCGCCGCCGAATATGACGTGCAAACGCTCACTGCGATCCTCAGCGCCGCGAAAAACATTTCCCTGGCGCTCACGATCGTTCTCCTGGTGATCGCCTTTATCGCGCTGCTCATCAGTGGTATCGGCATCATGAACATCATGCTGGTCACCGTAAAAGAGCGCACCCGCGAAATCGGCATACGCAAGGCGATCGGCGCCCAGCGCCGCCAGATCTTGCAGCAATTTCTGATCGAAGCCCTGCTAATCAGCGGCGGCGGCGCCATCATTGGTATTCTCATCGGCGTCGGCATCCCGGTTGCCGTCCAACCGCTGCTTCCCGGAAACCTGCGCGTGCCAATTTCCGGCCTCAGCGTCCTGATCGCCTTCGCAATTTCGTGCTCCACCGGCCTGTTCTTCGGCTACTTGCCCGCGAGCCAGGCAGCAGCACTCCAGCCGATCGAGTCCCTCCGCTACGAATAGCAATGCCAGCTAGAACCAAAGCATCA
>DATNCJ010000115.1:0-2754 GCA_035607215.1 Candidatus Eiseniibacteriota bacterium
GAGACGGCTTTGGGATCGAAGTTGGATTCAGCGGCGATAACGCTGGTGACTAGGTCGGGGTCGACGGCGTAACGGGCGGCGGCGGCCTGGATGAGCTCGCGGAACGGGGCTTTTGAAGTTTCCACGCGAGGGATGGGGTAGAAGACGTCTTCAGGCTCGATGGCGGAGACTTCGGAGGCGGGGATATCGGCGGTGCCGCCCTGGAGCTGCAGATGGTAGGTGTCGCCGTTGAGTTGGTAGCCGGTGACGTGGAGGCGTTGCGTGGAGCGGAGGACGACGTATTCGGCGCGGGTGGGCGTGCCGAAGATCATGACGAATAATGTCAGAAGGCCGATTGTGGCGAGGTTCAGGTCGACCCGGGCTCCCTCCACCCCGCAGCTGGCGCGCAGAAAACGAGCGCGGGAAAACGCCGGCTGCTGTGGTCGGGATGACAGATTTTTGCGCGGTACGCTGGTTGAGGGCTTTGCGTGGGTTGCGACGGAGAACATCGAGCTATCGTCGGGGCAAGACGCGGTGATTGTGGCAGGGACGCGCTGAAGCGACGCCCCTACACCTTGACCGTTAAGATTTCGCCCGATCTGGGAGTTTGCGCGATCGAGTTGCGCTGGGTGGAGACTCGATGTGGTCAGGCGCATGCGGCGGGCTCCCGCAGTGCGAATTGGGTGATGGCGACGGCTACGCCGTTTTCGTCGTTGGTGCCGGTCTGGTGCCAGCCGAAGTTTTTTAGTTCGGGGACGCTGTTGCCCATGACCACCGGAATGCCTGCAAAGGACAACATTTCCAGGTCGTTGTGGTTGTCGCCGACGGCCATCACTTCTTCACGCTCGTAACCGCGCAGCGTGGCCCATTCGGCGAGCGAGGAACCCTTGGAGCACGAAGGGCAGATCACGTCGATCATCGAGAAATCGCGGCTTTCGTAGCAGGTGACCGCCAGGCCAAATTCCTTGGCGAACGGCGCGGCGCGCAGGACAGCTTCGGCTTCGCGCATGGGTTTTACTTTTCCGGAGAACATTACTTGCAGCGGATCTTCGATGAGGCAACTTTCCAACGGGACGGCCTGGCTGAGATATTCGCGATTGCGGTTGTAGTAAGTGGTGCGGATGGGGTCGTCGGTATCGATGACTTCGAGAATGATTTGATTGGCGTTGGGCCGGTCGAACACTACACCGGCACCTTCGCGCCACGATAAGGTCGCGCGGAGGACGCGCTTTGCGGTGTCGCGCGAAAGCAAGTGGCGCATATGTGTTTTGCCGTCGTGCGTGCGAACGAGCGCGCCGTTGTTGCAGATCATGGTGAGCGGGGAATCGAGCTTGCGGGCGATGGGCATGGCGAAGTCGTAGCGCCGGCCGGTGACAAGGGCGACTTCGATGCCGCGGCGGGTGGCTTCGGAAATGGCGACACGGTTGGCCTCAGGGAGGTCCCAACGGCTGTCGAGAAGGGTGCCGTCGATATCCAAAGCGATGAGCCGGATCGGCATGTTTCTATTCTAGCGTGAAAAGCATGGGTCTCCGGCCTGTGCTGACGGCCAGTGTTGCGCGGTCGAGGACCGCTGCCGTGACCCCGTGGCGGGTTACAATTACTTTCAACAGTATAGAAGAACGCGGACGGCACTATAAGTCATTGGAAACGCACCATAGGCAACGTTACTTCGTATCATGCAGCCTCAGGGCGTCATAAGAGAACGACGCGTTAGTTTCGAGTTGCCCGTCAGAACGAAGCCGCCGGCGGCGGACGCTACGCGTGAGGTGATGGAGCGGTGGTTGCTTAGCGGCTGAGATAAGTTTGGGTCACAAGGAGGCCATCCCTGTGACCCGTTTACGCAAAATGATGCTGGAGGAACTCCAGCGTCGTAACTACTCGCAACATACCACACGCCATTACATCCGCACAGTCGAAGTTTTTGCTCGACGATTCAACCGCCCGCCGGACCGTTTGGGCCTACTGCATATTCGCGAATACCAAGCTGAGTTATTGCAAAAGCAAAAGTTATCGTCGGGTACCATTAATAACCGACTCGCGGCGCTGCGGTTTTTCTACATCAAGACTCTCAAAAAGGGCTGGAGCATCGCCGAAACTCCCTATTCAAAAAGAGCACTGCACCTTCCGTCGATCCTGAGCCAGGAAGAAGTCACGCAACTCATCGATGCAGCGCTCACTCCCTACCATCGCATTCTACTCTGACGCTCTACGCTACCGGAGTGCGCAACTCCGAGTTGACACACTTGAAAGTCAGCGACATCGACGGCAAGCGCATGGTGATTCACATTCTGGGCGGCAAGGGACGCAAAGACCGCGCTGTGATGCTCAGCCCAAAACTGCTCGAGGAACTGCGCGAGCACTGGCGCCGCTGGCCGCGAAAATCCAGCACCTGGCTGTTTCCAGGCAACCGTTGGCACAACAGTGATCAGCCCATCGATACCAAAACACCCGGAACGCCTGTAAGGAGGCTGCCAAGCGCGCAGGCATCAAGAAACAAGTCCATCCCCACACCTTGCGTCACTGCTACGCCACGCATCTTCTCGAAGCGGGGCGCGGATCAGACAGCAAAGCCCCAAGTGCTCTTGGGCTATGCCCAAAATGCGGTGCACCGATGATGGTCATCGAAAGACTCACCGTTGCTGAAATCCAGCTTCGTTCTCCTCCCGCCCTGGTCACCGAGGCCGCATGAAACGACTCTCCACCACAAGAAATCTTTGCGTGTGTCAGCGCGCTCAGTCTCTCCGCGCCTTGCCATTCCGCAAACCGCGCCGTTCT
>DATNCJ010000119.1:0-10509 GCA_035607215.1 Candidatus Eiseniibacteriota bacterium
AATGATCAGCGAGGTGATGACGAAAATCAGGTAGTCCCAGAACGACGTGGGCAAAGCAAACAGCGACCGCGCCAGGGCTTGATTGGCAAGCAGCCGTACCGCATACAAGATGTTGAAGGCTCCGAAGAAAATCAGCGTCCACTCGCGGCTCCGGCGGCGGAAGAAATACACCGCCAGCGAAAAGACCCCGACCATTAGCAGGACTACCGCGACGCCCATGTTCAGAAATTCCCAACGCAGTTCCGATCGCGTCAGGGTGTGCGCGACTTGCGCAAGAACGGGAGCAAGCAACAGAGGCCCGGGCATGGCAAGGTTTATACGCAATCAAACGGAGCAAGGCAAACGCGCGACAAGCTCGACGCGAATCCTCAGTCGATGAGGTAATCACCTGTTTGGAGGGCGGCCACTCGCCGCCGCTTTCGAGGTGTAAACCGCGAGCGCACATTTTCCGCTTGACGCCATTCTCGCCGACCTGTACATTACCGTACGGTTATGCAACTCGGAGGTTATGGAATGCCCGCATCGCACCACCTCGACGCCACCTTTGCCGCACTCGCCGACCCCACTCGCCGAGCCATCCTGGCGCGTCTTGCACTCGGCGAAGCTTCCGTGTTGGAACTTGCCGAGCCCTTCGAAATGACCCAGCCGGCCATTTCCAAGCACCTGAAAGTGCTGGAGCGCGCCGGGCTGGTTTCCCGCGGACGCGATGCCCAGCGCCGCCCCCGCAAACTGGAAGCTCAGCCGCTGGCCGAAGCCACCCAATGGCTCGAAAACTACCGCCAATTCTGGGAAGGCAGATTCCAGCACCTCGACGCACTCCTCGACGAAATGAAATCCATCCAAGCAAGAAACGGGCCCAAGCGGTAGATCGGAGCACGTACGTGCAGAGGCCGCTTTCCGTTGTCCTGAGATTTCCAGGGGGAGCGGGCAGATTTCCGAAAGCCCAGGTCACAGCGAAAAAAACAAAGGAGACGACAAATGGAATCTCACGGAGGACTGAAAGTCGCAGCAAACGGTGAGCGAGAGATCGTGATGACCCGCGTTCTGGACGCACCGCGCAAGATGGTGTTCGACGCCTTCACCAAGCCGGAGCTGGTAAAGCGTTGGCTGCTCGGGCCCGATGGTTGGTCCATGCCGGTGTGCGAAATCGATCTCAAGATCGGCGGGAAGTATCGCTACGTCTGGAAGAACGACAAGAACGGCAGCGAAATGGGTATGGGCGGCGTGTATCGCGAGATCGTCGTACCTGAGCGCGTCGTGGCCACCGAGCAATTCGACCAGGCGTGGTATCCAGGCGAGGCCGTCGGAACGCTGGTCTTGGTAGAACACGACGGGAAGACCACGGTAACGCAGACAATGCAGTATGATTCGCGCGCCACGCGTGACGCGGTGCTGCAGTCGCCGATGGAGTCGGGCGTTGCGGCCAGCTACAACCGGCTGGAAGAGATCCTCACGTCCGGGGGCACGCGCGCCAAGGAAAAAGGAGCCAGCCAATGACCAGCGAAGCCACCGTCACCGACCCGCCGAGCGACGGCCAAGCGCAAGCGCCCAGGAGAAGCTTCGGCCGCAGTATTGGCGCCGTCGGAGTCGGCACCGTCGTGGGCATCCTCCTGACATTGGGCACCGACGCCGCTTTCTACGGCGTCGGTGTCTTGCCCAAGGCCGGCGGGGTTCCGACCACCGGGGCATTGGTGCTCGCGACGATCTACCGCTGCGTCTATGCCGTGGTGGGTAGTTACGTCATTGCGCTGATGGCGCCGAATCGCCCGATGATGCACGCGCTGGTCGGCGGCCTTCTCGGGGTACTGGCGAGCACCGTGGGCGCCGTCGCGACCTGGAGCAAAGGGCCGGAATTTGGCGCTCACTGGTATCCCATCGCGTTGATCCTCACGGCGATGCCCTGTGCTTGGCTGGGCGGAAAGCTCCGCGTGTCGCAGTTGGCAAAGCGAACCGTGTCTTGAATGACTCGTACCGGCGGTCGCGGTTTGCTTTCGCCGGGCTGGTCTTGAATTCACCACGAGCGCAACTCAATCGCCTGCTCGCGATTCCAAAACCGTTACGATTTCGCGGATGCATTCGATCGCTTCGCGATTTGATACGTACGCCGGTGTCCTGACGTCATCCAACCGGGAGCGACAAATGAGCGAAAAATCCAGCAGTGATGGAAGCCGGCGGAAGTTCTTGAAATCCGCGTTGAAGACGTCGCTGGGCTGCGGTGCGTTTCTGGCTCCAAGCAGCTGGCGTGACCCGTTTCCGGCGCAGGTGCAACTTACGCGCGACGACTGGATGAAGAACCTTGGCAGCCTCCCGTTGATCTATCAGCCCGGGAAAGCTGGCTATACCACACCGGCAGCGAGATTCTAGGTGTGCTCATCGCGCGGGCTGCGGGCCAAACGCTGGAAAACTCTTTCCGCGGGCGCATTTTCGAGCCGCTGGGTATGAAAGACACCGCCTTCAGCGTTCCCGCGAACAAGCTCGATCGCTTCGGGTCGTGTTACTCACTCCATCCGCAGACGAAAAAACTGGACGTCACCGATCCCGCCGCCGGTCAGTGGAGCCGCCCGCCAAAATTTTCCAGCTGGTGGCGGCGGCCTGGTTTCCACAGTGGACGATTACCTGGCGTTCGCGCGCATGCTGCTCAACAAAGGCCGGTACGGGGTGCAGGCCGGCCAAAAGCGATTGGTCGCGGCTTCCTCCATTGAAATGATGACCACTAATCAGATCACGCCGGAACAGCAGGAAATGGGCCGCCTGATTCTCGGGCCGAACACCGGTTGGGGATTCGGGGTGTCGGTGCTGGTCAAGCCCGACAGCTTTACCACGCACCCGGGGCGCTACGGCTGGAATGGTGGACTCGGCTCATCGTGGTGGAACGATCCCAGCCAAGGCCTCATCGCCATCATCCTGACGGAGCGCGCGTTCGAGTCAGCCGATCCACCGCCCGTGATCAAAGATTTCTGGAAGGCGGCATACGCGTCGGCCGAAGTTTGATTCAGCGCCGCCCCGATGCCGTATCGGACAGTGCAACATCGCAATGACGCACGCGCCGGTCGTAGTCGATGAGCAGCGCGGCAGCGTTCGGTCCGACTACCGCGGCGTCGCGATCCGCTCCGGCGAAGGAGTCAATCGCTTCCCACGAATCCCACATCGTGATCACGGCGATTTCGATTTCCCGGCCGTTGTCTCGCTTGAGTAGATTTGCCGCAAGGTAGCCGTCAATCTCGCGAAGTTTCGGCAGCACGCTCCTGGTAAAGTGCTGCTCATACTCCGGCCAGTTCTCGTGCGTAGCGCGAGCGGACCAAATGCGAGCGATCCTCATAGGGACATTCTAGCGCTTGGAGGCCTCAGTCGCCGCGCAGCGCGGCCAGCGGATCGACTTGCGTGGCACGGCGCGCCGGGATGTAGCACGCCAGGAATGCCGCGAACAACAGGATCCCCGCGACGGCGCTGAAGGCGGCGTAATCGATCGTGCCGATACCGAAGAGCAGGTTGCGCATCAATTTCCCGACGCCATAAGCTCCGGCCAGGCCAATCAGCAGGCCAATCGCGCCGAGCGTCATGCCTTCCCTCAGAATCATGCCAAGCACTTGGCCTGAGCCGGCGCCAAGCGCCATGCGCAAACCGATCTCATGGGTGCGCTGCGCCACACCAAACGACATGACGCCGTAGATGCCGAATGCCGCCAGCAGCAATGCGATTACTGCGAAGGTGCCGAACAGCACGGCGCCAAAGCGATCGCCCCCATTGGACTCCTCGAGCAAGACGTCCATGGTTTTTACGTCGGCCATGGGAAGGTCGGGATCGAGCGAATTGATCACCCCGGCGATGCTCTTACTCATATTCGACGGGTCGGCGACGGTGCGCACTGCCATGCCTACGCCGGGCCAGGGGCTTTGCGCGAAGGGGACGTCGATCTCCGGAAAGCCTTCGCCTTTGGCTCCGCCGTTGCGGACATTCTCATACACGCCAACGATCTGCCAGGCGATCGGGGGACCCAGGTTCGCCACGCCGGGAATCAATTGCTCGACAGAGAGGCGCTGCGTGAGCGGATCGACGTTGGGCATGTATTTCTTCACCAGGGCGGAATTCACGATAGCGACCGGCATGCCGCCGGCGATATCCGCCTCGGTAAACGCACGTCCGCGCGTGATGTGGATGCCAAAAGTGTTGTAGTAGCTCGGCGTGACCATATTGAAGCCCGCGCCGAGGCGTTGCGAGCGGTCCGCCGCTTCCTTGCCGACGATGTCGAAGGGCATGCCGAAGTTCGTGCCCTGCACGGGCATGCCTGTGGAGATCGACGCACTGACAACGCCGGGCAGGGTTTGCACCTGCTCCAGCATTTGGCGATAGAAGGTGACCATTTGTTCGGGCTGAGGACGCCGGTCGGTGGGCATGGGCAACCCAAACGTGAGCAGATGGTCGGTGCGGAAACCCATGTCGACGTGAGTGATGTTCCAGAAGCTGTGAACCATGAGGCCTGCGGCTGCTAGCAGGATCAAAGCCAGCGAGAATTCGGCGAGTACCAAGGCGTAGCGGATGCGGTTCTTCGTCACGCCAACTCCGCCGCGGCCGCCTTCCTTGAGCGTGTCGTTGAGATTCAGGTGCATGGCCTGGACCGCCGGTGCGCAACCAAACAAAACGCCGGCGAGCATGGTGGCGGCCATGGTGAACAAAAGAACCGGAATGTTGAGGCTGACGTCGGCTTCGGACGGCAAGGTATAAGCAGGCATCAACGCGAGAATCGCTTTCATGCACCCCCAGGCCAGGCCGACTCCCAAGGCGCCGCCGATCGTGGCCAGCGCCAGACTTTCGGTCAGGAACTGAGAGAAAAGCTGCATGCGCGTGGCACCGAGCGCGCCCCGTACGGCGACTTCGCGCTGGCGAGCGGTGCCGCGCGCCAGCAGCAGATTGGCCACATTGGCGCAGGCAATCAGCAGAACGAAAGCGACCGCCCCGAGCAGAATCCACAGTGCGCGGATGGTGTCGCGATTCAGGAAATCGTTCTGCAGCGGCTCGACGCTGGCCCCCCAGCCCTGATTGGATTTCGGAAATTCTTCGGATATATGTTTAGTGACGGAAGCCATATCGGCATTGGCCTGCGCGATGGTCACACCAGGCTTCAGCCGCGCCATCACCAGAATCCAATGGAATTCGTGATTGATCTGGTTGGGACGGAACGCCAGCGGAGTGTAGGCTTCGCTCTGCACCCGATCGGTGGCACCGGGCGCGAGCACTCCGACCACGGTGTACTGCTCGCTGTCCATGCGGACTTGCTTTCCAAGGATTTCGCGGTCGGAGCCGAAGCGATTCTTCCAGAGCTTGTAGGTGAGGATCAGTTCATGATCCTTGCCTAGTTGACCCTCTTCGGGCAGAAAATCGCGGCCCATCAGAAACGGCTGGCCCAGCACGTGGAGGAAACCCGGGGTGCAGCGTTGGGTGTTCACGGTTTCGGGATGGCTGGACGTGGACAGGCTCATGGACTGGCCGGTCCAGGCGGCGATGGACTCGAATGCGGTGTTCTGGCGCTTCCAGTCCAGGAAATCGCCGGCGGAGACGCCGTTGCGGTGGCCGTTGACGAAAGACCAGACCATAACGATGCGGTCGGGCTCGTGATAGGGCAGCGGAGCTAGCAGCGTGGCGTAGACCACGCTGAAGATGGCGGTGTTGATGCCGATGCCGAGAGCCAGGGCAAGGACGGCAACGGTGGTGAAGCCGGGATTCTTCCAAAGAAGTCTGAGGCCGAACTGAAGGTCACGCCAACGGTTTCGCATGCAGATCTCCTGGATGAGCACCGAGCGGATGTCCCGCTGCATAGACGAGACGAATGGCGCGGAGGTTTGGTTCCGTGATTTCGGGGGAGTGGAGAAATTGGGCCGTGGGTAGCGGGCTGCCTTGACGTTGGCGACCGCAACCGTAGTGGATGGAGAGACGGTGAGGGCTGTGGTGCTGCAGGAGGGGTATACCCCCGTCATTTTCCCAAGAGGCGGTAAGCTATGGATGAGGCTGGTGGCACCTTTTGTGTTGGGCAAGATGACGAAGAATTCGCTGCGCGGTATGGTGCGTGGTGTACCGCAAGTTGTGAAGTAAACGATTGATTCCACGGGGATTGAAGGGCGCGAGTGGGCGTGCGCACAGCGTGGGCGAGGCGCAGTTCGTAAGGGATCGGGAAGCGGTCCGCAAGGGGAGGCAGACAGGCTGGCGGGGGCCGGGAGGACCACGGTCTATCGCAGCATCGATTACCAAAGTTGTAAGTTATGTAGGGTATTATAACCGCGAGTGTTTTGGCCAGATTTTGACACGGGGACTCTACTTGCACTCTTTGGAGGTCGAACTCGTCGAGCGCGCACCGAAGACCAAGTGATTTGGTGCTCTCGGCAACGTGGCATCCAAACCCGCACCCTGGAATACGAAGGATGCGGCACCCGTCCCCGCTCTGCCGGAAGTTCCTCGCCGTAAGATGCTACGCGATACTGGCGTTTCGATGTGTGGCAAGACGCGGTGTGGAGGGACGCGCTGAAGCGTCGCCGCTACAAAGCGATGGTTTCCTTACAGCTGCGCGTATCAATCGGGGTGGGGGCGGATGAGCCCCCCGTTTGCAAGCCCCTCAAAGGATGGGGCACCCAGCCGAGTTAACGTTCGGCAGCCAGCGTAACGTTGCGAGCTCGGTCGTGGAACAAACCACACCGATCTGAAACCGGAAGCGCGCGGCACCAAGGGCCACTGGGAATCGGTTAGCAACCGCCGGCGATGCTGGGGACGAGGAGGAGGCGGTCGCCTTCTTTGAGGGAGCAGGATTCGCCGCCGAGGAAGCGGATGTCTTCTTCGTTGAGGTAGACGTTGAGGAATTGGCGGATTTGGCCGGAGTCGTCGCGGACATGGCGGGAGAGGTCGGGGAAGCGCGTGGTCAGTTCCTTAAGGGCATCCGCGATGGTGGTGGCGGTACAGTCCACTTTGGGCGCACCGTCGGTGAAGCGACGGAAGGCGGTGGGAATTTCGATGGTGACGGGCATTTTCAATGAGTCTCCTTGATGTCAATGTCGCTACTTGGCCGCTGCGGAGGCATGCGTCCCCAACTGGGCGTCCAGGTAAGCTTCGAAGGCTTCGAGGCGTGGGGCGATGGCTTCCGTTAGCGGGAAATCGGCGGCAATGGCGTCGGTGGTCTTCAGGCCGTTGCCAGTGATGCAGACTACCGTGGTTTCGTTTGGCTGGATGCGCCCCTGGTCGATGAGCTTTTGGGTGACACCTACCGTTACACCGCCCGCGGTTTCGGTAAAAATGCCTTGAGTTTCGGCGAGGAGCTTGATGGCGGCCACGATTTCGGGATCGGAGACGTCGTCGGCCCAGCCGCCGCTATCGCGGATGAGTTTTGAGGCGTAGTTGCCGTCGGCGGGATTGCCGATCGCCAGCGAGCGGGCAATGGTGTTGGGCTTTTGCGGATCGAAGCGCTGCGCGCCGCTTTTTACCGCGGCGGAGATTGGCGAGCAGCCGGTGGCTTGCGCGCCAAAGAATTTCACGGGTTTGTCTTCCACCCAGCCTAGCGTTACGAGTTCCCGAAAGGCTTTGGCGATTTTGCCGATGAGCGAGCCGCCGGCCATGGGAACAACGACATTGTCAGGCAGGCGCCAGCCGAGTTGTTCGGCGATTTCGAAACCGTGGGTTTTCGAGCCTTCCGAGTAGTAGGGGCGGAGGTTGACGTTGACGAGGCCCCAGTGAAAGCGATCGGCGATCTGGGAGCACAGGCGGTTGACGTGGTCGTAATTGCCGTTGATGCGGACGATGCGCGCGCCGTAGACGGCGGTGTTGAGGATCTTGGCGGGCTCCAGATCGGCGGGGATGAAGACGCAGGCGTCGAAACCTTGTTGCGCGGCTTGCGCGGCGACGGCGTTGGCGAGGTTGCCGGTGGAGGAGCAGCCCACGGTTTCGAGGTTGAAGCGGCGGGCGGCGACCAGCGCGGTGGCGACGACGCGGTCTTTGAAGGAAAGAGACGGGAAGCAGACGGCGTCGTTCTTGAGGTAGAGATTTTTTACGCCGAGTTTGCCGGCGAGGTGATCCGCGGCGACCAGCGGTGTTCCGCCGACGGCGTTGGGCGGCTGGAAATTTTCGGAGACGGGGAGAAACTCGAAGTAGCGCCACATGTTGAAGTTGCGGGAGGCGAGGTCTTCGCGCCGGACGCGGCTTTTGATGGCGGCGTAGTCGAAGGTGAGCTCGAGTGGGGAGAAGCAGTCTTCGCAAAAGGAGCGCGGAGCGTTTCCCCAGGTCTTGCCGCACTCTTTACAGCGCAGTTCGTAGGAGTCGGACATGATGCCCTTTCGCGAGGCACAAAGCCTCAAGCGCCGTTACGGCGTCGTAGTGATCTGTTAGGGCAGCAGCAGGGAGGGGGAAATAAAAACGCCCTCCGTGCCAAAGAGTGCTTGGAGGGCTCTCAGAAAATGTTCTGGGAAACTCTAAAAGCTCTTTAGCAGTTTTTTACGTGGAGCAAGTTGCCCTAAATCGCCACGTGATCGCCGCAACTGCGGCTACTTCTTTATGCTTGAGAATGAGGCAGTTGTCAAGCACGAGTGTGAGAGCTGATTGGGGTGCGGACATCGACTGGGACGCGGAGGGAATGGGCGTGACAACAAAAAGGGGGGTTCCTGCGTCCAATAACATTAGGGGAGACTGGAGAAGGCGAGTTAGGAGTAATATTTCCCGGCGACGCGAGCCTGGACAGTGTGTGGTACCCGGCCTTTGGGTCAGGTGTCGGTTACGGGTGCAATGAGTGCACCAAGCAAGCCGCCGCGTGCAAAACGCGGTGCTATACTTCACTGGCGGGCGGGACGTCTTCTGAGGACACAGGAGCACGACGAAAATGGGTCAAGTTAACGGATTGTCTGCTTGGACGCGCCGCAAGAAGATCCTAGCATCCATGTCGGTGGTGCTGACGCTAGCGCTCGGCATCATGATTGGGTCGGTGGTGAGCGGTAAAGTGTCGGCTATGAAGACGCTGTCGACGTTTGCCGGCACCAGCGCAACACCCCTGGGAGTGCCGGATCCGATTCCGGCTGCGAGTTCGTTCTCTGGAATCGTAACGCGCGTGGAACCCGCCGTGGTAAACATCGCAACTACACAGGTATTGGATCGCAAGCCATCGGCGCGGAAGCGCCGCGCGCCACAACAGGGACAAGGTCAAGACAACGATCCGATGCAGGATTTCTTCGACCGCTTCTTTGACGGCCGGCAAGATGCGCCTCCGCAGGCGGAGCGCAGCCTTGGTTCGGGCGTGATCATCGACAAGCGCGGATATATTTTGACGAACAACCACGTCGTCGAGCAGGCCACCAAGGTTCAGGTGCAGCTGGACGGCGACCCGGCGAAGTATGTTGCCAAGGTGATCGGCGTGGATGAGGACACCGATCTGGCGGTGATCAAGATCGATGCGGGCAAAGAATTGCCGACCGCGAAGCTGGGGAATTCGGACGGCGTGCAGGTAGGCGACTGGGTGCTGGCCATCGGCAGCCCATTCGGCCTGAATGCGACGGTGACCGCGGGCATCATCAGCGCGAAGGACCGCAGCGGCATCGGCGGGGCTGGACACCAGTTCCAGCGCTTCATTCAGACGGATGCCGCGATCAATCCAGGAAATTCGGGCGGACCGCTGGTAGATCTAGCCGGACAAGTAATCGGGATCAACACGGCGATCATCACCGGAAGCCGCGGATATGAAGGTGTGGGATTTGCGCTGCCTTCGTCGACGGCCATCAACGTTTATAACCAGATCATTTCGCAGGGCCGCGTGACGCGCGGATCGATCGGTGTCAGCTTCCAGGAAGAGCTGGGAACGAATACGATCACGTTGAAGGAATTGGGCGCGCAGCATGGCGTAGTGATCATGGGAGTCGAAGCCGGCAGCCCGGCGGAGAAGGCCGGACTGAAGGGCGGAGACGTAATCACCGCGGTGAACGGCAAGCCGGTGAAGACCGGGAATGACCTGGTGAATCCGATTGCGCAGTCGCCGATCGGCAGCAAGGTGAAGATTGATTACGTGCGCGATCGCGCCGCGAAGGAAACGACGGCGACGGTCGAGGACCGCACCCATGTGTTCCCAACCCAGGCGGGACGCGTAAACGACCAGTCTGGCGAAGGGGCACCCGCGGAGTTCGGCCTGCGCGTTGAGAGCCTGACGCCGGAGCGAGCTTCGCGCGTGAACATGGAGGGTCAGCGCGGCGTGCTGGTGACCGATGTCGATCCGGCGAGCTTTGCTGACGATCTGGGCTTCGGGCGCGGCGACGTGATTCAGGAGATCAATCACGAGGTGGTTTCCTCGGTTGACGACTACAGGAAAATCGTCGCGAAGCTGAAGCCGGGGCAAAACGTGGTGTTTAAGATCCTGCGGCGCGGGGACAACGAACACACCTTGACCATTTTCCTGCCGGGTGTAGTACCGGCGGACAGTAAGAACTAGTTGTAAGTTCAGGCGGTGCGGGATTGACGGCGGGCCTCATTACGTGGCCCGCCGCTATCTTCTACAGG
>DATNCJ010000123.1:0-41558 GCA_035607215.1 Candidatus Eiseniibacteriota bacterium
GAGCCACTAGGCGCAGAAGCCGAGGAGGAGTGAATGCCATTGACGACCGTTCGTTCATGCCGGCGAGTCTGAGTAACCGAATCGTGGGTATGGTACGTCTGGACGGTAAGGAATCCAACCTCATCGTGCCGAAACCCTTTATCGTCCGAGTATCGGCGCGATACTCAAAGCAGGCCACTTTATACCCAGCCTTTTGGTGTGCCACAACCATCTGATTTTGGTGAAGGCACTTCCGCGCGGACAGGCCGTGATCCGTCAATCTGACGATGGCGATGCACATTTGTGGGCCGAAGCCGACTTTCTCGTTACTAGTCTGGCAGTTCACATCCGCGTCAGCCCCTCAAGGTGTTTCTCCGAGCTAGCCGTTTTCGACGCGCGCCTTTATATCCGAGTACGCCGTGTCGATGAGCCTGCTTAGCGCTGCAGCGTTTGTGGTCGTCCCCGGTCTCAGCTTCACATGTCGCATGAACTTGCCGGTGCCTTGCAACAAGCGGGCCGGATCCGGCAGCGCTACGCCGTGAAAGAACCCCACGTTTACGTGCGAGGTGAATACATTCACGTAGCCGAAGGGTGCATCTCCCAAACATGCAACTGGACAGCCGTCATGCAAAAGCTCCCGGACTTCGTCCCCGCATTTTCGCATCACCGCAAACCACTGATGCGCGATGGCTCCCAATTCACCTGCATGCTCTTTCATCCACGCGTCGATGGCGGGATCCCGCTCGACAGCGCCGTTAAATCGCAGCAATTCCGTTTTCATCGTCGCTCCACTCTCTGCTTTCGAGATCCGTAGTTGCGTAACATCCGACCGGATCATCCGTGACTGGTCTGTCGGTAACTCGGAAATCATGGCCTGAAATCTGGCAAATCCCGTAACCGGAAAAGTGAACGCGCAAGTAAATTACTTCCTGGTGGCCCATTATTTGATCGCTGGGCTCGATAGACTGTTTCGTCGCGTGAGCCAGCGTTTCTCGCGAGCTTGAGAAAGTTGCGATCCAAAATCTCAATGCTACAATCCCGCCATCAGTTCGAACCTCTTTGGGCCAAGGCAAGGTTCGCAAGCTCTGAACGCGTCTCACAGCTGCCCCGGACATGGCTCTATCTCTTCCACGCACCGTTGCGCCGTTGCAGCAGCTTGTAGACCATACGCGCCGCCAGACCGCCCTCCGCCTGCTCCCGTTTCTTTTCATTCTGTACGTCACAAACTATCTCGACCGCACCAGCCTCGCCTACGCCGCCATCGGCATGCGGCGCGACGTCGGCTTCAGCGACAACGTAACCGGTTTCGCCATCGGTGTTTTCTTCATAAGCTATGTTGCTCTGCAAATTCCCGGCGCGTTGCTGGTTGAACGCTGGAGCGCGCGCAAAATGATCTCGATAACGATGGTCGTCTGGGGCTCGATGACGGCCCTCACGGCTCTGGCCCACACGCCGTTTCAGCTTTACGCAGCGCGTTTCTTGCTGGGTGCTGCCGAAGCAGGATTTTTTCCCGGCGTCATCGTCTACCTCAGCCACTGGTTTCTCCAGGCCGACCGCGCCAAAGCGACCGGCAACTTCATGTCGGCGATTCCGCTTTCCTTCGTCATCGGCTCCCCCTTGGCCGGTTTGATCCTCGGCCAAAACTGGTTTGCGTTGGCTGGTTGGCGGTGGCTTTTTATTTTGGAAGGAATGCCAGCCATCCTGCTCGGCGTATTTGCTTATTTCTACCTGACCGACTTGCCTAAAGAAGCGAAGTGGCTAACCGGAGCGCAGCAAGATTGGCTTGAGGGGGCGTTGCGCGAAGAACGCCAAACCAAGACCCACGCAATGCCTGTCCTTCAGGCCCTCCGCTGCCGAACCATCCTGGTGGTGACCTTCTGCTATACCCTTTACAACTTCACCTACTACAGTTTGCTTTTTTGGCTGCCCTCGATGATGAAGCGCTTTACGGGGTTTTCAGACATCCGCGTTGGCATTCTGGGGGCTCTTCCATATGCGGCTCTGTTCATCGCCATGCTGTTTGTCGGCTGGCATTCGGATAAAAAGCTCGAGCGCCGGTGGCACACCGCCGCCCCGGTTCTCCTCTCTGTCACAGGGTTTGCCGGCCTCGTGTTCCATCCGCATTCGTCTGTCCTCTTGCTGGTTCTGTTTACGCTGGCGTCGATCGGCAACGCTTATCTTCCGGTCCTTTGGTCTATCCCCACTGAATACCTAAACAAATCCGCCGCCGCTGCCGCCGTCGGCATGGTCAACGCTATTGGCAGCATCCCAGGATTTTTGGGCCCCTACCTTCTCGGCTATCTGAGCACGAAGATGGGTTCATTCACTCCCGGCCTCACTGTTCTGTTCTTCACCGCCCTGATCGGCGGCCTGCTCATCTTTTGCGTTCCGAAACGGAAAATCGGCACAACTGAAGACTGCCCTCCTTTGGCGACCACAGCTTCATAATTCAGTCTGTCGAATGCCTGACGCGGCTCCAGAAAACGCGGCAGCGGTAACCGGACATCAAGTTCGGAGGGCGATATTCGGCCAATTTCAACGCAGGAGTTAGCGCGGCAACTTCTCAGAACCGGAGACCAATTTCGCGACCCGCCGAAATCGAATGCATTAGTCTTTTTGGGTCTTTTTTCCCAACGCAGCGAAGGCTGCATGGAAGACCTCGTCGGGCATCAGTTCCGGCGTCAGCAGCCGCTGGAAAACCAGTCCTTCGGTCAAGGCGTGTATGATGCGCACGAGTTGGTCGGCCGGCATGGGGAGATCTTCTTCCTTCGTGACGCAGCGAAGCCATTCCTCGCCGAACGCATAACTTTGGGCAGTGAACGCGGCAACCTTTGCCCGTAATTCTTCCTGCGTGAGTGTATAGGCCAGGCCCGTGAGACGACCGACCGCGGCCGCGCTGCGATCGGGGATGGCCGCGAGCGTGGCATCGGCCAGGGCTCGCATGATTTCGGGGAACGTCGCGCCCGGTTGTACGCGCGGCTTGATCGGAGCCCAGTAGGTCTGCCCCAGAGAGATGAATAGTTCATCGCGGTTTTTGAAGTTGCCGTAGATGGCCCCGGTGGTCATGCCGACCCGCTCCGCGATGGCGTCCAGCGTGGTGTGCTCGTAGCCCCTTTCGCGGATCAGGGAGCGGGCGGCTTCCAGCAGTTTGGCGCGGGTGCGATCGCGCTTATCGCCTTTCCGGTGACTGCGGCGTGAATCGACTTCGGCTGCCATGGTCTTGATTTTATAGCAAAACTATTTTATAGTTCAACTATATTATGAAGGAAGGGGTTGTAACTCACGGAAATGAATACACCCATAAGCGCGGGGCCGTTGCAGAAGTTCGTGGAGTCGGGGCAGCTTGCTGGAGCCGCAACCCTGGTCTACGGGAATGGAGCGGCGCAAGCGGCCTGCGTTGGTTGGCGAGATATTGAGGGCAACCTGGCTGTCGAGCGGGACACGTTGTTCAGAATCGCTTCGATGACCAAGCCGATCACGTCGGTGGCGGCGCTCATGTTGGTGGATGAGGGCCGCATTGCGCTGAACGATCCCATTGCTCGCTATGCGCCGGAGTTTTCGCGGATGCAGGTGCTCCGGTCTCCCGACGGTCCGGTCGACGAAACGGATCCAGCGGAACGGCTGGTGACGTTCGAGGATCTCTTGACCCATCGGGCGGGCCTGACGTACGGGGACTTTCATCGCGGGCCGATCGCGCAGGCGTACCGCGAGGCGCTGGGCGGCGATATTGACAGCCACGTCGTGCCCGACGACTGGATCGCGAGGCTGGCGCAATTGCCGTTGATCGGCCAACCCGGGGCGATGATGTCATACGGCTGCGCTACGGACCTGCTCGGCTTGTTAATCTCGCGAATCGAGGGAGAGCCGCTTGGAGTTGTCCTCAAGCGGCGTATTTTCGATCCCTTGGGCATGAAGGACACCAGTTTCCTGGTGCCTCGCGACAAGCGGGATCGGCGTGCGGCGGCATACGGTTTCAACGACGAAGAGCGACTGATCAAGCGAACAACGTGGAGCGGAGTGGTGCTCGCGGAACGGCCGGAAGGTATGGCGTATGAATCGGGCGGCGCGGGGTTATGGTCCACGGTGGATGACTATCTACGTTTCGCTCGCGTATTCCTGGGGGACGGTTCGGTGGATGGAGTGCGCCTTTTGCGTCCCGAAACGCTTGCGAGAATGATGACCAACCAACTCACGGAGGCCCAGCGCACCCATTCGGGATGGCTCGGGTGGAAGCCCTTCGCGGCCGGTCGAGGATTTGGTTTGGGTGTGTCGGTGGTGCTGGAAACTGACCAGCGCGATCTGATGCCACGCGGGGGAGTGGGAACGGTCAGTTGGCCGGGAGCGTTCGGTGGTTGGTGGCAAGCCGATCCCAACGAGGGATCGGTCCTCATCTTCTTGGCCCACAATATGGTTGACTCAGCGCAGATAGCGAAGGGCATCGGGGTGGGTGTCTGGGCCGCGATCAATACGTTTCAGACCTTGGCGGCGGCCTCACAACCCGGACGATTTGTTTAAGGCCAAAACTCTTCGCCGACACGAATAACCGGGCGTCTAAGCCAAGTGATCCCGTAACGGGGTTGTAAGAAGTTTGGGCGGACCGCCTTCCACTTGGACGAACGCCGTTACCGGCAAGGTGAAATCCGATCTAAAGGCCACTTTCCGTCTTACGCGATCGAGGAGGTAGAGCTGGTTAGAACGCTTGGTTACACCAGTACCGGCTCTTTTGCCAGCCTCACGTTGCCATTGTTGTAGTTCTTTCCGCATGAATCGCAGAACAGCGCCCGGTATGTGGTTCCATCTTTCGCGCTGGCGTTTTGTAAGGGGTTCCAACCCTTTGCCTTGGTGAGCTTTCCAGCCTGCGTCAAACCTTGGAACAAATGCTCGCAGATGTAGTCCATCCCATCCGCTTCTACTTTTTTCGCATCGGCGAGCTTGTGAATCCAGATCGTCTGCGCCATGGGTTTCCTCCGGCTTCAGGCTCCACTGTGGCACACGCGCAGACGCGTAAACACCTGCCCAGAGGGGCAGATGTTCTCTGCCCAAACCTGGCCACGACATTGAGGCTCAATGTCGTGGGTCGCTAACGTTCTAATGTCCGGCAACGACGCAACATAAAAGGGCGCCCTTTTTTGGGGTAGGTTTTGACTGCCTAACTCAACTTCTCCAGAAAGGAACGCCCTCTATGAGCAGCACCAAATACATCGGCATGGATGTGCACAAGGAAAGTATTTCGATTGCCGTCAGAAATTCTGCCGGCAAGATCGTGATGGAATTGGTGCGCAGTTATCTGGCCATCAGCAGAGACCTAGCATGGGTGATGACACGAGTGAAAGCCATTTATCGCAGCTGGGCGATTCCTTGTAGCGGCAAGCAGGTCTATGCCTCGCGCCACCGTGCCGAGTCCCGACGACGACCAGGTCCCCGAACTCCGCTTCGATTTGCCACCATCCCCGAATTGGCCGCACTCATCCGCGAGCATGAGGCTAAGTGCAACGCTTCCGGCGACCCCCACGTGAACCCCGCCCAGGCTTCGCCCGACAACTTCAACCGGCCTGTCTAACCCAACGTCTTCGGCCAAGCCACGTCACCTCAGCCCGTCCACGGCGGTGCCGACCGATTCAACGGAAGATCCACCTAATCCGTGGCAACCTCCATTCCTTGACTTGACCCCACTCGGCCGCTATCTTCCGAAAGAGATGGCCACCACCGCTCCGCCGCCACAATTCACGCCAGCAACACCACCAGTGGCGCGGCCGTTTCCGGCTGCGCGTTTTCCAGCGTCTGCCATTCCAACGGCCACCGCAGGCGTCACCTCAATTGACGCCACTCCGGCAAGCCAGGAGCGTCCAACGTCACCGCCGCTCCACGCCTACTACGACGCCCTCTTCGCCGCCTACGGTCCGCAAAACTGGTGGCCCGGCCGAACCCGCTTCGAGATCATCGTCGGCGCTGTCCTGGTCCAGAACACCGCGTGGACCAACGTCGAACCGGCCATCGCCAACCTCCACCGCGCGAAGCTCCTCAAGCCCAGCGCGATCGAAGCAGTCCCATTCGCCAAACTCGCCCAACTCGTCCGCTCTTCCGGCTACTTCCGCCAGAAAGCGAAGAAACTGAAAGCATTCGTCCGCTTTCTCCGAAAGGAGTACCACGGCTCGCTCACCAAAATGTTCCGCATGCCAACCGCGATGCTGCGCGAACAACTGCTCTCGGTCCACGGCATCGGGCCTGAAACCGCCGACGCCATCCTGCTCTACGCCGGCAACCATCCGGTCTTCGTCGTTGACGCCTACGCGCGGCGCCTGCTCGAACGTCATCGCCTGGGCGAACCGCACCGCGGTTACGAATACCTCCGCCATTTCTTCGAGAGCAACCTTCCCGCCGACCCGGCGCTGTACAATGAATTCCACGCCCTGATCGTTCACGCCGGCAAGCACTACTGCCGAGCGAAGAATCCGCACTGCTCCGAGTGCGCACTGCACTCGCTGCTCCCGGAAACAACTGTGGCGTCAACATGAACTACGGGTCGCACCAATGAGCCTGGCGCCAAAACATCGCTGGGGACTGGCCTTCGGCGGCGTGCTGCTTGCGCTGCTGCTGGCGGCCGTTTTCACGTTCGGCTCGCTCGATGTCCCCTTCGAACCAGGCAACTGGCGCGCCGCTGTAACACTCTACGCCGTCTCCAGCTTGATCACCGCCGCGCTGCTGGTCTTCGGACTGATCCTCACGCGTACGGTCATCCGCCTTTGGACCGAAAGCAACAAGCAGCACCTCGGCGCACGCTTCAAAACAAAGATGGTCGTCGGCGCGATGGGTCTCTCCCTGCTTCCCGTCGTGTTCATGTTCTTTGTCAGCTATTCGCTGCTCAACCGCACGCTTGGCCGGTGGTTCCCCCGCCCGCTGGAAATCGCTTCCGAAGAGACGCAAGGACTGATCACCGATTTTGGCCGCGCCACGCTGCCCCGTCTGCGCAATCTCGCGCGCCAGGTGCAGGTGAATTCTCGTCAATCCACAGAAGATCTGCTGAAGCACGCGTTTGAGTCCGGCCTCGACGCCGTCTGGATTCTGGACCAAGACGGAAAAATCGAGCGCGGCGGAGTGGTCTGCGACGATCAGCCCGAAGATCGTTCCGGCCAGATCTGCGAGCATGTCGGGGTGACGGGTATTCCAGTCCGCACGCTCCCCAGTGGAGTTGAAGTCTGGGAAGCTGAGGGAAAGGATTATCTTGTCGCGCGCGTCGGATTTGTGGCCGCGGGATACCGCACCAGCCCCACATTCATGGCCCGCGTCGCGGAAATCCAGAAGCAAACCCAAGACTACGAAAAAGTGAAGCAGAGCCTGCGCGCCTTGAAGCGGCAGATGCTGCTCATCCTCGTCTTCTTCACCATGCTGCTGCTGTTTTCCGTGATGTGGATAGCCCTGTATCTCGCCAAGCAAGTCACCGTTCCGATTCAGGCGCTGGCTGAGGGCACGCGCGAAGTTTCCTCGGGCAATTTCGATTACCAGGTTCCCGAGCAGGCTCAGGATGAGCTGGGAATTTTGGTGCGTTCGTTCAACACCATGGTCACGCAGCTGCGCGACTCCCGCGCGCAAATTGATCAGTTCACGCGCAACTTGCAGCAGGCGGTGCAGGAACTCGAGCGCCGCCGGCAATTGATGGAGACCATCTTGGAAAATGTGCCGACCGGCGTGGTCTCGCTGGATGCGGAAGGCGGGATTCTTCGCGAAAACACCGCGGTCACGCGTATGTTCGGCGAATCCGCCCGCGAAATTCGCTCGCTGGAGCAACTGCTGGGAGTCGAGGCCGCTCGCACGGTGCAACTATTGATGCGGCGTTCGCTGCGCATGGGCGTGGTCTCCCGCGAAATCGAGACGGTGGTCGCCGGTCGCGTCCTGCACCTTGCGGTGACTGTCAGCTCGCTAGGTCCGCGCCGGGCCAATACTGGTTACGTGCTGGTGCTCGATGACCTCACCGAAATGCTGCGGGCGCAAAAGACCGCCGCGTGGCAGGAAGTGGCGCGCCGCATCGCCCACGAGATTAAGAATCCGCTTACGCCGATTCAGCTTTCCTCGCAGCGGCTATCACGCTTTCTGGACCGGCGCGATCCCACTGGATCGGCCACGCCACGCGATCCGGAGCTCACGCGCCTGGTGCAAGAGTGTTCGCGGCTGATCGAGCGCGAAGTCTCCACGCTCGCCGCTCTCGTCAATGAGTTCTCGCAATTCGTGCGCTTTCCGATTGCCAAGCTTGTCCCCACCAGCGCGAACACTATCGTGCACGAAGCCGTCGAGGTTTTCTCCGGGCGGCTCGACGGCATTACGCTGAAAACTTCGCTGACCGAGAATTTGCCGTTGGTGCGCGCCGACGGTGGACTGCTACGCAGTGTGGTCGTGAATCTCATCGACAATGCCGCCGAAGCTTTGGAAACGGCACCGGTCCGTGAAATCATGGTTTCCACGTGCGCGCATGGCGATGCCGAGCTGGTGGAAATTTCCGTGCAAGACACTGGACACGGAATTTCGCCCGAAGACAAGGATCGCCTGTTTTTGCCGCATTTTTCGACCAAGGACCGCGGAACCGGACTCGGGCTCGCGATCGCTGCGCGCATTGTCGCCGAACACGGCGGCACAATTTACGTGGAGGATAATTTTCCAGTGGGATCCAGATTTGTGGTGGAGCTGCCGTCGGCGGAGCCCGCGACTGCGCCGGTCACCGAACGCAATGGCGTGGAAGCCTCCTGATGACAACCCGCCCGCACCTGTTGGTCGTTGATGACGAAGATGGAATCCGCGAATCGCTGTCGTCCATTCTGGTCGACGAGGGCTACCACGTTGAAGCGGTGGGGTCAGCGGAAGCCGCGCTGGAGCGAGCTGCGGCCGGCGACATTGAAGTTGTGCTGCTCGACGTATGGCTGCCGGGAATTGATGGGCTGGAAGCGTTGAGCCGGCTGCAAGCGGCGACGCGTCCTCCCGCGGTGATCATGATTTCCGGCCACGGCACCATCGAGACTGCCGTGCGTGCGACCAAGCTAGGTGCGTTTGACTTCATCGAGAAGCCGCTTTCGCTCGAGAAAATAATTGTGCTGGTGCGCAACGCCATCCAGCAGCGGCGCTTGCAGGAAGAGAATCAGAATCTGCGGACGGAGTTGGGGCATCGCTATCAGATCATCGGGCAAAGCGTGCCGATGAAAGCGCTGCGGCAGCAAATCGCGGTCACGGCGCCGACGAATGGCCGAGTCCTGATTTACGGCGAAAGCGGCACCGGCAAAGAGCTGGTGGCCCGCTCGCTTCACGCAGCGAGCCTGCGCAGCAAGGGTTTGTTCGTGGAAGTGAACTGCGCGGCGATTCCGGAAGAACTGATCGAGTCCGAGCTGTTCGGCCACGTTAAGGGAAGTTTCACCGGAGCGGCGGAGGACAAGCTGGGAAAATTCAAGAAGGCCGACGGCGGCACCCTGTTTCTGGATGAAATCGGGGACATGAGCCTGCGCACGCAGTCGAAAGTGTTGCGCGTGCTGGAAGAGCAGCGGTTCGAGCCGGTCGGCTCCAATCAAACATTGACAGTCGATGTGCGCGTGCTGGCCGCCACGAACAAGAACCTGGAGCAGGAAATCGCGCGCGGCGCTTTCCGGCAGGACCTGTTCTACCGGTTGAATGTAATTCCGTTCTTCGTTCCGCCGCTGCGCGATCGCAAAGAGGATATCCCCAGCCTGGTTGGGTATTTTCTGAATGAGTTCAGTTCGGCTTACGGCAAGCGCACCCGGGAGATGAGTGACACCGCCGTGGAAATCCTTTTGCGCTATCCGTGGCCGGGAAACGTCCGAGAACTGCGCAACCTGGTGGAGCGGCTCGTCATCGTGTGCCCGCAGGCGCGCATTGAGCCGCACCATCTTCCGCCGGAGCTTTTTCGCGGGGTGGCGGAGAGCCCGCAGCATCCGTACAACACGCTGCACGAAGCGCGCAGCGCCTACGAGCGCGAATTCATCCTGCGCAAGCTGCAGGAACATCGCTGGAACATGACGCAGACAGCGACAGCGCTGGGGCTGGAGCGCAGCCATCTGTATCGCAAGATGAAGTCCCTCGGCATCGCCGCCCCGGACTGACATGCTTCTGGGGCGATCTTCTTTCTCGTCCGGCGTCACAACAGTAGCCGACCTCGTTGTGTTTTTCTTCCTGATGGCTCCGCTTACGCCGACGCGTGGGGAAGTAGTGCGGCACGATTTTCTTGTTGATGGGGAGCAGGGAATACGGCTGGCCGTGCGCGAAGTCACGGAATCGGGTCCCACGCAGCTTGGAGGTCGAGCACAACTCTTGCTGGTGCATGGCGCGCGCGCGCCGGGAGTAGCTTCGTTTGATCTGGAGGTGCCCGGAGGTTCGCTGCCGGTGACCTGGCGGCGCGCGGGTTCGATGTTTTCGTGATGGATGTTCGCGGCTATGGCGCATCCGCGCGGCCGAAAGAGATGGACGAACCGCCGGCGGCACATGCGCCAGTGGTGCGGACCAACGAGGCGGCGCGGGACATTGGTACGGTGGTGGATTGGATTCGCGGACGGAATCACGTCGCGAGCGTCGCGATTCTGGGTTGGGCGACGGGCGGGCAGTGGGCGGCGTACTACGCGAGCTTCTACCCGGAGCGGGTGCGAGCGCTGATCACGCTGAATAGCTTGTATGGCGGCAGCGACAAGCACGTTTCGATCGGACACGGATCCGATCTGGAAGATCCAACGCGTCCCGGTGTTTTCGACACGAAGGCATGCGGTGCCTACCGGCTGAATGATGAGGCGTCGCTACTTCGACCGTGGGATCGAAGCATTCCGGAGCAGGATAAGGGTTCGTGGCGCGATCCGGGAGTCGCGAAGGCGTACGCGAAAGCGGCGCTGGCCAGCGATCCGACCAGCGGGACGCGTACGCCGCCGAGTCCTCGTTCTCCGTGCGGCGCATTGGAAGACAGCTTCTATCTGGCGACAGGGCGGCAGTTGTTCGACGCGTCGCTGATCACATCGCCGGTGCTGGTTGTGGCATCGGAGCGCGACTTCTGGTCGAGGCCGGAGGATCGTAAGGCTTTCGCGGAGAACGCCGTTCACTCAGCCAAAGTGGAAGTTGTGGTGATTCCGAATGCGACGCATTTCGTGCATCTGGATCGGCCGGAGCATGGAAGAGATATCCTGCTGAACGAAATTACCGCGTTCCTGCAAGGCAGCGTCGCTCACTAGCGGTCATGTGGGGTTAGCGCGCTGCAGCGGCGCGAGTGCCATTCTGCGTGTAGTCGAGCTGGTAGTGAGACTGCGTCGCGTTGCGATTTTGCGCAACGATGCGGATGGCCGGGTCGCTCGGCACCAGGCAATTCACGAGGTAAGCGGCAAGGCGGCGCTGGTGATGATTTTCAAAGACAAGCCGGCGATTGAAGCCGCCGGGAGGCAACGCGGCGGTGAACTCGATGTGAATCGTGCCCAGGCCGGCCTTGATGTCATCGATCTCCGGAAATTTTACGGAGACAAGTGACGGCCAGAGGCGGGTCGCGTCGACGGTGAGCGACGTGTCGGCAAGGACGCGAAGCGCGTAGGCGCGTTGCTCGGCGCCGGAGACAGCGCCGTCGGAATTTGTGTCGATGCTCGCGAGTACGGCGGAAGCGACAGCGACACCCGGGACGAGACGTATTGAGCCTTGAACATGATCCTTGTCGACCGAGAGGATCGTGGCTTGCAGGTATTCGTCCAGCCGGTGCGCAGAGCAATATCCGGCCAAGGCAAGAAGAATGGCGAAAGCGGCAAAGTGTTTGAGATTCATTTCGCGATCAACCTTTGTCCGTAGTCATTGGTGGGATCGCGATACATGGTGTGGACGTGCATCGCGGGATCGCCGCCGAGGCGTTGGGGTGCGTACTCGATGACAAGGTGCGGACCCTGAATGCGATAGTACGCGGTGATATTGGCGCCCGGCGCCGCGGTCGTCGGACCACTCCAGGCAAACCAGGTTTCGTTGATGTCCGCTTTCATCTCGGCCATGCGAGCGGCAGCGGCGCTTTCGTGAATGATGCCAGCCCATTCGGAAATCAGATCGAGCAACATGGTTCGTTGCTTTTCAGTCATGGCGGCCGCCCTGAGGCCTTCGGGCTGGATGATCTTGCCGTCTTGCCCGGGACCAAGAACAAGATCGGCCAAATGGAAGCCCAGAATGGCCTGTTTGCGCTGACCGTCGTCTAGCGCGTTCAGCAACGCCAAAGCTCTATCGCTCTCCTGACCCAACGGACGAACAGTCTTACCGTTGCTGGTATAGACCGCCGGCTGCGCGCCGGTCAGAGTCGGCGTGAGGATGCCGCGTTCGCCGGCGATGGTGATGTTCAGAGCGAGGTGATGGCCGCCAAACTGGAACATCCAGGGATCCGTTTCAGAAGGGTGCCCGAGGATGGAGAGGTAGTAGAGATCCTTGCCGAACATCGGGTTGTTGCGTTCGTTGGTCTTCAGAACCTCGTCGGCTTCCATGATTTGTTCGACTTTCTGAAGGCCGGTTCGACTGAGCGCGGAGGAGACCAGAGCCATTGCGGCAGAACGCTGAGCCGCGTTCAATTCCTTGAGGCTGACACCAGCCCGGCGAACGAAGGTTACCGGGAAATTGGACCAGCGGGCGCGTTGCGCTTCGTCGTCGAAGGCGAAAAGGACGCTTTGCCGTTGCTTTGCATCGAGTGTGGAGAGAAAACTATTTGCCGCGCTCACGATTCGTGAAGTTGGGGTCTCTGCCGTTGCCGCGGTCACCGACCAGCAGACAATCGCCAAGGCCCCAATACCGCGGATCGTTCTCCTCGTAAAGAGCTGCATCTCACGTTCTCCTTGTTGGCCACAGTTCAAGCGAGCATTTCTACACCTACTTCCTTGGATTTCGGAAGAGCGTTCCCCTTTGTGGGAACCTACCTTCGATTTATTGGTCCGCAGCGAATCGTTGGAGCGCAGCCACCTCCAGGCGCAGTTATCGATTGGCGCAGGGCGCACGATCAGGGCAGCTGGGCAACGACGGCAACGTCGAGTTTTGAATAGAGCTTGATGCCGCTATTGCCGTACTTAGCGCGGAATTTCTCGACTACGGATGACACTTGTTGGGGGGCTGTGACTGGAACAACCTGGAACTCAGCCTTCGTGTTCCCCGCGTGGATTTGAATCGACGGATTCTTGAGCACGTTCTGGTACCACTGCGTATTCGACCCGTGCACGGGCAACAGGTAGAGCTTTTCGTCATCCGCTATGAACCAGACGGGAATGGAGAAGGCGCGTCCTGACTTTCTGCCGGTCACACGGATGTTAATTTCGCGAGACCGCGAAAGGCGGTTTTTCAAAGTATCGCTGTGTGCCGGCATGTGTCCTCCTTGCGTTTGGGATTTCGGGGTAAGTGCGCTCCTTTGCGCTCGCGGAATTCTGCAATTCTGTTTCTACGACAACCTCGTGCGGCCATGTTGCAGGCGATCTGGCGACGCGGTCACGGGAATAGTTCTCTGGCGACGGTGACGGCGTTGACCGCGTTGGGCCATCCTGAGTAAAAGGCCAGCTGGGTGATTACCTCGACGACCTCGTCTTTGGTTACGCCGTTGGCGCGCGCGCGTTGCAGGTGAGATCGTAGTTGTTCCGGGCGATTCAGAGCAATCAGGGCGGCGACAGTGATGAGACTGCGGTCACGCTGCGAAAGTCCTGGGCGTTGCCAGACATCGGCGAGCAGCACGTTGTCGGTCAACTCGGCCAATTTGGGGTCGAAGTCGCCCATCAGTTTTTGCGCGGCCGAAGGCTCTTTGGTGCCGGCTGCAACTCCTGCCGATGGGGATTGAAAACTCCTGTACTGTTCGTCGCTCACCTTTTCCAGCCATTCGACCGTTTTCCCATCCACATTTTCCTGCATGGCGATATGAGTCATGCTCGAGCTTGGCGTAGCGCCATGCCAATGTTTCTGACCCGGCGGAATCGAGACGACGTCACCTTGGTGAATTTCCTGGATTTGACCGCCCCATTGTTGGACCCAGCCGGAGCCAGAGGTCACGATCAAGGTCTGGCCCAGCGGGTGAATGTGCCAGTCGGTGCGGGCGCCGGGCTCGAAGGTGACGCGGGCGCCAGAGGTGCGGGATGGAACGTTGGCCGGGAACAACGGATCGATGCGCGCGGAACCGGTGAAGTGTTCGGCGGGTGCGATGGTGGAAGGCTGCGAGCCGCTTCGCGTGATGGTGATGGACTGCGAATCCTTGGTTGGACTGACCGGATCGGAGGTAGCGCCGGCCTGATTGGAATGAGCGGATTCCCAAGCGAGAAGTGAAAGCGACAGGATGGTCGCGGCAAGGAGTTTCATAAGCGTCCCTTTCCTTCAAAGAATGATGGCTGGAAGCCTCACAGGGCTTGGCATGGGTCTCAGTAAAGCATGAGAGGGCAACTTCGCGCTCTCTGCCGGTCAGTGGGTGCGCATGCGCTCGATGTGTTCGGGATAGCGAGCTCCTTGCACGGTGATGCTGGAGGCGGCGCTCTGATGTGTCCTGATCGCGTTGCTAACCCACGAATTGTGAGCGCCGGGCCAACGACCGCGGTTACAGATTTTCGTCGCGATCCGCCGCGGGTGTTTCGTTGCGCTCTTCGAACTGTTGGTCCTGGCTCAAGCCTTCCAGTTGGAAATGCCAGTCGAGTTCGCGGACTTTTCTGGGGTCTTCGCGCCAGGCGGGGACCACTTTCACGAAGGTCTGGAGGAAGACCTTTCTGTCGAGGAGCTGTTCGAGTTCCTTGCGGGCATTGGTGCCGATTTTCTTGAGCATGTCGCCCTTGTGGCCGATGAGGATTTTCTTTTGGGAATCGCGCTCGACGTGGAGGGTAGCCATGATGCGGACGAGCTTGGGGGTCTGTTCGAATTTGTCGACGAAGACGGCGAGGGCGTAGGGAACTTCGTGGTACATCGTCTGAATGGCTTTTTCGCGGATGATTTCGGCGGCGAGGAAGCGCTCCGGCTGGTCGGTGACCTGATCTTCGGGGAAGTACGGATCGGCTTCGGGGAGCTGAGTGAGAATTTCTTTCTGGAGATCGGGGACACCGATGCCCTTGAGGGCGGAGACAGGGACGATCGCGGAGAACGGGAACGCCTTGTTGAAGGTTTCGATCATCGGCAGGAGTTTTGGTTTTGGCAGGCGATCGACTTTGTTCAGGACGAGGATGGTCTTGCCCTGAAAGCGTTGCGCTTTTTCGAGGAGCATGGAATCGCCCAGGGGACTGACGGTGGTGGCGTCGACCATGAGGAGTAGGAGGTCGATGCCTTCGAGGGCGGCGGCGACTTCGTGCATCATTTGGCGACCGAGTGCGGAGTCGGCGTCGTGAAGGCCGGGCGTGTCGATGAAAACGATCTGGCCATCGGGACGAGTGACGATGCCCTGGATGCGGTTGCGGGTGGTTTGCGGCTTGGAGGTGACGATGGCGATCTTTTGGCCGACGAGGCGGTTGAGGAGCGTGGATTTGCCGGCGTTGGGGCGGCCGATGATAGCGACGAAGCCGGCGCGATGAGGGGCGGAAGATTGTTTGGTGGCCGTGGTTTTTGGCATTTTGCGTTTTGTGGATTGAGGAATGAGATTAGCACGGTACGGAGCGTTGGTCGCGGCGCTCTCATCGATTGCATGGGCGGAGAGATCAAGCCACGGTCCCTCCACCGCGCAGCCGGCACGCAAAGAACGCGTGCGAGAAAAAGCGGGCTGCTCCGGTCAGGATGACAGGTTCTTGCCCAAGGCGCGAAGCTACGCCGCGGACCTGCGGCCAGAGAGCCCTGGGGTTTGCGGGTAGGAATGCCTATGCCACTCAGTGGGCGGGGGCTGGGGTGGCGGCGGCTGTCGGCTTTTTGCGGATGCGGAGGCGGAGGACTTTGCGTTGGTTGGCTTCCAGGACTTCGAAGCGGAAGCCTTCGAGGTCGACTTTGTCACCGGGAGCGGGAACTTTGCCGGAGACGTGGCTAAGCAGACCAGCGATAGTGGTTACCGCTTCGTCGGCTTTGTCGCCGAATTGCACGCCGAGGAGCTCCTCGACATGATCGATGGACATGCTGCCGCGCATGACCAGGCCGCCGTCGCTTTCGCGAATGACATCGGGAGCGGGTTGGTGATCGGGACGACCCGTTTCGCCGACGATTTCTTCCACGAGATCCTCAATGGTGGCCAGACCGGCGACCAATCCGTGCTCGTCGATGATGATGGCCACGGGTTGATCTCTCTGGCGCATTTCGCGCAGCAGATCGGAGCCGGACTTGGTTTCGGGAACGAAGAGGGCGGGGCGAATGATCTCCCGGACCTGGCGTTTAACAAGATCCTGGTCGGCGATGTGCAGCAAATCCTGGGCGTATACCACGCCGAAAATGTCGTCGAGTGATTCTTCGTAGACGGGCATGCGTGCGAAGCGCATTTCCACGAATTTGGCGTGCAGTTCTTCGAGGGTGGCGTCGGCGGCGATGGCCACGATGTCGGGGCGCGGGGTCATAACTTCGCGGACGCGCTTGTCGCTGAACTCGACGACTTGTTCGATGAGGTCGGCTTGTTCGGGTTCGATGATGCCTTCTTCTTCGGCTTGCTCGACCAGCGCTTCAATGCCTTCTTCGGTGCGTTTTTCGTCGCTCTTGTCGAAGTCCTGCTCGGAAATTCTGGCCAAAGACTCAGCCCCTTCAAGGAAGATGCGCACGGGCCAAACCAGCCACATGGCGACGCGGATGATGGGCAGGAGCGGCAGCAACCAGCGCCCGGTGGTGCGATAAAGCAGAATGTCGGGAATGAAATGCATCAGGATGACGACTTCGAGGGTGAGGAAGACGATGAATTCGACGAAGGATTCCCAGGTGCCGGGAACGAAATAGACGACGCCGCGGGTGGTTTCCAATACGAGGAAGGCGAGCCAGAAATGGCCGAGGATGCGGAAGGTGCGGCCTCCGCTGCGGCGGTTGATTTTGAGCCTGGCTTCGATTTCGGCTTCGAAGATGTCCAGATGTTGGTGGACCTTGCCGGTGGTCATGCGGCCGAGTTCGCGGTAAATGAGCGTGAGATAGGAAAAAATGGGCAGGCCGAGTGCGAGGAGCACGGTACCTAGCGCATAGGCCCAGAAATACACTTTCATGCGAGTCCCAGCTCTTGGTGAAGTTTTTGTTCGAGGCCATCCATTTGGCCGGTGTCGGTTTCGTGATCGTAGCCGAGGAGGTGGAGGACGCCGTGGAGCATGAGGATGCGGAGTTCTGTGGTAAGCGGGCGACCTGCGGATTGGGCGTTGCGGCGCGCGGTGGCGGGAGAGATGGCGATGTCGCCGAGGAAATTCGGTTGCCCAGGGGCCAGGGAAGGGGGTGCTAGGCGAGGGCTAGGGGCGATCACAGTGGACTGGGCTTGTTGGGATCTTGCCACGGTCCCTCCACTGCGCGAGCCGGCGCGCAAAGAGCGCGCGCAGGAAAAAGCCGGGTCGCTCCGGTCGGGATGACAATCTATTGCACGTCGTGTCGAAGTAGAGATGTCTCTAGCGCTTCGCACGGAACCAGCCAGAGGAAGCGACACAGGATGGTTATGCTGGATCGACGGGAAGGAGAGGACGTCGGTGGGGCCCTTTTTTTTGCGGTAGGCGCGATTCAGGCGGGCGATTTCTGCGTCGGTGACGAAGGCGATGACGACTTCGGTCTTGCCGAGGCGCAGGTGGCGGCGGATGCGGCGGAGGAAAGACTCCAACGCCGGCCGCGCGATGCGCACTGTCCGCTGGCGGTTCAGAATCATCCTTTGTGAGAGTCGAGAGCCCGCTGTGATTCTTTGGCCTGGTCTTTATGCAGTTCGGCCGCGCGGGCGTCGACTTTGCCGTTCCCGGCGTTTCCGGCGCGCTGCGGCTGGGTACCATCATACTCTTCGTAAGCGCGAATGATTTGCTGCACGAGGTTGTGGCGCACCACATCCTTCTCGTTAAATTGTGCGATGCCGATGCCGTCGATCTTGCCGCAGACTTCCAAGGCTTCGATGAGGCCGGATTTTTTGCCGGCGGGAAGATCGATCTGCGTGATGTCGCCGGTGATCACGGCTTTGGAATTGAAGCCCAGGCGGGTAAGGAACATCTTCATCTGCTCGCTGGTGGTGTTCTGGGCTTCGTCGAGGATGACAAAAGAATCATTGAGGGTGCGGCCGCGCATGAAGGCGAGAGGGGCAACCTCGATGATGCCTTTTTCCAAGAAGCGATCGAGTTTGTCGGGCTCGAGCATGTCGTACAGCGCGTCATAGAGCGGGCGCATGTAGGGATCGACTTTTTCCTGGAGCGTGCCGGGGAGAAAGCCGAGGCGTTCGCCGGCTTCGACGGCGGGACGCGCGAGGATGATGCGGTTGACCTGTTTGGTGAGCAGGGCACTGACGGCCATGGCGACGGCGATGTAGGTTTTGCCGGTGCCGCCCGGGCCGACGGCGAACATCATGTCGTGCTTTTCGATCTCTTCCATGTAGCGGCGCTGGCTGGCATTTTTCGGCGTGACGGTCTTCTTGCCAAACGCGCGGGTGCGGCTGTGTTCGAACATGCCGCGGGGTGATTCGTGAGGCGCTTCAGTGGCGACGTGGATCAGGGATTTCACTTCGGCGCTGGAAAGCTTTCGGCCGTGACGCGTGACGTGATTGTATTCCTCGACGATTTTAACGGCCTGATCGACGCCATCTTGCTGGCCTTCGATGGTCAGGCGGGTATCGTTCAAGTGCGTGCGGACCTGAAGAGTGTCTTCGAGCAGGCGCACATTCTCATCGAGCGTGCCAAAGAAAGGTTCAATTTGTCCGGAAATGTGAACGGTACGTCGCATCCAAGTGGAGGGTGTGCCTGGAACGGGAACGGGCTGGCCGATGGCGAGTGCCTCCTGCGAGAGCGGGCCGCCGGCGATTGTGAATCAGGAAGAAGGCTAGGCGGCCAACTTATCGGAACGTCTTAACACCCTAGCGCACGGAAATGTCAGGGTCAAGAAGGGCGGGCTCGAAGGTAACGGTCCGCCCTTCATTTGCGATTGGTGCGTCACGGGTTGCGGCGGGCATAGGAGATGCTGTAGACGGCGGAGCGGGCCGCAGGTAGCGGATCAGCGGAAAGCTCGATGCCGTCAGCGAGGTGGACGGGGTCGAAGATCAGGCGGCGTTGGGCAGCGTCGCTGTCGGCCATCACGGAGCTGAGCTTGATGGTGCCCAGTTCGATCTGCGGGCGGTCGTCGGGCCAGGTCACAGAGCCGTTGTCGATGGGGTCGCCGTCTTGCGCGAGTTGGGCCACGAGCTTGAATTCGAAGGAGCCTTTCGAGAGGCGATCGCGGAGTTCGTCGAACAGGAAATCGGGCGAGCGCTGAAAGGTGCCGGCGGCGGTGGTGGGCGCAGCGTTGGTTGCGGGATGAATTTGATAGCGAGCGTGACGCATGACGCCGTCAGAGTTTGTGAATTTGAAGGCGTTGATGGCGAAGTAAGAGAGTGCCGAGAAGCTAGTGGGTACGGGCATGGACATGGTGCCCATGGCGAACTTGAGGGCGTTGGGGCGAGTGCTCAAGAAGACTTCGATGGGGGTGGGCTTGGGTGAGTCCGGCTTGGTGGCGGCGACGGCGTGGAGGAAGCCGACGAACTCTTCGACATTGCCCACGGGAAAGCCGTTGAAGGAATGAGCAACGATGTCGGCGTCGCTTCCGTTGGGGAGATGGAAGCGGATGGCGAGGCCGCGAGGGTTGGCGTTGGGATCGGTGTCGGGAATGTTGGGGATGCCAGTGAAATCGGAGAACCGAACCGTGACGGGCACGGTGGTCTGAAAATGCGGAGCGCGGCTGAGTGAGGCCGCATCCGTGGAGGGAGTAAACGTGCCTTCGCACAGGACGCCTTTGGCGTGAACGGCGCGGAAGCCTGGGTGCGAGCCGAAGAGCGCGTTAAGGGCGTCGACCGCGGATTCGAACAGTTGCTGCTGGGGATTAGAGGTTGCGGGTGTAGCCATGAAGGTCTCCTGTTTCCGCCGAAGCGTGCGTTCAGCGCGGATGTGCTGTCAGGCGAGACATCGTACAACCTACGCGTGCGCTTGTTAACCGGGGATTAAGACTGGGGCGATTTTACCGAGCCGAGGTAACGGTCGAAGCAGTCGAACGTTACGCGGCGTCGCGCGAAAATCTCGAGGATGTCATTGCAAGAGAGAGGATGGTCGGCGTCGAGGAGAGCGAAGGCTCAGGGTGTTGTCGTTATGGTGTTGCAGCACTCGAAGGAGACGGAGATTTCGGCAATGCGCTGATGCTCGCCGGTGGGGGCGAAGCGCCACTGCTTGACGGCTTTCGTTACGGCGTCGATGAAGACGGCGCCACCGCCGAGAGGGGTGACGTCTTTGACGGTGCCGTCGGGGCCGATGATGGCGCGCACTCGAACGGTGCCGCTGATGCCAGCATGTTTGAGGACATCGGGGTACGTGGGAAGGACCTTCTTGACGGGCTTGGGTTCGGCTTCCTGAGAAGACAAGACGAACGGCAAGCTGGCGGATAGCAGCTCGGCAAGGATGAGGCCGCCCGCCAGGCGAAGATAGGTGCGCGAATTCATAGAGAATGACGTGTGTGAAGCCGGGAACGCCTTTCTTTTTGGGTGAAATCCGGGGGCCCGAATCGCTATGGGTACAGATTGAGGTAGAAAACAGAGGAGGTCAAAGGGGGTCAGAGACGGTTGTTGCTGATTGGGTATTTAGGGAATGGGCGCAGAGATTTGGGGCAGGGACGGCAGCCCCCACTGATTTGAATTGGAGTTGACATCAAGCCGCGGTCCCTCCACTGCGCGGACCCTTCGCGCCTCAGGGCAAGCTGGCACGCGTCGTTCTCCGATAGAAATCGGGGCGCGTTGCGGGAAAAACCCGGGCCGCTTCGGCTGAGATGACAAATTGTGCCAGGGCGCGGCCGCAAAGTGGACTTGTGTTGTCGCGTCAGTTGCTCTGCTGTTTTGCGCAGCGAGAAATCGCCGCGCCGCATTGAGAGGACGTGTCAGGGGCGTTTTTTCAAGGCGGACTGGATGGCGGCTTCGGCTAGCGGGGTCATTACGGCGTAGCCTTTGGCGTTGGGGTGGAGGCCGTCTTCGCTGAGTTCTTTCTTGAACAGACCCTGATCGTCGACGGTGGCGACGAAGTAGTCGAGATAGGTCAGGTGATTGTCGGCGACGTATTTCTTGATCCAGGCATTGAGCTCGAGGATTTTTTCCGGCGGACGCTTGATGCGCATGTCGATGAGGTTGCCGTCGCGGTCGTGGCCGTAATTGCTGACAGGGAGAACGGAGGCGAGGACGACGCGGATTTTGTTGGCGCGGGCGAGTTCGGCCATGGAGCTGAGGTTGTCTTCGATTTGCGCGACGGTCATGGGACCTGTGTTTCCGGCGAGATCGTTGGTGCCCGCAAGGATCACGACCACCTGTGGTTGCAGCGCGATCACGTCCGGCCGGAAGCGCACGAGCATTTGCGGCGTGGTCTGGCCACTGATGCCGCGATCGATATAAGGCTTGCCGGGAAAGAAGCCGCCATACTCGGGGCGCACCCAGGCGTCGGTGATGGAATCGCCCATAAAGACGACGCGATCTTCTTTTTTGTCTGGAGGCTTGACGATGGCGTTGGCGTCGCGATAGCGAGCGATATTGGGCCAGTCGAGCAATGTCGTTTTGTAGGACACCAATTTGGCGGTGAGGGCGGGGAGTTCTTCGCAGCCGCCAGGGGGCTGGGGTTCGGGGGTTTGGGCTTGAAGCGCAGACAATCGGAGCATCGCCGAGAGGAGAACTAGCACGATAGGGAAGCGGATCATTTTAGTGGGAATCTCCGGTTGGTGAGGGTACAGGAAACGCGGCGGTGGGGGCAAATCTCCGGTAGAATGCGCGCTGCAAAAATGATTTTCGCGAGGTGATAGCGATGGGTATGGGCCGCAGTGTTTTGGTGTTCGCGCTTGCCGTGGGCGTGACCGCGGGGATCGCCAAAGCGCAGGTTGGTAGCGGGTTGGTAGCCGAGGACTTGCAGCGATTGCGTTCGGTGGCGGAGGCGGAGTTCTCGCCCGACGGGAAACTTATTGCTTACACCGTGATCCGGCACGATCGACCTGGGCGGCCCTGGCCGCAGTTGTGGGTGATGGAAGCGGCCAGCGGAAAATCCGTGCGGATCGGTGGCGAGCAGGATGTTGCGGGAGGACCGGTGTGGTCGCCGGACGGGAAATGGATCGCGTTTGATGGAGCGGCCGAAGGGAAGCATGGATTGGCGATGGCGCACCCGGACGGATCGGCGGTGACGTTTCTGGCGCTCGCCTCGGGCACGAATGCGGCGCTGCCCGGTCAGGGTGCGGAAATCACGTGGTCGCCGGACAGCAAGCAGATTGCTTACATTTCGGCGACACCAGGGCCGGAAACGGCGGAGGCGACCGGCGATCCCATGGTGATCACGCGTTATTTGTACAAACCGGATGCGGGCGAGGGCATGACCCATTTCAACGACAACCGCCGGTTGCATATTTTCTTGGTGGATGTGGCGACGAAGGCGATCAAGCAACTGACCAGCGGGAACACTTACGAGCATTCAATTGACTGGTCGCCGCGCGGAGACGAAATCGTTTTCGTATCGGATCGCTCGCCGGAGACCGATCAGTTTTTCAACTATGACTTGTTCGCGTTGAAGGTCAGCGACGGTTCCATCCGACGGCTGACGGCCACGGAAAATGCGGAGTACGACCCGAAGTGGTCGCCCGACGGAAGCATGATTGTCTTTCGCGCTACAAAGCGCGGACTAACCGATCGCGAAACCACCATGGAAGACACGCACGTGTGGGTGATGAACGCCGACGGATCCTATAGGCATGAACTAGCAACCATCGACAACCGACAAGGCGTGCCGGCATGGGCGCCGGACGGAAAGGCGGTGTACTTCACCGTTCAAGAGCGCGGCAGCGTTCATTTATACCGGGAGGCGCTCGATAGCGCCAAGACCGCTAGCCAGACGGCGGGCGAGCGCCGAGAGCTGCGTCCGCCAGTGGGAACGGGCGGCGCGGAGATGGTGGTGAATGGGCGAGGAGCGGTCGGCGCTTTCACGGTCAGCAAGTCGGGCGCGATCGCGTATGCCTTCACAACACCTAAGGACATGGGCGAACTATATTTGCGAAGCGGCGCGAGCGCGAAGCAGGTGACGGATCTGAACGCGGAGGCTCTTAGCGGCAAGCAGATTGCCGAGGTCGAGCCGTTCACTTTTATCAGCAACGACAACAGGTTTGAGGTCGAGGCGTTTCTGGTGAAACCTCTGGGCATGACGGCGGATTCGAAGCATCCGCTGATCGTGAATATGCATGGCGGACCGCACGGGCAGAACGGGCCGGCATTCAACTTTCGCGATCAGGTGTTTGCCGCGCGGGGATGGGCGACGCTGCACGTGAATTATCGTGGCTCGACCGGATATGGCCAGGCGTTCGCGGATGCCGTCTTCGGGGACCAGGACGGCAACGAAGGGCAGGATGTCCTGTACGGCGTGAGCGCGGCGCTGCGGCGTTACTTGTGGCTGGATCGCGAACGCATGGGCATTGAAGGGGTCAGCTATGGCGGGCAGCTGACCATGTGGCTGATCACGCAGACGCGGATGTTTCGCGCGGCGATTCCCACGGCCGGGATCGCGAACTTGATCAGCTACAACTACATGACCTACTACAACCAATATGAACAGATGGAGTTCGGGCAACTGCCGCATCAGGACGATTTCATGAATATTCTGTGGGAGCGCTCCGCATTGAAGCACATCGCGGCGGTGGCGACCCCGACGATGCTGATGCACGGAGAAAACGACAACGATGTGCCCATAGCGGAGGCGGAGCAATATTTCGTGGCACTCAAGGATGTCGGTGTGGAGACCGTATTCGTGCGCTATCCGCGCGAGGGGCACGGGATTCGAGAGTCGAAACACGTGGTTGACAGCATCAAGCGTTCGATCACCTGGTACGAGAAGCACTTCCCTACGGCACCGCCGGAATTTGCTAATCCGGCGGTGCCGTAGCGCACAACGTGGGGAGAGTTACACAGAGGCGGATTCCAGAAGCGAAGACCCAACGTTACCGGAACCATTCTGAGCGGGATGCCACCAGCATCGGAATAGTGGAAGCGCACTTCGGTGAAGAACTTCGGTCCGCCTTCGCCGCGGACAGGGGCGTCGAACCCAAGGCCAGCACTGCCGCCGATGCCGTCGCGCACGAAGGTACCAAGAACCTGATTGACCTGGACGGTGACAGGAACGAAGCCGAAAAACGGGTCGAAGACAACCGTTTGCGCGAGCGCAGGCTGAGTAAACTCCACCGTCCGGCGATAGTAGCCGACACCCCCGATAACGTATGGAGTGAACCTGCGACGCGGTGCGAAATTGATGCGCGGCTCGGCAGTGATTGACCATACGTTGGCATTGCCGTCGGGTACGCTGAATTCCTGGAGTACTCCACGGCTAACGCCTAAGCCGTTGTACATGAATTGTCCGGCGACACCGAAGCGGTTGCTGAAGTTGTAGCCGGCGCCGAAAGTGACATGCCAGCCGTTGTCCAAACGCTGATTGATCGCGCCCACCAGAGGAGAGAAGCCGGGCCGCTGGCGGTCCAGCGATGCTCGAGAGGTTCCTGCGCGCGAGCTTGGCTCGAACACAGGGCGGTCACTACCGCGAGCAGGCTAAGAGAGCGCAGCAGGAAAGACGGCTTACACGTTTTGAGCTGTGAAGGATTCATAAGACACCTCAAGAATGTTGATGCGCCGCCCGGCGATGGACCGCGCAGAGAAAAATCAGGTACCTGCTCAGTAGATGGGCAGCGAAGACGCGCCAGCAATACGAGAATTAACGTAAGGGGGGGCGGGAACGATACTGCGCTCACTTGCAGGCGGACGGTTGTGGGTGGAAAGGGCAAACAGTGAACGAACAAGGGGCAGCTGTGTGTCCCATTGATCACTATCTCTGGTACTTCGGCACTATGGATGTGGGACCCCTGAAACGTAAGAATACGAAGAACCGAAATTAGAAAACTCGAATGTGGTGGCCGAAGGGGCTTCATATGACACGCCGACTTCTGAACGTAGCGGTGTTAGCGGGCCTAAACTTGCCCCTAGTGGCGCATGCCCAGGACCTGACCAAGCCAGTTGCGGTTCCCGTGAGTTTGCCGTGGAAGGTGAACTGTCATGGGTTGGCCAGCGTGCCTCTGACGGCAGACGCACTGCAAGCGCTTCCGCTGCATTTGGTAACGAACTTAAGCTGCGATCAGGGTCTCGCGGTGATTTCGGATCCTGATGCGTATACCGTGAATGTTCGAACCTCGGATGGCAAGACCGGGTATATCGCTGCGATGTATCTGATGAAGGCGCCACCGGCAAAGCCGGCCCCCAAGGTGGAAACGGCCTCGGCATCGACAAACAATGGCGTGGCGCGGTGGCGACCCGGAGCGAAGGGCTGCGATGAATTCACGAAGAACGGAGTGGCGGTGGAGTCCCTGACTGCGAACGACGTCACGGTGCAGGTCTCGCTGACGGATACCGGATCGAAGCTGCGTGCGGACGTAGCGGTAGGAAACTTCGGGAATTTGCACGTGTATGTGAATCCAGTGGGCATAACGCTGGAGAGCAAAGGGGCGCATGCAAGATCGTTGCGTTATCGCGATCCGGCGCAACTGGCGAAAGAAATTAATAACGGGAAGGCCGTGAATACGGACTACCTGTACGCAGACTTTTCGCCGGTATTTGCGTCAGCGAACGCGGCGGAGCGGAGTCCAGTGGGGGATTTGTCCCGTCCGCAGGCGCAGCAAACCGCAAGCGTGCCGGACCAGTTCAGTGCAGCAGCGCTGAAGAAGGGCACCTTACGTCCTGAAGGTAGAACCTGGGGCGCGGTATGGTTTGACCGGGACGAAAACTCGAACCAGTTCGTGCTGCGCGTGCCGATCGACAATCAGGTCTTCGAGTTCCCGGTGTCGTTGGATACGGCGCTCTCGCTCAATCAAGATCAATAGGCTACGGGCATTATTAGAGTGATGGGGCCCCGATCGTAAACGGTCGGGGCCCGGTCATTTTTTGGGGCAGGCGTTTTCGGGTTGGCGTTGCGTGTAAGGTAGAATCGGCGGCTCATGCGCATCGCTATCGATACGGGCGGGACCTTCACGGATTGTGTGTTCCTTCGTGATGGACAGCTGCAGATGGTGAAGGTGGCTTCGCGGCGGGATAAACCGGAGGAAGCCATTGCCGAAGCGGTGCGACAAGCGCTGCGGGAACTGGGAAGCGGCATCAAGAAGAAAGAGCGAGGGGGCCGGCGCGCGGATCGCGCGGATCGCGAACTCGATCTGGTTTGTGGCACCACCGTTGGTACAAACGCATTGCTGGAGCGGAGCGGCGGGCACGTGGCGCTGGTGACTACCGCGGGATTTGAAGATGTGCTGGAAATTGGGCGGCAAGCTCGGCCCAAGCTCTACGATTTCTTTGTCCAGAAGCCGGAGGTTCTGGTTGCATCGCGAGCGCGGATTGGCGCGCGGGAGCGCCTGGCCTGGGATGGCGCGATTGTTCAGCCGCTGACGGATGGCGAAGTACGGCGAGTGCTGGCGGCGGTGCGGCGAGAGCGGCCGGAGGCGGTCGCGGTCTGCCTGCTGTTTTGTTTTCGCAATGCCAAGCACGAGAAGAAAATCGCGGCGGCTTTGCGGCGAGCCGGATGCCTGGTCTCGGTGTCGCACGAGATCCTGCCGGAGTACCGCGAGTACGAGCGAACGTCCACAACGGTGATCAACGCGTATCTGGCGCCCGTGATGAGCCGCTATCTGGGCGGGACACGGCTGCGAGTGGGCGAGGTGTGGGACCGCCGCGGCATTCGGGCGAGTAGCGTTCAAGTACGCGTGATGCAGTCGAACGGCGGAATCATTTCGGCCGAGAGCGCGGCGTTGCAGCCGGTGACCACAATTCTGTCCGGCCCGGCCGGCGGGGTGAACGGCGCGTTGTACGCGGCCCAGCTGGCAGGAATCGACAAAGGCATCACCTTTGATATGGGCGGTACCTCCACGGACGTGGCGCTGCTTTCCGGTGAACCGCGGACGACCAGCGAGTCCATGGTGGCAGGCATGCCTGTGGCGGTGCCCATGCTGGAGATTCACACCGTTGGCGCCGGCGGCGGATCGATGGCGCGATTTGACCGTGGCGGCGCGTTACGCGTTGGACCAGAAAGCGCAGGAGCCGAGCCCGGGCCGATTTGCTACGGCCGCGGTGATGCTCCGACGGTGACCGATGCGCACGTGGTGCTCGGGCATTTCGGCGGACGAGGTTTGCTGCGGGGGAAATTTGCATTGGATGAGGAACGCGCGCGTTTGCGGATGGATCAGCTGCGTGGGGCCTTCCGGTCCGTTGAGGAATATGCGGAAGGCATTCTGGCAGTCGCTGATGCGGTGATGGAGAAGGCCATCCGCGTGATTTCCGTGGAGCGCGGGCACGATCCGCGAGACTACACGCTGATCGCATTCGGGGGCGCCGGGGGACTGCATGCGTGTTCGCTGGCGACGGCCTTAGAGATGCGCGGGGTGCTGTTGCCGGTGTTTCCTGGTGGATTGTCGGCGCTAGGGATTTTGCGAGCGGACGTAGTGCGGGAATTTTCGCGCACGGTGCTGTTGGCTACAAGCGACGCGAGGACTTCCGCGCGGCTGTTGCCGGGATTTTTCCGGCCCCTGGAGCTGGAGGCGGGCCGAGCGCTGGGCGATGAGGGATTCGCTTCAGCCAGGATTCAGATCGAGCGCCGTCTGGACATGCGCTACTCCGGCCAGGCATATGAGTTGACCGTGCCCTCGGCTGGCGATTTCGTTGCGGCGTTTCATCGGGCGCACGAGCAGCGATACGGATACCACGACGTCAAGCGCGCGGTGGAGATTGTGAACGTCCGATGCCGGGCCACCGGAATCACGGAGAAGCCTGGTCTTGCACGTATGCCCCGGCGAGGCGGCGGAGGAGTGGCGGCGTCCGAGACGCTGCGATGTATTTTCCACGGGAAGCCGGAGACTACGAGGCTGTTCGCTCGCGAGGATCTGCGGGCTGGCGATTCGTTCATCGGACCGGCGGTGATCTCGGAGTACAGCGCGACGTCACTAATACCGCGAGGATGGTCGGCAAGTGTGGACTCGTACGGGCAAATCCTTTTGCGGCGAACGGGGAGGGCGCGCCATGCCGCGAAATAAGAGGGCGGCACGCGTGGATCCCACGCGGCTGGAGATTTTCAAGAATGTGTTTCACTCCGTTGCCGAAGAGATGGGCGCGGCGCTGCGGCGATCGGCATTTTCGCCCAACATCAAGGAGCGCCGGGACTATTCGTGCGCGGTGTATGACAACGACGGGCAAGTTTTGGCGATGGGCGATCACATGCCGGTGCATCTGGGATCCATGCCCGCCTCGGTTGCGGCGGCGCGCGCAGCGTTCGCGTTGGAACCGGGGGACATCGCGCTGCTGAACGATCCGTTCGCCGGCGGAACGCACTTGCCCGATCTAACCATGGTCATGCCGATTTTCCTGCGCGGGCATCGGCACGCTTCCTTTTATGTGGCGAATCGCGCTCACCATGCAGACGTGGGAGGCGCCCTGGCCGGCTCGATGGGACCTGCGCGGGAAATTTTTCAGGAGGGCTTGCGCATCCCACCGGTAAAGCTTTTTCGCCGAGGTGCGCTAGATCGCGACGTCCAGGCTTTGCTGCTGGCGAATGTCCGCACCCCCACAGAACGTGAGGGCGACCTGGCTGCGCAGATCGCTTCGTGCCGAACCGGCGAGCGGCGGCTGACCGAGATCGTCGCTAAATATGGCGAAGGCGAAGTGCGGCGGTACGGACAGTATTTGCTCGAGTATTCCGAGTCGATTATGCGTGCCGCGCTCCGCGAGTTGCGGGAAGGAACGTACGCCGCCGAAGATTTCATGGACGACGACGGCGTCAGCAATGAGCCGCTCCGCGTGCGAGTAAGGATTCAGATCAGTGATGGAAAAGCAAAGGTGGATTACACGGGTTCATCGCCGCAGTGCGCGGGTAACGTGAACGCTGTCGAGGCCATTGCGGTGTCGGCGGTGTACTACGTTTTTCGGTGCCTGCTCTCGGAGGAAGTGCCGGCAACCTCTGGCCTGCTCTGGCCCATTCGCGTGGTCGCGCCGGAGGGTACTGTGGTGAACGCGCGGCCCCCTGCGGCAGTGGCCGGTGGCAATGTGGAAACGTCACAGCGCATGGTGGATACGCTGCTGCGGGCGCTGGCGAAAGCCGCTCCCCGGAGAATTCCAGCGGCGAGCCAGGGAACGATGAACAATCTGACCCTCGGCGGCGTCGATCGCCGGCGGGGTGGGGCAGTACCGTTTGCGTACTACGAGACGATCGCCGGTGGCATGGGAGCGCGGCCCGGCATGGATGGCGCATCCGCTATTCACACGCACATGACGAATTCGTGGAATACGCCTGTGGAGGTGTTCGAGCAGGTCTATCCGGTGCGCTTGCAAAGATATGCGGTGAGGCGCGGGTCTGGTGGCGACGGCCGCAATCGCGGTGGTGACGGAATTATCCGCGAGATAGAATTGCTTGCTCCGATGCAGGTTGGATTTCTCGGCGACCGGCGTAAACGTGGCCCATACGGTTTGGCGGAAGGTGCCGAAGGGCAAACCGGCAGGAACACCGTATTCGCCCGTGGCAAGGCACAGGTTGTCCCAGGCAAGTGCGCGATTTTCGCGGAAGCAGGAGCGGTGGTACGGGTTGAGACGCCAGGTGGAGGTGGCTGGGGAGCTCCTACGCGAGGCGCGAAACCGAGGGCCGGCAAGTCATAGATTCCATTGGCGAAAGAGATTTCCAGAGTCGTCGCAGGGAAATCGCTGCCATTGTTCAAAAAGACTCATTTTCCCCTTTTAGTCCGACCGTACTGTTGCCGCATCCATTCGGGCGCTGGTACTAGTATCGTGCGCGCTGATGCGGTGCCTATTTCCGGTATCGAAAACATGTGTTGCCAACAGCTGCGCCAATACCATTGTCCGATGACGGCGGGGTTACCCGAGGAGACGCATGGCTAAGAAAATCCTGCTGGTTGAAGACTCAGACACGACACGTCTGACCCATCGGATCATGATCAGTAAGCGTACCGGCTACGACGTGATTCCCGTAGCCAACGGCGCCGAAGCGCTGAAACTCGCAGCTGCTCAAAGGCCAGATCTCGTGCTGATGGACGTGATGATGCCCGGAATGGATGGACTGGAAGTGTGCCGGCGCATGCGGAAGCAAGAGGCGACCGCAAGAATTCCTATTGTGCTCCTGACATTCCGTGTTGGTGAGGAGTCGGTTTCCGAGGGCTTCGCCAGCGGTTGTACGGCGTATCTCAAGAAGCCAATCGAGGTCGACGAACTTGTGGATACGCTCCGCCAGCATCTCGGCGAGTAAGGACTGAGCCGGAACGTATGTCTTCCTTATCGCCGCGAAAGACACAGATCGGGACCTGGGCCATCGGCATCCTGGCAGCCGCATGGCTGGCCGCCGTGGTGTCAGGGCAACGCGTAATGTTGAACTACGACTACACGGCTGCCACGCCAGCAGCGCCTCCCTCTAAATGGCCGCAAGAAAGTCGCGTTCCTCGTACCGCCGGGTCGCCCACGATTGTTGTCGTGGCTCATCCACACTGCCCATGCACGCGAGCGACGGTGGAAGAACTCGACCGTTTGATGGCCCGGCTTCAGAATCGCGCGACAGCTGCCGTCATCTTTTTGCGGCCGCAAGGATTCACCGAGGACTGGGAAAGAACGGATCTGTGGCGGAGCGCTGCGCGAATTCCAGGTGTCGCGGTTTTGAGCGACGTGAATGGACTGGAAGCCTCGCGCTTTGGGGCCCAAGCGTCAGGCCAGACCATGCTGTACAGCGCCGCGGGAGACTTGCAATTTAGCGGTGGGATCACGGCGTCGCGCGGGCACGCCGGCGATAACGCCGGACAAAGCGCAATCTTTGGCCTCGTTACCATGGGCCAGTCTGACATCGATCACACTTCGGTGTTCGGGTGCTCGTTGCAAAATCCGGAACGCGCCGCGAATTGACAGGAGAACGTGTATGTCTGTTGCCATCGACGCTGCCGATAGCTTGGCGAACGACAGCCAAACCGAGCGAGCGAACTTCCTCTTCCAAGACGCGCGCTTGACGAACTACAAGCGCATCGACCGCCTGTTTGCCGGACTGATGTGCTTCCAGTGGGTCGCAGGGATAGTCGCTGCCCTGGTCATCTCGCCGCGAGCCTGGGCCGGCTCGATAGCCCACGTTCATATTCATGTGTGGGCGGCGGTCTTTCTCGGAGGAGTGATTACGATTTTCCCGGCGTCCCTGGCACTTCTGCGGCCCGGCGAGCCGGTAACGCGTCACACCATCGCCATCGCGCAAATGCTCATGTCCGCCCTGTTGATTCACTTGACCGGCGGACGTATCGAGACCCATTTCCACGTGTTCGGTTCCCTGGCTTTCCTGGCATTCTATCGCGACTGGCGGGTGTTCATCCCAGCGACCCTCGTGGTCGCTGCCGATCACTTCTTTCGCGGTGTGTATTGGCCGCAATCCGTTTTTGGCGTGCTTGCTCCGAGTCCCTGGCGCTGGGTCGAGCATGCAGCATGGGTTATTTTCGAGAACATCTTCCTGGTTCAGGCTTGCCTGCAGACCACCAAGGAAATGCGCGAGAGCGCTGCCAAGCAAGCAGAGCTCGAGGCCACACACGCGGCTGCTGAGGCCGCGAGCCGCGCCAAGAGCGAATTCCTCGCCAATATGAGCCATGAAATCCGCACGCCGATGAACGGCATCATGGGCATGACCGAGATCTTGATGACGACGGAGCTCAACTCCGAGCAGACCGAATATCTGAACATGGTAAAGAACTCTTCGGACGGCTTGCTTCAGGTCATTAATGACATTTTGGATTTTTCGAAGATCGAGGCCGGCAAACTGGAGCTTGATCCTGTGCCCTTCCGGCTTCGCGAAATCATTCAAGATTCGCTGAAATCGCTGAGCATTCGCACGGCGCAAAAGGGACTCGAACTCGCCTGCCATGTGGAAGCCAATGTGCCAGACGATGTATACGGAGACCCGGTACGTCTTCGGCAGATTGTGCTGAACCTGGTTGGGAACTCGCTGAAATTCACGGAACGCGGCGAGATCGAGGTGCACGTGAAGATCGACGCTGCCTCCAGCGAGGATATTTTGCTGCAATTCTCGATTCGCGATACCGGGGTCGGAATTCCCAAGGAGAAACTGGGCACTATTTTTGAGTCGTTCACGCAAGCAGACGGCTCGATGAGCCGAAAATACGGAGGCACCGGCCTGGGCCTGACAATTTCGACCCGCCTAGTCAGCATGATGGGAGGAAAGATCTGGGTCGAAAGTGAGCCCGGCAAGGGCAGTACGTTCCACTTTACGGCCGGATTCGGGCTGATCGAGGGCAGTGAAAATCGCGCGGAGCACAACGGCTCGGTTAGTTGGCAGAACTTGCCTGTTCTGGTGGTGGATGACAACGAGACCAATCGCCGTATTTTGTTCGAGATGCTCCAGCATTGGGGCATGCGGCCTACGCTGGCAGAGTCCGGCAAGTCTGCGCTGGTTGCGTTGAACGCGGTGAAAGACACACCGGGCTCCTTTCCGTTGATCTTGATTGACGCTCACATGCCGGAGATGGACGGTTTTTCTCTTACGGAACGTATCTTGGCGATGCCAGAGTTTCGGGCTTCGTCGATCATCATGTTGACGTCCGCGGGACAGCCGAACGACGCTCGCCGCTGTCGGGACGTTGGGCTGTCCGGGTATTTGACCAAACCAGTCGGGCAGTCGGAGCTTCTCGATGTGATCTCGGGGGGCTTGCGGCGTAGAGTGGGCGCGCCGGCTCGCAAGACAGAGTCAGGCTTACCGCCGTGCACCGCCCGGCGACCCATGCAGGTTCTTCTCGTGGAGGACAACGTCGTCAATCAAAAGTTGGCTATGCTGCTGCTGCAAAGGCGCGGCCATTCAGTCACTCTGGCCGGCAACGGACGAGAAGCTCTCAACATTCTGGAAACGCGCCAATTTGACGTTTGTCTCATGGACATTCAGATGCCCGAGCTCAACGGGCTGGAAACAACAGCGGCGATTCGCGCCAGGGAGAAGGGCGCTTCCTATCGTTTGCCGATCATCGCCATGACCGCCCACGCCATTAAGGGCGACCGTGAAATCTGCCTGCGCGCCGGCATGGATGCATACCTGGCCAAGCCGGTGCGTGCCGACGAAATGTTTCAAACGATGGAGGACCTTATCAGGGATATTGGGAATGGCGCGCCTGGCACTTTGACGGGGTCCCTCGGCAGGCCCAGATCCCAGGCGTTTGACGAGGCCGCATTCTTGTCCAGGATGGATGGGTCTTATGAGGTCTGTGTCCAGATCGCCGAAACGTTTTTTGCCGAGTGCCCCAAGCTGATGGCGGCCTTACGCGCGGCCCTCTACCGAAAAGATGCCATGGAGCTGGGCAGCCTTGCGCACGCCATGAAGGGTACGATCGCTAACTTCACGGACGGCGTGGCATTCCAGTCGGCGGTTAAGATTGAGCAGCTTGCGAAGGAAGCTGACCTCCATCGTGCCGGCGAAGCGTTCAAACGGCTTGAGACCGATGTCGAGGCCCTTCTTGAGTCCTTGCGTTCATTCGCGAACGCGGTTCCAAAGATGTAGTCGATCGGTCCAAAAGAAAAAGGGCGGGCAACTCACCATTGCCCGCCCTGCGAGACCTCACCGAACTAAACTGTTTAAACTCAGCTATTCAAACTTTTCGGTCATGATCGGGAAGGTCAGCTTGCCCTTCGCCAGAGACTTCACGACCAATGCTTCCGCGCTTTCCGCGCTGGTGTTGCGCGCGGTGGCCATCTCGCTGACCAGAAGATACTTGGCGCGCTCCAGCATTTTCTTTTCACGGAAGGAAAGCGGCTTGCTGCGGCTGAGGGAAACCAGACTCTTGAGGACCACGGCAACTTCGAGGAGGGAACCAGTGCGCATTCTTTCGGAATTCTCCTTAAAGCGGTGCTTCCAATCATGGTGGGAATTCAGCTTGCCGCTTTCCAGGAATCCGAGGACCTTGCTCGACTCGGTAGAGCGAATTACGGAACGCAAACCGACCGACTCTGCGTTGGACTGCGGAACCATGACGCGCAACCCGCTGGATACTATACGAATCATGTAATATCGCTCGGTCCTGCCGTTCAACACTCCGTAGCTGATCTGCTCCACAAGTCCAACGCCGTGATTTGGATATACGACTTTGTCCCCGATTTTGTAATCCATAGCTTCGGTTGCCCCCCTAGGCATACAAGAACCACTGTAAGGTAGGTGTGCTGCAAGAGTCAAGATATATCCATTGGAATCAGAGGCTTAGGGTAAGCGCATTACTAATTTGGTACAAGAATTGCTCTAGGCGCGGACAGACGTGGCTGTTTTAGCCATTGCCTTGGGCCGGATCCTTGAAGTTCGTCGATGGCAGAGACATTCTTCAGCATCCACAGATCCCTCGCAACCATAGTCGCTTGTATCAGTTACACGATCTCCGCGGTGATGCGGTAGAATCGCCGCGTGCTGATTTTAGCGCTGGATACCTGCGACTCAAATGGCAGCGTGGCGGTCCTACGCGATGCGCAGGTGCTGCAAACGCTGACGCATGAGAGCTCGGAGGATTATTCCTCCTGGCTCTTGAATGCCGTAACCGAGCTTCTGAGAGCAGCTGGCCTTTCATTGAGTGAAATCGATGCATATGCCGTTGCAGCTGGACCGGGCTCCTTCACAGGCGTTCGCGTGGCGCTGACGACCGCGAAAGCCTGGGCGGAGGTGTACGCGCGCGGCGTGGCGGTGGTGTCGCGGCTGGAGGCTTTGGCCGCGCAGGCTGCGGGCAGCGAAGCGCGTGTGGCGGCCTTGGCCGACGCCCGTCGCGGGCAAATCTTCGCTGCGCTTTATACCCGGGCAACGGGCCGATTGGAGCGGGTTGGCGATGAGATGGTCATTGCTCCGGGGGCGTTCGTCTCTTGGGCCGTCGAGCAGTCTGGGGCAGACACGATTCGCTGGGTTTCGGCCGACCCCCGTTGCCTGAACGAAACGCCAGCCTGGGCCGCGCGTCGAAGTCTTGGTGAAACCGTGGATACGGTGTCGCCGTTCCTTGCGTCGGTGATCGGGCGGATGGGGTATCAGCTGGCGCTGGCAAAGCGGCTGACCACGGCGCTGGCACTCGATGCAAATTATGTGCGCCGATCGGATGCCGAGGTTTCCTGGCATGATCGACCGGTTTCTCAGTAGGCTGTAGAGCTTTCTCTTTCAGGAGATTTTCGTGCCTAGACACCTCGTGGCCCTTGGCTTGATGTGCTGCGTTGTAGTGGGATGGCCTTCAGCGGGAACTGCCAACGGGCAAAGTTCCGGGCAGGCGTCGCCTGCGGCTGCCGGAAGCGCTGATCAAGCGTGGATCGGTCGCAGCAACGAATTTGCGAACTTGCTGATCGATATTGAAAAGAAGCACTCGCCCGAACGAGCCTCCGCCGATGGATTGAGCCAGTACGACGAGCTGGTGACGTCGGCGACGCAGGAAGACGACGCGGCCGAGACTGCCGAGAATCGCGCGGCGCTGGCCAAGCTACAGGCGGCGCTAACCAAGGAACAGAATAAATACGTGCGGCAGGATCTGGAGATCATGACCCACGCCACGCAGCTATCCCTGAAGCGCCACGATTTCGCAGAGGCGCATCAGGTACCGTTCCTGAATGCCAGCGGAATTGTGTATCAGGGCCTCCGGGTATTGCTCGACGATCAAGTCGACGCCAAGCGCAAGCCGGCAGCGGTGGTGCGGCTTCGCAAATACACCGGAGCGGAAGGTGGATTTACGCCCCTGACCGAGCAGCTGAGGAAATTCACCGGGCTGCGACTCGCCAAGCCCAACATGATCTTCCCATCGCGTGCGTCGGTGGAGACGGGATTGTCGCGCAACCAGCTCTATGTCGATGGGATTGCCGCGCTGTTCAAGCAATACGGATTGCAGGGTTGGGAGGAGCCATACGCCAAGCTGAAGACGCAGCTTGCTGATTACGATCAATGGGTGAAGAGCGAGATCCTGCCCAACGCGCGAACTGATTTTCGCGAGCCGCCAGAGCTATACGCGTTGAATCTGGAGGGATACGGCATCGATATTCCACCTGCCGAGCTTGCAGCCATGGCGCACAAGGCGTTTGCCGAATATCAAGCCGAGATGCAGACGATCGCGGCGCAGATTGCCAAGAAGAATGGCTGGCCGAGCGGGGACTACCGGGATGTCATCAAAAAGTTGAAAGAGAATCAGTTAGTAGGCGACGCGATCCTGCCGTTCTATCAGCAGCGGCTGAAAGAGATCGAGGGCATCATCGCGCAGCGGCGGCTGGTGACGCTTCCGGACCGGCCGGCGCGGATTCGCATCGGCTCGCCCGCGGAAAGCGCGCAGCAGCCCGCTCCACACATGATACCGCCGCCATTGCTCAACAACACCGGACAGCAGGGCGAATTTGTCCTGCCCTTGAATATGCCGGCGGCGCCAGGCAGCGCGAAGGCCGAGAAGGTCGATGACTATACGTTCGATGCAGCTTCGTGGACGCTGATTGCCCACGAAGCGCGGCCGGGTCACGAATTGCAATTCGATTCCATGATCGAGCATGGTGTCTCGCTGGCGCGCTCGCGATACGCATTCAACAGCACCAACGTCGAAGGCTGGGGCCTTTACGCCGAGTACATCACCAAGCCATACATGCCGCTGGAAGGCCAGTTGATCTCATTGCAATTCCGATTGCTGCGAGCGGAGCGCGCGTTTCTTGATCCCGAATTGCAGTCCGGGAAGATTCAGCCGGGCGAGGCCATGAAGGTGCTGACCGAGGATGGCATGTTTTCCGCGCCGTTCGCGAATCAGGAAGTTGAGCGCTACACCTTTCGTTCCCCGGGGCAGGCTAACTCCTATTTTTACGGTTACACGAAGCTGCTCGATTTACGGCGCGCGACGGAAGCGGCATTGGGAGCGAAATTCGACGGCCAGCAATTTCACGATTTCATCTTGTCGCAGGGACTGCTTCCGCCGGACTTGATGCGCAAGGCTGTGAATGAGGATTTCATTCCGGCGCATTCGAAGGCAACGAAGGGGAAGTGAAGATTCGCGACACGATTCGATGATGGACGATCCGCACTGCGCCGCGCGCCGCGTCCGCCGGTTCGAAGCGCGCGACATTCCGCACGCACAGGAAATTGCGCGTCAGTCACCCCAAGCGGCCGCCTGGTCGGACAAGAGCTACCTGGCAATTGATCGGACCGGGCAACTCGCATGGGTGGTTGAGTCAAGCGGTGGCCTCTGCGGTTTTCTGATCGCCCGAAGGGTTGCCTCCGATGAAGCGGAGATACTGAATCTCGCGGTTGCCCCTTCCACACGTCGGAAAGGTAATGGGACAGCTCTTTTGCGGGCGTGTCTTGTTGAATTTAGTCGTCTGCGTATCCAGCGCGTGTTTCTCGAGGTCCGCGAATCGAACTTGTCTGCGATCTCGTTTTACGAAAAGCACAAATTCGCGCGCACCGGCCGCCGCACCGAGTACTATCGGAATCCCAGCGAGGCGGCACTACTACTGATGAGAGAACTCACAGGCTAGGACGAAATTGCGGCATTTCCCCTCTTGACGCCGTCGCACCCTGGCGTTACCTTGCGCTCATGAAGTAGCCACATCACATTCACGAGTCAGGGGAGGAACGCATGGCAATGTTGCAGCGGACACCTCGGGATATACTCCTCGACACAGACGCCGAGTATCAGCGTCTGGCCGAGCAGCACTCGAAATACGAAGCAGAACTTCAGAAACTCACCGCCGGGCCCTACCTCAGTTCCGAAGACCTCCTGGAAGAAGTCAAGCTTAAGAAGATGAAGTTATACTGTAAGGATGAGATGGAGCGGATTGCTTCGCGCGTGCAACGCGCTCGCGCCGCACACACGCAGTAGCGTTCTCCTGTTTCTCCGGCCCTCCAATTTTGTCGCTGGCCGACGTCCACATGGGACGGCGTGATCGTATGGTCTCCAGTCGGCTACACTTAACGGTGCTGCGCGCGTGGATCTGAGTGTGCATATTGGATTCTGCGTGCGGTAATCCCTGATTCTCGCGCCCTTCGAGTCCTGCATGCCTATGGTATTGTTTATGGAACATGGTTAAAGAGGGCTATTACTTCGGGCTGCCCCCGCTCGCCCTGGGTGTTGCGGCATTTTTCCTTCATTGGATGGTTGTGGCGGGCATGGGGGTCTTTCTGGCTTCCTTCGTATTCTATTTTTTCCGCGATCCGGAGCGCACTGTACCCTCCGAACCGGGAGCCCTGGTTTCGCCAGCGGATGGCCGCATTGTGGTGGTCACCGAAGAAGAGAATGCCGGGCGCCCGGGCAAGCGCATCAGCGTTTTCCTGGCGATATGGAACGTACACGTCAATCGTTCTCCAGAAGCCGGCACGATTACCGTCATGGATTATCGCCCCGGTAAATTTCTGGCGGCCATGCGTGCGCGCGCGTCGTTCGAGAATGAACAAAACGTTATTTCTCTTTCGACAGCAGCGGGAGAAATAGTCTTCAAACAGATTGCCGGACTGATCGCGCGGCGGGTAGTGTGCTGTAAGAAGCCCGGAGACATCGTGCAGCGCGGCGAACGAATCGGATTGGTGCGCTTCGGTTCGCGTGTGGATATGTGGGTGCCGAACGGCACGGAAATCCTGGTCAAGGTGGGCGATAACGTTAAGGGCGGATCCAGTGTGCTGGCGCGGCTGCCGGTAACCGCGAGCGGCAGGCGGGCCACGGACCAGCGAACGCAAGATGCGACCGAAGCCCTGACTGCAGCGGGGAAACAGAATTCCTAATGTCCGGCGTGGAACAGCCCGAGAACGACCTGCGCGTCCCGCGCATCCGTAATCCCAAATTGCGGCGCGGCATATTCCTGCTTCCCAGTCTTTTCACCGTAGGCAATCTTCTTTGCGGCTATTACGCCAGCGTGTCAACGCTAGTCGGCAACTCCTTGCAAGCCGATCCGTTTGACCACGCTTCCAAGGCCATCGGCTTGGCCATCTTGTTCGATTCGCTGGATGGCCGCGTAGCCCGGTTGACCGGGACCAACACAGAATTTGGCGTGCAATTTGATTCTCTCGCCGACGTCGTAAGTTTCGGAATTGCTCCGGGCTTGCTGGCATATTCCTGGGGCGTCCGGCATCTTCCCGGCCTCGATACCGACACGGGGGTTCAGCAGATCGCGCACTTTGGCTGGTGGTTCTGCCTGGCGTTCGTAGTCTGCTGCGCATGGCGGCTGGCGCGTTTCAATGTGCAAGGCATGGCGCCGGGCGGCTCGAAATATTTTGTGGGAATGCCGACGCCTGCCGCTGCGGGCATGATCGCTGCCGTGATTCATGCATTCAAGTCACCCATTCAGGATTGGCGCTGGTCCGTCGCGTGGATTTTTCTGACTCTGGGACTCGCGGCGCTGATGACCAGCACGATTCGCTTTTACAGCTTCAAGGATTTGCCGTGGACACGGAAGCAGCCCTCTCTGGCGATCGTTTTCATCGCGCTGCTGGGTGCGGCCATCTGGCGCTGGTCGGAAGAAGTATTGCTGCTGATCGCCGGCTCGTACACGGCCATCGGCGTGACCTTGCACGTCGTGCGCTTGCTGCGCCACCGCCTGGTTTCGCGAACGGCTTGATCGCATGCCTCTAGATCGGGACTCCCATCGCATCGTCATCGCCGGGGCGTCGTCTCTGCTTGGCGCAGAACTCAAATCGTTGCTCGAAGAGAGCCGCTTCGCCGCGTCTGAGTTCCGGCTCCTCGATGAAGAATTTGCCGCCGGCACGCTAACCGAAGCGGGCGGCGAAGCTGCCGTGATTCAACCCGTAGAAGAGGGGAGCTTCGAGCGTGCGCGACTGGTGTTCTTCACCGGCAGCGCCGGGTTTACCCGCGCCAACGTGAAGGCGGCTCGGAAAACAGGCGCGACGTTGATCGATTTATCCGGCGCTTTGTCCGAGGACCCGGGAACACTCGTGTGGTTTCCGGGGATGGACGCATTGCACGACGCGGAATCACAAAAACCCGCGCATCTCTACGCCGTACCGTCCGCCGCCGCGACCGCCGCGGGATCGCTGGCCCTCGGATTGGCGCCGCACGGTTTGCGACGGCTGACCTTCACAGCGTTCCAGCCGGTCTCTGAAGCGGGCCGCGCCGCGGTCGAAGAGCTCGAAAGCCAAACCTCCCACCTGCTTTCCTTTCAGAGCATAGGCAAGCCGGTTTTTGACACGCAAGTCGCCTTCACGATGCTCGATCGCTTCGGCTCGGAGAGTTCTCAAAAGTTATCCGCGGTGCGGGATCGCGTCCGCGCCGAGATTGGCGCGGTACTCACGGGAAAGGGAATTGCGCCTGCCGTGCAAATCCTTCACGCACCGGTCTTCTACGGTTCGGCATTCAGCGCTTGCGCCGAACTCGATGCCGTCGCGGATCAGACGGCGATGATCGGCGCATGCAAGCGCGCCGGTTTTGCTCTGACGCCAGGCGACGGGCCGAGCAACGTGAGTGTTGCCGGCGAGAGTCTTATTCAGTTAGCAGAGCCGGAGGCGGATCCCTCGCAGCCAGGCACTTGGTGGTTCTGGGGTGCCGCGGATAACATTCGTCTGCCCGCGGCCAACGCTGTCAAGCTCGCGGCGAAACTCGCGGACAAAGTCGCATCATGAGATCACTTCGACCCTTTCTTACCCGCATATTTCACTACGGCGTTCTCGCGCTCGTTGCACTGACGTTTGCCGGTTGCGGCTACCACGTGGCCGGACACAATGACGCCCTCCCGCACGAGATTCACGTCATCGCCGTTCCCGCTTTGGAGAATGCCACCACGAGTTACCGTATCGAGCAGCGTTTCACATCCGCGACCGTGCACGAATTTCTCGCCAAGACCCAATACAAGGTCGTTTCCAATCCAGCCGCGGGCGATGCGGTGTTGCACGGCAAAATTCTGAGCCTGGAAGCAATTCCGCTGCTGTTCGACACCACCAGCGGCCGCGCCACCACCATGCTGGTCACCGTCAAATGCGAAGTCAGCCTGACGCAAGCGGCCAACGAAAAAGTTCTGTATCACACCGATAACTTCATCTTCCGAAACCAGTATGAGATCTCGACCAATGTGACCAGCTTCTTCGAGGAGCAGGATCCCGCTCTGGACCGTATGGCACGTGACTTCGCTACGCGTCTGGTTGCCGCGGTCACTGAAAACTTCTGACGGGTCCGCCTGTGCCATGCTTGCCTTTCATGGTGCATTCCTGCAACCTGACACTATCGATACGAATACAAATAATCTATGCCCTACATCAGCGCCGAAAATCTAACTGCCCGGCTCGATAAAGGAAAACCGCTGCCTGCGCTGCTGCTTCTGGGCGAGGAGCCGTATATTCGTGACGCCTGGCGTGCCCAGATCGTTGAGAAGTTGATTCCTGACGCCGCTCGGGACTGGGCGGTGTGCCGCTATTCCGCCGATCGCGGGGAAACGCAAAACGCTCTGGAGCAAGCACAAACGCTGCCCATGCTTTCGTCGCGCCAGGTCATCTTTCTGCAGGATGTAGAGAAAATCGAAA
>DATNCJ010000124.1:0-6751 GCA_035607215.1 Candidatus Eiseniibacteriota bacterium
CAATTCGCTGACTGTATTGCGCTGGACTGAAAAGCTGGCGCTGGCAGTTGTGCCCGAAGAATCCCGCTAGACGGTCCGTTGGCGCGGGCCGCCCTCGCCGCATGTGTGGATCGCCACCAATCACGCGGGGACAGCGGCCCGCCGCTGTCCAGCCGAGCGCGAGCTCGGCAAACGGCGGACATTCGTCCCGAACAGTCGCCAACCGGCATACGAGACATTGCACCTATCCCTGTCGAGCTGCGCTCGGCCGGGATAGGTCGGAGATCCTTCCCTCCACAGCCGGTGGCGACCAAAGCGGGTTTCCGAGCTTCGCTCGGCTGGCGGACGCGGCGTCCGCCCCTACGCGGTCTCAAATCGTCGCGACTTGGTAGAGATATTCGACGTGCGAGCGCACCGCGCCGTCGATTCCCTGGACGTTTGGATTTTTCGATTCGATCACGAAATACTCATCGGGGGCATGGGCACCGCTGCCGTGGCCCATGCCAAAATGTCCCGCGGGCAGCTGCAGCGGATCGCCGGTGAAAACATATCCCGGCCACGATCCGGCACTGCGCGGCAAAATGATTGGATCGATTCCCTGGCTGCGGTAGAACGCCACCTGGGCGCGGATCAGCGGGGCATCTGCGGAAGTGCTGTTCGGGTCGTAGCCGCCTGTCATGTTGACTTCAATATCGCCGAAGCCGCGTTTGGCCAGGTGGGCCTTGAGTGCGGCCAGAGCTTCGTCGGCCTTCATGTCCGGTACCAGGCGCAGATCGAGTTTGGCGACCGCCCGATGCGGAAGAATTGTTTTGCCGCCCGGCCCAGTGTAGCCGCCGACCAGGCCCTCGATATTCACCGTCGGACGCGATTGCAGCAACTCCAGGGCCTCCTGGTAGCTGACGTCGTGTATCCAGTGCTCGGTGCCGTACTGCTTCTTTGCGACACTCTCGTCTAGGCGGCGGGCAGCTTCAGCGATCATCTTCTTTTCGGCGATGGAGAGCGGACGGGCCTTGTCAGAGAACCCGTCAATCGCGGGAGTGTTTCCGTCGGGTGAGACCAGCGTAGAAAGAGCCGCCACCAGGTGCCAGGCCGGGCTATCAATCATGGCTTTCAGGCTGGAGTGAACATCTTTTCGCGGACCGCGCCCCCATTTTTCGCCGCTCGAAACCAGTTCGAGTTCAATGACGCCCTTAGCGCCGAGCGTCATCGTGACTTTTCCGTCGAGGTCCTGCTCGGCCGAGGGTATGTAAACACCTGAGCATTTGCGCAGCGCAGCCAGCACTTCGGGACGACGTACGACCTGCGGAAAATGCGGCGAGCCGACTTCTTCTTCGCCTTCCGCCACGAACGCAAGATTCACGGGAAGTTTGCGGCCGGAGCCGCGAATCGCGTGCAGCGCCGCCAGGAAGGAAGCCTCGGGACCTTTTTGGTTTACAGCTCCACGTCCGATCACCGCTTTGCCCACGCCGGGCTTTTCGATGATTGCGGCCTCGAAGGGCGGCGATGACCACTCGGCAGGATCAACCTGCTTGACGTCATACATGAAATAGATACCGAGGGTTCGCGGCGCGCCGGCATCGAGCGTGGCAAAAATGCCGGGCTGACCGTCGGTGGGGATTTTCGTAACCTGCCCGAAGCCGGCGTCGCGCAGCATGTGCATAGCGAGGTCGCAGCCCTCGTCCATACCGCGGTGCTCGGCGGCAATCGAGGGCTGGCGAATCCAGTGCTGCAGGCGTTGCACGGATTCATCGTGGCGTTTTTCGATTTCTTTTTGGATGATGGCGAGGTCAGGGTTGTCGGCGGCGAACGAGTTTCGGGAAAATGCGAGAGTGGCGGCACTGGCTGCGCTGGCTTGGAGGAATCTGCGTCGGTTCATGGGCGGGAGGATAATTGGAAGCGCTGGTGGCTGTAAAGCGAGGGCGGCGGCTGCAGCAGATTCCTCATCGGCTGAAGCCGGTTCGGAATGACGAAGGCTACTTTAGCCTAATAATACGCTGAAAAAACTGCCGAGCTTCGCTCGGCCCGGACCGGTCGAAGGCCCGGTCCCTACACGGTCGTTGCCGGTGCTGTCACGCTGCCACCCTTGGTGTCATTGCAACCACCGTCGCCCTGTGTTAGCTTCTTGAAACAGCAGAGGTTAGCTTGCAAGCGACGATTCCTGCCGGGCTGGATCGCAAGGAAGCTGAAGTGTACCAACGGCTTGATCCGGCACGGCTCCCGAAACACATCGCCATCATCATGGACGGCAACGGCCGCTGGGCAAAACGCCGCCACTTGCCGCGCATGGCCGGACACCGTGCCGGAGTCGCATCGGTGCGCTCAACCGTCGAGACCGCAGCGCGCATCGGCATACCCTGGCTCACGTTATATGCGTTTTCGGAAGAGAACTGGAAGAAGCGTCCCCGCGGCGAAGTCGATTTCCTGATGGACTTGTTGTGCCGCTATCTCAAGGCGGAAGTCCCCACGCTCAACAAGAACAACATCCGACTGGAATACATCGGGCGCAAGCACGAGCTTCCATCGCCGGTGCAGGAGAAAATGGGCTGGGCGCGCGACGCGACGGCGGCTAATACCGGCATGGTGCTGACCCTGGCGCTTAACTATAGCGCGCGCACGGAACTGGTGGATGCGTTTCGATCGATCGTTGACGCCGCTACCCGCAACGGCGGTCTGGACCATCTCGACATTGATGAAGACGCAGTGTCGCAGAATCTATACACACGGCACCTGCCTGATCCCGATCTGGTGGTTCGTACCAGCGGAGAAATGCGGCTTAGCAACTTCCTGCTGTGGCAGCTCGCCTACGCCGAAATTTATGTCACTCCGACGTTGTGGCCTGAGTTCCGCGGAGCGCACCTGTTGGAAGGCATCGCGGAATATCAAAAGCGCGAACGGCGTTACGGGGGCCTGGCGGGAAATGCCGTCAACGGCCACAGCTCTCACTCACACCCATCCAAGACCGGCCGGAGCTAAGACGGCTTGCAACTGCTGAAGCGAATCCTCACCGCGGTACTTCTGATTCCGATCGTCCTGCTGCTGGTGCTGCGGGCGCCGGTGCCGGTGGTGGCTTTGGTTGCGGCCTTGGTTGCGTTGCTGGCGGTCCAGGAACTGCTCAAAATCGCGGAGGCTTACAAGATCCGGCCGTTTCACTGGCCAACCTACATTTTTGTTGGCTTGTTCTTTCTATTCCTGGCGGTAAATGTCGGACATGAGACGCCGCTGCTGTCTACTTTTGTGTTTGCCGGCAGTGCTGTGTTTGTAGCAGCCATCGCGCCATTTCTCTTTCTGGTGATCGGGATGAGACGCGCCGATCTCAGCACCGGGTTTCCCGCGGCGTTGACCTCGGCGTTTGCGTTTGCATATATTGCGCTGCCGCTGGGATGCCTGGTGCAGATTCGGGAACAGGCGTCGGGAGCGTTTCTGTTACTGTATTTGCTTTTGCTGGTTTGGGCGGGCGATATTTTTGCCTATTTTGTGGGACGTTCCCTGGGACGTCATTTGATGTCGCCGCGCGTCAGCCCCAAGAAGACGTGGGAAGGAGCGCTGGCCTCGATGGTTGCGAGTGTCGGCGTGGGCATGCTGCTGTATAACTACGCGTTGCCCATCAGCGCGGGGCTGCTGAATGCGCATTTGATTGAGAAAAAGGATGGCTTGTTCGCCCTGGAAAAAACGCCGCTGTGGCCGATCATCTTGCTTTCCGCGGCCATTAATATCGCCGCCCAGCTGGGCGATCAGGTCGAATCGCTGATCAAGAGGGGCGCCGGGATAAAGGATTCAGGCACGCTGCTTCCCGGTCACGGAGGCATGCTTGACAGAGTAGATGCCCTGCTCTTTGCCGCTCCCTTGCTGTGGTACTATGCGGCTTGGCGCGTGATGCAGTAAGCCTCCCCCCTGGCTGCGCCCCACCTGAATTTCTTGCTCATGAAACGTATTGCCATCCTGGGATCGACTGGCTCAATTGGGCGCAGCACGTTGAGCGTAGTCGAAACCTATCCCGAGCGTTTCCAGGTGATTGCTCTCGCGGCGGGGCAGAATGTGGACACCGCCTTCGAGCAGGTCCGTCGTTGGAAATCCAAACTTATTTCCATGGCCACGACCGTGGATGCGGAGATCCTGCGATCGCGCCTGCAGACGTCGGGAATGACGGGGGTTGAAGTCGTTCACGGCCAGGCCGGTGCGGTCCGGGTGGCGACTCATCCGGAAGTTGATTTTGTGGTCAGCGCGATCGTGGGCGTCGCGGGACTCAAAGCGACCTATGAGGCGGTCAAAGCCGGAAAAACCGTTGGGCTGGCCAATAAGGAATGCCTGGTCGCCGCCGGAGAATTGATCACCACCGAGGCGCGTCGCCAGCGCAAGCCGCTTCTGCCCATTGACAGCGAGCACAACGCAGTCCACCAATGCCTGCGCGGCGGACGGATAGAGGAGGTCGAGCGTATCTGGCTGACCGCCTCCGGAGGGCCATTTCTTTACACACCAAAGTCGCAATTTGCTTCGATCACGGTGGCCCAGGCCCTGAACCATCCCACGTGGAAAATGGGGCAGCGCATCACCATTGATTCCGCAACCTTGATGAACAAGGGCTTTGAGGTCATCGAGGCTTGTCGTTTGTTCAACTTGCCGCCCAGCCGAGTGCAGGTGATGGTGCATCCGCAATCCACAATTCACTCCATGGTCGAGTTCGTGGATGGCAGCATACTTGCTCAGTTTTCCGTCACGGACATGCGCCTGCCCATCCTCTACGCGTTGACCTATCCGGATCGCATTCCGTCGGCTATGCATTTCCCGGTCATGGACTTACGACATCTCGAATTCCTGCCACCGGATATGGAAAAATTCCCTTGTCTCGGTCTGGCATATGAAGCAGCGGAGGCCGGGGGTGCGAAAACTGTTGCACTCAACGCCGCCGATGAAGTGGCAGTGGCAGCCTTTCTGCAAGGCAATATTGGTTTCGACCATATTCCCGAAGTCATCCGGGACGTCCTTTCTGCAACTGAAGTGGGGAAGTTAGAATCTATAGAACAGGTATTGAAGGCGGACGCTGAGGCGCAGGAACTGGCCCGCGAAAGAGTGGAGCGCGTGCGGGGGCTCACAACCGGTGCCGGTGTCAGCATCAAACGCAACGCGCGTTAGGTAGGACAAATCATAATTATGTCTGGATTTCTAATTGCCGTTCTCTCGGTTGGGGTGATTCTGGGATTCATGATCCTGATTCACGAGTTTGGCCACTATGCGACCGCCAAGTTACTGGGAGTGCGGGTGGAAGTTTTCTCCATCGGTTTTGGGAAACGCTTGTTTGGCTTCCGGCGTGGCGACACCGACTACCGCATCGCAGCTATCCCGCTGGGCGGCTATGTAAAAATGTCGGGCGAGAACCCGATGGACGCCCGCACCAACGATCCGGGCGAGTTCATGTCGCACCCGCGATGGCATCGCTTCATCATCGCCATTGCTGGTCCGGCCATGAATATTCTGTTCGCGGTCGGCCTGCTGACCTGCGTCTACATGGTCCACTACGAGTATCCTGCGGTGCTCGACGAGCCCGCCGTGATTGGATGGGTACTGCAGGATACGCCGGCGGCGAAAGCCGGCATCGTGGCCGGAGACCGCATCGTCCGCATTGACGGCATCCAGAATCCGACGTGGGAACAAGTAATTCCGCGCGAAGCGTTGAACCCCAACCAGCCCCTCGACGTTGCGATTGAACGATCCGGCCAGATCATAACCAAGACCATCGTGCCCGAAGCCTACGGTCCCAATCAGATGGGATCGGCGGGATGGGCGCCGAAGGAACCGAACTTCCCGATTACCGACTTGGAGCCTGGCATGCCGGCCGAAAAGGCTGGAATGAAGCTGGGCGATGAAATTGTCAGCGTGGACGGACAGCCCATTGCCGGCCTCGAAGCCATGATCGAGAGCTTGAAGCGCAGCCAGGACAAGCCGATCCAGATTACGGTCCGGCGCGACGGCCAGTTGCTGAACTTCACCGTACAACCGGTTTTGTCCGACATTCGCGGCGATCAACGCTACCGTGTGGGCATCGGCAGCGCGCCCATGAAGGTGTCATCGTTGCCGTTTGCGGCCGCGTTTCGCCGTTCGGTGGAACAGAACAAACAGGGCTCGCTTCTGATCCTCGAATTGGTGCAAAAAATGATCCAGCGGAAGATTTCGATCCGCTCCATCGAGGGCCCGATCGGAATCGGACGCGCCGCCGGCCAAGCAGCCAGCAAAAAAGGCTGGACGCCGCTTTTGGAACTGACCGCCGGAATCAGCTTGAATCTCGGCATCTTCAACCTGCTGCCCATTCCGATCATGGACGGCGGAGTCATCCTGCTGCTGTTCGTCGAGAGCCTGATCCGCCGCGATATCAGCCTGAGGATCAAAGAACGCATCTACCAGGCGGCATTTGTCTTTCTCGTACTGTTTGCCGTCATGGTGATTTACAACGACGTTCTGAAGATGCTGCCCGGCATGACAGGGAGAATGCCTTAAAAACAGGCGACAACCGTCAGCCCTCAGCCTGAAACCCTGTCATCCCGTCTCTAACGACGCTGCACGCTGGCGGGAGCTTGTGTTTGAACCCCGCACCGACCCAGCGGCATCGCCGCCTGGGCTTAGGGTCATCAACCAAGATACACACGCTAACCTATTGAACCAGCGTTCCTTAAGCGCTGAAAGCTGCGAGCTGACGGCTGATCGCTTCCTCTTCCCGTGTTAAACTAGAGCTTCCCCATGGCAGACATTCATCGCAGGAAATCCATTACAGGCTCGATCG
>DATNCJ010000004.1:0-3627 GCA_035607215.1 Candidatus Eiseniibacteriota bacterium
CCATCAGTGCGTCGCGCATGCGCCCGGCCTTCGCACTGTAGCCCGAGCCGCGCGAGCCTTCGCGCATCGTGCTCGCAAGTCCCGCCTTGGAGGAATGAATCGCGGGAGCCAGCCCAAACAGTAACCCGCTCGCGAGCGAAATCAGCAAGGCAAATCCCAGCACCCGCCAATCAATGTTTACTTCGCCCAGCCGCGGAAGATTCGCCGGCACAAATCGCAAGACGGCTTTCAGCGTAATCACCGCCGTCGTGAGCCCTGCGATTCCCCCGATGAAAGCCAGCAACAGCGATTCGGTGAGCATCTGCCGGATCATTCTGCCCCCGCTCGCTCCCATCGCCGCACGCACTGCCATCTCTTGCTGGCGTCCGGAGGCGCGCGCCAGAAGCAGACTGCCAATGTTTAGAGACACGACGAAAACGATTAAGATCACGGCAGCCATCAACACGACCAGCATCGGTCGGACCTTACCCACCAACGATTGCTGCAACGGCACAATCTCAACCGTCCATTTGGCTTGCGGAGGGTAATCATTCGCAAAGTCGCGACGCAAATTAGCAGCCATGGCATCAAGCCGCGCCTGAGCTGGCGCTACGGTGAGGCCCGGCTTGAGACGACCGATTGCCCCGGGTAATATGCGCAGGCCACGCGCCGGCGCTGGGAACGGATCGCCACTGAATCCGCAGGTAATCCATACCTCCACGGCTGGAATGGTCGGTCCGGGGTGGCGAAATCCGGGAGAAAGTACACCTACAATCGTATATAGATCGTTATCGAGGCGGAGGCTCCGGCCGAGGACGCCAGGATCAGCCCCATAAGATCGGCGCCACAAGCCATCGCTGATCACGACCACGGGCGCGAAACCAAGCGCGAAGTCCTGGTGACCAAATAAGCGTCCTAGTTCAGGAGTGGCGCCGAGCATGGAAAAGTAGTTGGGAGAGACCTCCATCATTTCCAAATGTTCGGGCTGTTTGGCACCGGTCAAGTTTGTGGGGCCCAAAACGATGACACTCACATCTTCGAACACATCCGTCTGCGCTCTAAGATCGTCGAATTCCGGCACGGAAAACCGAACGTTCCGCAAACCCACGCCTGGATTGTTAAAGCAGATCCTTACAAGACGATCGGGGTCGCGGAACGGAAGAGAACGGAGCAACACGGCGTTCACGATGCTGAAGATCGCCGTGTTGGCCCCCACGCCCAGAGCCAGCGTCAGGACCGCCACGATCGTGAAGGTGGGCTTCTTGACCAGCATGCGCAAACCATAGCGAACATCCTGAAGTAAAGCCTCCATGTGGACGCTTCCTTTCGGCCCTCTGCCGGGACCGGCGGAGGACATCACTTGAAAACTCCATTACCAGTTTGCGATCGGCGGACTCTCCTCCTCCCACAGTTGCTGGCCCAGTTGCTCGGACCATAGGAGGGTCCATTGGTTGTCGTTCAATTTTCCCCAGCCATCCCGTACAACCCCCATGACGTAGATCTTGCTCGTTTTGCCACTGTTGTCCTTAATCTCGCCCTCTAGTTTCTCAAGTACGAGTGCCGCCCAGTCGTTGCCTCTGGGTTCGACCGTGAGCACGGTGGCGTCAAATCGCGTTAAGGTATACGGGCGGGAGAAGATTGCATCGATAAACTCCTGCCGTGTTAGTTTTCGGTCGGGAGTTTGGACGTATAAATCCGGAGCCAGCATCCTCTCGATTGTGTTCTTGTCCATCGCCACACGCGCTTGAATCGCTTTTCGCGCTTCTGCCGAACTGACGGCAGGAGCACTTTGCGCCCAGGCTGCAGCCGTTACGATTACCAGTAACGTGGAGACCGGAATGCGCCCCCTCAGATTCATGCACAGAAAGCTAGAGCGTATTGAAGTTGCCAATCTCGATTTCATTCGCTTCTTCTCCTCTTGTAGGCCCTGTCGGCCACAGCATCATCCGAGGCCAATACGTTCTTGGCGATGCTCACCAGTTTGCGATCGGCGGACTCTCCTGCCACCGTTGCTGGCCCAGTGGCTCGGAGGATAGGAGGGTCCGCTTTGGGAGCGCTCTGTCCGCCAGCCAGCAGCGTCAGGCTACCAGCGACCGCGAACCTTGCGATCGTCGCTGCGCTAATCCAAATTCCGCGCATAAGGACCCAATTCTCTTTTCCGGCTTGCCGTCCTGCCCGCGTGTTATCAGGTTGCGTTGGATGCGAAGGGTCGTTATCGCATCGGCGGCGGCCAGATCACCCCGCGGCGCTCCTACTTAGACCAGGGCGGAACCACGCCGTTGCTGCGCGCGTACGCGATCGACTGCCCCAGATGCTCGTGTTGATCTTCGAGAATCAGCATCAGCGCGCCCTGCTTCGTCATGTCTCTTCCGAACAGTTTCACCGGCGCCTGCAGGTCGTTGTCGGAAAGTCCCGTAATCGCTTTTTGCAGATTGACGTAAGAAGCCTTCAGAGCTTCCTGCAATTTCTCCGGATCGGTGATGGGCGCGGGCTGTGCCCCCGTATTCGGTGTGCCCGAGAGCACGCCGATGAGCATGCCGTTCTCCCTAACGATCAGGTTGAACACGTCGCCAACGGAGCGAACGCCCTGGCCGGGCTTCCAGTCGTACTTGCCCGACATAACGCGCGCGAGTCCGGTGAATTTGTCGGAAAGCGTTCCGGCATCTTTTCCGAAGGCGGCCTGCATTCCTGCCGGCTGCCCCTGCGCCTGCGCCAACGGCACCACCAGAGCGACCGCAAGCGCGCACACTCCGTACTGAATCAGAATCTTCTTCATGTGGAACTCCTCTACGTCACTTAAAACGACTCGTGCTGTTCGTAACGACGAATGCAGGTCTCAACGCGGCGTTTTTTTTACTCCCCTGCGCCAGCGAACCGGCTAGCCGTTTTCAGCACCGCCGGGCGGCGCGCCTCCGCCGGCCCCCAGATTCATGTGTTCTTGGCGATGCTTCCATGCCCTTCCAAACGCGCCATACCCGGTTCTTCAAAAACAAATCGAAGGGCCCACACACCGTCGATCAAAACCGAAGTGATGGACCTGCTTACGGAGCGGGCGCGCTCCGCTTGTTGAGATGCCGATCGAAGTACACATCCGCCGCATTGAACAACATCATCCACGATGAGTAGCGTGCCATGTCATGAATCTCGTTCGGAATCATGATTACGTCATGGTCGATGTTGTGCGACCGCAAGCCTTCGATGAGTTCGGCGGCCTGCTGCAAGGGCACAACGCTGTCGTCGTCCGCCTGCACAAGCAGCACGGGTGAGTGCCACTGGTCGATGGTCGCGATGGGGGAGGATTCCACCGCCCGGCGGTTCGCATCTGCTCCGTCGATTGGCTCGTACGTCGACCAGTTATGAATGCCCGAATAATCGACACCGGCCGCGAGTGCATCTGAGGCGCGCGCGAGACCGAGGGCCGTCATGAGTCCCCCATAGCTTGGGCCCCAGATGCCCAATCTATGAGAGTCGACGTCCTGTCGGCCTCGCAGATAGGTGATGGCGCCGAGCAGGTCATTGAACTCGCTGCCGCCGCCGGGGCCGAGGTTGTCGGCCTCTCTGTAGTCAAGGCCATAGCCGGTACCGCCGCGATAGTTGACTGACAGCACGATGTAGCCCTCGGCGACGAGGTACTGATTAAATGCGTAT
>DATNCJ010000005.1:0-77220 GCA_035607215.1 Candidatus Eiseniibacteriota bacterium
GCGCCGACGCATGGGCTGGCACTTGCGGCGACCAGCGCTTACGGCCTGGGCTACGGATTTACGTCGCCGTCGACAAATCTTACTGCTGCTGAAGTCGGCGGAAAGAACAGCGCCGGGCTGATCAGCCTGCTGAACTTCGCGTGGGGAATCGGAGCAGTAGCGTGTTCGCCGCTGATCATGCTGGCGGTGCGGCATCGGCACCTGTCGACTTTGCTGGTAATGCTCGCTGCGTGCGCGTGGACACTTGCCGCGGCGTTTCTCTTTGTCAAGTTCCCCGCGGAGATACACGCGGAGAAATCGGAGACACCTGCGAACATGCCCGCCGGGGTTCCGGGAGTGGCGTTCACCAGCGGAGTGGCGTCGCTGTTTTTCATCTACGTGGGCACGGAGGCCAGCATCGGCGGATGGGCCGCGGAGCATGCCAAGCGCCTGACGCGCGAAGTAACCAGCCTGGCGATGATCGCGCCGACATTTTTCTACGGCGGGTTGATGTCGGGTAGAGCAGCGGCTACGTTGGTGCTGGCGCGTGTTCGAGGGACATATGTCATCACCTGCGCATTGAGCCTGGCGGTTATCGGCGTGGCGATAGTGATCGCGGCGCCCTCGCAACGAATCGCGGTGGTGGGCCTGGCGATCGCCGGGGCAGGTTGCGCGAGTATTTATCCGCTGTACATCGCGTGGTTTTCACGATGGTACGGCACGGCGGCGCGGAAATTTGGGGGGCTGGTGTTTTCGATGGCGTCGTTTGGCGGGTCGGCGCTGCCGTGGCTGGTGGGTGTGACCTCGACGCGATTCGGCAGCTTGCGCATCGGGCTGCTGGTGCCGCTGGCGGGATGCCTGGTGATGGCCATGGTGATCGCGGTGCTGCACCGACAACGCAGCGTCTGAGGTATTCTTGCGGCGTGCAAAAATCGCCGTCTTCCCAGCGATCGCCGACGTCGGGACTTCTACTTGGGCTGATCATCACTCTGGCAGCGATTGTTGCCTATTCGGCTTATACCACCGTGCAACTTTCCGGTTTGCGCAAACTGCAGAGCAACCTGGTGGATCGCAACCGGAAAGATTCGCTGCAATTACTGCGGTTGCAGAACGATTTGAACTCCGTGGCGCTGGCGATGCGCGACATGCTGGATGCGGGAGAACCCTACCCGCTAAGCGCGTGGGAGGCGCAGTTCGAACGCTTGCGCGCGGACCTGGATTCCGCGCTGCGGGTAGAGGAAGAGAATGCGGCGGCCCATCGCACGCCCGAACAACGGCAATATCTGCGACAGCAGCTGGCGCAATTCTGGGACGCGGTGGATCGCATGTTCACGCTGGCACGCGACGGGAAGGATCAGGAGGCGCGCGAGCAGATTCGATTGTCGCTGCAGGCGCGGCAGGCGGCACTGAGCACGGCGGTTTCGCGGCTGCTGGTGGAGAATAATGAAGGCGAGCAGCAGGCCGCCTTGCAGATCGAGCAGATTTACAATCGCGTGCAGCGGCAGGTATATCTTTTTCTGGCTGCGACGTTGGTGGCCATCGTGCTCACCAGCTTGTATCTGATTCGTTCGAACAGGGCGATTTTCGCGAGGATGGCGACGCTGTCCGAACAGCGTAGCGAGCTGGCGCAGAAATTGATTTCGACGCAGGAATCGACGCTGCGGCACATTTCACGCGAGCTGCACGACGAATTTGGACAGGTGCTGACGGCCATCGGGTCGCTGCTGGGGCGATTGGGAAATCAGGTACCATCGGATTCGCCGGTTCGCGCGGATTTGCAGGAAGTGCGCGAGATCGCGCAATCCACGCTGAACAATATTCGCAGCCTGTCGCAAGCGCTACATCCGGTGCTACTGGAAGAGGCGGGCTTGGAGAGCACGCTGGATTGGTATATACAGACCGCGGAACGGCAGATGGGGCTGGCGCTGCACTATGAGAAATCGGGAGCCGCTTTTGCGGTAGATACCGCAGCGGGCGTACATATTTATCGCGTGCTGCAAGAGGCGCTGAACAACGTGAGCCGCCACTCGGGTGGCCCGGAGGCGTGGGTGCGGCTAAAATTCCTTGGAGAAGGCTTGCGGCTCGAGGTCGAAGATCACGGCAAGGGCATGGTGAAAAGCGCGGTCATCCTCCAGCATGCGGCGGCAAGGGGCGCGATGGGCATTGGGTTGGTCGGTATGCGCGAGCGCGCAGAATTGATTGGCGGAACCCTGGAGTTGTTGCAGCCGCCAGGCGGCGGCACGCTGGTGAGGCTGACAGTGCCGCGCGAAAGGGCGGAGGCGCATGGCGGATAAAATCACGGTGCTGCTGGCGGACGATCACGCGCTAGTGCGCAAAGGCTTCCGGCGCATGCTGGAGGATGACCGCGCGATTCAGGTTGTCGGCGAAGCAAGCGACGGCAATGAAGCGGTGCGGCTGGCGCTGGAGCTGCGGCCAAACGTCACGGTGATGGATTGCGCTTTGCCTGGCGTCAGTGGAATTGAAGCAGCGCGGCAAATCCGGGCAAAAGATTCCGAAGCGATCATTGTGATGCTGAGCATGCATTCCGAGGACACGCTGGTGCGACAGGCGCTGGAAGCGGGAGCGCGCGGGTACATCTTGAAGAATGCGATCGACCTGGATCTGGTCGCGGCGGTAAAGAAGGTGGCGGGAGGCAGCATGGTGCTCGATCCGCAGCTGGCAAAGCCTGCGGCGCTGAAGGGCGAACGGGATTTTGGGTTGACCACGCGGGAGCTGGAGATTTTGCAGCATATTGTGGCGGGGAAATCGAATAAGGAAATCGCGGCGGAACTAAGTCTCAGCGCAAATACGGTCGCGGTGCATCGCGCGAACATCATGGACGCGCTGGGCATTCACAAAACCGCAGAGCTGGTTGTGTATGCAATCCGCAACGGTTTGGTGACGTTGCCGTGAAGCGGCGCGACTTCCTGGCGCACATGTGCGGCGCCGGAGTTGCTGCCTGGGCGTCTCCGATCGCGGCACTTGCGGCCGCGGCGCCGTCGCCGCCGGGTTTCACGTTCGCGGACGTTACTGCGCAGGCGGGCATCCATTTTCGGCACAACAGCGGCGCGTATGGCGGCAAGCTGCTGCCGGAAACACTCGGCTCCGGATGCGCTTTTCTCGATTACGACAACGACGGCTGGCAGGACATTCTGCTGGTCAACGCCATGGACTGGCCGGGGCACAAGCGCCAGCGCTCGACGCCACATTTATATCGCAACAATCGCGACGGCACATTTGCCAACGTCACAAAAAGCGCAGGGCTGGACATCGAAATGTATGGTATGGGCGTAGCCGTCGGTGATTACGACAACGACGGCTTCGCTGACATTTTGATTACCTGCGTTGGGCAGAGCCGCTTGTTTCACAACACCGGGAAAGGATCGTTCACGGAAGTTACGCGCGCGAGCGGGCTGCAAGGTCACTCGGGTTTCAGCACGTCGGCATTGTGGTTCGACTACGACCGCGACGGACTGCTGGATCTTTTTATTTGCAATTACGTGCGATGGTCGCCCGAACACGATGTGTTTTGCAGCGTCGATGGCCAGCGCAAGTCGTATTGCACGCCGGAAGCGTATCGCGGCGATACCTGCTGGCTGTTTCACAATCGCGGCAACGGCACTTTCGAGGACGTGACCGCGAGCAGCGGCATTTTCGACAGCAGCTCAAAATCATTGGGCGTGGCCATGATCGACTTCGACCAGGACGCCTGGCCCGACCTGCTGGTGGCCAATGACACGCAGCCGAACAAACTCTACCGCAACCTCGGCAACGGAAAATTCAAGGAAGCGGCGGTGGATGCGGGATTGGCGTTCAGCGCGGAAGGCAAGGCGCGCGCCGGGATGGGCGTGGATGTCGGCGACTTCGAAAATTCTGGGCGGTTGGGAATTGCCATCACGAATTTCGACAACGAGATGATCGGTTTGTATCACGCCGCACGGCCAGGAATCTTCGACGATATTTCCGTCGCCGCGGGTATCGGACTTCCCTCGCGCAACACGCTCGGCTTCGGCTGTGCATTTCTCGACGTCGATCTCGATGGCGCGCTCGACCTCGCCGTCGCTAACGGGCACATCGACGAGACCGTTCGGAATATTCACGGCAACGTGGGTTACGCGCAGGCGCCGCAGCTTTTTCTGAATCAAGGCGGCGGAAAATTTCGTGACGTCGCCGCCGAAGCCGGCGGGGGCTTCGAGAGGCCGCGAGTCGGCAGGGGCCTGGCATACGGCGATTTCGACGGCGACGGCGATCTCGACATTCTGATAACCACCAACAACGGTCCGGCATTTCTGTATCGCAACGATCAAGCCGGCGGAAATCGCAGCATGCGTTTTCGCCTGACGGGCACAAAATCGAATCGCGATGCCATTGGCGCGACCGTGAGAATTTATTACAACGGGCAAACACAGAGCCGCACGGTGCGTGGCGGCTCGAGTTATTTGTCGCAGTGTGAGTTGCCGGTGACCTTTGGAGTAGGCAAGCGCGACAAGATGGAGCGTGTAACCGTGGAATGGCCCAGCGGGCGCACCGAGGAGTTCAAGCAACTGGCGACCGGAAAGGCTTATCAAGTCATTGAAGGCAAAGAGATTAAAGAACATTCGCGAGGATAGTTCTTTTGCATTATTGCTATGCTGCCGGGCGACCGCTATAAAGGGTCCAACGATTACACATCGCTTCCAGCGGCCACACACAGATCGCCCCCGGAGGCACCCAAAGCACTTGCGGCCGGATGTACTCCCATCCGGCCGCTGTTTTTTTTACACGGAAATTCACTAGAGTGGCGGTATCGCACAAAGGAGAGGCGTGATGACCTGGATCAAGACTGTCAGCATGGAAGAAGATGAGCGCGTGGCGAAAGCCATGCTTGCGCAGCGTGCACTCTATCCCATCGAATATGCCACGCCCGTCCATCCGGTGAACGACGGGCAATCGTCCAGTATTGTCGCGTCGCATTCGCTGATTCCCGATGCGCTGTTCCACGCCTTTAGCACCTTCGGCGCATTGATGTCGCCGGAATTGCCCCTGGACCGCCGGAAGCACGAAATGATTACCACGGTCGTATCGGTGACCAACCGGTGCCACTATTGAATCGAATCACACGCAGAGTTTCTGCGTAGGGTGACGTTGGACGCGGGTCTGGTGGAGGCGCTGCAGAAGGATTATCGCAGCGCGCCGATCACGGAACAGGAACGTGTGATGCTCGATTACGTGGTGAAAATGACCAAGGACGCCACGCGCTGTTCGCCCGCGGATCATGAGGGATTGCGCGCGGTTGGATTCGACGATCGCGGGATCGTGCAGATTACGCTGATCGCCGCGTGGTTCAACTACATCAATCGCGTGGCGGATGCGCTGGGAGTGGGAAGAGACTGAAGCGGCCACGTGGCGGTGCTGACGGCCTTCGACTACTGCGAGATGATCATCTCTGAAGTGCTCTTCATCCGGTAGGTGGAGGTCGGAAGAAAAGGCAGCACGAATTTGAAGTTGTAGGTTACCTGCACCTGTACGGCGCATCCCGGATTTTTCGGGAATTTGTTGCATGAGTTGCTCTTGCCGGGCGGCACGACCCACTCGGCAGCAACCACCAGCGTCGAGGGGCTCTTGTCGATGCCCGGCGGCGCAATGCCGGCCACAAAATCCTGTATATCGCTTTGACCGGCGGGACAGGCACTGGTGTAGACAGTGGCATCGCAACTCTGGCCGCGAACGCTGGCCCAGCGAGTTGCTTCGCGAGCCGCATTTGACACGAAGTGATAGGCGTATAGAGCGCGGCCGAATTCGATCACGCCGAAGATGCACGCGACCACGACCGGGAGGATCAGCGCGAACTCCGTCAGCGCATTCCCTTGAATTCGGTGTCCGGGAACTCCCTGTAAATTTCGTCGTGTCCGCATACGATTCTGCATTACTTGTTCCCTAACTGCGCGACTCACTGCTGGGCCACGCGCATAACCGCATGGCCCCTGGCAACGAACTTAGCTGGGAGTCCCGGGTAAGGAAATAACGGCTTGATGTTCGCGGTGGTCTCAACTTGCAGAAAAACGAGCGCATGGCCTGGCGCGCAGGCGAAGGCTGGGCATCCGACAAGCGTAGCGGGAGAATTCGAGCAAGCGCAGCGGTCGCGGGCGGTCACGTTCAATCCCGGGACCTCCGGGGCATCGTTTTGCGCGGCCTGCGTAATGCCGGTCAGGTCTCTGGAATCCGCGAGACTTTGCGCTCCGAACTGCACGCCTGCGCGCGCGGCGCTCGATACTTCAATGCCGTAGTAGGCGAATCGCCCAATTTCGATGGTGCCCAGCAGCATCAACAGGAGCAGTGGCGTGACTAACGCCATTTCCGCGACGCTCTGCCCGCATCGTGCAAGCCTGCTCCGCCCGATTTTCCTTGCGAAAGGGACGGCTTCAAACTTCATTGCACGAGCACCGCTGCTTTGACAGGCGAGCCCTCGGGCAGTGACGCATAGTCGGAACCGATTCCCAAGTCGCCGTTGAATTGAATCACCTGGGCCACGATGATGGTGTAGTTGCTGGACATATTGCCGCCGAGCTTCAGTTGGGCTCCAGGAAAATACAGAGCGCCATTGAGCGTCAGGGCCCCATTAATCGAGGCATCTTGCGTGTCAGCGCGATCCTGGTAAATCAGAATTCCGCCGGGCACTCCGGTCACAACCGAACCGGTCGGAGCGCTCAAATTCACGTTGCCGGTGCTGTTCATGTTCACGGGCGCGCCGTTTGTGACGTAGAAGACCACCCCGTCGCCGCTGATGTCGCCGGAACCGCCGAATTCCAGGCCGACGCCGCCAGTGATGTAGTAGACGCCCGGCTGAAAGATCACCGGCGCGGTATTCGTGTTGCGGATGCGAATTCCGCCGCCGTAGCATCCCGGCGCCAAGGTGGTTGGCTGGCCATTGCTGTTCACATCCACCGTAGCCGGATTATTGCATGCGGGCACTGGCGGCGGAATCAAGTAGCCCAGAGGGTCGGTGGTGGGCGCGATTCCGACAATTGGTTGGGGCGTGGTGCAGCCTCCTCCAACCAATCGCAATACGATTCCGATCGAGGAAGCAGTGATGCAACCTCCACCGATCGTTAGCAAAGCGTTATCGACAACGCCGCAGCCAGGAGCGTTGACGTTCCCCGTCACCGTAATCCCACCAAGGAGCGCGAGGGAATAGATGCAACCCCGTGAGCTACCCAGCTCGGCGACGGCAGTGGCGCTGAGCGCCGCCTTCTTCACACCGAAGATTCGCATGAAGAATGTAGGGGCATCTTGGTGAACCTGCACTTCGACGTACTTGTCGTTAGGCTTCCTGTCGGCAAATGGCGGATCCTTGGGAGGATGGGATGCTGTAACGATCACGCCGTTCACGCCATCCTCAAAGCCGTTTGACTTGGAATCGTTAAACGCAGCCGCCTGATAATTGCCGTCTTTCAGTTCCGAGGCTCCAGCAACGGCAGCGCTGTCGGCGGCGGTTTGCAAGCGCCGCTTGGTGTAGCGCAGGTAACCCATATCGATAGCCAGACCGATGACACCGGTCAAAACTAAGAGACTCAGCGTCACCAGCAGCAACGCCTGCCCGACGTCGCGATGCCTTCCCGTGTTCATGAGAAAAATCCCCCCGCAAGTGTGATTTCTCTTCGGAGGCCCAGTGCGGCTGGGGACTTGCAGCGGGGCCCGGACCGCTAGTTTAGGTACGTTTAGTACGTCCGCTCCAGGCTAGGAAACACCTGTGCGTGAAGTTTTTTGCAATCGTTCCGCCATCTACGTGGCGTAGAAAAACAATGACTTAGCGATGTTCTGTAATCCCAACGTTACCAATGGATGAGTAAAACTTGCACACGCTCGGCAGCGGGCTCGATGCCGGGCTGGCTTTCTGTGCGCCAGACTGGAATACTTGGCGCCGCTTCACACTGCAATCATAAAAATTGCGCGGAGGTCGTTCACCCAATCGTGTCCCGCGCGATATGAACAGGACTTCATGACGCAAATATCTCCGCGTAACAATCTCGCGCTGCTGATATGCCTGACTCTCTTGGCCGCAATTGTTCCCGCGGCGTGCAAGCAAGGCGGCGCACCGGCATCTACCGGTCGCATGGACTCCACTAACGACGTCGTGCTGATCAACGGCAAGATCATTACTGTCGATGCGCAAGACTCGATCGCGCAAGGCGTGGCGATCAGCAACGGCAAGATCATCGCAGTCGGCTCAAATGTGGAGGTGCAATCTCGAGCAGGAAAGCGCGCCCGCGTTATCGATCTGCACGGCCGCACCGCGACGCCCGGCCTGATCGACAGCCACGGCCACTTCGCCGACGGCGGTGTCAGCGAACTTTACGCCGTAAGCCTGAGCGACGCAACCAACGTCGACGACGTGGTGCGTCGGGTCCGCGAGCGCATCGCCACGCTCAAGCCTGGGGAATGGCTCACCGGCAACGGCTGGGACGAGGGCAAACTCGCGGAACATCGTTACGTCCTGGCCTCCGATCTCGACAAGGCCGCACCGAGCAACCCCGTCTGGATGTTGCACACTACCGGACACTACGGCGCGGCCAACACTGCGGCAATGAAGCTGGCGCAAATCACCGCCGCGACAAAAGATCCCGCCGCCGGCACGATCGACCGCGATGCGCGCGGCGGGCCTACCGGCGTGCTCAAAGAATCCGCGATGGATCTGGTCACCAAGTTGATTCCGCCCGTTTCGGCCGAGCAGGAACGCAACGGCATTCTGCACAGCATCGACGGCCTGCACGCCGAAGGCATGACCTCGGTCAAGGACGCGTCCATCGCGCCGCACACCTGGGACGTTTATCGCAAGCTCCTCGACGACGGCAAACTTACCGTACGCGTCTTCACACTGTGGTACGCAGGGACGACCATGGACTCGGCGCGTGCAACTCTCAATCGCCTCACCGCGCTGCCACGGCCACCGCAGGCCCTCGGCGACGGAAGACTCTTCGCGGGCGGCGCGAAAATGTACATGGACGGCAGCGGTGGCGCGCGCACCGCGTGGGTCTACAGCGACTGGCACAAGAACTCCACCGGCATCGATAAAGGCAACAAGGGATATCCCGCAGTCGATCCCGCGATTTACCGTCAGCAAGTGCGCCTATTCCATTCCGCTGACATTCACGTGGGGACGCACGCCGTCGGCGATCGTGCCATCGACACCGTCGTCAACACGTACGCCGCGGTGCTGAAAGAAAAGCCCACGCGAGGCCTGCGCCACAGCGTCATTCACGCCAACATTCCCACCGATCACGCAATCGAGACGATTGCGGCGCTCGAAAAGCAGTACGACACCGGGTATCCCGAACTCTCGGCTCCATTTATGTGGTGGATCGGCGATACCTATGCCGGCACCTTTGGTCCCGAGCGTGCCGCGCGCCTGATCCCGCTGAGGACCTTCAGCGCAAAAGGAATTCAATGGGCGGGCAGCTCCGACTATTTCGTGACGCCCTTCGCAGCGCGCTATGGCATATGGGCTTCGGTGGTTCGTGAAACGCTGAAAGGCGTTTACGGCTCTCATCCGTTCGGCACGGCAGAGTCTGTGGATGTCCACACCGCACTGCGTTCGTACACGCTGTGGGCCGCGCACCAATTATTCCTCGACGACAAGGTTGGCTCCATCGAACCAGGCAAGCGCGCCGATATCGCCGTGTGGGATCGCGACCTCTACACCGTGCCCGCAGCCGAACTCAAGGACATGAAGTGTGCAATGACCATCTTTGACGGCCAGATCGTCTACAAATCTCCAACCACGCAGATCCAATAAGTTGCCTGTCGAGGCGGGCCTACCGCCCGGACGGTATATTCCGCGCAGTACCGACAGGACTATTTTCCAGCCATCCAATCCTTCATAATCTACAAGTTGACATAGCCGTTATGGACGCACGCAAGACCAAAATTCCGGGCTCGCATAATCCCCCGGCGCGTAAGCCGAACCCCTTCGGCACTCGCGTTGTCCTCGTCGCCGGCTTCAGCGGGCTGCTCGCGATCATGACCGTCGCTGGAATCTATTCCCTCCGAATCGCCCGCGAAATCCAGGACAGCAACACCCAGATGCGCGACGACTTTGTCAGCCGCGACCGCCTGCTCGACAAGATCCGCGCAGACCTTTACGAATCCGGCACCGCCGTACGCGACTTCATTCTCGTCGGGAACGACGAAGACGCGGCCCAGTCCCTTCTCGCAGAGCTTCGCGATATTCACAGCGACATGCAAAAGTCACTCAAAACTTATTCGCATTCCCTGCGCGCGGACGAAATGGACGCTTTCCACGACCTGGTGACCGAAACCGAAAGCTATTGGGCCACCCTGAATCCCATTTTCACCTGGGATGGGCAAACCAAGCGCAGCCAGAGCAGTTCGTTCCTCAGTCATGAGGTCCTCCCGCGCCGCGCCATCGTCCTAGCGATGGCGCGGGAAATCGGCAAGGTCAACGAGCAATCCATGCAGGAAGACGAGCGCCGCGTCGCTGAACGGTTCGCGCAATTTCGGCGTCGCCTACAGGCCATCACGGCGTTGGGCCTGTGTCTCAGCCTTGTCCTTGCCGGACTCACGGTTACTCACACGCTGCGCCTCGAGAGGGTCACCGACCTGCAATATCAGCAAAGCTTGCGCGTTCAAGCCGAACTGAAAGAGCTATCCGCCCGCCTGGTCGATGCCCAGGAATCCGAGCGCCGCGCCATTTCCATGGAACTCCACGACGAAGTCGGTCAATCCCTCAGCGCCCTGCTCATGGATGTCGACCGCCTGGCAGCCGCCTCCCGCCCCGCAACCCCCGCGCGTGAAAGCCTCGAAAAAATCAAGACGCAGGTGGAGAACACCGTCAACGTCATACGCAACATGTCCCTGTTGCTCCGCCCGTCGATGCTTGACGATCTCGGCCTGGTAGCCGCACTCGAATGGCAAGCCCGAGAAGTGACCAAGCGTACCGGCATGTTCGTCGATCTCGCGGAAGAAAATGTCTCCGACTCCTTGCCCGAAGAACACCGCACCTGCGTGTATCGTGTGGTTCAGGAAGCGCTGAACAATTGCTCCAAGCACGCGCATGCACGCCGGGTGCAGATTCTGTTGCTGCAACAGTCCGATCGGCTCATCCTCAATATTCACGACGACGGACGAGGCTTTGACGCCATCCGCGTTCGTGGGCTCGGGTTGCTGGGCATGTCCGAACGTGTCGCGCATCTGAACGGCACGTTGAAAATCGAATCCGAAGAGGGCCGGGGCACCGCGCTGCGCATCGAACTGCCTCTTGACGGCCAGCCATCGCCCGCACCCGAAGCCGATCGCGTAGCGTCTTAAGAATGAGAGATGAAAGATCCGTCTATGAAAAAAGTTCGCATCCTGTTGGCCGACGATCACACCGTAATGCGCGAAGGGCTGCGCGCCGCGCTCGAGCATCACCCCCCGTTTGAAGTGGTGGGTGAAGCCGCTGATGGTTCGCAGGCCACGAATCTCGCCGCGTCCCTTAGTCCCGACGTGGTGGTGATGGACATTGCCATGCCCAACCTTAACGGCGTTGAAGCCACGCGCCAGATGGTCAGTAAGCACCCGGCTATCTCCGTGGTAATTCTGAGCATGTATTCCGATGAGACCTATGTGATGCGCGCCCTGAAGGCCGGCGCTCGCGCCTACTTGCTCAAGGACTCCGCGTTCACCGATCTCATCCGCGCCATCGAGTCGGTCTCGCAGGGCAAATCCTACTTCAGCCCGAAGATCAGCCGCATACTCGCCGAAGACTACGTCCGCGCCCTTAAACAGAAGGGCTCCGTCGACAGCTATGAGCTGCTGACCGCCCGGGAGCGCGAGATTCTTCAACTGCTCGCGGAAGGCAGAAGCAACAAGGAAGTGGCCACCAAGCTCAACATCAGCCTGTATACCGTGGAAACGCATAGGGGCCGCATTCTGCAAAAGCTCAACCTCCACAGTGCCGCCGAGCTGGTCCTATATGCCGTCCGCAAAGGCATCATTTCGTGAATAACGGTCCCGAGCCGCTGCGCCCAATAGTCCTACCCCACTCAACCTAGGGAAGCAACGACTCGCCTGCCGGCATACTCGGCGTAGACCGTTGCCGTGGCCCGGCATCCCCAAAGTACTGTCTAGAGAGGATTGAGCTCCTCATCAGACTTTCCTAATCTCCCCTCTGCAAGTTGCACCACAACCTGTTCTCTACACTGTCCCACGAACCGTGGGCAGGGGGGCCCTATGTGGAAGTTTCCGGACATCCTGGTTCTGAGCTCCAGTGAAGCCATGCGCAACAGTTTGGCTGAAGCCTTGCGCCTTAGCGGAATGAATCCAATTCCCTGTGCGACGCTCACCGAAAGCAGCACCGTTCTCGCGCAAACCTCCGTCAGTGCCATTTTCTGCGACGACTGCCTGTGCGACGGCACTTACCGCGATCTTGTGGCGATGATCCGGGGTGAATTCCCAGAAATTCCAATCGTGGTGGTTTCTCCATTCGGAGACTGGAACGAATACCTGAAGGCTCTTGGTGCCGGCGCGTTCGATTACGTCGGTATCCCCTTCCGGCAGGGTGAAATCGAGCGCGTCGTCCAGAGCGCGCTGGTCGAGCATCTTCAGCGCAAGCTGGTCTCCGATGCGGAAAAAATGGCTCGGGCGTAGCCACCATGGCCTGTACTTCAAAGTTCGGCGCGCTCATACGGCCCGGCGAGGATAGTCACCGGCGCGCCCTCAAGTTAATCTCCTGGCGATCGGCACGGAAGCGCTTCCGCCGCGTCTTCCACAAACCCCGACACCGAGCAAGCGGCGGATACCCCGAGGCGCTATCGCCGGCGGTCGCGGCCCAAGCGGCCGCCGGCGAGCCGAGCCTCCGGCAGAATCGACCCAGGAGAAGATAGTCATGCCTCTCAACCTCAAATCCATGCGCATCGCGGGCGTCGCCTCCCTGGCGACTTTGTTCCTCGCCAGCGCTATTTCCGCGGCGGCGCCCGCGTATACGGGGAACAATTCGTCCACAGCGCGCGTCGACTCACACGAAAACCTTCGCTCCACGCAATTGTTAAAGGACCTACAGGTGGTCACGTCCGAGTTGCACCGCGACGCCGAAACCCTCGGCACATTCGCGACCCGCCCGCAGCTAAGCTGGCAGAGCCACGCCAGCTATCTGGCCGAGGTCCGCGATCAGATCAACGAGGCCGGCCAAGTCCTGAAGCAACTGCAGGACAAGATACATAAGGTCGAGCCCTGGCAGCAGGAAGCCATCAATCGCATCCATCCCGTGGCCCTCCAGCTAGCCGGTCATACCGAGGCCGCCATCCAACACCTGAACGAAAACCAGAACCTCCGCTTCGTACCGGAATACACTGATCGGCTAACGGCGATTGCCGATCATGCCTCGGACATGAAGGACACCATTGACAATTTTGTGGACTATGGAGCGACACAGACCAAGTTGCAAAAACTGGAGGTTGAACTCAACCTGTCCAGCTCCTGAGTTTGCGGTTAGTACAACCGTGGGGAACCCGACATTTTGGCTGCCGGAGGAAAAAACCGCTCGTCCGGCAGCCTCTCATGACGGAGAATGACGTGGTTCCCCTCCCTTTTCTCGTGTTACCTGTAGTGACGGATCTTTAGATTCTTGTTTCCTGTAGTGGCGGGACTTCAGACCCGTTCGGCCAAGCTAGCCCACGCCCGTGCGCACCTACACCCCTACACCCCTTCCGCTGCTACCCCCACTCTGCGATACTCCCTGATCGTTATTCCACCGGCCCAAATTACAGGGAGACCCAAACTCCATGGCTCAAGCCGTGACCAACTCCTCGGCGGTGTCCGCCGACCTCTCCGCAGGTCAAGACTATCGCCGCCCGCTCGCGATGGTCACCACGCTGTTCTTCATGTGGGGCTTTCTTACCAGCCTGAATGACATCCTGATTCCTCACCTGAAGTCGATCTTCGATCTCAACTACGCGAAGGCCATGCTCATCCAATTCGCGTTCTTCACTTCCTATTTCGTCTTTTCTCTTCCGTCGGGAAAACTAATCGACGCGGTCGGCTACAAGAAAGCCATGGTTGCCGGCCTGTTCACCATGGGCATCGGGGCGCTGCTGTTCATTCCCGCCGCCAGCGCGCCGTCCTTCGCGCTGTTCTTGTCCGCGCTAATTGTACTCGCCGCCGGCATGACCATCCTGCAGGTTTCCGCGAATCCTTATGTTGCCGTCCTCGGACCCGAAAAGACCGCGGCCAGCCGGCTTAATCTCGCGCAGGCGTTCAATTCTCTGGGCACCACGATCGGACCCAAACTCGGCGGCTTGCTGATCCTGAGCAGCACGGTAGTCGGCGCCGAAGTGCTCCGCCAGATGTCCCCGGCGGACCTTCACGCCTATCGAGTGGAGCAGGCTTCGTCCGTCAAATTGCCGTATCTCATCTTCGCTCTGGCCCTGATGGCTCTCGGCGTCGCAATCGCGCTGTTCAAACTACCGCGTATCGCTTCGGTGGAGCAGCGTGATGCGGTTGCGCATGATTCCATCTGGCGGCATCCCGCGCTGGTTCTCGGCGCCGTCGGCATTTTCGTTTATGTCGGCGCGGAAGTTTCCATCGGAAGCTTTCTGGTGAATTATTTCAGTCAGGCGGATATCGGCAACATGTCCGAACGCGTCGCCGCCGGGTTTGTTTCTTTCTACTGGGGCGGCGCCATGGTGGGTCGCTTCATTGGTTCCGCGCTGCAGCAAAAAATTAGGCCCGGAAATGTCCTGGGCGTAGCCGCTATTCTGGCCGCCATCCTGGTCGCCGTTTCCATGCTCACCTTCGGCCACGTCGCCATGTGGACCATCATCGCTGTGGGCCTGTTCAACTCCGTGATGTTCCCGACCATTTTCACGCTGGCGATCGAAGGCCTCGGTCCGCTGACCGGAGACGGTTCCGGCTTGCTGGTAGCCGCTATCGTCGGTGGTGCAATCATTCCCGAACTCCAGGGCCTTCTCGCCGACCGCATCGGCATTCATCACGCCTTTTTCTTGCCGATCCTCTGCTACTTTTACATCGCCTTCTACGCTTTCGTCGGCTCCCGAAAAAAAACCGCTGCAGCTCATTGACAAATTCGCCCGCAGGTTTTAGCGGCGCCCCTCTGTCCCTTTGTTCTGGCCCCTTCAAAACTCCTTGCGCGCATTCTTCCCGATGTGGTACTTACCTTGGCTATAACTCTGTACAACCGTGCGCCAAGGTTCGCGCACCGGAAAGCCGGCTCCAGCGCAGATGAAAAAAGACCAATATCTGAGTCTGGCTCTGTTCGTCGCTTTCTCGTTTCTGGGTACCTACCTTCTTCACGATTCCCTTTACGACACCGGCCCTTACGCCGAAGGAGCTGTGATCGTCGGTGCCATGTTTTGGGCCTTGGCCCTGGCCGCCGTGGCATGGGCGGTGCGCCAGCATTTGATGAATAAGGCGCTTCGTCGCCATCTGCACCGGCGTCACATTTGATGTTGGCCTAGAACGTAGCATCAAAGAAAGAGGCAAACGCCGCAAATGGCGCCTGCCTCTTCGCTCTGCTCGCTCATTAGCTGACGGTCATTTGCTAACGATCATCGAATGGCGACGGTCACGCGATCCTGACTCGCTTGCCGCTTGGCCAAAATGCGCTCGCTCCTGGAAGGCTTCAGCACGGCGTAACGAAAGTGCAGCCCGGCTGTGCTAGGTGTAAATCCTGCACATAGTCAAAGCCGTCGCGATGCTCGATCTTCAGTTTGCTCGACTCCTTGCTCTGTTCGCTGTCGATCGTGGACCGGAAACTCGCGTATCGCCGGCTGGACCGTGCAGTTCGACGGTCATCCACACGGAATTGCCTCGCAATTCAAATGTGTAGCCGCCCGGCGGTAGTATGCTGGAATTCCAGTGCACCTCGTGCGGCAGCGTGAAATGTTCTTGCGCCAGCGTTCTCCAGTCTTGCGCCATCGCGGGAGTTGCGCCTGCCATCATGGAGGCCCACCCGATCACCTCTATCGCCAGCAAACGGCCGCAATGCGTTTTCATGGAAGACTCCTTGTTCACGAGTGATTCTGATTTTTGCGTGTCCTCGATTGCTTGAGGCACCCGCGGAAGAACCAGCTTTCACAAGTCCAAGCCTTCCGATCAGCGCATTAAAACCGCACAACCGGCATCAGCACCTGAGACTAAACGAGATACGTGCACATTAGACCGCTTGCGGAGATTTTCGCGCGGCTCCAAGGATTGAGAAAATCAATTCGATGCGGTCCACATCAGCACCCAACCCCAAACTGGAAGCAGCGGCGCATTCTGTCGCAGGACCTTTCACCATCAGCGTAAGTCACTCGATCCAACATTTCGAATCCGTAAGAATAAATTCGCGATTTCTTGAATTCTCAAATTCCCCCGGGCACTCTTGCATTCTTCTCGCCGGACCAGAGAACCGGGTACACACAGCCTCAGACATTTCCGATCTCCTTGTGGTATCGTCCTCGAGCCTTTTTTTTGGAGGATCGGATGGCGAAAGTTCGTGTCCTGTTGTCGCTGGGAATTCTCGCGGTATTTACTGCGGTTGCAATGCAAGCGGCCGCGGTACCTGAAGCCAAGATCGATACCGGCAAACTAAGAGGCAAGGCGGACGGCAATATCTCGGTATTTCTCGGCATTCCTTACGCCGCGCCTCCTGTGGGCAATCTTCGATGGAAGGCGCCTGCTCCGCCCGCGAAATGGTCCGGCGCGCGCGACGCCACGCAATTTGGCTCGCGATGCATGCAGGGTGCCATTTACTCCGACATGGTCTTCCGTGATCCCGGCATCAACGAGGATTGCCTCTATCTCAACGTTTGGACTTCAGGAAAAAAGGGCGCGAAGCTTCCAGTCATGGTCTGGATTTACGGTGGCGGCTTCGTCGCCGGCGCGACATCGGAACCCCGCCAGGAGGGCACGACTCTCGCAAAGCACGGGGTGGTCGTCGTCTCCATGAACTACCGCCTCGGCGTCTTCGGATTCTTCGTGCACCCCGACCTCATCGCCGAGTCCGGCCGCAATTCCGCGGGCAACTACGGCCTGCTCGATCAGGTCGCGGCACTCGAGTGGGTCAAGCGCAACATTTCCGCTTTCGGCGGCGATCCCAACAACGTGACCATTTTTGGTGAGAGCGCCGGCTCGTTTTCCGTCAGCGCGCTGATGGCCTCGCCACTGACCAAAGGCCTGTTCCATAAAGCGATTGGCGAAAGCGGCGCCGCGTTCTCTACCACTGGCTTGCGCTTTGAGCCCGCCGCCACCGTCGCTCCTCGTCATGCCAAATTCGCGGAGGAGTCCCTGGCCGCAAAAACGATTGCCGAAGCTCGCGCGGTTCCGGCGCAGAAAGTTCTGGACGCCGCCATGGACGCCAGCAAGGGCGGCACCTTCCGCTTCGGTCCGGACGTCGACGGCTACTTTTTACCGGAAGCAGTTCCCGCAATTTTCGCCGCCGGCAAGCAAAACGATGTTCCGCTCCTGGCAGGTTGGAACCACGACGAAGCCGAATTTACCGTCGAGAAGGATAAATCCCCCATTGCGAGCCTCAAGGAATACGCCACCAAGCATTTCGGAGACAAAGCCGACGAATTCCTCAAGCTTTATCCCGGCGACACTGACGAACAAGCTCTTCGTTCGCTAAAAGATGCCGCAGGCGATCAATTCATCGCCTTTTCCACCTGGCGCTGGCTGGAGGCGCAAAGGAAGACCGGAAAATCGCACACCTTCCGCTATCGGTTTGACCAGTCCCATCCTGCTGATCGCAAACGTCCCCCCGACGCCGGCGCCTATCATTCCGCGGAGATCGAATACGTCTTTGGCCAACTCGATCCAGAGAATTGGATCAGCTGGCGCCCCGAAGATCGCGACCTCACCGAAGCCATGCAGACCTACTGGTCGAACTTCGCCAAGGCCGGCGATCCGAACGGTCCCCCCAGCCTTTCGGGGGGTGCGAGCACATTGCCGCATTGGCCGGTTTACGACGGCGACAGCGGATACCTGGTGCTCCACCTGGACGCCCAAATCAAGGCCGAGAAGGATTCCCTGCGGGACCGCTACTTGTTCCTGGAAGCCCAAGCGCAAGCTAAACAAGCTAAATAGGAATGCAAGCCAGCAAAGAACAAGTCGTCGGGCGCTTCGGTCGCAGGGCCGCGCTGGAGCCAAGGAAATCCGCGACCGCCGACGACAAAGGTCTTTCGTTCAGGTGGTTGAAAATGGCTCGAGGCAGGCTGACAGCGCAATAAGTCCTTTGTACCCAAATACTTGCAGGAAATGGCCCCGTAAGCCCTTCATCTACAGCACATACGCAAGCACGCGGGTGCCACACCCACAGTTCCTACCACCAATGCAAAACCGTGTGGCCGATCATATAGCCCAGGCCGAAGACAGCTGACAAGACTACGCCTGACCACAGGAGCAACCCCACAAACGCCCAAGCCAGTTCCTTTTTGTCGCTTGTCGGGCCCGACAAGGCTCCGGGACGTGAGCCCTGCGATCCGTTCTGGCGCGGTTCTACGTCCATGAAGGTGACTCTGCCGATTCAAACGGGTGGGCGAGCACTTGCTGTTTTTGCGCCTGGATCAATTCCCAGGTTCTCTGCAGCAGCTCTTCAAATTCGTTGTCGGACAATTGGCGTTGTGCCAAGTGCGGCTGACTTACAGTTGCCATATTGCGGTCCCCCTTGGCCCTCAGCGCTTCGAGGCAAACTGGCGCAAAGAGCCGCCATAGGGAAAAGCAAGCGAATCGCCAGTCGCATCGAGCGGACAAGGCGTAGATCAATAGCGGTAACTATCAGAAAGCAAAGGCACGCTTGAGGGCCAGTCCAGCGTAGGCCGGTTCAAAAATATTTATCGTCTCCGATTAGTTACAGTACTAGGGGAACTTCGATTCCAAAAGGTAGCGAACTTTGGCACGTCGAGAGCGACAGGTCAGCGTTGTGCCCTCTTGCAACGGCTTCATGTGTATCCGGACGCGATTGGAACGGTCAGCTAGGCAACTACACGGTGGTGGTTTGAGGCGAACGCTTAACGTGGAGGTAGCGGCGCATGGCTGCTACTCCGTCGGCCGTGTTGGCACGGCCGTAGCCGATGCGAAAGCGGTCGGCCGGTGTAGCTCCCAAGTCGGACTTATACACACTTCCCGGCAGTAGCAGGACTCCGGCGTTCTCGACCAGATCGGCCGCGAAAGCCTCCACGCCCTCGGATCCCAGATAACGCGGGAACCCGATGCTTCCCCCGTCTGGAGTGGACCACTCAAACAAGTGTGCGTGCTCTCGAAAGAAGGCCTCAAGGATTGGCAGGTTGCGGGCAATCAGAGAGCGGTTGCGAGCCAGGATCTGCTGGCGGGCCTTCAGCGCGATGGTCGTCAATAGTTCGCTGGGCGCTGGACTGCAAATCGAGGTGTAGTGCTTGACGCGCTCCATGCGTTGCAACAGGGAGACGTCTTTGCTCGCGATCCATCCGAGCCGCAGGCCCGGCAAGCCGTAGGCCTTGGACATTACCCCGAGAGACAAACCCTTTTTGTAGAGGTCGGCGACCTGCGGTAGCGTCATCTCCGGCCGGCGCTCCAACAGGCGATAGACTTCGTCGCTAAAAAGATAAATTCCACGCTCGTGGCAAATCGAGATCAGGGAGTCCAAGGTTTGCCGCGAAATCACTTTGCCTGTCGGATTGTGGGGGAAATTGATGCACATCACGCGGGTGGTGGGCCGGATTGCGTCGCGCACCTGATCCAGGTCCAGTTCCCAGTTTCGCTGCGGGTCCAGCGCGATGCCGGTTGTAGGGCAGAGACTGAGCGGTACGGATTCCACCGACTGGTAGTTGGGTATGACGGTGATGGCGTGGTCGTCGGGACCCAGCAACGCGTGCATCGCGGCGAAAATGCCTTCCTGCGCGCCTACGAAAGTGAGGACTTGATCGGAAGTCACGCTGTCATACGTTGAGGCAATGGTCTCGCGCAGCGTTGGCGCACCCCAGGTTTCGGTATAACCGAGGTAAAGCTGGTCCCACGCGGCGCGATCGGACGCGTCAGCCATTTCCAACAGTTCGGACAGGGTGATGGACTGCATGTCCGAGGCGCACAGGTGATAGCGGGCGGTGAATTCCCACTTGCTGAGGAAAACCTCGAGAGCGAAAGGACGAAGCGGCTGCATGAGCAGAAGTATAGCTCAGCGGAGAGAAAGCAAAACGGCGCGTCCAATGTTGAGGACGCGCCATTTTGGTGTGGAAAGTTGTGTCTGGACCTTGCCGACTCGATTTAGAAGTCGAGGCGGAGGAAGACTTGGCCGGTGCGGCTGCCGCCGAAATCGGAGCCACGGGCTGCGGAGATGGTGCCGAAGCCCGGGCTAGCGATGTTCAGGTTGAAGTCTCCGTCCTTGTCGGACAGGTTCGGGTGATTCAATACGTTAGTGAAGCTGGCGCCGGCCTTCAGGTGAATGCGTTCAGTGAAGGCAAATTCCTTCGAGAGACCGGTCGAGAGGTTGACGACACCAGGTCCGGTGATCGAGCCGACATGAGCGTTGCCGAAGCGGCCGATCGGCAAGGGTCCGCCAGACGTACCTACGTTGCAAGCAGTGCCGGGAGCCCAACCGGAACCCCCCGGGCAGGTGAATGCAGCAGGATTGATCCAGGAATTCGCATTCTGGTTGCTGGGTACGGCGCTGACGCCGGAAACACGATCGGGAAATTGATCGCGGCCGTCGATCGTCCCGGAACCTGTGCCGGAGGGGTCGCCCCCGCCAAAGAACGGAGTCACGAAGGCGCCGCTTTGCAACAGGAAGATACTCGAGAGGCGCCAGCCGCCCAAAATCGTGTTGACCGGCGTGCTCCAGTTGCGGCCGAACGAGCGAGTGCGGCCAAAGGGCAGGTCGTACAGCGCAGTGGTGATCCAGCGGTGACGGCGGGTGCCGTAGACTTCGCCGTAGTCGAGGCTGCGATCGAAATAATAGGTGGCACGGGAGCCGCCGTTTTCATCGGCGAAGGCTTGCTGGTGGGCCTGATTGTCGGCGGTGTTCTTTGCCAGCGTGTAGGTGGAGTTGAAGGACAGGCCGTTACGGAAACGACGATTGGCCTCGAGCTGAAATGCGTTGTAGAGAGAATTGGCGCTGCTCGCGCGGTTGTTGATGATGCCCCAGTTGGGGAAAGGCCGATCAGTAAGAGGTCGATCGGTGGCGGCCACGGTGTCCGAGTAGCTCATGTCGTTGTAGCTGGGCGCCCAGACCAGGTGATTCACGCGCATGCCGATGTACGAACCGCGCAAGCTGACGCCACCCATGAACTCGTGGTCGACCGAAAGATTCCACTGATAGGCGAGCGGGTCGTGAAAGTGGATATCGTTAGCGGTGCCGAAATAATCGGTGCCGAATTGTGGCGAGCCATAGCCACTACCACCTGCAGTGATTGCTGGCCATTGATACGCCGGACCGGTTGCGGTCACTGAGTTGAGGAAATTCTGCGTGCCGGCTTGGAGCGTGCCAGTGAGCGCGTAGAAAATGGCGCCAAGAGTGGTGATGTTGTACATGCCTACGCCACCACGAATGGCGGTCTTGTCGTTGCTGAAAGGACGGTAAGCGAAGCCGAGTCGCGGCATGAAGCGCGTTTTGTCCGCGGTGCGCAAACCGGCCGGCAACCCTGCCTGACTGTTAGAGAGGACCGGAGCGCATGGAACACCATTGACCTCCGGACCTTGTGTTGAGCCGAGTGTCGGGCAGGCATTCATGCTGGCAAGGAAGTTTGGATTGAGGATGGAGGAAAAGCCGTCGGGATAGACGACGGCGCCGGAGCGGGCAACCGAAGGATCAAAGTTGCCGATGTTGCCGCCGGCATCGGTGTATCCGGGATGGAACTCGTAGCGCAGGCCGAGAGACAGCGTGAGGCGGGAGCTGAGCTGGAAAGTATCCTGGGCGAAGAAGTTGTAGTAGATGGAGCTGCCGTTGTTGTCCTGAGTGACGCTGTCAAGGAAGGTGTTGCTGGGAATGCCGAGCAGGAAATCGGCGAATTCGTTGCCGGTGAACAGGGCGGGCTGAAACTCAAACGTGCCGTAGTTGTCCGCACCTTCAAAGCTGAGCGGAGAAACCGACTGGATGTGGCGAATGTCGAGGCCGAACTTCATGGTGTGGCGGCCTTTGATCCAACTCACGGTGTCGGTGTACTCGTAAACATTGGATTTGTTGATGCCGCTAAGGCGATTGACGTTGAGGCTTTCGACGGTGTTGAAGTCGAGTTCGGGGATGCCGTTGAAGAAAAGATTGTTGTTGCCGATGGTATCGATACCCAGTCCCTGCGTAAAGCTTTTGCCGTCGAAGGGATTGGTAGTGCCGTTGTTGTTGCGCGTGAAGCCGAAACGAAATTCGTTGATCAGATTTGGCTTGATGCTGTAGCTGGCGGAGACAACGAACATGCGGTATTGGTCGATGAAATTCTTGGAAGGAACGAGCAGCTTGGTTGGTTGCGCCTGCGAGATATTTTTCCACGAATAACGGCCGAAGAATTGCCACTTCTTGCCGATGTACTGGTCTCCGCGAATGTCAAATTGGTTGGAGGTGTAGCTGTTGTCGACGTTGGCGATGTAGTTTTTGTCGCCGGTGAAGAGGTTGGGATCGCCGACATTCGGCAGCGGATACAGCGAGAGAAGCTCCTGCGATATCGCGCTCGTGCTGGGCAATTGATAGCCGTACGAGCCGCCATTAGGATTGTTGAGCGGCGCGACGTGGTTGCCTTCGCCATCGAATACATTTGAGAAATCACCGTTGCGCATCGCTTGCGTCGGGACGGTATTCTGAATCGTGGCACCAAGAGGAAATCGGAAGCCCTCGTAGGTGCCGTAGAAGAACGTGCGGTTGTGGCCGTTGTAAAGATGCGGAATCCAGACAGGGCCGCCGCCGCTGACGCCGAAGTCATTCCCGATCTTTTCCGGCTTCTCGGTCTGGCCGAAAGCAGTGGCGTCCAGAGCGCGATTCTGGTGATACCAGAACAACGAGCCGTGATAGTCGTTCGTGCCGCTCTTGGTGATAGAGGTAATAGCGCCGGGCTGACCAAACTCCGCGTTGTTGCCAACGCCGTCGACGCGAAGTTCAGTGATGGTTTCTGCGGAAGGCCATGCATCGGAAAGCGGATTATTGCTGCCAGAGTTCTGCGTCGTGATGCCGTCGACCGAAGTCTCCGACATAAATGGCAGACCGCCCTGAACGGAATATTTCCCATCACTATCGGGTTGAACACCGGGCAAGCTCTGGACGATCTTCAGAGGCGAAGTGCTGCCCGCGGCGCGATAGTTGGCGGGAAGGTCGAGTACGTTTTGCGAATCGAAGCTGGCAGTGATCGCAGGAGTCTCGGAGTTGATGGCATTGGCGACGTCGCTGACTTCCACGACTTCCGCGCGAGTGCCAACGGCGAGATTGAAGTCTTCGCGGATTTCTCCGCGCGAGAGAAGTTCGACGTCGGTGTGCGCTTCGGCTTTGAAGCCGTCTTTCTGCACCTCAATGCGATAATGGCCGGGCTTGAGGTCGGGCACAAGGAAATTGCCGAATTCGTTGGTGGTGACCAGGCGCGTCGCGCCTTCTTCCACGCTAGAGATTTTTACGTCGGCACCGGGAATCACACTGCCGGTGGAATCCTTAACCGTGCCTAGGATCGTGCCCTGCGTGGACTGCGCGCGTGCGGTCGTGACGGCGAGCGCAAGACAGCAGAGGCAAACGAAAATTCGGATGTGGCGGAGATAGCTCATCACAAAGACTCCTTTCGTGGAGTTTCCGTCTTGATCGAAGGCGCAGCCGAGACGAATGTTTCAAGGAAGCGGTGTGCACTTACACGCAGAGCAGCTTGTCGAACTGAAAGTTGCTCGTTCTAACAGGGTCCCGACACTCGAAAGGGCAAACGCCTTCGCGACGTGGGCGAAGTAGAACAGCCAAAAATGACTGTGTTGTGAATGCGCGGTAGGAGAAGGATTAAATGAGCTTTGTTTGGACAGAGAGAAACGCGAAGAGAAAAGCTTAACGCAGAGCGCAGGAAGAAGCGCATAGAGGTCACGGAGAGGTTTAGGCGAGATTTGATTTTGCTCGGTCACGGCGTGCGCCGTTTTTTTAGTGAGGAAGTACGTCGGCGATGGGTTTGCCGGCTTTGGTGACGTCGGCGGCGTAATCTTCGCCAAGGAACGCAGCTAGCGTGGCCGCAATTTGGCTTTGCGCGACCCCGGAAACGTTGGAACGCTCGCCCAAAGCCTGGGTGTCAGGGCCCAGAAATGCCATCCAGATGTATTTGGAGTCGGGGATCTTTGCGCCGTGGCTTTTCCAGTTACGCGGAGCTTTGCCACGGCCGTGGTCAGGAGAAAAAATCAGAGTTGTGTTGCCTTGATATTCGGGCAGGGATTGCGCGAGATCCCACAACGCTTTCAGATAGCCGTCAACGCGATGGGCGGAGTCGAGATAGTCGGTGTACTGGCCGCCGTGGGCCCAGTCGTCGGTTTCGCCGAGGGAAAGATAGAGGACACGGGGCTTGTTGGCTTTGATGTACTCGACTGCGGTGTAAAACGGAATGGCGTCGAAGGGTTCGTCGCCCCAGACGTGCGGAAATTCGGACTTGAGACTGTTGAGGAGGTCGAGTTTCGGCGTCACCGCAATGCTGGTGAATGGCTCGTAACCGGCGTTAGCGGTGATATGCGACCTGTCGGGATTAACCACCGCCGAAATCACATCCCAGGCTCCGAAGACCGCGATGTCACCCTGGAAGGACGGGCGATTCTTGAGCCATTCGAGGACGGTGACGTTGGGATTGGGAATCTTGTCGTTGCTGTTGATGCGGGCATCGTCGGGAAAACCGCAGAGTGTTTCGTTGTAGCCGGGATAGGAAAAAAACATGTGATTGGTAACGTAGGCGTCGGATTTTTTGTCGCGATTGCCAAAGATCTGGCCCTGCTTAGCGACGACGTGCCAGACAAAGGGCATGAGAGCTGCGCGGCGGGCTTGCGGATCGTCGCGCCAGTAGGCTTTTTTCAGTGCGGAGGGATCCTGAACTTTTCCGTTTTGCTTGTTCATCAGCGAGAGCTCGGCACCGTTGAACACTTCCTGCCAGCGCAGGCCGTCGGTCATCACAAAGATGACGTGCTGGGTTTTGTGGTCGGAGGAGACCTGGGCTTGAAGCGGCACAGCAGCAATCAATGAGAACAAAGCCAGCGACAGGATCAAATGACACAAGGAATTCACGGATTCACCTTGATATTCAGATGGCAAAGCGGAATCGAGCCCGCCAAGCACACTATCAGAGTCGAGTGCGCGGGGATAACCAATCTCCACAAAGCGATTCGACCGAGGATCTGGAGAGGAGGATTTCACAGAAATGATTCGGAAAGATTGCGGAAGTGTTACGGAAAGAAGAAGTCCTGCCGACGACGATGATCACCGAGCTGTCGTGGGTGCCGGCGTTTAGGTAAGTGGCAGGGCGCGCCGCTCCGGCGTCAGGACAAGCTAAAGCGACGCCCCTACATTTTCGGAGGTGTCGTAAACGCGATTGGCCGGGCGGAGGTGATGCCTTTGCCTTCGGTGATGCTGATGAATTGATTGGGTTGGATGTTGGCAATAGATTCCTTGTGACCGTTAGGCCAGGCGATTTCAAGACTGACGATTTTTCCGGCTTCCGGCTTGCCCAGTCCGAAGGTCAGCGGCAGTTCGCTCTGAGACAAATAGCTCGAGCCGGTCTTGACCATGGCCGTGAGATGCGCGCCTTTGTTGGTTTTCATCGCAATTTTCGCGCCGATGGCGTCACGATTCGATTTTGCAGCGACATTTCCGACGGCTCTGACGCGCAGCATATCGTTCTGATTGCCGTTGTCGTTGCGCAACAGACGAGCCGGACCATTGTTCACGCTAATGGCCAAGTCCAGATCGCCATCGTTGTCGTAGTCGGCATAAGCGGCGCCGCGAGCAACCACCGCCTTTTGCAGCGCGCGCCCGAGTTTTCCGGAAACGTCTTCAAACTTATTGCCGCCTTTATTGCGATAGATGCCCGCGGGCTGCGCATATTTTACCGTCGGCTGCACAACGCTGATGTCGTCGGACACGTGACCGTTCGCGGCAAAGACGTCGAGCAAACCGTCCAGATCGTAGTCGAAGAAAAACGCGCCGAAGGTCAGCGCCGGGCTGGTCATCTGACCCAGGCCTGAAGCAGGCGCGGCGTCGGTGAACAGGCCGGTACCGTCGGCGCGATACAGCGCCATGCTCTCATTGGTGAAATTGCCGATCACGATGCTTTGGCGCCCGGATTGATCATAGTCGCCCGCATCGGTGCCCATTCCGGCTCGTACTCGGCCGGATTCACTCAGCGCCACTCCGGCGAGAATAGCCACATCCGTGAAGGTGCCGTTGTGATTGTTGCGGTACAGCTTGTTCGCTTCAGTGTCGTTGGAAACGAACAAGTCCAGCCAGGCATCGTTGTCGTAGTCGATCAGCGCTGCGCCGAGTGATTTGCAGGTGGGATCGTATAGCCCGGCGCGCTTGGTGACATTCTCAAATGTGCCATCGCCCTTGTTGTGGAAGAGCGTTGCGCTCTCACCCTTGTAGGTTTGCGGCGTGCAGTAGGATTTGTTTTTGTTGTCGAGCGTGCAGTATTGATCTTTTTCGATGGACCATTCGATGTAGTGGGTGACGAAAAGGTCAAGCTTGCCATCGTTGTCGTAATCGAACCAGACGGCGCTGGCGGAGAAGCCCGCGTCGGCCACTCCGGCTTTCGAGGTGACGTCAGCGAATTTGCCGTTGCCCAGATTGCGGTAAAGATGATTGGAGCCGACGGTGGTGAGGTAGAGATCGTCGAAGCCGTCGTTGTCGTAGTCGCCGACGGCACAGCCGAGGCCGTAGGTTTCCACCGCGAGTCCGGCTTGTTTGGTGACGTCGGTGAACGTGCCGTCGTGATTATTGTGATACAGCGCGGGCAACGATTTCTCGCCGGAACCGTGCCCGGGCCAGTTCATGGAGTTCACGAAAAAAATGTCTTGCCAGCCGTCGTTGTCGTAGTCGATGAAACACACGCCGCTCCCCATGGTTTCGGGGAGATATTTTTTGCCGAAGGCGCCGGTGTTGTGCTTGAAGCGAATGCCAGACTGCGCCGTAACATCGGTGAATTCGATGGGGCCAGCGGGCCGCGAGGCTTCGGCGGCGGTGCTGGTGCTACCGGTCGTTGTCGCCGCCGCGGAGGGAATTGGTGACGGCGATTCCGGCGGCCCTGGCACGGCCGGTGGAGCAGGTACCGCGACTTTTGCGGGCGATGGCACTTCGGGCGGCTTCGGCGGCGGCTGGTTGCAGCTAATGGTGAAGCACGATGCAGCGATCAGCAGACAGATCGAGAGGTTGCGTTTGTCGATCAATAAGGCAAGTCCCTTATTTTCGCGCATCAGACCGGTGCAACGACCGTGGTCGGCCGGCGCGATTCGAAGCAGATGTCGATGAGCATCGCCGTCGGACCAACCAGGAAAAGCGCGTAGAACGGCGCATATACCACCTGATTGAGCCGCAGGATCATTTCCACAACTGCTACGAGGAATACGACGACGCACTGCCAGAATTTCTTGCGCACGGTGGTCTTGGGATCGGTCACCATGAAAAAGATGAAGAGCTGATACATCGGGCCGGTGAGCGGCGCAATTTCGGATTGCCATGGGCTGCCGGTGATCCAACTGCGCATAAACGCGAAGGCGATGAATGAGGTGACGTATGTGGCGGTGATGTGGAAGCGGCGGACCCGGTAGATGATCACGGAGCCGAGACACCAGATCACGATCATGGGCAGTAGGTAGTTGCCCCACTGGATACTCAATGTGGCGACCGTTTCAGGCGCAAGGAAGAGCAGCACGGAAATACCGAAGTTCGAAGGATTCCACATGTGGCGGCCCTTCACGCGCAGGACATACTTCGACATGATCGAAACGACCGCGCAAAGCAAATAGGGCCACACGGCCGGAGAGCGCACCAGGATGCCCACGCTGATCCCGCTGATGTACGCGCTGGCGAGATTCGGGAATTTGCCGGTGAAGATGCGGCCGAGAATCAGCTCGGCGAGCAGGGCGGCGACAATGGCGATGCCGGTCTTTTTGTAGCTCTCGAGAATCCCGAACGAGAGATGGCCGGCCAGCAATATGCAGGTAATAAACGCGGGAGCGAGATAGCGATTTTCAGGGCTGAAAAATCGCTTCCACGAAGCCTGCGGCACCGACGGAGGCGGCGCGGACATCACGCCAGCGGCTGCGTCACTCATGCGGGCTCCTTGATTTTGTGAAGTTGCACGGCGGCGGGCTTGTCGATGGTTTGCGTTTTCCCGGAGGGCCAACGGATCACGGCTTTTTCGATTTGCGGGAATTTGCCGAGTCCGAAATGCAGGCGACGCTGATTCTGCGCGGCGAAGCCCGTGCCGCCGGATACTTCCTGAATCTGATGCTGGCCGTTCCAGAACAGCGTAACTTGCGCGCCGATCGCGCTGCGATTGCTCGCGGTGCCTTCCAGTTCAAACTCGATCCACTGATTTTCCGGCGTGACATTATTTTTGTAGATCAGCAGGGGGCCGCGCTCATTCGCCACGACGACATCGAGCACTCCGCGATTCCACAGGTCGGCCACCGCCACGGAACGGCCGTCGTAGGTGTCGGTTATCCCGACGGCTTGCGCGACGTTCACGAATTTCCCGGCGCCATCGTTCAGCCACAGCCGCTTGGGCTGGTAGCCCGAAAGGCTACGACCTTCCATTGCCGGCCAGTTTTTGGCGTCGTTGATGATCATGCTGTGGCCGCCGGCGATTTTCGAAAAGTCATACCAGTAACTTTTGTTGCGATCGAGCGAGACGTAGCCGTTGGTGAGATAGAGATCGAGCGTACCGTCGTTGTTGAAGTCGCCGAACTGCGCGCCGAAACTCCATCCGCCGATTTCGACACCCAGGTCGCGCGCCAGGTTCTCATACTTGATTCCGTCGCCCGACGTACCTTCTTTCGGCACCCACAGATTATTCCCTTGGATCAGCACGCCTTCTTCGGAAATGTTTGAGACATACACGGCGTAGCGGCCCTGATTGAAAATGTCGCCGACCGCCGCGTTCATTCCGCTCTTGGGTGCGAAGCCTACGCCGGTTTGCTCGCCCACCTCGCGAAAGCGCTTGCCGTCATTGAAGTAAAGTTCCGAGATGCCGTAGTCGTTGGCGACGAAAAGATCCTGGCGGCCAGTGCCGCGAAGATCCGCCGCGGATGCCGCCAGCGTCCAGCGATGGCTGTTGATGCCGACTTTCTCGGCCACTTCTTCAAATTTGCCGCCGCCAAGATTGTGGAACAAGTATTTGCGACCGCCGTTTTTAGCGTATTCGAAACTATCCGGCATCATGCGGGTGTTCGCGAGATGCCACAGGTCGACGTCTTCCGAGTAATAGCCGCCGATGAAAAAATCGAGCAGCCCGTCGCCGTCGTAGTCAAACCACAACGCGGTGTTGGCGTTGACCCACCGCGGAAGGCCGACTTGATCGGTTACGCGCGTGAAGCCGTGTCCCGCGTCGTTGTGGTAGAGCTCGGGGCGCCCCCACTTCACCAGGAGCAAATCTTCGTAGCCGTCGTTGTCGTAATCGCCCCAAACCGCGCACATCGAGACGCCAACGCCGGGTTGGTTGACGTTGGCCACGCCCATGTCTTCCGCGACATCTTTGAAGGTGCCGTCGTGCATGTTCCGATACAGCGCGTTCTTGCTTCCTTCGCCGCTGTTGGTGACGTAGATGTCAGGCCAGCCATCACGGTCAAAATCCACAATGGAAACGGACGCACCCATTGAGGCGACCTGCGGCATGATGTGGTTCAACCTGGCGTCCAGCGTAGGCGCCTGATGAACGAAATTCGCTCCGGCAGCTTTAGAAACTTCCTCAAAATAGAACCCATGACGGCCCAGCGCGGTTTGTGCGTCCAGAATTGATTTCGCCGCGCCCCGCCGGGCTTCGAATCGCCTTATCACCATAGGCGAAAGCACCAGCGCCCCGAAAATCACGCCCAACACGATTCTCGGAATTGGACTTCGCGGCACTAGTTTCCGCCTCTGCGCAGCGAATTCTGGAAGACGTCCGGAGTCACGTAGCGCGTGTGATAGTTCAGCCAGTCCTCAGGATGATGCTTGTAAACCCACTCATCTTCGAGCCGGCCGGGCCGGTCGTTGTATTCCGACTTGGCGTGATACGGCAGCGGCAGAACGGTCTTCGAAAAGGTGGAGTTGAAGTCGCCGTCCTTGATCCAGCCGTCACCCAGTAGAACGTAGTCGCGCAGCCAGCCCGCAACAGGAACGGGTTGCTCGGGATAGCGCATCGACATCTCATCACCGGAATCGACGATCACGTAGCGGTCGTCCACTTTGGTCAGCAATTCGCGGACATCACCGTAGCGCGTGTAGTAACCGATCAGATCGCGCCACTGTTGTTTCGAACTCATCAATTTGTCGTAGTCGGGCACTTCCGGCGCGGGCGCGTTGGGGTCCGGCCGATTGATCATGGAGTAGCCACGATAGTGGAGGTCGGCAACGGTGGGGTCGAGGCGTTTCGTCTTTACCGCAGCGACGACCTCCTTAGAAGCGCCTTTCGCCCAGGTGATACAGTCCCAATAAATTTCCAGATTCGTGCGCAGGCGAACGCGGCGCGGCACACCCACGGGAAAAATGTCGGTGAGGTTGAAGAGTACGGTTTTCTTGCGGCCCGCGGGGAACCCAAGGTTCGACTGCGCGACCTTCCAGCCGCCGTGTCCGTCGGGCACTTCCACGCTCATCCCGTGCGCCTTCCAGCGACTTCCTTGCGTAATGGCCACATTCAAGGACGATTCCGTATCGTGAATCGAGCCTTGCCCGATAAGATAGAGCGGTCCACTCTTCGGCGCATCGTCGCCAAGATCAACTTCCAGGTAATGATCGCGCGTCAGCCCCTGGAACTGGCCCTGCCCGAAAGAGCTAAGCGCCCTTTGATCCAGCTTGTTCACCAGTTCGGTGACGTCCTGCCCGAGATCATCGGTCGCGCGCGCAATGGCATGCGGCGTTTCGACCACCGTAAAGCCCGGCTTCTGCGGTGGAATCACAAATCGCTCATCCACGAAAATCTCCGTGCCCGCAGGATGATCCACGGTCATCAGGCCGATGTAGTCGTAGTAGTAGACCTCCCAAAGCTCCGCCGTAATTCGCAAATCGTAGTAACCGTCATGCGGCACCAGCTGATCGCGGCCAATCTTGTACCACTCCACGGTTGTCGCCACGCTCGCTGTTCCTATGGTGTTGATGCGCAGCCCGATCGCCGATCCCCACGGTACCGCATCCTTTAGAAACTCCATGTGCTTCCCGTTGTAGGCGAAAAGGAATGGGCAGCTCGCTTTCAACCGCTGCTCGGTCACCACTTCCTGGTCCGCCTTCACTTCAAATTCCGCGCGGACTGTTCCGTTCGGCCACACCACGCGCACCACTTCCGTACTGGTCTGATTTCCCAATCCAAAATGAAGCTGCGGCCCGGTAATCGGTTGCTTCTGAACCAGCAAGCCCGAACGAATTTCGATTTCACCGCCTACGCCAAACGGATTGATGCGTTGATCGCCGACGGCTTGCTTGGCGTGCGGCCGCACCACCTGCCAGTGATAGTTTTTTGATCCATGATTCGCGGCGCGCAACGGCTGCCCGTCCGCGCCCAACCCGACGAGGTCCAATCGCCCGTCGCCGGTCAAATCCGCAACGTCCTGCACGATCGCAGGCAGGCTCGCATGTTCCAGCAACCCGAAAGCGCTCTTTTCGTCAGCCAGCCAAATCATCGGCACCGCGGCGGCTTTGCTCGAGCCGGCTGCTTCTCCGACCGGCGTCAAAATCAAGTCGAGCCCGCCGTTATTGTCCAAATCCGCGACCAGCAAGCGCACATCGCCAGCCAGTGCTTCCGCGCTGTTCGGAACTCTCGCGATCTCCGTCGCCGACCAGCCCTTTACATCCGAGAATGACACTCGGACGATCGCTCCGTCGCTTTGCACTGCCAAAACATCCAGAACTCCATCGTTATCGGTGTCCGCAACATTGATCGCCTTCACCGTCTGTAGATTCCCCGGCAGCGCTACCTCGCGAAACTGGCCCTGCCGTTCGTTGTGAAAAATATGTAGCTTCCCCGCTCCATCGATTACCGCAGCATCGGCATTTCCATCGGCATCGAAATCCGCCCACGCGAATCCGCGGACTCCCAAAATTCCGGTGAATGGATGAATGGGCAAGAACGTTCCGTCTCCATTGTTGCGAAGTACCAGGAGTTCCCCCGTCCGTGCGCCGAGGACAATATCGAGATCGCCGTCCGCCTCAATGTCCACAGCCCACGCCCCCGTATAAGTGGCGCCCGTCACCGCCCTCGGCAATTTCGCCTGCGCAGTTACATCCGTAAATTTCTTCGGATCATCCTGGCGCATCAAGCGCACGCCGCCGGCGCCGGCCAGCACCAGGTCGGTTTTGAAATCGTAATTGAAGTCCACCTGCAGCACGCCTTCAGGCTGCGGCGGCACTGCTGCGGATCCACCCGGGAACGGCATCGTCGCGCCACTGGCCAACTGAACCTCGTGCCCATTTGCCTTAGCTACCACTGGCGCGCCTTCACTGCCCAGCGCAATCGCTCCAACCCAATTCCATCGTAGCGCGCGGGTCTCGACTCCAGCCATGGGGGCTGCTGAAAATGTCAGGCTGGTGTCCGCTGGCGCCGGCGCAAAGACAGGCGACTCCATCCTCACGAATCGCGTGAACGGCTCCGCTTCCTCGCCCGGCGCAGCCTTCAATGCCGCCAGGCTTTCGCGGAATTCCGGTACGCGCATCAGAACGTTTCGCAGAAAGATCGTTCGGGTCGCAGCCGCCCGTGGATCGGACCCCGCCGCCGCGGCCTGCAGCGCCGTCAATTGCTGCCGCACTTCCGCCGGCCAACCAGCCGAGCGCGCGCTGATTTTCTCCACCGCCGACTGCAGCGTCGCCGCTTCTCCGCGCTTCGCCGCCACTCGCGCCAGTTCCAGCCAGGCCGCCTGATTGTCTGGTTGCGCCGCCAGAATTTTCTGGATCAATTCCTGAAACTCTGTATCCGCGCTTGGACCACCTTGCCGCTCCACCTCTTCGGCCAGGTGATATGCGGCGCGATAATTTCCTGGATTGAGTTCCGTCGCTTTCCGCCACGCCGCGATCGCTTCGGCCGAACGTCCGCGCGCGCTCTCCAGCACTCCAATCAAGTCGTACATATGGTCATTCTGCGGAGCCAGCGATCGTGCTCGCTCGAGTCTCTGCGCCGCCACATCCAGGTTGCGTTGTCGCAGCGCCAGTACGCCCCAATTCGCCCAGCCCGCGGGCTCCCCTGGAACGAGTTGCGTCACCTGCGCCAGCTTCGCGTCCGCGTGCACATCATCGCCGACCTGCAGCGCCGCCAGCCCCACGTAAAAAGCCGACACCACCTGGTCGTACATCTTCGACGAACGGACGGGAAGCTTTTCCGATCCGCATCCGGTAAACGCGATCGCCAACCCGCCAACCAGAGCGAGTGAAATCAAACAACGCAACGGCGTGCCGACCTTGCGTGAAGCGCTCTGACGAGACACACGAAGCCCAGCCGCTGGTGATCTTCTCGTTTTCATAGATGAGCTAAAATATACACAATCGTCCAAGGCATTCCTAATCTTGTGTTTTCGAGTGCGCGGGGCTTTCGCGGCCGTGAATATCAGATGTTTTCTTGTATTCCAGCTTCTTGTAACCCAGCTTTCGTGCGATCCCTCGAAACCACAAGAGTCCGACGCCCAGAAACGGCAACGCGTACAGCAGCAAATCCCAGCGCCCAAATCCGGCGGGCGTTGCCTCGACCTGTGCCATGGCTTCCGCATTTCCTGCGCTGCTCTCCAGGATCAGCCGCACCTGCCACATCTCATCCTGATCGAATTGCACTTCGCTTTTAAACTGCACCTGATCGCGCGATTTCTCAGGCCACGACTTGTACACCATCTCCGGGAGCCGCTTGCTCACCGGCTGCACTCCAATCTCAAATTTCAAATCACTCGGCACTGTTCCGCCCGGCGGCGGATCGACCATGATCCAGAACGTCCCGGTCCCCAAATCCGGGTGCGTCCACAGAGAAATCACGCAAGGCCCCACGCGCTGGTCCGTAATGATTGGAAAAGGCGGCCCGTTGTGTGCCCTCGCTGGCAAACAAGACACCAGCAGAATGCTCACCGCCGCCGCAACTTTTGCCGCCACTTGCCTTCTTCCCACGTTATCCACCCAGAAACGTCGCTCGCATTTCCATGGGCTGAAACATCAACCAGACCGACGCCGCCCAAACAAGCGTGCAGACTGTCGCCCACGGCACAAACGCCCGCATCGGCCGCGCCTCGCAATCTTCCGATGCCAATCGATAGGTCAGCAGTAAAGAGCCTGCAAATCCCAGCAACAAGAATCCCAACTCGATGGGCTGCACAAATCGCGTTGGGATTCCCGTCCAAGTCCACAACGGTGTCCCCAGCCATTGCCGTCCTAAATCGGCCGCCGCGCTCTGCGTCACCGGGATGAACGTGAGAATCCCCGTAAGGAAATGAAATCCGTAATGCGCCAGCCACATCCCGAAGCCCAGTGGCACCAGTGCGTAACTGTAGCGCACCGCCAGCGGCACCAGGGCACGCGGGCTGCCCTGCAGCGCGCGCGTTGACCACGCCGCCAGCCCCAGCAGCAAAATTGGCTCGGCCACTAGAACAAACGCAAAAATCAGCCCAAGCACCGGCGCTTCATGACTTACGTGTAGCATCTTGCTTAGCCAATCTTCGACCGCGTAGATCGGACTGACCATCCCGAATGCATTTAGAAGTGCCCCAAAACTAAAAACGGTCACCAGGGCCGCCAGGTCTTTGTGTCGCGAGAAGTGGCCCACTCCCGATCGCAGCGGATCGACCATCAACTCCGCCGCCGGAAGCCGGCTGGTGATTCCGACATTGTCATGCGGGCACGCGTGAACGCAATCCAGGCAAAACGTGCAGTCCACGTTGCCGACCTTCAGCGGCTGAAACAACGCCAGCTCGCACCCCCGCTGAAGCACCACCAGCTGCGACCCGGCAGCCACGTTCTTGCGCACCCCTCGAATGCAATCTTTCGTCCGGCAATGCGTGCAAACCCCCTGATCGCGCACCTGCACTTCCAACGGCGACAAAGTCGAAGCGATGAAGTTAAATTGTCCAATGGGACAAACAAACTTGCAGAACGATGCGTGCTTGAAAACTCCATCTACAACCAGCACGGCTAGGAAGTAGCCGAGTATTAGCCAAGCCGTCCACCAGGGGGACGCCCACAAATCAAACAGCTCATACGCAAACAGCACGGTCGCGAAAAGCCCTACGGCCATCCACTTGTTCCGCAAGGCCTGCGGCCAATTCAGCCACGGCCGCAGAAATTTCCGCGCCGCATTCCGCACCAACATGAAAGGGCATGCCAGGCAGAAGAAATTCCCCGCTGCTAGAATCACCAGCACGAGCGCCCCGCGAAAATGCACCCATGTCAGCACCGTCGCCAGATTTTTTGGCGCCAGCGTCGGCCCGAAAAGGCCGTGCAGGACCATCACCACGCTCAGAATCAAAAAAGGAATTTGCAGTACCGTCCGCGAGTGCCGCCAGCGCAGGAACGGTCCGACGACCGGAGCCCGCAACAAGTCGAAGTGCGATGTCTCCGCGGAGCCCACCGTCGAATTGGAGTTTGCGTTGGACAACGTGCTAGCTATCCCGGACGTTCCCGACGTTGATCCGCCGCTCGATTTTTTGGCCGTCCGGCAAAGTGATATACACCAGCAAAACCCAGTCGCCGGCCATCGTGAATGTAACGCTGCCCTGATAGCGGCCTGCTGCGATTTCTTTTGCTTCGCCGAACGCCGGACTCATGCCCGGATGCGACATGTCCGCCTCCAGCGTAATGCGCGCCCCGGAGATCGCGCTCTCTCCGCCATCCACGAGTTTCAGAGTTACGGTCGCGGCACCCACGCGAACCGGTTGCGGCGCGATGTGACTCTCGATCGCAATGCCGGACGAGCGGCGCGCGGACGGCGCGGTGCAACCACCTGCAAAAGCAAAAGCGGCACTGCTGGTCGCCACTATAATCCCGGCGACCAAAGTGCCGCTCCGGCAGATTGCGTAAGAACTACGCGGAGGCTTGCGCTGGCGCAGGATCTCTGCGCCACTCGCAGGTGCAAACGGCATGACCCTGTTCTCCGACCGGCGGGAACATATGGTAGTACATGCCGATCACCATGGGGATGAACACCACTGAGTTATAGAAGAGGTGGAGCTCCACGCGCGGGAAAAACAGCTGTAACACGCTGAACGGCACTGGCTTGCCCCAAAAATTGTAGTGAATCGTTGCCTGCGTGATCAGCAGCAGATGTTCGATGTGATGCCAGAACTGGATCACCAGCGCCACGGTCCACCATTTGCGGCCGGTTCCCGTGAATCCCTTCCGCAAAATCCAGATCCCCACCAGCATCACCAGCGCATAGCCGTAATGCAGCACTTCCGATTTGACCAGCCACGGATAAAAAAGACCGAGCATGCCGTTCGCCTTCGGCCGCGGCCATCCCATCACATAAATCTGATAAGCCTGAAAGAGGTGCTCGCCCCAATGAATCAGCACGATGGCCATGAAGATCTGCAGCGCGCGTTCATGCCACTTGGTATTCAGTTTCTCGTAAAAACTGGGGCCGGCTTCCGAGGAGAGGTGAGCGCTATGTATCGTAGGGGTCGAAACGGCCATGATTTACGCCTCCGAGACACTAAAAATTGCGGAAAACCACAAATCGGAATTGCCGAAACATCCCACAGCGAGCGTATTCGCAGCAATAGTAGTTTCATACTAGGCGTCTCAATTCATTCCGTCTATGGATCTTGCCACAGCTCGAAGACCGTCCGGCAACGCCCGCAGCCCCGCTCTTCACCTAAATAGGCTATTGACGCCTTACTGAGCCACGACCAAGATATCGCCACTTGGGAAGCACTGCGGTCGGACGCCTTCGCTTCCACTGAATTTCATTTCATGCCGGGAGGCTACCAGCACATGTCAGAATCTCAGGTCATCGCCAACCAGAAGCGCATCCTTGCCAATCAGAAGACCATTATGGCCAATCAGTCCCAAATCAAGGCCAATCAGGAAACCATCAAGCGCAACCAGGCGACCATCCTGAAGAATCAGGGCAGCCTGAAGATGATTATCAGCAATCAGAAGCGCATTCTCGCCGCCGTCGGGAAGTAGCGTCCGTCCGGCCGTAAACCCACGAGAGCGTCAGTGACGGCTTGAATCAATTGGATAGTATATTTGCGTTATTGCCCTCTCCTTTTCGCATACTAAAATCTCGCCCAACGAATTTGTTCCGTAACCTTTATCCAACAGCTCGAGGGCTGTCGATGGGGAGTTCGCGTTCCGCCTTGTTCGTATGTCTTTGCGATGTGGCTAAAGCGGAGCCAGGGTCCCAATACGCAATCTGATTTGGAGGCCTCGTTGAAAATTCTCTTGACGTGTTTCCTGCTGTTGGTTGCCGCCCTGCCGGCACTGGCGCAAGATCCTCCGCCGATCGAACTCGGCAACGTCACCTTCTCCGGCAGCATTCGCGAGCGTTACGAAGTCTGGGATTGGTTCCAGTCTCCCGGCAACACGCAGAATCTTTATGGCTACTCCGGCACGGTCATCCGCTTCGGTTTTTCCCAGAAAAGGGAACATTTCGACTGGAACATCGAATTTGAGGCCCCTTTACTCCTGGGCATTCCCGATCGCGCCGTGCGTCCTGCGCCTCAAGGCCAACTCGGTCTTGGCGCCGCCTACTTCGCCGCAAACGACGGTGCCACCAATACCGGTTTCATCTTCCTCAAGCAGGGCTTCCTCCGCTACAAATCCGGCAACTCCAGCTTCCGCCTCGGCCGTTTCGAGTTCACCGACGGCAGCGAAGCAAAGCCCAAGGATCCGACGCTCGCTACGCTGAAGCAAACTCGCATCTCACAGCGTCTGATTGGCGATTTCGGTTTCTCTGACGTCCTGCGCAGCATGGATGGCGTGCAGTATCTCTATGCCGGCGGCCCGTGGACCTTCACCGCCGTGAGTGCCATTCCCACGCGCGGTGTATTTCAGGTCGACGGCTGGGGCTGGACCAAAGCTCCGGTCACCTATGTCGGGCTCACCCGCCAGGTTGATTTCAGCAAGACCAGTCACGCGGAGTGGCGCGTCTTCGGCATCTACTATAACGACCAGCGCTTCATCGTCGCCACTGACAATCGCCCCGCTCCGGTTCGCACCGCCGACAGCAAAAACCTCAGCATCGGAACCTTCGGTGGGCATTTCATCTTCGACACCGTCACCGACTCGGGCACGTACGATGTAGTCAGCTGGGGAGCGTTGCAAGTCGGCTCTTGGGGCTCGCTCGACCAGCGATCCGGCGCGTTCGCCGCCGAAGCTGGCTGGCAGCCAAAGTTCGCCCCGCGCGTTAAGCCTTGGATTCGCGGCGGCTATTTCTACTCCAGCGGCGACGGTAATGCCGCCGACGGAACCCACGGAACTTTCTTTTCTGTGCTGCCCACGCCGCGTACCTACGCGCGCTTCCCGTTCTTCAATGCCATGAACAGTCGCGATGCCTTCGGCGAGTTCATCATTCGTCCAAAGAAGGGCCTCACCCTGCGCAGCGATATTCACGGACTCTGGCTTTCTTCCGGCCAGGACCTCTGGTACAGCGGCGGCGGCGCCTTCCAGCCTTGGACCTTCGGCTTCAACGGCCGCCCATCCGGCGGCAACACCAAGCTCGCCAATCTCTACGACATCAGCGCTGACTATGCCTGGAAGCACGGCCTAGCGATCGGCCTCTACTTCGGCTACGCCCAAGGCGGCCAAGTCATAAAATCCATCTACCCGACAAACGCCAACGGCGCTCTGGGCTTCACCGAACTCAACTACCGCTTCTAAATGTGGCGGTGGGTACTTTAGACCCGTCAGCGGTTTTGGTTATGACAAGCGCGGATGCCGCAGCCTTGCGCATTCAAGGGTGCGAGTTTAGATCCCACTCCAAGCACCGCCTGTCATTATCAAGCACCACCCGTCAATCCCGACGGAAGCAGCCGGCTTTCTCCCGCGCGCGTTTTCTGCGCGCCAGCTCCGGAGCGGAAGGACCCTGGCTAGCTCTGCACGAATAGCACGCTAGCGCCCCGCGGCCCTCTCCAACTCCGCCAGGTCAATCTTCTTCATCTCCATCATCGCCTGCATTGCCTTGGGATTTTTCACCAGTTCCGGCAATCGCGCCGGCACGATCTGCCAGGAAAGCCCGAACTTATCCTTCAGCCATCCGCACTGGCTCTCGGCTCCCCCCGCCGTCAGCTTTGCCCAGTATTCATCCACTTCCGCCTGGGAATCGCAGAGCACCACAAACGACACGGCCTCCGTGAATTTGAATGTCGGCCCGCCATTCAATGCGGTGAACTTCTGCCCATCCAATTCAAACGTCACCGTTAGCACCTTGCCTTTCGGCCCAGCCACGCTGTCGGCGGGAACTCCCATCACATCCAGCCGCCGCGAATTCTTGAACACGCTGACGTAGAAATCTGCCGCCTCTTCCGCCTGCGAGTCAAACCACAAGAACGGCGTAATCCGCGGATACTTTTCCAAAGCGCCCATAAATTCACCCAACCTTCACCACTAAGATTTGCCACCATTATTCAAGCCCGCTCCGCCAGCCGGGAAACCGGGTCGTGACCGGTCAACCATCCTTTGTTACCGCAACTCACTTGCATAATGCAAGCGAATATTGCCCCGCGGCGCAAAACCTCCCCTCCTTGTTCCCCCACCCGGAAAAACTCGTCACTATTGGAGGCCACAAGATCCATTTTCTCGGCAGCGGCGCGGGTTCCCCCACAGTAGTAGTGGAAGTTGGCCCCGGTGACTTCTGCACCGACGGCAAAAATCAAAAAGGGACGCCAGGCGCTATCCCGCTCATCGTCCTCACCCGCGAACACGGCGGCTATCAGGACATGGACACTCCCGCCGCGCAACTGGAACAGGAGTGGCTATCAACGCAGCAGCAACTCACCAAACTCAGCTCCAACAGCCTGCAAATCCTGGTTCCCAGCGGTCACCAGATGCACCTCGAAGTCCCTGACGTTGTCGCTTCTGCGATCCGCACCATAGTTTCCGCGTCCACCAACAGCGTCCCTTAGAGAAATAAGCACAAGAAAAGACTGGGAAGCCGAGATTTGTAGCCGGGGTTAGAGAACTGCCTTTTGTTTGAGACTGATTCAAAACGGAGAAGAAACGCGCTGACTCGCTCAGGACTTCGCGGAATAACCCAGCGAACCGAAACTCGCCACTCCCTCGGCCTCATCCTCGAAACTGGGAATCACTTCCAGCAAATGCAGCGCCTGCAATACATCCAATACTTTCCCCCACGGATTTAGCAATTTCAGGGCACCATCGCGATCGCGCAGCGAAACATACGTCGAAACGATCACCCGTACGCCCGAACTGTCGACTTGGTTCAGCTCCGACAGGTTCAGCAGCAATTTGCGCGTCCCCTTCGCCACCAGTTCCGTCAATCGCGCACTCAAATACTCGCTTTCGCCTGTATCAATCGTCGCTCGTCCGCGCAGGTCCATGATGGTGACCTCGCCCCCCGACTCCCGCAAAGAGATTTGCAGGCCCACAATTCCTCCTGGACCCCAACGTCGGGCACCTGCGGCGGTCCCACTCCAGCCCCTGCATCCCGACGCCCGCGTATTATAACCTCCTCAGGCCATGCCCTAGGCAATAGAGTCCACGGCGTTCGAGAAAGTAGGGCCGCAGGTTCACACCATGCGTTAAAGCATCTGATTGGAAACTCACGCTCGTTCGCGGCCTTTCTGTACCAACGATAAGGCGGCGTTTTACAGGCGTCGCCAAGCGCGTTCCGTCGAAAACGTGGTAATGGTGCGGTCTGTTCCTGCGGTTGTGTAGACCGCCACGATATCCAGTTCAACTTCCGGCTCGACTACCACGAATCCCTTCACAAAACCTTCCGTCTCCGCATGCCTCAGTATGTCGGGGCAATCGATTTCGAAGGGGATTGCTGCAACCCCTCTTTCGAATCTTCGCAGCAATTCCTCTCTTAAGCCTTTAATTTGTTTCACTTAAATGGTCGTTATCCGACCGCCGCACCCGTCACTTCGCCATAGCTAAGAGGTCCCCTCGGGAGGTATCGACCGCTTCACCGACAGTCTCAACAAAGCAGTGATTGGGAATCCTAGTGGCGCAGACCTTGCGGTCTTGATTGCTTCGGGAGCGCCTGCCCTGCATTCGCTTGGCATTGTGACCAAAACGCTCTTCCTCTACGGGGCGCCCGGGGCCGTTCCTTATCATGTGCGCTCGTGGACATCCGCCTGCAAAAGAGGCTCCTCGTCGGATTCTTATTGGCGTTGGCGGCCCAGGCGTTCGCCGGAGCGCTGTTGCAGCGCAACAATGCCGCATTCCGCGCCGCCCAAAATCATCTCGCGCATGCGCACGAGGTTAGCGAGGCCCTGCAGCAATTTCTGGCTTCCGCCGAAGACGCCGAAACCGGCCAGCGCGGCTATGTGCTGACCGGTGACGACACCTACCTCAAGCCTTACGACCAAGCACAAACCGAAATCTACCGGCGCCTCCAGCGCATTCAGAACTTGACCGACGAGGACACTGTCCGGCAATCCCAGGTGAACGAACTGCGCGAGCACGTCCGCCTAAAAATGGATGAACTGAGCTCAACCGTGGAAATGGTGCGCCATCAGGGCATCGAAGCTGCCAGGAAGGTGGTCATCGCGGGAGTCGGCAAACAGGAGATGGAAAAGATTCGCAGCCTTGTTGCCAAGATGCAGCAAGACGAGAGCTCCCAAACCGACTACGCCCGGCAGCAGTTTGCAACCAGTGCGCGGAAAAGGGACCAGCTCCTTTTCGGGACCATCGTCACTCAACTCTTGCTGCTTGGCGCGGCCTTATTGTTCAGCTATCGCAGCACTGCTTACCGCGAGCGATCGGCGTTTCAGCTTTTGCAGGAGCATGTGCGTATGACGGCCATCCTGCAGACCATTGGAGAGGGGCTGTATCAGGTGGATCGCAATGGGCGCATCGTCTACCTGAATCCGGTTGGCGAGCAGTTGCTGGGTTATCGCGCAGAGGAACTTGTCGGGCAGTCGGCGCACGAAATCGTGCATCGCGGGGGAGACGATGGCAGGAGTTGCACTGGCGAGAAATGTCCGCTGGTGCAGCTGACCTCTCACGGTCAACGCGGACGAAACGAAAACGACTGGCTGCGGCGCAAGGATGGCTCTGTGATCACCGTCGAGTATACCTGCGCGCCGCTGGTGCAATATGACGTCATCAATGGTGGCGTCATTGTCTTTCGCGATGTCAGCGAACGCGCCCGCATGGAAAACGCATTGCGCGATAGTGAAGAACGCTACAGAAATCTTGTAGAAAACAGTCGCGGCCTGATTTGCACCCACGACATGCAGGGCAAATTGCTGACCGTAAACGAGGCCTCCGCAGAAGCATTGGGTTATTCCAGCGACGAATTGGTGGGCAGGCAACTCAAGGACCTGCTGGCGCCGAAGTTTCGCGACAAGCATGAATGGTATTTGAACGCAATCGCGGAATGGGGTGCGCACAGCGGATTGATGCGGGTGCATACCAAAGAGGGAGAGGAGTTGGTGTGGTCGTATTCCAATCGCGTGATTCGCGGTGAGGATGGCGATCCTTACGTTTTGGGACATGCTCATGACGTGACCGCCCAGGTCCTGAGCGAGGAGGCCTTGAAGATCAGCGAAGAAAAGCTACAGGTGGCTTTGGAAAACGAGAAGAATCTCTCCCGTATCGATTTTTTGACCGGAATTCCTAACCGGCGGTGCTTCCATCAGGCGCTCACCACGGAGTCCAAACGGGCGCGGAGATACCAGCGCCCCACTACGGTGGCCTATATTGACGTGGACAACTTCAAGCAGGTGAATGATCGATTGGGGCACGCGGTCGGGGATCAACTGCTGAAAACGATTGGTAGGGCTCTGGAGACCACGTTGCGAGAAACCGATACCCCCGCGCGGTTGGGGGGGGATGAATTTGCGATCCTGCTTCCGGAAACTGACGCGGAAAGCGCTTTGGTAGTGATGGCCAAAGTACAGGCGTGTTTAGATGCGGTAATGCAGCAGCAGCGATGGCCGGTTTCGTTTAGCGTAGGAGTGGTGACGTTCACGAGGGCGCCGGCATCGGCGGAAGAAATGGTCCAACGCGCCGATGAATTGATGTATGAGGTCAAACGCAAAGGCAAAAGAGCAATGGTTTCGCAGGTGGTGTGAGCCGGGCCCTGTTCAGGCGGTCTGTGGGACCTGTCCTGGGGGCCAGTTGGGTAGTACCACCTGCCTATAGGAGCAGGACACTGCGGCCTCTATCCTTATCGGCGAGATAGAGCATGGTCCCTGCACTCATACTTGCGATCTCGGTGGTCTCCCTGGTACGGTTCGCGATGTCGTATTTCCGCGCGATCTTGATCCAGGCCGGCCAATTGCCCGTCTCGGACGAGGTCCGGGCAGCAGCGCGGCTGAAGCGCGCGGATATCAGCGGCGAGGACTTTGGAGCTTTACGAGGCGTGCACAGCCTGACCCCTGGAGGGACCGGCGGCGTGGGTCTTGTGGCCATGTATTACCGTGCCGTTCAAGTAGTTGGGCTGCTGGCAGGCACTCATGAAGGTATTGGGGCCTGGACCAAGCGCGAAATGGCCAGCTGCGCCTGCTACGTGGGCGTGCAGATCGACCGGCGGCTGCGGCTGAGCATGGCCCAGCATATGCCGTCGCTGTAAGACACCGATTCCTTCGAAAATCGGATTGCCGGGTTTGCCGCGAACGGCACGCCTCGCTTACGGTGCGCTTCCTACCAGTTTTTCTACTTCGGCCAACTCCTTAGGAATGTCAGCGGAGAGATTTTCCGGAGCTCCGGTGGTGATGAGAATGGTGTCTTCGACGCGATAGTGCTGGTGTTTATCCGAGAATTCGACAATGGGCTCTACGGTTACGACCTGGCCGGGCTTGATGGGGCCTCTGGGGCGGAGGACGTCGTGGGTGGCGAAGCCAACGAAGTGGCCGGGGAAACCGCGCCATTGTTCGGCGATGCCCGCGGCAGCGTACACGGCCTTGCCGGCGTCGGCAGCTTCCTCGTAGGTATGTTGCGGCGTCAGCAAGGCGATAACGGCCTTTTGCGCGTTGAGATCCACGGTGTACCACTTGGCTTGCTCAGGCGTGAATTTGCCGCTGATGTTGAAGGTGCGGGTGATGTCCATCGTTTCGTGATCGAGCGAGGCGCCGAAATCAAAGACAACCAGTTCGTTGGGTTCGATCTTGTGGCGGTTGGCAAAATAATGCCAGGTGTTGATGTCGTTGCCGGAGCCGACGATGGCAGGATACGCAACCCCTTGCGCGCCGTGATCGGAGAAGTAGTAGGTGGCACGAGCTTCGATCTGATACTGGAACATCGGCGGATGCGCGTGCGCGATGGCATCGCGATCGCCGGCGGCGCTGATTTTTCCGACGCGGCGGAGTATGGCGATCTCTTCCGGTGTTTTGAGGTTTCGCATTGCGTCGATGGCAGGGGTGAGATCTTTGATGGTGACCATCGGGTAGCGATCGGTGAGTTCCCTGGCGGGGACCAGATCGTCGGGAAGCGGCGGGTGATACGGGTGTGCGAATTTCCAGGCGTGGTCGCGGCCGACCTCGGGGCGGGCGCCGTCAGCTTTGTCCGGAAAGCCGAGGCGAATCCAAAGATTGGAATCGGGATCGGACTGCAGGGCGCTCGAGAGAAATGAGTCAAGATCAGTGACCGGGAGAATGTGGGCGAAGCCGAAGGGTTGCTGCGTCTCCGCTGGTAGGGACAAAAGATTGGGACCGTACACTTGCGCCGTGCGCGGAGCCTGCGCTGGTTCGAACAGAGTGGCAGCGCCGGTCTTGATGTCGAGGAAAAGGACCGCGCCGGGATCCTGCAGCCCGGTGAAATAGTAGAAGTCATTGTCCTCGCGATAGTGCGTGGCTTCCGGAATTTCGTTGCGCGCGAAGAGAAGGAAGTAGCCGAAGCTGAGAGTTTTCGCGAGCTGCGCGCGGCGAGCGGCGAAGGCTTGCGGGCCACCATGATCGGCGATGGCTTGCCAGTCCGTGTATTGGGCAATGCCGGATGAAGGCAGAGCGATCATCAAGACGAGCGGTCCAAGAGCGAGCAACCATCTGCGATTCGTGGCGCGATGCAACACGGTCTGTACCTCCCGGTAGTGCGAGTGAAGTTTGGCGGACGAATACTACGCTTCTCATGAGCGAAGCTGCAAGAATTTGAATTGCGCTTGCTCGACTACGAGGGAGTTGCAAGGCAAGAAAGCGAGGATTGGGCGTGAAGTGTCAATTTTTTTTGGATTTTCCGCGCTCAGGTTTCTGGCCGGCAGCGGCCGCGGATTCGGTGTCGGTCACACTGACCCGGGGAGGACCCAGCTGCACGACCGTCATCTTGCCGTCGGTGACGATGTCGTCGCCGGTGGCGTTGGACAGGTTGCGGGGCGCGCTAGGGCGATCGATGTCGACGTATCCGGTGGCGGTGCCGATGAAAAGAAGATCGGTCTCGACCCAGTCGCGCTCACGATCGATGTGAGGATCGATGCGGTGGGACCACTTCGTTTTTGCCCGGCTGCTGGAAGTGGCGATGTCATGGGTCGCAGCAGCGACCCAGACATCCTGACCTCGATAGGTGCTGGGAAGCTTCCAGACGCGCAAATGATGGCGCTTGGCAAAAGTGTTCAGTGATTTCTGGAAGGTGAGATCGGGGAGTTGGCCTTCGAGCAGCAGGGTGGACATGGGAGCGTCGGCGTAGCCGGTATTGCGGAGCGTGGCTTGCACGGTTTTCAGCGCGGTCTTCACGTTCAGGCCATCCGCTTCGAACCAGCCTGCTTCGCCAAAGGCGGCCTGAAGCTGCTTTTGCGAGCCCAGGAACATGAGGTTGGTGGGATCGGAAGGCACTTTGGCAGGGGTGGTGGTGCGCATCGGAGCACTGTTGACGAGTTGCCGCAGATTAGCGTCGGCTTCGATGAGCGGCCAACCCGGCCACGACTCTCTCTGCTTGAGCTTACTGGGGCGAACGATTTGAATCTGAACGTCGGTTCCGGCCGGAAAATGCACTTCGCGGCGGACCGACAATCCATAGGCAGTCTGAATGCTTTTGACGGTGTAGCCGGCGATGGGATTGGTGGCACCTAAGCCGGCGAACATCAGCGACATTTTCTTGGACGCGTGCGGCTGGATGATGCCGAGGATTTCGTTGTTTCGAACGGTCTCGCGGGCGTTGTCCACATTGAGGACCCGTGTGTAGAGCGCCGACTTAGCGCCGGATTTGTGCAAGACGTTGGAGAAATCCAGGACTACGCGCGGTCGAGTGTACTTGTCCGGGGCTTTTTCCGCGAACAGGATGGTGCCATTAATTTTGGTGCCTGGAGGAAGGACCAGCTCGCCATCCTTGCAGCGGATGTTTTCACCGCCTTTGCAGAGCGGGTAGGTAACCGTCGCAGTGATAGGATCTCCGGTGCGCGAGCGGTCGCTAAATACAGGCGCGTCGAGGCGAACGCTTAAAGTCTGGCCCGGCGTGAGATCCGCACCGCGCCAGAGCGTATCCGTGGAGGCCAGGGTTCGCGCTGAAGCAAGTTTTTCTTCCGCGACCTCCTCGGCAGCCTCTTCCTTCACGTACTGGACAGAGGCGGCAAGGAAGCCACTATTGGCGCCATGTTCAAGCAACAAGGTCTGTATCTCAAAATTTGCAGAGTACAGGAGATAGTCGAGGGCAGTGTCCTGATATGCGTCCTCCTTGTTGATGTCGATCCCGCCGGCGATCATTTTGTCTGCGAGTTCTTCGTACGCGACCTGGATGTTGGGATTGGTGCTGTAACTGCAACCGAAAATTACCCAATGGAGAGCGGTTCGGCCCTGACGGTCGACGGCCTGGAGATCCGCGCCGTTCGTGAGAATGCCTTTAGCCCGGGCCAGGCTGGCGAGGATGGCTTGTTCCTTGGTTTCGCGAGTGGCTTGATAAAGCTCCTTGATCAAAGGGGGCTCGGCGGAAACGTCGATTTGTAAGGCCGCGGGCGCGGGGTCGGGATCGTCGGATTCGTCATTCGCAGCGTCATCCTGATCCTGCTGATCCTCAGAGCCGGTGTTGCCGGCTGCAGCCGCCTTTTTCGACGAATCTTTCGATTGCGTCCGTAAAGTGGTTTGGTCACTCGAAGCGGCAGGAGTCTGCCTGGCCTGCGGCGCAACAGCGAGAGCAGCGGCAACAACGATGGACAATATGGCGGAGAAATATTTGAGATTAGGCTTGGCGTACATGGACGTGCTCTCTAGGTGCGGACTTTGGGGAGTAAGGTCTGCTTCACATCCGGCTGGATGCAGAGACTTTCTGAAAAGCGAGGCTACAGCAATGTGCGCCCCGGCGCAACAGCGCAATGGCACTGTCGATTTAGGGCTAGTTGAAGGAAATGATGAGCTGGTCGAGCGGAAATTCGCGGCGGGCCAGCCGAGTTGGGGAAAAGGGGGAAATAGAAAGCGGGATGCCCTTACTTTCCGATTCGTCAAATGCGGAGGTACCGGGAGTTTTCCCGGTGACCTGGAACTGTTCGATTTCGTAGGGCAGACCATTTGCCTGGAGAGAGGAAGGCTGATCCATCAATTGGAAATGAAGATGAGGGGCGACGGAATTACCGGTATTTCCAACCAGGGCGAATTGCTGACCGGCCTTCACGGTTTCGCCCTGATGAACTTTAACACTGCGGTTTTCAAATGCGCATAGAGGGCATACTGATGCTCTCCAATTTCCAGAATCACGGCGTTTCCGTCGGCGGCATCCAGCGAGATATCACTGGGATATTTGCCGGGAGTCTGCTCAGGCAGTCCGTCGATGGCGAGGATCACTCTGCCGTTCGCGACAGCGTATACAGGAGCGCCGAAGATCTTGTAGCTTTGGGCTTGGTCGGAAGGCCCAGAGAAGATGCGACTCTGCTCGTCGAGTTGTTCCCAATCGACCGCATAGCGCTGCGCGAGCCAGACATTTCCATTGACTGGTAAGGCCGCGCGGGTGTGACGCGTCGCGTCGCAGCAGGAGTCCGCGGAGATGAAGCGATCGCCACGAAGTGGAGGAGCGATTACGGCAACCTTGCGCCGATCGGACTTTGTCTCTCCTCCGGTTTCAACGAGGTGTCGATATGCGGGAGGAGCGGCGCTGAAACTCCCAGACACACGGTGAGAGAGTTGCTTTGGTATGGGCGCATCCTCGGCAAGGCTCACGTGCAAGAACAGGAGGGACTGGCTGCTCTTCGCCATAGTGCCTGAGGATTCGCGGGTGCCCAGGGGTTGCAGGCGCGCGGCGATCGCAGAGGCATCGAGACTCTGCACAACGGCGTTGTCGCCGAGCACATCGATCTTGCCGAGAACCACATCCCCGCTGGAGAAGTTCGTGATCCAGACTTCATACGCGAGGTGGATACGTCCGTCGGAGCCGGTGAAAGGTACGGGCGCATCATGAACGGACAACAAGAGCGGCGTCATTTTCATAGGCGTGTCCGCAGCGCCGGATGAAACGCGGAACCCATACGCGAGCAGAAGCGACAGGAAGAACAAGCGACCATCATTCACGGTGTTCCTCCCAGATTAGTAATGGAGATTGAAGTTGATCAGGTTCCAGTGCCAGATGAACCAGGTGAAGCCGATGCAGCCGAGGGCCAGCGCGATGTCAAAAACCTTGGCCCAGATCCAATGATTCGACTTGAACCAGCTCTCAAAAGCGTAGAGGAGGACGATGACTGTTCCGGTGGCCGCCAAGACGCCTGCGATTTGGAGGAGATAAAGGAACGGATCCATCTTGCGGCTGAGGTTGGAGATATCATCGGTACGCGATAAGAAGAAGAGCCAAGAACCCAGAAGCAACAGATCGAGGATACAGATGATTCGAACGATCAAACGCAGGCGCTTTTCCGAAGCGGTGAACTCCAGCGTTCTGTCGTAGTGCCAGCGGGTCGCGGCAGCGATCGGCCAGAAAAGAACAAATAACAGGATGATGCCCAAACTCGGGAAGAAGATGGCGTAATTGACATACTTGTTGTCCGCAAAATCGACCTGCTTGAAGACAAAGAAGGGATAGTCGATCGAGAATTCCAGGCGGCCATCGGCGGTGTTGTGAAAGCCGATGAGGTCCTGGCCGTTGACCTCGCGGTAGAGAAGTGGCGAGATCTCCTTGTAACGTTTCAGCTCGCCATTGGGGCCTTTGAAGGGATCGACGCTCAGGGTGCCATCGGAATTGAAAGAAACTTTCGGCTGGCCGCCTAGATCCAGCAACTTCACGAAAGTTTTTTCGCCGCGACGGCTGCTGATGTACAGGCGGGCGACGCGATCGGCATCTTCTTTGGCACTGGAGACGGGAGTTGCGTCGGGCGGCGTGAATGGGAAATAGCGATCGAGGAATTTTTCGAACAAGACGGTGCGACCGTTTCCTTCCTTCCCCGCGCTGTTGTAGGAGACGAAAAATCCAACATTGGCGTCCAGGATCAAGTGCAGATCGCTGTGGAAGTAGACGGTGTCGCCGCCATGGCCGATGATGCGGTGCCCGTTCCTGGATTCCTCGTAGAAACCCAGTGCCATGCCGTTGAGGCGCGGATCCGAGGCGAACTGGCGGGAGTGCATCAGCTGGGCGGTCTCAGGACTGAGGATTTGCGTGGCGCCGAACTGTCCGTTTTGCAAATGGGCGATCATGAAATTGCAGATGTCCGTGGCGCTGATCGAAACGCTTCCTGCGGGATACGCCTGAACCAATTCGAACGGCTTGGCGGGCTCGGACGCGCGCTCGTAGCCGTTGGACATCAGCGGCGCCAAGTTTGCCGGAAGCGGCTGAATGAAAGTGGAATGCGTCATGCCAAGCGGCGTGTAGATATTGTCAGCGACATATTGTTCGAAGGGCTTTCCGGAAACGCGCTGGACGATGTAACCCGCGACCGCCGTCCCATAATTGGAATATGCCGGCGTTACGCCGGGCGGAAAGATACGCGTGGGGATGTGTTCGCGAAGATATTCGCCCAGCGGACGCATTGATGCGCCGTCGGCGACAAACAATTCCTTGGCGGTCTCTTCGAATCCCGGAGTGTGAGTCATGATGTTGCGAAGCGTGATGGGCTTGCCGAACGCGGGCGGGATGGTGAAATCGAGGTAGGTGTTAACGTCCTGATCGAGATTGAGTTTGCCCTGTTGGACGAGCTGCATCACCGAAGTCCAGGTGAAGAGTTTTGAGATCGAGCCAGGGCGGAAGAGCGTGTCTGACGGAGAAACCGGCTTTCGTTTTTCGACGTCGGAGAAACCGTAGCCTTTGGCGAAGAGAATATGGCCGTCCTGGACCACCGAGATGACTGCACCCGCGATGTCGTCGCCTTCGATTTGGGCAGGCACGAGGCCGTCGAGGAAGGCTTCGAGGTCTGGCGCAGTGAGCTCGTGAGAGGCGGGGGGTGGCGCTGAGGCCTTTGTTGAAGACAATGGCGGCGTGGCCGGACTCTTGGGCTTTTCCGGTCCTTGGGCTAAGACGGCGCCAGCGAAGAAGGTAGCCAGAGCAATAAGAACTGAGGCGATCCTGCGTGCGTGAGAAGTCTTGCACGCCGAACACGGCGTGACCTGCACCTGCTTGCGCATTTCGATCCTCCGCGGAGCGCCTACAGTAGGCGCGGTTCGGGTTCGATCGCAACAGGAAAGTAAACCGGTGGGTATGGCGGCGTCACTTCAATGATCCGATGAGCAGACGACGGACTTGATATCGATGACCGGAGTTCCGTCAATCGCTTCGATGGGGCCTACGTGCAGGCGCATGCCGTCAATTGCAAGAACTTTCGTTCGATGGAGGCCAATAGGATTGGGACGCGCGGGAGATCGGGTGGAGAAAACGCCCGTGAGTGGATTTGCTGTGTCGCCTCTGGGATGGACCTGGAGAACGTCTGTTTTAGCAAGATGGAGCCAGGTGAGGACAATGATTTCGTCGCCGGGCCTCATGCGCAGCAGGCCGCCGGCAAACGCGGGATCCAGCTCGAGAAAGGCGTTGGGAGCGCCTTCATCGTAGAAGAGCGGCGCCTCCGCGGTGTTCTTGATTTCAGAGCGAATTACCCCGATGGGTTTGAGCAAGAAGGTTGTCATGCAGTTTCCTCTGGGTCGGCGGGCGTTTTCCAGCTTGCGCTGGAAATCTTCCCGACCCGGGGCAACGATTGGCGACGGACGCACTGGCTTGGTGGCAGCTGGTGGGGTACAGAATCTTTTCGTTCGTACATGCCAAGCCGCGCGGCGGAGGCTGAGTAAACGCCCGCCGCCTTTCTCACACGTCGCTTCTTTTGAAGCGGTCGATCAAGTGGGTGCAGGCACGGACGGTGATGGCCATCATCGAGAGCGTCGGATTCTGGCACGCCGAGGAGACGAAGCTGGCCCCGTCCATGACGAAAAGATTCTTCACGTCGTGCGTTTGATTGAATGGATTCAGCACGGACCTTTTCGGATCCGTGCCCATGCGCGCGGTTCCCAGTTCGTGGATGGCCATGCCGGGCATTTCGACGCGCGACTGAATCTTGATGTCCTTTGCGCCTGCGGCCTCCAACATTTCCGCTGCGGTGGCAGCAGCATCTTCCATTAACGCGGCTTCGTTCTCTCCGTGGCTCATCGAAATGCGCAACGCGGGGATGCCCCAGGCGTCTTTCAGGTTTTTGTCGATCTCGATGTAGTTGTCCCAACGAGCCAGCGATTCGCCAAAGCCGCCGAAGGAGGCGCTGTAGAGGCCTTGCTTCACGGCGCTTTTGAACGAGGCGCCGTAGCCTTCGGCACCGAAATCAAATTCGGGGCCGGCACCGCCCTGAAAGCCGTAGCCGCGAATGAAGCGCGAGTGCTTGCCGCTCGTGGGCGTGTTGCGGAAGCGCGGCACGTAAATGCCATTGGGACGCTGCGGCTCGTTGGCGTTCGGGGTGGCTTTGAAGTCTGGCAGCCGGCCCGAAGCCCCGCCACCTACAACGTGATCCATCAAATAGTGCCCCAGTGCACCGCTGGAGTTGGCGAGACCACTCGAATATTCGCGAGTAGAGGAGTTAAGCAAAATGCGCGTGGACTCCATCGCCTGGGCGCAAACAATCACCGCTTTGCCGCGTACTTCTTTCACTTGGCGTGTGAGGCGATCGACGAACGTGACGCCGGCGGCTTTGTTCGCGGCGTTGTCCATGTTGACGTGGCTGACCACGGCGTTTGTGATCACGTTGCAGTTGCCGGAATTCTGCGCGTCGGCAACGGTCGTGAATGGGCTGCTGAAGTAGGAGAAGGTGCGGCAACCGCGTTCACAGGGGCCGCAGTAGTGGCAAGCGTTCCGGCCGTTATGGGGCTGGGTGAGCACCGCAGCGCGACCAATCGTCACCGTGCGGCCGAATTTCGCTTTGGCGCGCTCGCGCAGGAGAATTTCGCCGCAGCTCATCTTCATTGGCGGAAGAAATTGCCCGTCTGGCAGCATTTCGTTGCCTTCGGCGGCGCCGGTGATGCCCACATACTTTTCGACAATGTCATAGTACGGAGCAAGATCGGCGTAAGAGATCGGCCAGTCATCGCCGTAGCCATCGCGGCTGGCCGCTTTCAAATCGTTGTCGCTCATGCGGTAGCTTTGGCGGCCCCACACCAGCGATCGGCCGCCAAGCACGCGCAGGCGCTGCCAGGTGAAGGGCTTATCGGCGGGAGTACTGTAGGGATTTTCGAGATCGTTGACGAACCACTCGTAGTTGTACTCCATGCAGGCGTAGCACTGTTTCTGCACCGGACGCGTGCGCACGACTTCGGGCGAGTGGTCGCGATACTTGAGCTTGAATGCTGGCGTGTGCTCGGTGAATTCGGTGGGGCTGACGGCGCGGCCGGCTTCAAGCAGCGCGACCTTGAGTCCGGCTTCGGCGCATTGCTTGGCGGCCCAGCCGCCGGTGGCGCCCGAGCCTACAACAATGACGTCGTAGGATTGCGTCAAAGGATCCTGGTCCAGAAGATTCCAGAGCATTATTTATGGTTCCCTTCGTGGTCGCAACCCTGATAGGTCCCGTGTGTGAAGTTGCCGTCCCAGCCGAGTTCGCGATTCGTGCCGATTTCCGAGTTGTAGTAGGCGATGCCGACGCGCTGCTTCAGCAGCTCGAAATGCGTATGTCCCGGACTGGGCGTTGCGGCTTCGCCTGTCCATCCGCTCCCGGCATTGGGATACGCCAGAGAATGTAGAAGGTCGTTCTGGTCCGAGGCCGAGAGATAGCGAAAGGCAGACTTGTAGCGGCGCATGCTTTCGCCGTCGAGATAGCTCAAGCTGTTTAGGAAGGCGCGCTGGTTTTCGCGGGTCTCAGCAGCGAGCACCAGGTCGATATAGCGATTGACCAACGCCGCCTTCGCGCCGGGAGTTTCGGTCACGGGAATGATCAAGTCGCTGAGGACAATTAGCGTTTCGTTCTGATGCTCGTCGAAGAACAGCGGCTTCCAGTTTGGCGAAGCAAGGTCCTTTGAAGCGTCAACGCCGCGCTGCGCGGGAGTGAGTTCGTTCGTCTGCGCCGCAGCGGCCGGACTCTGGGCCGCAGCAATCGGGGGCCGCAGCGCCGCCGCCGCACCGGTGAGAACACCTGCACGCAGCAGGTCGCGTCGTTTCATGAAAACTCCTAGCTCTGAGCTAAGTATCTGGGTGCCTGAAGCCGCCGGCGCATAACAGCCCGCTTCCCCGGCGGGCGCCACGCAAAAGTCTATATCAACCGGAGGAAAATGAGACAGCCGGCGAACACGAACAGTAGTTTGGATCGGCCTGCTCGGCTTGACGGCGCGGATACACGCCGCCTCGGCTTGGCGCCGGCAAGTGACCTGATGCACAAGAAATTTCCGTCCGCTTTTTAGCCAACCAGAACGATACTTACATGAGAATGCGATAGCAATGGAGGCGTCACGTGATCTTCAAGCAGTTCTATCTGGCTTGTCTGGCGCACGCCTCCTACCTGATAGGAGACGAAGAAACGGGCACGGCCGTCGCCGTTGATCCCCAGCGAGACGTCGACCAATACATTGCTTTCGCTGCCGAGCATGCCCTTACGATCAAGCATGTAATCCTGACGCACCTGCATGCCGATTTTGTCGCTGGCCATTTGGAGTTGCGCGATCGCGTGGGCGCGACCATCTACCTGGGTGCCGCAGCCAAGGCCGCGTATCCGTTTACTCCACTTCACGATGGCGACGTCTTGGAGTTCGGACGCGTCCGTCTGAAAGCGTTGGAAACGCCGGGGCACACGCCGGAATCGATCTCTATCGTCATTTACGATCGGAACACCAGTGATACTCGGCCGTATGGCGTGCTGACCGGTGACACTCTGTTCGTCGGCGACGTTGGGCGGCCGGACCTTCGTGTGGCGCTGGGTTGGTCCGCCTCGCAACTCGGCAGCATGCTGTTCGATTCGCTGCGCAAGTTGCTGGGGCTGCCCGACGAAAGCCTGGTGTATCCAGCGCACGGCGCCGGTTCGCTGTGCGGCAGGGCCATCAGCAAGGAGACGGTATCCACGCTGGGGGAGCAGCGGCGATCCAACTATGCGTTGCAACCCATGAGCAAAGACGCGTTTCTCCAGGTCGTGACCGCCGATCAGCCCGAAGCTCCGGCGTACTTCACTTACGACGCGGTGCTGAATAGCGAGGAGAGAGCCACGCTGGACCAGGCCCTGGAGCGCGGCATGAAACCCCTTACGATCGATGCCGTGCTCACGCTGCAAGCCGCGGGTGCACAGATTCTCGACACACGCGACCCCACCGAATTTGCCGCCGCTCACCTGGCAGGCAGCATCAACATCGGCCTTAGGGGTCAGTACGCGACATGGGCCGGAAGCATCCTGGATCGCGCTCATCCTATCGTGATCATCGCCAATCCCGGCCGGGAGAACGAATCGGCCGTCCGGTTGGGGCGCATCGGATTCGACCACGTGGCAGGATACTTGAAGGACGGATTGTACAGTCTGCAAAGCGAGCCGCAGCGCGTAGCGCTGACGGAATCCCTGAACGCGCAGTTCGCGGCCGAACTACTGTCGTCGAATCAGCCACCCCTGGCCATCGATGTCCGCGCCCCCAAAGAACGCGAACAGAAATATATCGCAGGAAGCTTGAGCATTCCGCTCAATCATCTCGTGGAAAAACTGGAAACTTTGCCGAAGGAACGCGCCTTGCTCGTGTATTGCGCCGGAGGCTACCGCTCGTCCATTGCCGCAAGTTTGCTGCAGCGCCACGGGTTTGAGCGCGTTGCGGAAATCGCCGGGGGCATTGCCGGCTGGGAAGCCGCAAAACTGCCGGTCCAGCCGGATAGTGACGGGTCCTAAGAACGTGCCCAAGTGTGCAGAGATAATCGACGAATTTATCCGGGCCATAAATCAATCGATTGCGGAACTCAGGTAGCGAGCAACAAATGGCGCGCCTGGGGCGACTCGAACGCCCGACCTTGTGCTTCGGAGGCACACGCTCTATCCAACTGAGCTACAGGCGCGCAGCATGCAATTTCAATTCTATCGAGGAAGTCGCGGCAACGCCATCGGCAAGTCCGGCGCTGCTCTACCCCTTTGCGTGTTCGCGGATTTGTTTGGCCAGCTTTTCGATCTCTTCGGTTTTTTTCAACATGGAAAGAGATAGAACTGCGGTCGCATCAGTCTTCTCGACCTCCGCTTTCAACTCCTGCGCAAGATCGAAGAGCTTCTCGATATCTTTCTTGATGTCCTTCTGATGCTGCTCGAGCACGGCTTTCCTGGCAGCGGCCGGGGGGCCCGGAGAGTTTGGATCTTCCGGCTCGCTATTGTTCCGCCGGCGGGGGGACGGCAGTCCGGGGTCCTGCGGTGCTGCTTTCGCAGCGCCCAGAAAAATGGCCGCGACCCCCGCAGTACCCGCCAATATCACGCGGCGCCTTGAGCTATCCATGGCCTCTCCACACAGTCCGGCGCCCATCGCAGACCCACCGCTCTTGAACTTCCGTGCGCCAGTGTCGATGCTATACTTTCCCTCGCTGAGAACATGATGTCCAGCCCCTTGAATTCCTGGCTCAATATCGCGATTTTTTCGGCTCTACACCTCCTCATCATTTTGATTGTGGCGTTGGTGTTGAATCGGCTTTTGCGAGGATTCACCAATGCGCTGGTCAAGCCCGCCGCCGCTCAGACTCGTGCGGCGCAAGCGCACGAACAACAATCGCGCGGCGTTGCCGACGCGCTCTACGATGTCGGAAGCAAGCTTGTATGGCTGGTTGCCCTGCTAACCGCTCTGCCTGAATTCGGCATCGCCGCCTGGCCGGGCGTCGCACTGGGCGGATTGGCGCTGTTAGCGTTGGGTTTCGGCGCCCAGAATACCGTGCGTGACCTGATTGCCGGATCCCACATCGTACTGGAGGATCACTACGCCGTCGGCGACACCATACGCATCGGCGAAGTGGCCGGCCGCGTGGAGCAATTGACACTGCGTCGCACGGTGGTGCGTGACTCTCGCGGTGCCATGGTCACGCTGGCGAATGGCGACATCCGCCAGGCCGCAAACCTGAGCCGCGACTACTCGCAAGCGTTCGTGGACATTGCCGTCGCCGGAGACGAATCGATGGATCGCGCGCAGCAGGCCCTGGAAGCGGCATCGGCAGGGTTACGCGCTGACCCCGCATGGTCGCAGGCGCTGATCGATGGACCGCGAGTGCTGGGCATCCAGGAATATGGGCCAATGGGAAGCACGCTGCGCCTTCAGGTGCGCACCGCGCCGATGCGCCAGGACGAAGTCTGCCGCGAGTTGCGGCGGCGAATTCAGATGGAGTTCCAGCGGCACGGCATCGCGCTGGCAAATTTCCAGGGCATGGACTCGGCGACCGCGTTTCATGCGCTGGACGACATTGAGAAGCCGGAGTCCGCGAGCTAACCGGGGGGAGAAGCACGATGGCGCAAGTCAGCTATGAAGAAGTAAACCTGATGCTGCGGCTCTATGACATGCGGCGCGAGCCGCGGCTGCGTCAGGCGCGCGCTTGGTTTGTCGAGCATTTTCATCCAACCTCGCCGGAAGAGATGATGCAGAAGTTTCCGCAGGGCGGCGAAGAGAACACCTATATCCGCATGGTCATCAGCTACTGGGAGATGGTTGCCAGCATCGTGAACCGCGGATTGATCGACGACGAATTGTTTTTCGAAAGCAACGGGGAGATCTGGGTAGTCTGGGACCGTATGCGATCCATCGTGCCGACTTGGAGATCGGCCTTCAAGAACCCTCACTTGTTTTCGAACATCGAGGATACCTGCAAGCGCCTGGAAGCATGGCGGGAGAAGCGCGCTCCCGGCTCCAGCGCGGCGATGCGCAACATGATGTCGCAAGGCACGCCGAAAACGAAGATGGGGTGATCAGCGAGCCCGGACGAGGGGCTCATGAACTCCCGAAGCCGGTTTTGCCTCGGGAGCCCCTGGTTTCGCCGTCCGCACACAGTTTCTGCCTCCCGCTTTGGCGGCGACAAAGCTGCGTCGGTCTCTTGCAGCAACTCTCCTACCGGGCGTGCTCCCCACTTGCCGCTCACTAGCAGCCCAAAGCCCATGGAGATTTTCAGTGGACCGGCAGCGGTGCGACCGGCCTGCTGGGGATGCCCTGGCGAATTTCCTGCGCTCGCGATTCGGCAAATGCCGGATTGCAGTTATTCAAGACAATAAGAAATTCCTCGCCGCCATAGCTAAAGAGCCGTGATTTGAGAAGGTCAGCAATGGGCTGCGAAAACAACACTCCCAAGACTGAACGAGTGTGCCGAAACCGGTTCAGTCTGGAACAAGTCTTCGAGTGGCAGCGGTCGTGACTGCTTCCCTTAGTCGTGGCAACCCACTGCTGACCTAACCTTCCCCCTCGATGCTGCCAATCGCGCATCAAGCCGAACCAGCGGCCTTCCACATGACGATTTTTTTAAAGATTACTCAGAAGGACCTCAACCGCGAAGTACAACGGGCAGATCGCGCGTGCTAAATTCTGTACACCTTCCAAAACGGACAATTACACAGTCCACTGTATTGGCCCTCCGGCCCGCCCGCTCTATACATAGAGTCGCAACAATTCACCGACAGTCCTATTACTTTGAGGAGCCGCAATGGAGACCCCATCCAATATTCCCGAACGTGTTTTGGTCGCCAAAGCACAGGCGGGCAATGAGGAAGCATTCACCGAGTTGGTTCGCCGCCACTCCGGCCAGGTCTACGGACTGTCCCTCAACATGCTTAGGAACCGCGAAGATGCTGAGGATAACCTCCAGAATGTGCTAGTCAAGGCCTTCCACCACATCGATCGTTTCGAGGGCAACTCGCAGTTTTCCACCTGGCTCGTGCGCATCACGATTAACGAAGCGTTAATGAAACTCCGAAAGCGCAACTCCGAGCGCATTTCCGACTATCAGGCCATGGGCCCCAACGACGACGAACCGCGCGCCTTCCCTGAGATCGAAGACACGCGCCAGGATCTCGAGCGCCAATACATGAGCAAGGAGCTGGCCCACAAGGCTTTCTATGGGCTTAATCCCTCGCTCCAGGACACTTTCATCCTCCAAAAAGCGGAAGGCTGGACAAATCGCGAACTGGCGCAGGCCCTGGGCATTACGGTCTCCACCGTGAAATCGCGAATCTTTCGGGCGCGTGTTCGCCTCCGCCAGCAACTGCGAACGCTGAGCGACACCTCGCAGCAGCCCATAGCGCTACAAAGCTAGGCCTCCTCGATTTCTTTGCAACGAGCGGACCCACTGTTCCGCTCGTTTCCTTTTTAGGATTGCTCTTCGACGTGTGCTGCGCTGGTAACCGAGTGTTCGTCACCAGGTCCCTTGATTCTCAATACCACGAGCAAATAGGCCGCTTCTGAAGTCCGCAGTTCACTCTCGGTAGCCAAAAAACAACCCGCCGGCCGATGCTCATTCCTCGGCACAGCGGGTCGCTCAAGTATTCAGGACTTCTTATTGAAGCCGCTACGACTTGGTGGAACTGGCTTTCTGATTCTTGACTTCTAACTCGTTCACCACCTGTTTCACGTTCGGCACGGCGGCAATCAGCTTCTCCACCTGCCTGCGGCGCCCTTGGGACACCACGTCGCCCTTGAGTGTGACCACGCCGTTCTTCACGTCGTACGAAATGTCGTGCTTGAGCTTGTTCTTCACCAGCACCGCATCGACCTGCTTGTCGATGGCCTTGTCCATATCCGTGTCCACCGCCTTGGCTTCGCTTTCATTGCCCGGAGGCCGCACGGCAATCTGATCTGAAACAACTTGCGCGCCGGCTCCGCTCTTCGCGATAGCCTCGGCCTGCGCCTTATCGCTTTCTGTGGCCACTGTTCCCGTCAGCGTAACCACTCCCTTGTCACGATCCTGACTGACGCTCACGTCTTTGTAGCCCGATTGATCCAATGACTTCCGGATATTGTCGGCCACGTCAGGGGCCTTGGTGGATTCCGAGCACCCGGTCAGGGCGCCCAGCAAAATCAGGGGAAGCACTGCCGTAAATAATTGTCGCGCTTTCATATCTCTCCTTTGGCCCGCAAGGGTCACTCGCATCGTAACGGGCCGTGCTGGACGGAAAAGGTACGTATCCAGTGTGTGCTCCACTTTGTATCGTCGGCCTGTTCGCCTCAATCCACGAATGCCCCTAGAAATTTCAGAAAGTCAGCGTAACCAGCGGGAGATATGACGGGAGCTAAAACAGCTGGATCCCGACGATGTCACTGCACGCGGAGCGTACAGGAGATGCGCGGAAATGGATGGCGGCCAAGGGTGGCTTCCAGGTTGGTCAAACTGCAAAGGCCCAACACGGGCCACCGTGTGCAGTCACTCCCGAACGGGACATGGCCGCCTTCACGCATGAAACTTTAGCGCATTCCCCAGAAAAGCAAATCCTGCGAAAACTGTAGGCTCGCTAACGGCGTCGCGCATTCGGCAAAATTTCGCAAGATGCCTGATCCAAGAGCCGCTGCCACGCGGCCTCTTCCACGGCGAGCGGAGAGCGACTGTTATTACGTCATGCATTCCGTCACGATCGAAGCCGGCTCGGTGTTCTGGCGGCTTTATTCGAGCCTGGAGGCTACGGAATCCAGCGCGTTCTTGCCGCTGCGCAGCACGCGCGTCACACGCTGTTCCCCGCGATCGAGCAGATCCTGGGTTTCGAAGATGACCCGCCGGCCCTGCCTTCGCAGACGCCGATAGCGATCGTCGGCCGTCTCCAGCAGCCATCGCCGCGTCTCTTCTCCCGATTGCGGAGCAAACAACAACGCCAATCCCAGCCCGACGCCAACGCCCAGCAAAAAACGCGCTGCCCCGCCGCCTATTCCGTCGGTATGGGTGTCGCCGTCCGCCTCGGTGTCATAATTTCTGGCGTTTTCTTCACCACGCATGACGCACTCTCCAATCGATAGTTGCTTCGAGCCTAGGAAAGCCTGGCGCGTCGCCACCATCCGGCATGTTCTTAGGGAGGCAGCGGAGAATGAGTACTACCTCTCCAGCGGGCCCGTGAGCAAGTCTAATTCAGTTGTATTTCTTCGATGACTTTTTTCGCGGCGACTTCGTCGATCGTGGGGCTGATATACATTCCTTCGCCCAGTACCACGTTCAGAGCCCGCACCAATTCGTTCTCAGCATCCGATTTCAGCACGTATCCTCGCGCCCCCGCGCGAAATGCGCTGCGCACCAGTTCCGCCGAAGAATGCAGGGTCAGCAGCAGGATCTTGGTCTCCGGCCGGGTGTCGTGAATGATCCGCGTGGCTTCCAGGCCGTTCAACACCGGCATAGAGACATCCATGATTATGATTTCAGGCTTTAGCTCTTCGGCAAGTTGCACCGCTTCTTGGCCGTTGACGGCTTCGCCGCAGAATTCCCATTCCGTCGAGGCTTGCAAAATGCTTTGTACGCCGCGACGTACCGCGGCATGGTCATCAACAACCAATACTCGCGTCACGTTCCCTCCAGACTTGTTCGAGAGAGGGCCAGCGTTGGGCCTGAGGCCGCAGGGAGGCGGAGTCTCAGCGAGGGCATCGTCGAACGAAACAGCAATCTTGCCGCGAAGCAACTGCCAGGCGTGGGTGCGGACGTGTTACGCCTCGATAATCTGATTCCTGACCGCATAACGCACCAACTCGCTCACCGAATGCAGCTCCAACTTCCTCATGATATTCGCACGGTGAGTTTCAGCGGTCTTTACGCTGATTCCCAGCGCCACGGCCACTTCCTTGCTGCTTTTCCCTTCCGCCAGCAACTGCACAATTTCCCGCTCTCGCGAGGTCAGCCGGCTGCGCAGCAACGTGTCCGGGTCAGGAGCCGCGTTCGGCCGGCGGAATCCATCTAACAGCATGTCCGCGGCACGCGAGGTAAAGAACGAGCGGTGGTTGGCCAGTGCTTCTACGGCCGAAACAAGATCCTTGTCGGCATCCGACTTCATGATGTACGCGCGAACCCCCGCTTCCACGATATCGCGCACCAATTGGTCGGAAAAATGCAGCGTCAGGATTAATATCTCCGTTCGCGGAAGTGCTTTGCGGATCCGGCGCGCCGCCTCCAGCCCATTCAAGTCCGGCATGCTCAGGTCCATGACCACGATGTCCGGCTTCATTTGCTCGGCCAGGGTCACCGCCTCGCGGCCCGTTTTCGCTTCGCCACACACTTCCCAACCATGGTGCGCGGTCAGCAACTGCTTTAATCCGCGCCTGATAATGTCGTGATCGTCACAAACCAGAATTCGAAGGGCCATTAGTGAGTTTGCACCCCTGCGATTAGGGATTCCGTCGTAAGCTGCATCGCTTGATTACATCTGCCCCAGCCATCCATTGACATACCCATTTCTCTGTATTTTGGCAACACCTTTGACCCATTTCCAAGGCCGGCCGCTCCGCATCGATGCGGTTCATAACCGGCCATGCGGATCACCAGGAAAGCTCGTATCGAAAATGGATCGCCGTTGCCGGCTCCCTGACACCAACGTTCCACGGCCGCTGGCAAGTTCGAAATAGCTACGGCCTTCTGGAAAGTTTCTTACACGGTTGTACCGATTGTGGCCCCATTCCTTCCGCGGTCTAATGCGCGACCGGAGGACAACTCAACTCATGATCACCATTCTCGTGGTTGTTCTGCTCTTGGTTGCGCTCGGCGCCTTGCCGGCATGGCCGTATAGCCGTTCCTGGGGCTACTACCCCAGCGGCGGCCTTGGCCTCGTCGTAGTTGTGCTGGTTTTGCTCCTTCTACTCGGACGCATCTGACGCGCGGCGCTATGTTTTCTGTCCGGCGAAACCCCGGAATTCAAGCCGTCGGGGCGCGTGCCTCCATCGGGTGCGCGCCCTCGGCGTACTAGTGCTTTTGGCAGCGGCATGAGCAATTCCGGAGCAATGGGCCATGGAAGATAGCGCCCCGTCAGCTCCACGGCCGGACTCACGAACGCCCCGCCGTTTAATCCCCCTCCTCTGGGTGGTAGTTATCGCCATCCTCATTGCCTTTGGATTTTTCGCTAGTTCACTGTGCATTACTTTCCTTCTCGCCGGATTTCTCGCCATCCTTTGTGATCCCATTCCCACCTTGTTCGAACGTTGGCGCATCCCCCGCGCACTCTCCTCCGCCATTCTCGTTTTTTGCGGGATCGTGCTGTTCAGCCTCGTTGTCCGCGCTTCCTATGGCAGAGTCAGCGCATTCATCGACGATATCCCCGAATATGCCGATCGCATCCATGAGGCGCTCGCGCCACTCTGGCAGAATATCGAGAAGGTGCAGAAGACCGCCGGGACTCTGAATGCCGACAGCACTCCAAGGAAAAGAATTCCCGAGGTTCGCATCAACGATAGCCCCACGTGGCCCTCCTACCTTATTCGCGGAGTCGGCTCCGTTTGGGGCGCTTTGATCGTCGCGGGCGTCGTGCCCTTCCTGATGTTCTTTATGCTCTCCAGGAAAATGCACTTGTACAACTGGCTCGAGGGCGCGCTCGGCAACTACATGAATGTGCCGCTGTTCACCTCTCGCCTTGGCCATATGGTGCGGGGCTTTGCCGTCGGCAATCTGATCATCGGTGCGGCCATGGCCGCTGCCACCGTGGGCGTCCTTCTCGCCCTCAAAGTCCAGGGCGCGGTGTTGCTCGGCATCGCGAGCGGGTTCCTGAATTTGATCCCGTTCCTGGGGGTAATCCTCGCCGCCATCGTTCCCATGATGCCGGCACTCGCTCAGTTCGATAACTTCGCGCCACTCGTCATTATTTTCGTCGCCGTGGTCACCTTACACTTCATTTCCGCCAATCTTCTGATTCCAAAATTCATCGGTTCGCGCGTCAACATCGGCCCGGTCGCCGCCACCGTCGGTCTGCTTTTCTGGGGCTGGCTTTGGGGCATCATGGGGATTTTGCTGGCCGTACCCTTGACCGCTTTCGTCAAGCTGATCTCCGACTGCCATCCTTCGCTCATTCACATTTCCAATTTGCTGGCCGAGACTCCCCGCTCGCCTCGGCCCTGGCCGCAACCCTCATCCCCACCCGTCACTCCCGCGGTTCCCCTTCTGGGCGACGCCGCACAAAGCGACGCCAAAGACTGATCGCTTTTTTCTTGCCACGATCTCAACAGCGCACCAAAAAATCGTGACCGCCACCCGCCTGTAGCTCAGGCTTTCAGGCCTGGGGTTTGGATCCAACGTCACTCAAAATCAAATATGCGCGCAAAGTTTCTATCAATGGTAGGGAAACTCTGCGCTTCCAAAATAAAAACTCCTTCGATTTCCTTTCACCTTAACAAATTCGCTTCTTCTCCGGAGGGATTACACAACTATTACAGAAGCGCGGGGCATCACATGCTACGTTCAAAAAGTAGAGAACGATTCTAAAGGTCGAGGGATTCGGGCCAACCAACATGAGCGTATTCTCAGAAGACAGAACCTTTCAGCAGCCTTTCAACTGGACCACCACCGGCTTCATGATTGCTTTCCACGTGTGCGCCATCGCTGCGCTCTTTATGTTGACGTGGACGGGCGTGGCCATAGCCGTCGTTCTTTATTGCGTCGCCGGCTGTCTCGGTGTCGGCATGGGCTACCACCGCCTGCTCACCCACCGCGGGTACAAGACTCCCATCTGGATGGAATATTTCCTCACCCTTTGCGGCACGCTCGCGCTCGAAGGCGGACCCATCGCGTGGGTCGCCACTCACCGCATTCATCACCAGAACACCGACAAAGAGGGCGATCCACATTCCCCGCAAGATGGCGGCCTCTGGGCGCACATGGGCTGGATCATCACCGGCAAGGCCATGCACCAGAACACCGGCGAACTTCTGCCGTACGTGCCCGATCTGCGCAAACACAAGTTTCACATGTGGATCACCACGTACCACTGGGTGCCCAGCGTCGTCCTCGCCGTAATTCTCGCGGCCACGCTCGGCTGGAAAGTAATGATGGTCGCGATGTTCCTCCGCGCCGTTCTCGGCCTGCACTCCACGTGGCTGGTCAATTCTGCCACGCACATGTGGGGCTCCCGCCGTTTCATCACCACCGACACTTCCACCAACAGTTTCTGGGTCGCCATCCTCACCTTCGGCGAAGGCTGGCACAACAATCATCACGCCGCCCCGCAAGCCGCGCGCCACGGCCTCGCCTGGTACGAGATCGACATGAACTGGTACGGCATCGCCGTCCTGCGCGCCCTCGGCCTCGCCTGGGACATCAAATTCAACAAGCTGACTCCCAACGCCCACCTCGCGCACTCCGAAGCCGCTGTCGCCCCGGAACTCGTGCTCGCCGCCGGCGCGGAGCCTGAGCCCGAAGCGGTAGCCGGCGGCGACTAAAACCGCCGCCCACATCATCGCGCCGTTGCGTTCGCAGGTCTGGGTCAGAAACTTACGTCAGTGGATGGCGCATGCGCGAGCCTGCCGCGTACTCTCTGACTGCGGCCTGAGCAACAAAAAATCTTCAGTTTGGCGGTTGCAGTACCCACACCGAGATGGAGTCTTTATCCCGCACAGGAACAAACAGACGGCTGGTTTTGTGGTCTATCGTCATTGTTTTCGAACCCAGCGCCGTGTGGATCACCGGGAGGGCGGTATACGTATCCCCTGAATCCTGGCGGAAGCCGTAAATGTGCCCATCGCCGGTGGACGTGAAGGCAATTTTGGCGTTCGAATCGAAAACCGAAGCGTCCGCTTTGTCCCCAATGGGATAGGAAGTCACCACTTTGCCGGTGCCGCTGTCGACCACCGCCATCACCTTGCTGCGGCATCCCAGAAATAAGCGGCTGTTGACGGCGTCGAACGCCATGCTGGATGGCGCTTCGCACGGAGCAACCGGCCAGCGATTTTTCACTTCGAGAGTTCTTGCGTCGATGCGCAGCAATTCGCTCTTGTCTTCCAAATTGACGAAAACGTTCCCTTTTCCGTCCGCAATCGTGAATTCAGGCCCTCCGCCGAGGGCCACGGTTCCTATCACTTTGTTATCGGCGGCATTGATTGCGGTAGAGCTTTCGCCGTCCCCGTTCATAGCAAATATCTGCTTGGTCGCCGGGTCATACACGATGGCGTCGGGCTTTTTCCCCACCTTCACATCGCCTATCCTCTTCAGAGTCTTGAGATCGAATACCGTTACCGTGTCTGTTTGACCGGATGTGATGAATCCGCGGCCGAATTCAGGTGCGATCGCGATTCCATGGACGCCGGCGAGCCCCGGGATCGTGCCCACAACTTCCACGCTGTCGGCATCCAGAACCACGACTTGCGTCGCATGGGAGACGTAAATTCGGCGCGCGCTATCATCTGCGGCCAAGTAATCCCAACCTCCAGCTCCAGGCAAATGCACCTTCTTGACCACCTGATATCCCGCAGGCGATGCACCCGCCGACAGCAAAGCCAGAATTACGACCAACATGGCGCTGCTTTTCATTTGCGTTTTCCTCGCTTTGATAGAGACGACCTAAGAATAGACATGTGACAAACTCCGCTGCCTGAATCCGTGAAAGTCTTCCCTGCCTCAGGGATGAATTGCCAGTCGTAGCCATTCGAACGCAGAGTGAGCTTCAATACGCCGAAAGTATCGGCATTGCGAACTTCGCTGTTGGGGTGCGGCTCGCCGAAAGGACGGTGATTCTTGCCGCCGGTGCCCACAACAAACTCCCGAATGCCACGCACGGGATCAGCCTTGCCATTGGGATCTTGCGGAGCGAAGCGCTCGTAGTCGTGGTCGTGGCCGTTAACGATCACGTCGGCGTTGGCATCGTACAGCGCCTGAAAGAGCGGCTTGATTTCCAGGTCATCGCCATGTTTTCCGCCCGAGCTGAACAGCGGCTTGTGAAAGTACGCGAGCGTGCATGCCTGCGAATGACCTGCCAGATCGGAGCGCAGCCACTTCTCTTCACGGGAGTCTGCGTTGCAACCGCCGACTTCTATGCACTCGCTGTTCAGCGCGATGATGTGCCAGGCACCAAGGTCATAACTGTAGAAGCCATCCTTGGGATCGCCGGCTGCCTTGCCAAAATAGTCGAAATAGTAGGTGGCGTCTTTGGAATGGAACTCGTGGTTCCCAACGGCGGGCCTGGTACGAGTCTTTGCTCGGCCCCAGGTTTTGTCGTAGCAGGCAAAATTCTCCTTGGTGCCATCGGGGTAAGCGAGATCGCCGACGGCCATCACGGTCCCCGGTATGTTCTCAAGTAATCTTGCCGTTGCTTCAGCTCCGGGAAGATCGGTGCAATCAGCGATGTCACCTGCGCCGACCAAGACGAGGGCGTTGGCATCTTGCGGCGCTGGACCATTTCGCGCGTCCGTGAGTAGGACAGGCGCAAACAGGACAGCCATGAGAATCACGATGGCTATGTGCCGCCTGCTCGTGGCTACGTCGCTCGGCATATCGCGAACCTCATGTGCAAGAGCGCTGCTACTCAAAACATCTCGAAAAGATAGCGCCGGGGGCGCACTTCTCATCGCGTCCCGGCACTATCCGGGGTCCCCAACTTGCGGACGTCACTTATGTTCGAACGAAGGGCTCCAGCGAAAGCCGAAAGCGTATGTCGGCTTATAATATTCGCGCTGGATCATGTACTGAGGGCTGCCCTGGTAGAAGCCGAAAGCCTCGTTGTTCAAGTTCAACCCATACGCGATGAAGTTCAGACCGTGTGCCAAGCGCACGCTGGCCTGCGCGTCAACCTGAAAGTGAGAGTAGAAATACTGATCGCCGAAAGGCCCCTTGAGGCCCCCCGGAGTGGGATCCGAAGGCGTGCCGTCCCGTGTCGGCGTTCCGTCCTGGAAGGAATAGGACGAAATATTCGCCTGGTTATAGCTGAGTCCAAGGCGGACCGAGAGGCGACCACGATCGTACGTGGGGCTGATATTCCAGGTGTTGGGCGCGTTCCGCAGAAGGCGCGGGTGGTCCGAGCGTCCAGGCAGTCCGCTTGCGCTGGAACTTGTGTAGCTATAGTTCGCCGAAATGCCTAACCCTGCTAGCCGGCCAGGCAGGAAGCTCAGATGCTGCAGATAGGCGGCCTCGAAACCGGAAATCCAGCCACTGCCCGCGTTGATCGGCTGCGTGGCAGTGTAGGTGCCCGGCGGGATGTTGGGGGCGGGTTGAAAGTTCGTCAGCACGAACGTCTGCGTGACGATGGGGTCCGTGAGTCGTTTATAGAAATAGCCAACCGAAATAATTCCAAACGGACTTAGGTAGTGTTCAACAAGGACGTCGAAATTGTCGGCCGTCTCTGCCTTGAGATCCGGGTTTCCGAGGCTAAGAAGATTCTTGAGATTTCCGGGGCTGCCCGCAGTAGTAAAAGTGAGAGCCTGTGCGATGTCTTGAGGATCCGGGCGCGACAAACCACGACCGTAGACCAGCCGTAGATTGGTGTTTCCAGTGAACGCGTAACGCAGCGAAACACTCGGAAGCACCTTTACGTACGATCCGCTGAATTGATCATCGGCGATGACTGGCGGATCGACCGTGCCGTCAAACGTGCGGTTTCTGACGGAAAGGTTGGTGCCTTCGAAGCGCACACCAGCCACAACCCGCACTCGATTGGTCAGGTCGATCGTGTTCATCACGTAGCCGGCGGAGACTTTTTCAACAAAGCTGTAGTTTGCCGGGTCCACCCCGAAGGAGCTGGCCGGAGTAAACGAACCCATGTTGGCCATGAGAAAGTCGCGAGTGGCCTGGTAGTTTACGTTGTAGCCCAGCTTGTAGGAACCGTCGTAGTAATCGTTATTGGTAAAGCCATTGGGAAATTGACTCAGCAGAATGGTGTCGTTGGCGGTGTAGTCGATATTGTAGCTGTTGTCGTATTTGTGGGCGTTGCGGAATCTGCCGCCGACTTCGATCGTCGAGAGATGACCTCCCAGATGATATCGCTTAGCGAAAGCACCGGTAGCCTGGAAGTTCACTTGAGCGCTCTGGCCGTGATCGATCTGTATGTCGCTCAACTGCATGGTGGTCGGGTCATAGGCTTCGGAAAAACAGGACGGAGTAAATTGAGGCCTATAGATGCTTTTGGTGGAAGCGGGATCGAATTGGCAGGTGCTCGTGTCCAAGGTGCTCTCGAATCCTGCCGTACCGGGCAGCGCGTTCTCCAAATAGGAGCGAGAACCGGAAACGTCCCAGGAGAGCCAAGACGAACTGAATTCGTGTTTGCCCCCCAACAGCAAACTTCCGATTCCGATATTCGGGCGGCGATCCTGGGTATTGAAACTAGGAGTTCCGCTGCACACGCCGGAGTCCGGGTCGCAGCCATTGGCGTCCAATAACTGAATGCCAGGCGTGTTGTCGGTCAGCGAATGGACCCAACGATCACCGTAGTTCTTAAAATTGGAGTAGAGTAGGCGCGCGTAAATGTCTGATCCTTCGCCAAGCTTATAGTCGGCACTCCCCGCGGCGCCCCACCGCGAACGGTAGTAGCGGTATTCACGTATGTCGATCGCATCCTTCCAGAGAGCTGTAGAACCTCCCGGCAAAGTAGCAATATCGGACTCGGGTTCGATGTCATCGATGCCGCGTCCGGTCCAGTCGTACGAGCCGCCCACGAGAATCCCGAAGCGCTTGTTATGACCGAAGCGCTGGCCAACGGTACCAGTCGTCTCGACCTGGCTGCGACCGCCGAGAATCGGCATATAGCCGCCCATGCCGCTCAACGCCACGGTGGGGCGCTCGGTGGCAGTCTTGGTCACGAGGTTGACCGAGCCGCCGATTCCGTCGCCATCCATGTTGGCCTGCAGCGTTTTGTTAATCTCCACGGACTCAACGAGATCCGCAGGGATGGCGTCAAACTTAATCTGCCGGACTCCAGATTCCGGTGACGGAACGTTGATACCGTCGATGGTAGTGTTCGTCAGGCGTGGCTCGGTGCCGCGGACCTGCACATACTTACCTTCGCCCTCGTCGCGTTCCAGGCTGACGCTCGGCAGGCGTCCGATCGCGTCGGCCATGTTCGCGTTGGGAAGACTGCGGATGACATCGGCGGGCAGCACTTGCACGATATTGTCCGCGCTACGCTCTCGGTTGATGGCTTCAGCTTCACCGGCGGCACGTTCGGCGGTTACCAGCACTTGAGTATCCACAGATGAGAGTGACATCTTTGCTTCGATCGAGAGAGGTTGGCCGGGCGTCACATCAACTTCCTTATTCCACGCGGAAAAGCCGACGTAGGTGACGCTGACCGTAAAGTGCCCAGGCGAAAGATTGTTGACGAAGAACTGACCTTGGGCATCCGAAACCGTATGCGCGCCTGCCGGCTCAATTTCCACCTCCGCTCCTTGCAGGACGCTGCCGGAGGGATCCGTGACCTTCCCCGAAATTGCACCTTTGTCCATTTGGGCTGATACCGTGAATGCCATCATCAGGAACGAAATCGCGGCGAAAACTCCGAGACCAAGCGAATTTCGGCACTTGAAGCTCATGAATTATCCCTTCCCCTTAAAAGCCAAACGATGAGTAAGCCGACCGAGAATGCGCGGCACACTACCCCTTTTCGGCCTGCACTCTGCCATTTCGGGCAAGACGGGACCGTTAACCGCCACTCGTCGAATCTTGAAAAGATCCTGAATTTCTTTCAGAAACTGCTCAGCAGGCGCTTTCAGGTGGTGACCACTATGGGAAGTCGTACATGGAATACCGAACCGGCTCCGATCTTGCTCTCGGCCGTGATTGTGCCTCCGTGCGTGTTGGCGATCCAGCGGGCTATCGCCAGGCCCAGCCCTGCTCCCGGGGTCTCGCGTGAACGGGCTTTGTCCGCACGATGAAACCTTTCGAAGATCGACTCCAGTTCGCACGCATCGATGCCGAGGCCTGAGTCCTTCACCGCAATGTGCGCCTGGTTTTCAGATTCGCGTAGCGAGATTTCACAGCGTCCTCCCGTCGGCGTGTATTTGACAGCGTTGTCGACAAGGATAGACAGCAGGCGGTCGACGGCGATGGCGTCCGCTCGCACCAGCACCCTTCCTTGCGGAATCTGCGACGTGAAGGACAACGATTTCGCCGCGGCAAGGATCGCACCGTGCTGCTGCGCTTTTCGAACGTGATCGTTCAAATCCAGAGTGTGCATTTCCAGGCCGGAAGCTCCGGCATCGGCACGCGCCAGCGTAAGGAGGTTCTCAAGCATTTCGGACGTTTCCACCGAAGTCTGCAGAATGCGGGACAACGCCTCCCGGTATTCCGGTAGCGTCCTCGGCTTGCGGAGGACGATTTCCGATGTCGCACGGATCACCGCTACCGGCGTGCGCAGGTCATGCGACGCGTCTGCCGTAAATTGTGCAATTCTCCGGAATGACGTTTCGATCCGGCCGAGCATGGCATTCAGTGTCTCCGTCAAACGGCGTAATTCATCTCGCGGCTTGGGAACCTCAAGCCGACGCGAGAGGTTGTCGACCCCTATCTGCTCTGCGCTGCGGATAATGCGATCGACCGGAGCGAGGGATCTGCCGCTCAGCCAGTAACCAAGCAGAGTTGCGAGCACCACGAGCAACGGCAAAGCCTCCTTCTCGATCAGCCGAAAGCGGTCGAGTGCCTGGTCGAAAGGCTCCGTCGGAACGGCCGCGCGAATCTCAAAGCTTTGCGCGCCCAGCTGCGTTCGAACCGAGGCGACGCGATATTGATTTGCGTTTAGATTGGTAGTGTCAAACCGAACCTCATGGACAAAAGCCCTCGGCAGGAGCGGACTTTGGTGCAGGAACGGCTCTGAGCGAAACAACCACAGCCCATTCTCGTCGGCCACTTCGAACAATGCCCCGCTCGCCCACAGTTTCGCCAAATCGCCGAGTTCCGTGGCGATCGCTTCTTTTCCTTTCGGCTCCGTGCTCGCGATCAACCGTTCTACGGTTTCCATGTTCGTGCGGGACGCGGCGTCGACCGTGGTCTCAATGCTGCGACGGAAGCCCACATCGCAGATCCAGAAGAACGCGACGAAAGACAGCGCGAGAACAGTGAAATAGAGAAGGGTGAGTCGCGCCCGAATTGTGAGGTTCAGGCGCAATTTGCTACTCGGATGGAATACCCAATACCGCGGTGAGTTTGTATGACCCGTTCAGCGCCGGAATCGTCGATCTTTTTCCGTACGAGACGCACGAAAGCGTCTATGGTGTTTATTTCCACCTCGCGCCGGTCACCCCAAATCTGTTCGACGATCGCGGTGCGGGGCACTACTCTGCCCTGGTTGCGTACCAACAATTCCAGCAGCCGGAATTCGGTGAACGACAAGCGAATTTCGATGCCCTTGCGGAAAGTTCGAAATGTATTTGTCTCCAGAAGCAGATCACCAGCCTCCAGAACGTTCTTGGCTTTGGGCGTGGTGCGACGCGCGAGTGAACGCACCCTTGCCAAAAGCTCCTGAAACGAAAATGGTTTCGTCAGATAGTCATCAGCGCCGGCGTCTAATCCGTTCACGACGTCAGGCACGGCATCGCGCGCCGTGAGCATGAGCACACCAACATCCTGCTTGCGGCAGCGCAACTGCCGCGCCACATCCAGCCCGTCGATTCCGGGGAGCATGACATCGAGCAGAATGACATCGAAAAATTCCGTGCGAGATAGTTCAAGCGCGGTTGCCCCGTCCCGAGCGATATCCACCCGATAGGCCTCTTCGCGCAAGCCTTGCGCCAGTAGCTCCGCCATCCGCACATCGTCTTCGACGACCAGAATGTTCAAGGATTTCTGCCTTTATTGGAGCATAGGTCGCCGCATATGACGCCACGGTGAACAACACGTTACCGAATTGTTTTAACCCTCGAGGGGCGAGAAACGCCTGAGGAACGAATGGGTCGCGGACCGGATGTTGTTCTTTGTTTGAGCGGCGACCAAGCCCTCACAAAGGCATTCCGAGAAACAGCATTCGGGCAATGGCACCTCGCGATGTCCAGTGAACCTTTCACCCCAACCTTGGTACGCCGCCAAATTTGGCGAATAAAAGACGAACAAATAAAGCCTTTGGAATCAGCACTTGTGGAGGTGTTGATTCTAAACAACTTAAAGCCACTCATAATCAGCAGTTACGCAAAATATGAAGGGACTAAGTACGAAACTGATTTTAGTCCGGACCCTGGGGAAAAATTCTCGCAAGACTCCTCGAATACGTTTCGATCCAGTTCATCGCAGAACGATCCGTTCCTAAATCCACCGATGCTTTAGAATAGCCGCCATGCGCATCACCAGACGCACCACGGCTATCGCCTTCTTCATCGCCCTGGGCGCTTGTCTGGTCGCGCTGGCCGTCTTCCTCAACGTCAGTTGGATCGTCTTTCACGAGCGCAGCACCTGGCTCCTGGTCCTCGGCGTCATCTTCTTCAGCGTCATCATCGTTGGTCTGGTTGTCAACACCATCTTCATCGTCCGCGAAATCAAGCGTAACGAGCGCCAGGACACTTTCCTCAACGCCGTCACCCACGAGCTGAAGACTCCCATCGCCTCCATCCGGCTGTATCTCGAGACGTTACAAAGCCGCCCGGTCGACGAAACCCAGCGCCGCGACTTCTACCGCATCATGCTGGAAGATTCCGAGCGCCTGCTCGGCACCGTCGAGCAAGTCCTGAAGGCCGGCGAAGTTCGCCACGCCACCAAGCGCCGCAACTGGCAGGAAGTCGATCTAACCGCCATCGTTTCCGATACGCTGGAACTCGCGCGCCTGCGGCACCATCTCCCCGAAGAAACCTTACGTTTCGGTGTGCGCCCGAACCACGAGCTGCTCGTTATGGGCAACCCCGAAGAGCTCCGCACCGCAGTCTTCAACCTCTTCGATAACGCCATCAAGTATTCCGGCACCGACAAGCGCATCATCGTCGACGTCATCACCCCAGACCTCGACATCATCGCGCTTAGCGTGCGCGATCGCGGCATCGGCATCCCCGCGCCGGAACTCAAGCGCATCTTCAACCGCTTCTATCGCGTGCCCAGTCCGGCGTCCGGCCAGGTCAAGGGCACCGGCCTCGGCCTGTTCATCGTGCGCTCCATCGCGCGGCGTTACGGCGGCGACGCTTTCGCCGAAAGCCAGGGCGAAGGCCTGGGCAGCACCTTCACCATTCGCCTGCCGCGGGTGTATCGAGCATGAGCCGCATTCTTGTAGTCGAGGACGAAGCGCATCTCGCCGAAGGATTGCGCTTCAATCTGGAAGCCGAGGGCTACGCGGTTACCGTCACCGGCAAGGGCGAGGAGGCGCTGCAGAGATTGTTGGAGAAAAAGGAATCGTTTGATGCCATGGTCCTCGACGTCATGCTACCCGGAAAGGATGGCTTTACCGTCGCGCGCGAGCTTCGCGATGCGAAACTGTACATTCCGCTGCTGATGCTCACCGCGCGCAGCCGTTCCGAAGACGTTCTGAAGGGCTTCGAGTCCGGCGCCGATGATTACCTGGCCAAGCCCTTCAATTTGGCGATTCTGATGGCGCGATTGGAAAGCCTGCTGCGCCGGAAGAACTGGATGCGCGATCCCACGCAAGTCGCGTCGGGCGCGGCCTCGGCTCCCACCGTTGCCGGAATTTCGGCCTCCGAGCTGCCGCCAACCTTTCAGTTCGATGGCAAAGTCGTCGACTTTCAGCGACTGGAACTGCGCTCTGGCGGCCAGGTGTTCCAGCTCACGCTTATGGAGTCGGAATTTCTTCGCTACCTGATCCGCAACAGCGGCCGGCCGGTGTCTCGCAAAGCCATCCTGCAAGATGTCTGGAATCTCCACGAAGATACGGACACCCGCGCCATCGACAATTTCGTGGTTCGCCTGCGCCGTTACATTGAGGCAGAGCCCTCCAAGCCGCGCCATTTGCTGACGGTCCGCGGCCTGGGCTACCAATTCGTTCCCAACCCGGGAAAGTAGCGAGTCACGCCGAGCGCAGCTTCGAGCGCGACCAGAAAATTTTGGCCGCAATAAAAACCGCAACGCCAACAACGCGGCTTTGGCGCGTTCTGTCAGTATTGTATCGAAGCTCGCACGCGTGCAAGTGTGAGGTCGAGTCGGAAGTTTACAATTTCCAGGAAAAAAACGACTTTCGTTCAGGCAACGGGCGCCAGGTTGCGGAAAATTTTGACGGCGAAAGTGCGCGCAGCGGCCGTGGTTGCAATTCAAGGCAAAAGCGCTTTTCTCTCCGTAAGCAGGCGAGTCACTCGTAGTCTCAATCGGTCAACGGCACTCCGGCCCCATCCTAAACGCATAGGATAACCCTGGGTGGTCACCACCACTCCCGGGGCCGGAGTGCCAATCATTCCAAAACATACTATTGAGAATCTCGAGCAGGCTTACAATCGATCCCCAGGCCCAGGGGTGAGGTACATCATATAGCCCATCAGACCGGCAAACCCCAGTAACACCGAAATCACAATCGCCAGCACCATTATCCTTCTCCGATGGCCGGTACCTACTCATTATTCGCGGCAGCGCAGGGGTACTTCCATACCCGAATTACTTGACACTGGACAGGAAGATGGATGAACTCCGCATGAATTCCTATCTAATTGCCAACAATGGGATTAGGCAGATATGTCGGCTGGTACTTTCGCGGTCAAGAAACGTTGCGTGGGAACAATTTTCAGGGTCTCAGAACCGTCAGGTCGTGGGGTAACGGGGCAAATTCGGCGGGATTCCCAAATGCCGAGTTCCCCACTTGCATAGCACGCTCATCGGCTCAATGAGCTCACGGCCGGCACGCGTCAGCGAATAAGTGACCTGCGGCGGCGAGGCGCGTTTGATCGTTCGCCCGACAATTCCGTCGGCCTCTAACTGGCGCAATTGCGCGGTCAACACTTTCTCGCTGATCCCGGGCAGCAGCTCGCGCAACTGCGCAAAGCGCTTGGGCGCGAAACCCAAGTGCCAGATGGCCAGCACTTTCCATTTTCCACCGATCACGTTGATGGTTCCCTGCACCGGACATCCGTAATGATCTCTCACCGCTCCCCCAATATTCCTTACCTAAGCCTGCTTACCCAGGCTTACTTAATTGTGCGTACTTCCTGCGGCCACGCCACGGTTGTACTATTTTTCTACACGCTTCATTTCTTTGACGACGCACACACGTTTTGACGAACGAACAGGTAAGGAGAAAGCCATGATTCTGATCACCGGTGCAAGTGGCACCGTGGGCCGCACAGTTCTAAGCGAGGTCGCTCGCACAGGTAAGGCGCATCGCGCGATGTATCGCTCCAGGGAAGCCGCCGCAAAGGGGCGGTCCGGCACCGAAACGGTAATCGCCGACTTTGCGGACAAATCCAGCGTCGCCGCGGCCTTGCGCGGTGTCGAAAGTGTGTATCTGGTCTGCTCGCCAATTCCCAATCTTCCGCAACTTGAAGGCAACATGATCGACGCGTGTCAATCCGCCGGCGTTCGCCGCATTGTGCTGAATTCCGCGTTAGGCGCGGCCGACTATCCAAAATCGTTTCCCGCGTGGCACCGCAAGGTGGAAGACCAGTTGACCGCCACGAAACTGGCTTACTGCATTCTTCGCCCGAACAGCTTTCTGCAAAATATCGTGGCGTTTTATGCGCCCAGCATCCGCGCGCAGGGAGTCTTCTACGCGTCGATGGGAAATGCACGGGTTAGTTATCTGGACGTGCGGGACATCGCGGCGGTCGCCGCCAAGGCTTTGCAGGATGGGGAGCATGACGGCAAGACCTACGAGCTGAACGGCCCGGAAGCGGTCACGTTCGCGGAACTCGCGAACCGGATCACCAAACAGACCGGAGTCGCTGCAAAGTACGTCGATACTCCGCTGGAAGCACAGCGCAAAGCGATGCTCGATCAGGGAATGCCGGAGTGGCAAGTTACTGCGCTCCTCGACCTGCAGGCGTATTACACCGGCGGGCAGGGCGGCTCGACCGACGGCCTGCTGGCTCGCCTGCTTGGGCGCGAGCCCATCTCGATCGATCTATTCTTGGGCGAAAATGCCGCTGAATTTCGCGGCCAAGCTGCGCCGGCCTGAGCAGCATCCCTCGTCGGGATGCTCCCTTTCGACCCGATCGGGACAGGCGGGATACCCCCACGCCGGTGGTTTCGGGCTAAGAGTGCAGACGACAAGGTTGTGGTGCGCAACCACCGGACGGCGACCGACGCGGCATCTGGAAAGAAGCTCGAGTTCCGCGGCATCGTCATCTGGCACATCGCCTCCGCACCCGATCTGATGGGCGCCATCAGTTGATCGTGAAAAGTATCGAGCTCGAATTATTCGAGCCTGGGTTGTTCACTGCCAGTGAGGCGGTGCCAGCGTGACTCACGTCCGAAGCAGGAATCGCGACCGTCTGATGCGAAGAATCGACAAAAGTGGTGGTGCGTTCCGCGCCATTCCAGGTCAGCGCGGCGCCGGGAACGAATCCCGAACCGGTGATCGTCCAGGTGAGATTCCCGCTGGCTGCGGTTGCGCTTGATGGCGTTGAACAAGCCAATCCGGGTACGGCATTGACGGCGTTCCAGTAAGGCAGTACGAACGGCCCACGCACGATGAAGATCTTGCCCGAACCCGGCGTGTTGTTGCCGAAGGCCCCGTTTTTGCTGGTGTGCCAAGCGAGGCCGTCGCGCCCCCAGCGAACCAGGTCTTGTCCGGCGCCGGTGAGTTGTTCCATGCCAACTAGCACATACCTATTGTTGTCGTAGGACAGCACCACAGGATTTGCCGAACCCGCCAAAGTCTCGCCGATAAAGAACACGCGGCCCGCAGCAGGATCAGCAGCGACGCCGGTGCCCTGGATCACTGGACCCGAGCCCTGCGCCGACGAAACGTAGAACTGGCCGAGTTGCGTGGGAGGTGTGGTCGAAGGATTCGCCACGCCGCCGCCAAAACCGTAAATCGTCCCGTTGGCCAG
>DATNCJ010000012.1:0-49506 GCA_035607215.1 Candidatus Eiseniibacteriota bacterium
GGAGGCCCCGATGAAACGTTTAATTCATAATCCGACCAAAACTATCGGCAAACTGAAACTAGAAACAGAGACCGGGCCGCGCTATCAAGTGGTCTCCGTGATGCTCAAGGATGGCAGGCGATTCGATCAAGTTGTGACCAGTGAGGGCTGCATCATCGAGGTTCGCGGATACGCGGAAGTGCCGTTCGCGTGTCACGAAGTCGCGTCACTGACGGTAAACCACCGGCATTGGAATTTGAGAACTTGGTCGGACAAGGGAAAGCTCAGGAGCCGGGCTGCATCTGCCTGAGTCCGTCGGGTAGAGAAAAAGTGTTTAAGTTTTAACTGATGGGTTCAAACCTGGACGGAGGCTATAAATGACGAAGCCCGTAAAGACGATCATTGTCATCACGTCGGTGTTGTGGGCCATCGCAATTATTTCGTCCGCGATTTTAAAAGCGCCTTTCTTTTTCACACTCATGCTACTGCCAATGTTCGGTCTCGTGTCACTGACTACCGTTGTCGCAATCGGTCGTCGGATGCGGCAGAGAAGCCGAAGCCTTCAGACTGAGGCTCAATTTCTTAAATTCGCGAAAAATCCAAGGGCGTAGCCTCTTCTAGCCGATGCTGTTCTATCAGGCGGGCTGCTTCCGGACTATGGCTGTTTATCGGGCACTGAGAACCCAACGCAAGCGGCTACATGCATAGCCTCGCGAAACATCCCAGCGCGGCTTATGGAAGGCGATCATGCACAAGCCAGTGAGGTAGGGAAGGTGAAGGGAAAGTATGCAGCCTGTCGTGCGCGCAAGGATTGTACATCCGGCCGTGCGCGCGGTGTATATGAGAAGGTCCCTGGCTCAAACCAATGGTGGATTCGCTATGCGGACGCCACTGGGCGCATTCGGCGCGAAAAAGCTGGAAGGAAAAGCGCTGCCATCGACCTCTATCGCAAACGCAAGACGGAGACCCTCGAAGGCAAGAAATTGCCTGAGAAGTTCCGCAGGGGTAAGGTCTCGTTTGCTGAAGTGGCCCGCGACACGCTTGAATATTCGCGAGCGACTAAGGTGCCGGATGCCTACAGGATAGACCGCTGGCACATGGAGACCATCCCGCGAGCGCGGAGCGGAGGAAGTTAACCCGCAAGACATTGAGCGGCGGTTGAACGAGATTGCCGAAGAGGGCCGCAAACCAGCTACGGTGAACCGCTATCGGGCGCTGTTAAGTCTTGTGTACTCGATCGCACTTCGCAATGGCAAATTGACAAGCAATCCTGTGCGGCTGGTCAAGCCGCGCAAGGAAAACAATGAGCGCGTCCGTTTTCTGGACGATGCAGAAGAACTTTCACTACGGCGGAAAATCCTGGAGCTATGCCCGAACTGTGAACCAGAGTTTGATCTTGTGCTGCATACCGGAATGCGCCGAGGCGAACAATACCGTTTGCGCTGGCAGGACGTGGACCTCAAGCGCGGTATTCTCACTATCCCTCGCAGCAAGCACGGCGAGCTTCGCCATATCCAGCTCAACTCCGTCGCCCGTGCTGCCCTGCTCAAGCTCCGTGCCCACGGTGACGGCGTCGGATATGTCTGCCCTGGGCTGGAAGGCCCACCTAACCGCGATTGGAGACGCTGGTTTGAGGAAGTAGCGAGGATCGCCGAGATTCACAATTTTCGTTGGCACGACTGCGGCACACCTTTGCCAGCCGCCTAGTCATGGCTGGAGTGCCACTACGCGCTGTTCAGACGCTTCTCGGGCACAAACGGATGGAAACCACTCTGCGGTATTCCCATCTAGGGGAGACGCATTTACGCGAGGCCGTGGAACGCCTCACAAAGAAACCAACTGGCACTAGAACTGGCACCGGGCAAACAAACACCAAACCACAGCCGGACCTAAAGACAGCGTAAACCCTTTGAAATGTTTGGTGCCCGAGAGAGGACTCGAACCTCCACGTCCTTGCGAACACTAGAACCTGAATCTAGCGCGTCTGCCAGTTCCGCCACTCGGGCACGAGTGTAATCAACGAGTTGTAAACCGCTGGACAGCGGTTGCCTGTTCTGTGGGCAACTTTGCGAACAATTTCCAGGTTTCGAAATTGCGCGACAGAAGCTGCACACCAGCAGCGTCACCCAGTTTATCCCACGTCGTTCCGAAATCCAACTTTGGATCGCTATACGCCGTTGACCGCAGCCGCCACTTCGCTGCTGTGGGCAAAGACGTTGAGGCGGATCTGAACCAATCTTGTGGCCAGTTGCTCAGGAACGGAGCGATCCGCTCAACACGCGCAAGGTGTCGCGCGCCGCGCTAGCGGGGACGCGGGCGCAGAGGCGGACGCGCAGTCAGGGCGCGCGGGCGCATCCGGAAACGGGGGCCTAGGGGCGGCGGGACGTTGCGAAGCATGTCGCCACAGCAGGGACAGCGGCCGTCATCGCTGATGGGGCCGGTGGCGTCGGCGCGCAGCCAGTGGCCGCGCGCGTCACAAAGCGGATTGATGCATTGAACGGTAAAGCCGGGCAAATACTGCATGCGATTTTTCCTCATTGGACCGGTCCGCAACCTTGCGCCGGGAGGCGCAAACGCCACGGGTTCCCCTGCCGGTCAAGAACACGAAAGGATGACGTGGATTGTGGCTGGCCGGACCTGTGGTGTCAAGCCAAAACACCACTATATGTAGGGGGCAAGTTGCGGAAGCGCCAGCAGGCCCAGTTATCGAGACGCAAGACGCGGATGCCGCACTCGGCCTGGCCTGACCTCGACCTGACCTCGACCTAACTTCGACGATGTGGCTTGACGCGAATCCCCGCCGTAGGCGCAAGGCCGAACCGTTGTTAGCGGATTCGCCGCCCCGCCCCGCGCGGAACCACCGCAAACCGTAAGGTTAAGAGAAGATAGAGCCAACAAGTCACGCTGATTTCTACGCGCAGCATGGTCGGGAAAAGTGTGGCGATAGGGGGGCGATATGGCCGATAGCACGCGTGGGGGCATGAACTTCGGCGGTACGATGCCATCAATGCCGAGCTTTCGCGGAGCGGGATCGCGGATCTTTCGGATCGCGCTGGCCTTCATAATTTTGGTGTTCTTGATGTGGAGCACCACGTCCATTCCGACCGGAAATGTTGGAGTGTTGACGCTATTCGGCCGCGTGACCGGCGAGACGCTGAACGAAGGGATCCATCTGATCAATCCTTTGAAATCGGTACAAAAACTTTCGGTGCAGACACAGTCAGTAAAGGAAAGCGCCAACGTGCCGTCCAACGAGGGATTGATCCTGGCACTGGATACGTCGTTGCTGTTCCGATTGGACAAAAGCAAGGCCGCTTACGTTTTTCAGACCGTCGGGCCCAATTACGCCGAGAAGATCGTCGAACCTACGCTGCGGGCGGCCATTCGCGCTTCGACGTCAGCGCACTCGGCCAACGCGCTGTACACGAACGCTCGCGAGTTGGTGCAGCAGCAGATTCAGGACGAGCTGACCACCCAGCTTGCGCCACGCGGCGTCATCGTGGAAAACGTTCTGCTGCGCGACGTGCAGCTTCCCGCCATGCTCAAAGGCTCGATCGAAGCGAAGCAGCAGGCCGAGCAGGATGCGCTGCGGATGAGCTTCATCCTGCAGAAGGAAAAGCAGGAGGCTGAGCGCAAACGCATCGAGGCCCAAGGCATCGCGGATTTTCAGAAGATCGTGGCGCAAGGAATCAGCGCGCAATTGCTGGAGTGGAAGGGCATTGAGGCCACGGAGAAACTGGCGACCAGTACGAATTCTAAAGTCGTGATCATTGGAAACGCGAAGAATGGATTGCCGCTGGTGCTGGAACCGAGCCGATAAGCCAGCAATAGCGGAATTCCGAAACTAAAGGTCCTGCAGCCACGAGCGCCGCCTTCAGAGAGCGAGTTCCAAAATCGAGTGATTAGGATCCGGCCGGCCGGCAACGTTGAAGACGGAAAACGTGCGGACTATCGCTGCGACGAGGACGCCGACGGCTTCTTTTTCGCTTCGAGTTCTTGAAGGTGCGCCTTCAGCGCGCTGACTTCCTGCTGCTTTACGTTGATTTGCTGCTGTTCGTTGGCCAGCTTGGTCTGCCCGGCCTTGTCGTGTACATAGTCGGTATTGGAATAAAAGGTGTCCTGATCCAAAGCCAGCTCCCGCTGCAGCAGATCGAGTTCTTTGGAGGCTTTGGCAAGATCCTCCTTGGCCTTCGTAACCTCGGGATCGTCACCCTTTTTTACGTCGGCCTTCCCGGAGTCGTCGACTTGATCGGCAGCTTCCGTGGCGGCTACCGCGGATTCGCTGGGCGGCTGCGTTTCCAGCTTCGGCGGGGCTCCGACGTTGACGCCTTCGGCGGATTTCGCGGTGCTGCTGAGATCATCGTCGGTAATGACTTTCGATGCTCGCGAAGTCGGTTTCGAGGTCTTTTTGTCCTGGCGAGCGCGGCGCGCAGCGTCGGCGACGGACTGCACCTGCGAATCTTGCCCCCGGGCTGGGCGGGCCAAAATCAAAAGGCCGCACGCTGCCAGCGCCGTGGCTGTGAATCGCAGAAATTTGCCGGTTTCCATCATGTTATTGCCTGAAAATCAGGCCGGTTGCAAACTTCAGGATACGCCTGAGGTTCGAACCGGGCAAATATATGCCGAACGGACCGTGCGAATTAGGCAACGGCTTGCCGAGGATACTGCAGAATGAATGACGGCGGGTCTAAACGAGGGAACCCTCCTGGACGCATTTGCGATAATGAATAGAGGATGCTCACAAACGGAGCGCGATTGAAGAAGAAAATTCGATTCTCCGTGGTTTTTGCGGGGGCCACGTTGGCGTCAACAGGGCTGGTGGCGACAGCGCGTGCACAGGAGGCTGGAGCGCCGACTGAAGTCTCGACCGAGAGCCGCACGCGAATTGTGACTCGCGACATACAAGCTCCCCGAAAGGAACGCCGCCAACCGGACGAACACCGCTTCTGGGACAAGACCAACGATTGGCTGTTCACCGGCGTTGCCGCCTCGCGGACGCTGGATTATTTCTCGACGTTGAACATGAGAAGCCGCGGGCGACAGGAAATTCTGCTCAGCAATGATGCCGTGGACAATCATGCCGCATTCGCGGTGATCGAAGCTGCGGGCACTGGCGCATCCATCGGAGCTTCTTACTTGCTTCATCGCACCGGGCATCACAAGCTGGAACGCTGGGTGTCCATCGTGCACATCGGCATGGCGACGACAGGATCGGTGCGCAACTATTGCTTGCAGACATTTCACACTATTCCCGCGCAAAGCGCTCCCTAGCCGATATGCCCGAACTCAAGAGCGCTTGGCAATGTGGATTGCTTCGGATCCGCCAGTTGCAGTAATGAGCCCTCAGCCTCATACTTCCCGGCCCAGAGCCGATATGGTGATTTGCGCGTCGCACACGACAAATGCCGTCTGATCTTGCGAAATCTGCGTCTCTGAGAATTTTGGTGCTGCTGTTGCTTGCCTTGCAGTGCGCTGCCTCCAGTCAGGCGGCCTCGCGCGCCAGGGATCGCTCCGTCCAGGCCGAACCGTTGCAGAGCTATCCGGTGCAGCAGACTCCAACGCAGCCGGCCGTTCCAGGGTCAACAGAAAAATCGCAAGAGCCGCCAAACAGCCGCCGCACCGAGCAGTACACCCTGTCCCAGGACCGCTACCAGAAAGCGGTCGCTTATTCGCGGGCGGAATACATACTGTGGTTCCTTTCCTACGCCGTAAGCATCACTGTGCTGATCTTGTTCTTGCGTTTGGGAATCAGTGCGCGGTTGCGTGACCTGGCGGAGCGTGCCACCGGCAATCGCTGGCTTCAAGGGTTGCTCTTTGTTCCGCTGCTGATTTTGGCGCTGGATGTCTTTGATCTGCCCACGAGAATTTATGGGCACGTGCTCTCGCTGCGATACGCGCAATCGATCCAGGGCTGGGGTTCGTGGCTTCTAGACTGGATCAAGGGAGAAGCGCTGGGCGCTGCTTTTGCCGCGGTTCTCGCCCTCATTCTGTACCGGGTGATGGGTTGGAGTCCGCGACGATGGTGGCTTTACTTCTGGATGGCCGCGCTGCCAATCATCGTGGTGGTGATCTTTCTTCAACCGCTGGTCATCGATCCGCTTTTCTACAAATTTGAGCCGTTGCAGAACAGATATCCGCAGCTGGCCGGCGCCATGGAAAAGGTGATTCATCGCGCGGGCCTGGATATCCCGCGTGAGCGAATGTTCTTGATGTCCGCCAGCGCGAAAACCAATCAAGTAAACGCCTATGTGACCGGGTTCGGCGCGTCGAAACGTGTGGTCGTGTGGGATACCACCATTCAGAAAATGACACCCGACGAAACGCTGTTCATTTTTGGCCACGAAGCAGGCCACTACGTCCTGAATCACATCCAGCAAGGGTTCGTGTTTTTTTCGACCCTATTTCTCGTTGCGCTGTATATCGGCTATCGCGGATTGCACTGGGCGCTTTCGCGCTGGGGCGCCCGCTGGAGACTTTACGGCGTGGAGGATTGGGCGTCGCTCACGGTGATGCTCCTGCTTCTGCAGATCATGGTGTTCGTATGTTTGCCCATCCAGAACGGCTTTACTCGCGCGCAGGAACATGCCGCCGACATTTACGGCCTCGAAGTGATTCACCGCATCGTGCCGAACTCGGAGGAGGTCGCCGCACACGCATTCCAAGTCTTGGGAGAAATTGATTTGGCAGATCCCAATCCGCCCGCCTTGATTACTTTCTGGCTGTATTCGCACCCACCGCTGGCGGACCGGCTGGTATTCGCGCACACCTATGATCCATGGTCCAAGGGAGAACCGCCGAAATACGTGAAACTGCCGGCTAACTAGCCGGGCCCTGCTTGCGACGACCCTGCTTTCGCGGCAAACGTCCGAGGCGCGCGGCGCGCGAAACTCGCCACCTTGTACCGATTCCCGCAGACTGCCATCGAGCACCAGCGGCGGCGATGGGTACGTGAAGTGTCGCAGAAGAGCAGGCCGCAGGCAGGGTTGGCGCAGGCGGATAGGCGCGCGGCCGCTCCTTCGGTGAGGATTTCGGCGGCCGATCGGGCGATCGCAGCAAGTAGCCAGTCCAGCCCACTCTCCCGGGCGACAAACGTCAGCTTCCAGCGGCCTTCGCTGTGCACCAGCTCGTCGTGTCCTTCCGTAATGCGCAGAATTTCATTAATGGGCTGCGCCAATTCCGGGGCCACGGAGGTATTCCGAATTAAGGCGCCAAACAATTGGCGCAAAGCATCCCGAAGCCGCGTAGCCCTTGCGAGCAGGATCGCCGCGGCACGAGCGTCCGATTCCGGCAGCGAGAGCAAGGCAGCGCCACGCTCCTGCGACACGATCCGTGAACCTTCAAGAACGGAGATCAACTGCTCCCACGACAATTGTTGGCTCGTTTTGCCGGGAAACGAAGGCGCGTTGGCGAAATCGACGGCCAAGCGTCCTCCCAGCATCGTCACAACCCCTTCTGATTTGGAGCTTTGCATGCCAACCTCCGAGTCGATCAGGTGGGCAACCGATGTAGCCTACAGCAGCGGTTAGTTATAACATAACCGGTTAAACATCATCAAATGGTTAGTCCACTCGATCTGTGTGGACTTGCAACTTCTGCCTCGTCCGTGAATCCTACGTGTAGGTATTTGCATAACGAGGCTGGCAGAAAATTCGCCACCCCGCAAAGACAGGCTGTGATATGAACCGCGTTATCCCCGCGATTACCTCATTCTCGTTCGAGATCGTTTCGTTTCTAGCACTGGCTTTCGCAGTCGTCTTTTCCCTGATAGAACCGCATCGGAATGCGACCCCGCCTCCGCTCAACGCACAGACCGGAGTGCCGGTTGTCGTCGAGCTCTTCACCTCGGAAGGCTGCTCGAGCTGTCCGCCTGCGGATGCGCTGCTGGCTCGCTACGAGAGTCAGCAGCCCGTGGCAAACGCTCAAATTATCGCCCTGGAGGAGCATGTCGACTACTGGGACGAACTCGGATGGGTCGATCCATTTTCCGGCAGGGAATGGACCAATCGCCAGGCTGAGTACGCCACATCGCTCGGAAACGGAAACCCGTACACCCCCCAGATGGTCGTCGATGGACAGACCGAATTTGTCGGCAGCAGGGAATCGCAAGTGCGGCAGGTGATTGCCCGGGCGGCCTCTCAGCCGAAGACACGAGTCTCGGTTGGGTTTAGAGCCGGCGAGAAATCCGGCGCGGGAACCGTGCAAATCGTGGTGGACAAACTGGCGTCCAGTTCGCCGCGCGATGAGCCCGAGGTTTGGCTCGCCATCACCGAAGCGGATCTGCATTCCGAAGTCAAGCGCGGAGAGAACGCCGGCCGGGCACTCGGTCACGCTTCCATAGTTCGCGTTCTACGAAAGGTCGGAACGGCCCAGGAAGATGCCGACGTCGCATTCTCGCAATCCAGCCCCATAAAACTCGATTCTCGCTGGAACATCCCTAATCTTCACGCCGTCGCGTTCGTGCAAGAACGCAAAAGCCGGCGAATTCTTGGCGCCGCTATTGTCGGCATGAGGCCATAGAGCCGTCAGTACAATTTCTTCCTTGCAGTTCTTCGTCCGAGCAACTCAGCGCCCAGGTTTTGTCTACAGTCTGTGCTATCTTGACCCAACGGTTTTCCAGCCGCCTTCCAGAAATCATGCCCAACTGCCCTCTCAGCGTGTCCGGCCAGCCTGCACCCGTCACTTTTTTCCGAAATCCAGGGATACCGTTCGTTTTCGTGCGATTGTGCGTGTATTTGATTCTTGGCGAGGGCGCCATTTATGTCCTTCGCCCTCTATTGCGCTCGTTCGTGCAACATGGTCTGCCGCAAAGTTCACCGCAAATCATTTTCCTCGTGGAATTTCTCGCCCTACTGGGAGCTTTTTTCGCGGCATTTGTTCTTTCGCTGTTGGAGCGCAGAACTTTCGGTGAGTACGGCTTGCGCCTTCAGCGAAACTCCGCCGGGCAATTCTTGCAGGGCGTCGTGTTTGGCGTCGCGGAAATTAGCGCGGTACTTGCCCTACTTGCCGCGCTTGGCTGTTACCGGTTCGGTTCGCTGGAGCTTCACGGTAAGGCTATCATCAGCTGGGCTCTCGTGTGGGCTGCGGTGTTCCTCGTCGTTGGGCTGTATGAAGAATTTGCGTTTCGTGGTTACGTGCAATTCACATTGGCGCAGGCGATCGGATTCTGGCCGGCGGCGGTCGCGCTATCCGTTCTCTTTGGCGCAGTGCATTGGGCTAATCCGGGCGAAACACCCGCCGGAATCATCGGCGTGGTATTGAGCGGCCTGTTTTGGTGTTTCACGCTACACCGCACCGGTACGTTATGGTTCGCGGTTGGCATGCATGCGAGTTTCGATTTCGGCGAAACGTTCCTTTATTCCGTGCCGGACAGCGGTGCCATTTTTCCCGGGCATCTCTCAAGCGCGACGCTTGTAGGACCGGCCTGGCTCACTGGCGGAAGCGCTGGACCGGAAGCCAGCATCGTCGATTTTCTTGTAATCGGGGCGCTCTTTTACATTTTCCATCGTCTGTATCCGCGGATTTCGCAACCCGTCTCGGCCGCGCCGCTGGCGCAATTCAGCGCGACGCATCCCTCAGTGGACCAGCTCTGACGCAAACACTAGCTGCACTCCTTGGCCCCTCGCTTGCGGCAAGATTTCTTTCAACGCCGCCAGCGTAGCCGCGTGCGGATGCCCGATGGCTACCGCCTCGCCTTTTTCTTTCGCACCGCGCAGGGCCAGTTCCAGTTGCTTGCGTACCGCGGAAGCCTCCACCACATCATCCAGAAACGGCACGTTGCGAGACGCGCAGCGCACCCCCGCCTGCCGCGCAACGTCATACGCGACGGTTTCCTTCGTTGTACGGCTGTCGATATAAAAGAGCTTCCGTTCACGCAAGACCGGCATGAGCGCATCCATCAACGCGACATCCGCGGTAGATTGCGAGCCCTGGTGATTGTTCACTCCCGTTACGTCAGGAACCGCACGGAGAAATTCATCTACCAGCGCGGCGACATCATTGGCGCGCATACCGTGGCGCAATTCCTGGGGTTCTGGCTTGCCGTCTCCCAGCGACTCCATCGGCAGGTGCAGCATCACTTGGTAGCCGCGCCGGTGCGCCTCTGTCGCGATCTCCACGGAATGCGGCCGGTTCGGCAGCACCGAGATAGTCAGCGCGTACCGCAGGGCAAAGATCGCCTCAGCCGCCCCGCGATCGGTGCCCACATCATCCAATATGATGGCGAGACGCGCTGCACCGCGCGATGGGCCTGATGTTGCCTCTTGCCCCGCGTTCGGTGCGAGCATCTGGATACCAATGCTGTGCGTTGCAAATCCGCTCCGGCTGTAAGTAAAACGGACCGCATCGCCGGTATTAGAGGGAGCGTCTTGCGTCAATCCGTGCCTGGTGGCAACCTGGCCCATCGCCTGAAGCAACCGCGCAACCTGTGCCGCGCGACTCTGGGTGTCAGCCGCTTCCGGGTGCAACACAACATACAGCCGATCGGTGGTGTCGCGCTCCTCATCCGTGGCGCTGAATTCGCTGCGTACCTCCGCGCCCGTCGCTGCGCTCGTCGAAGCTGCTTTCAGCTCCCGCGTGATTTCGTGGATTTCCGATGCGTGCATGCGCCGCTTATCCGACCGGCAGCCACCCGACACTATGCCGAGCACCAGCACAATCGTGAGTAACCTCATGAAGCCCAAGGACCCGTAGCTAGCATGGGAACAGACGTCAACTGCCTGCGACGAGTGCCAAGCGCGCTTTTTTCGAGGTTGGGACGGAGTCGGCCGAGGCACCAGCGGGCTAGGCCGCTTTCTTCGCCGAGTTCTTCAACAATTCCAGAGCTTTGCGGAAAATCGGATCTTCCGGTGACAGCGGACGCGGACCGCTGGGCGTGACTTTCGCCGGCGTATTCTTGCCGCCGTCATCGTCTACATCGCTATCGTCATCAACGGTGCCCGCACGCACTACTTCCGTTGGTTCGACGCCTTCTTCCAGAATCGGCTTACCCGCTGGATTGTAATAATTCGCCACGGTCAAGGACAACGCGGATCCATCGTCCATGGTGATCAGCTTCTGCTCGGAAGCCAGGCCAAAACTGCGCTCGCCCACCACGTCACCACGCTTGTTGATGACCATCGCCGAGGCCACTACCTCCGGCGCTCCCGAGGTGGTCCCATCGATCAACACCGAAACGGGTCCTTTCCATACGACTTTACCGGGCTCGGCCGCGAATGTCTGCGAAGAAACCGTCTGCCCTCGCAATGTTGCGATATTTCCGGAGGGCACAAACAGGCGTGCAACAGCCACTGCTTCACTGACCGGTCCCCGGCCGCACGCCCGCAAATCCAGAATCACCTTGTGAATCCCCTGTTTCTCCGCTTCCTGGAGCTTGTTGCGCAGTTCTTCGGCGCGGCCGGCGTCCAACGACGGTACCCGGAGCACCAGAATATCCGGGTCGCTTTTCTGCACGATAGTCTTTGCCGGCACCAGCTTTTCGCGGACCAGATCCACCGACTCCGGCTCGGCCTTGCCGCGACGAATCACGCCCACCTTCACGCCGCTGCCCGCCGGCCCGTTCAGTAAGTTCAGCGCTTGCCCCACGGACATGTCGCGCGTCGTGAAGCTTGCGATGGATTCAAAGATGTCGCCACTGTGAATGCCGGCCTTCTCCGCGGAACTCTCGGGCAGAACTGAAATCACGATCACATAGCCGAATCGCTTGCTCAGCGTTAGCCCGGTCTCTCCGGTACCCGAGCTCTGCTGCTTCTGCTTGAACTCGGTGTATTCGCGCGGCGTCAGATAACTGGATTGCGGGTCCAGCGATTCCAGCAAGCCGTGCAGGGAGCCCGCCGTTACCAGGCGCATGTTCGGCTCATCCACGTAGTCGGACTGGATCCGCTGCAACACTTCGCCATAGACTGACAGCGATTTGTACGCGCGGTCGTCTGGCGTGCGGCCCAGAACGTGGCCAATGCCGGCGTAGCAGAAAATTGCTACCGACAGGGAGAGTATGCCGATCCGCGCCGCTCGATTCATGTTCACCAGCCCTGGTAAGTACCCTGCGAGTATAGCATTGCCTACCCATGGGACGCCGCAGGAAAGCGAAAGGAAGCCTAGCCTGCAATTTGGGTATTCGGCCCGGCAATGGCGGGCCCAAAACGGGAATTGTTCCACCTGCCCTGGACGCTAACCTCACAACGCGAAAGACACGCGAAACCCGCCATTCGTTGTATGTTTGCCACACCATGGCGAAGAAACGGCCAATTCGCGTTCATAACTTATTGATACTAAGGAACAAACACCAGAACATCTGGATGACAAAGTGCTACCATTAGAAGCACATGTTTCAGACCACCATCGTCCGATCTGCGTCAGCCGAGGGTGTGGGCCTTCACACCGGCGTATTCGGACATATTCAACTAATGCCCGCGCCCGCCGACACGGGTATCGTTTTTCGTCGGATCGACTTGGAAAACTTCGCGATCGAAGCGCAGGGCCACAACGTGGCTCGCGTCAGTTACGCCACCAGCTTGATGAAGCAAGGCGTGCTGCTTTCCACCACCGAACACCTGCTGGCCGCGATCTATTCCTGTGAAATCGACAACATCTTCATCGACATCGACTCCATCGAAGTCCCAATTCTGGACGGCTCGGCCGAGCTCTTTATGCAGATGTTGGAGCACGCGGGCGTGCGCCGCCTTCGCCGTAAGCGGCGGTATCTTAAGGTTTTGCAACCCCTCGAGGTAACGGAGGGCGATCGTCGTATTGGAATTTACCCTGCAGACGAATTTCACGTCCGCTGCTACGTCGATTTTCCGCACCCCCTGGTCGGGCAGCAAGAGATTGAAATGGCGGTTAGCCCTTCGACCTTCCGTCATCTCTTGGCGCGCGCCCGCACTTTCTGCTTCGAGCGTGACATTGCGCCCCTTCGTTCCATGGGTTTGATCCGCGGCGGATCGCTCGAAAACGCCATCGTGTTGACCAACGACAGTGTCATGAACGGGCCCCTGCGCTTCCCGGATGAATTTGGCCGCCATAAAGCCCTCGACCTGATTGGCGACCTGGCCTTAGTTGGCCTGCCCTTGCTCGCCCGGGTTGAGGCTTACAAGGCCGGCCACGCCCTCCACACCCAGTTGGTGAGCCGCCTGCTTGCCGACCCGTCCCTGTGGACCATCGCCACGGACGACTCGGCCCGGGTTACGCTGGAGAGCGCCACACCCGATTTGGCCGCTGTCCCCGCCGCTGATTAAACCTTTCGAACTCCGCTCAAATTCCCCACTTGGCGAATCACCAGGCCTCCCGCAGAATTGATCGGATAGCCATGCCAGCTAACGATCTTGCAATAGTTGTGCTCGCGGCCGGAAAAGGCACGCGTCTGAAGTCTAGCCTCGCCAAGGTTTTGCATCGCGCCGGGGGACGCCCGCTGGTGGAGCAGGTGCTGCGCGCCTGCGCTCCGTTGGGCGCGAAGCGCACGGTTGTGGTTGTCGGGCACCAGGCCGAGCAGGTCACGGCCGTTATAGAGCCGCTGGAAGCCGCATCCGTTCTTCAACATCCGCAGCACGGTACGGGACATGCGATGCAGATCGCGCGACGTGCCCTGGGAAACTCCAAGCTGGCGATCGTTCTTCCCGGCGACGCACCTCTCATCCGCACGGGGACTCTGCGGGCCATGGTTGCCGCACACCGTGCCGCCAGTGCCGCGGCAACAGTTTTGAGTGCGGTGGTGAACGACCCGCGCGGCTATGGGCGCATCGTGCGAAAGTCGGAAACCCAGGTCGGCGCCATCGCCGAAGAATCGCAACTCACCGAAGAACAGCGCGACATCAATGAGATCAATTCCAGCATCTACTGCTTTTCGCTCGACAAACTTTGGGCCGCCCTCGCGCAGGTAAAGCCGAACAACAAACATCGTGAGATCTACCTGACCGATGCGATCGGTGTTCTCGCGTCGAAAGGTGAGAACGTCCTCGCACAGGTTGCTCCTGATCCGCGCGAGGTCCTCGGCTGCAACACCCGCGCCGACCTGGCCGAAGTCGATCGCATCTTTCGCGAATGGAAACGCAATGCGCTGATGAACGACGGCGTCACCATTCAGCTTCCCGAAACCGTGATGATCGACCCCGAAGTAACCGCCGGTGAAGACACCGTGATCGAACCCGGCGTGCAGCTGTTAGGCAAGACAAAAATCGGCGCCCGCTGCGTGATCCGCGCGTCCAGCGTGCTCGCCGACGCGATTCTCGGCGACGATGTGATCGTTGAACCTCACTGTGTGGTGGCGAAGAGCCGACTCGATGATGGCGTCTCGATTGGTCCATTTGCTCGCGTGCGGCCGGACTGCCATCTCAAGGCCAACGTGCACATCGGGAACTTTGTGGAGTTGAAGAAAACCGTACTGGGCGAAGGAACGAAAGCAGGGCACTTGACCTATCTCGGCGACGCGAAGATTGGGGCGAAATCCAACGTCGGCGCTGGTACCATCACCTGCAATTATGACGGCTTCGCCAAGAACCCCACGACGATCGGCAGCCGCGTCTTTATCGGCAGCAACTCGGCACTGGTTGCCCCGCTGCGAGTCGGCGATGGCGCGTATATCGCCGCAGGCTCGACGATCACGGAAAATGTCCCGGCCGAAGGGCTCGGCATCGCGCGGGGCCGGCAATCCAATAAACCAGGCTGGGCCGCTAAAAAACGCCGCGAATTGACTGCTGCCAAGGCCGGCAGCAACTCATCGCGCAAGCCATCACGAGGATCAAAGTCTCACCGCACAAGATCCGCCAGGAAATCGGGCAAGAAAGCGCGTCGCCGGTGACGAAAATTTGATACGCGTGGGCATTCACGTCCACACTGCCCGATAAGCCCAGCCGAATTCTCTCCATTTTGCTCTTCGCATCTTTCTGCCGGCACCTTCCCCGTGCCACGAGTTTCTCATTACCTCTTTGGGTGCTCTGCGCGCCGCGGTTACACCCTTTGTTTCGTACCTGCCTCAACATAGAAGCATTCACGCGGATCGCCTCCGTGTCGGCGGGGCAGCGAGGAAATTCACAGTGGGATCGTGGGTCAACTGGTTTCTCGTCATCGTCGGAATCCTTTGCGCCATTGCGGAACTCGCTCTCGGCGCGATTACCGGCTTTGATCTTGCACTGGTCGGCGCGTCGCTCGCTGCGGGTGGCGCAATCGGCCTGTTCGCAGGCTCCGATAGAGCCGGCCTGCTCGCCGCTGCTGTGCTCGCGCTGCTCTATTTCGCGTTTTTTCGCAGTTGGCTTAAGTCCAAACTGGCGGTGAAAGAGCAGTGCTCCAATGTAGACGCCGTGCTGGGCAAAACTGGCGTCGTGACCAAACGCATCGGGGCCACCGATGCCGGCATTGTGAAAGTCGGCGCCGAAGAATGGCGCGCCGAGCTCGCGGATGCCTCCGCACCTCCGCGCGAGATCGGCACAACCGTCACGGTCAGTTCGGTCGATGGCGTAACGCTCAAGGTGAGGTGAGTATTATGGATACCAATGTGCTCTTCGGTTTTTTCCTGGTGGTCATCTTGCTCTTCGCGCTGGTAATCCTGGCGCGTTCCGCGCGCATCGTGCGGCAATATGAAAAAGGACTGGTGATGCGTCTGGGCAAATTTCACGCCATCACGCCCTCCGGCCTGGCCATCATCATGCCCATCATCGACGACATGATCCGTGTGGACATGCGCGAACAAGTCATCAGTGTCCCGCCGCAAAAACTCATCACCAAAGACAACGTCACAGTGGAAGTCGACGCCGTCGTCTACTATAAGGTCGTCGATCCCGTGAAATCGCAATTCGAAGTCCAGGATTTCGGCTACGCCTGCACCACGCTGGCGCAAACCAACTTGCGCAACCTGATCGGCGACCGCACCCTCGACGAAACACTGGTCGCCCGCGACATGATCAACACCAACCTCCGCCACGTTCTGGACGAAGCCACCAACAATTGGGGCGTCAAGGCCACTCGCGTCGAGGTGCAAAAAATCGATCCGCCGCGGGACATCACCGAAGCGATGTCCCGTCAGATGAAGGCCGAACGCGACAAGCGCGCTGCCGTTCTCGAAGCCGACGGCATCAAACAGAGCCAGATCCTTCAGGCTGAAGGCAAAAAGCAATCCGAAATTCTCAAAGCCGAAGGCGATGCTCAGGCCCGTATCACCCGCGCGAATGCCGAAGCCGAAGCGATCCGCTTGGTTTCCACCGCAGCCGAAACATTCTTCAAAGAGCGCGCCGAGACCATGCGCAAATTGGAAGTCCTCAACAATACGCTCGCGCAAAACACGAAATACATCGTGCCTTCGAACGCCGGCCTGGTGAACATCCTCGGCCTCGACAGCACACTGCAATCGCTGCCGGTCGCCACAGGCTCGCCCGCGCCGCCTAGCGCGCCTTCCGGCCGCTCGCTCTAAGACCATTCGCGGCGCGCAAACTACATTTCCGTCATTTCTCTACTCCGCTGCGCGGCACTTTCGCGCACACGGAACGTACCCGTCACTGTGCTAAAATAAGGGCTCCCCAAACCCCAAGGGAGTTAACGCTGCATGAAATTTGGAGTCGTCGTCTTCCCGGGATCCAACTGCGATCACGACGCGTTCTACGCCATCGGCAACGTCCTCTACAAGCCCGTCGAATTCATCTGGCACCAATCTGAGGATCTGGCCAACTGCGATGCCATCATCCTGCCGGGCGGCTTCGCGCACGGCGACTACCTGCGCACCGGCGCGATCGCGCGCTTCTCTCCAGTGATGAAGTCGGTCGAGAAATTCGCGAAGGGCGGGGGAATGGTGCTCGGCATCTGCAACGGCTTCCAGATCTTGCTCGAAGCCGGCCTGCTGCCCGGCGCAATGATGCGCAATTCAGGGCTGCGCTACATCTGCCGCCACGTGCACATCCGCATCGAGCAGACGGACACGCCCTTTACGCACGCCGCAACGCAGGGACAAATTCTGCGCGTCCCGATCGCCCACAACGAAGGCAACTACACCGTTGATGAAGCCACGCTTTCCGACCTCGAGAAAAATCATCAGGTGATTTTCCGCTACACCACGCCCGATGGCTCAGACGATGCTGCCGGCAATCCCAACGGCTCACTTCACAACATCGCCGGCATCTGCAATCGCGGACGAAACGTCGCCGGCCTGATGCCGCACCCCGAGCGTGCAGTCGAGTCCGCCCTGGACTCCGCCGATGGTCTCGTCATCTTCAAGTCCATGGTCGAAGCGCTGATCGGCGCCGCGAAAGCGACGGCATAAGCTTTGGCCACCGCACCCACCGAAATCCGCGTCACTCCCGAAATCGCCGCCGAGCATGGCGTCACCGCCGAAGAATACGCGCGCATCCAGCAAATCCTCGGCCGCGATCCCAACATCACAGAGCTGGGCATTTTCAGCGTGATGTGGAGCGAGCACTGCTCCTACAAATCCAGCAAGGTGCACCTCAAACGCCTGCCCACGCGCGGCAAGCTCGTCGTGCAGGGCCCGGGAGAAAACGCCGGCGTCGTCGATATTGGCGACGGCCTGGTCGCCGCTTTCAAAATCGAATCACATAACCATCCCAGTTACGTCGAGCCGTTCCAGGGCGCGACCACCGGTGTCGGCGGCATTTTGCGCGACATCTTCACCATGGGAGCCCGCCCGGTCGCCATCCTGGACTCGCTCCGCTTCGGCGAAATTACACCCGGCAAGTTCACAGCAAGTGAAGACGCGGCAAAAAATCGCCGGATCCTCGATGGTGTGATCCGCGGAATCGGCAGCTACGGCAATTCCTTTGGCGTTCCAACCGTTGGCGGCGAAGTTGGCTTCGAGCCGTGCTACTCGCAAAATCCATTGGTCAACGCGCTCGCCCTCGGCATCGCACGCAAAGAAGACATCTTTCTCGCCAAAGCCAAAGGCATGGGCAACCCCGTGATTTATGTCGGCGCTAAAACCGGCCGCGACGGCATCCACGGCGCCTCGCTGCTCGCTTCCGCCGAGTTCACCGAGCAATCGCAGCAGAAACGCCCCAACGTGCAAGTCGGCGATCCGTTCATGGAAAAATTGCTGCTCGAAGCCTGCATCGAAGCCATGCACACGGGCGCAGTGGTTGCCATTCAAGATATGGGCGCCGCCGGCCTCACCTGCTCCACCATGGAAATGGCTTCTCGCGGCGGTACCGGTATCGAAGTCGACCTCACTAAAGTTCCGCAGCGCGAATCCGGCATGACGCCGTACGAAATCATGCTCAGCGAATCGCAGGAGCGCATGCTGCTCGTCGCCGAAATAGGCCGCGAGTGCGAAGTGCTCGACGTTTTTGCCAAGTGGGGTCTCGACGCCGTCGTCGTTGGCAGCGTCACCGAGGGCGGAATCGCAAAAATCCTGCATCACGGTCGCGTAGCCGCCGAAATTCCCGCACATCCGCTCGCCGAAGAAGGCCCGGTGTACGAGCGCCCGCTCGCGCAACCCGCGACGCGCAAAGAAACCGCCGCGGACTGGTTTCAGTTCGCGCCCGAAGGCGCCGACCTCACGAAAAATTTCGCCAAGCTTCTGGCCTCGCCCGCGATCGCCTCCAAGCGCTGGATTACCGAGCAGTACGACACCAGCGTCCGTACCAACACCCTAGCGGGTCCCGGCGCGAGCGATGCCGCGGTCATCCGCATCAAGGAATCCGAGCGCGACACGCCGAGCGGAAAAATAATGCGCGCACTGGCGCTCTCCACCGACGGCAACAGTCGATGGTGCCAGCTCAATCCGCGCCTCGGCGCCATGCACGCCGTCGCCGAAGCAACGCGTAACGTCGCCGCCAGCGGCGCGCGACCCATTGCCGCCACCAACTGCCTCAACTTCGGCAGCCCCGAGAAGCCCGAAGTAATGTGGCAATTCAGCGAGGCCATCGATGGCCTCACCGAGGCTTGCAACGCGCTGGAAACGCCGATTACCGGCGGCAATGTCAGCTTCTACAACGAAACTCTCGGCAAATCGATTTATCCGACACCGGTTATCGGAATCCTTGGGATTCTTGATGACGCCAATAAGGTTTTGAAGATCGGCTTCCGCAACCAAGGCGATGCCATCATCCTTCTCGACGGCAACACCTCATCGTCGTCCGCCCAACACAACCCCCGTCATTCCAAGCTCACCGAGGAACCTCTCTCGGATGCGTCCGTCTCCAACCAGTCCTCCGCCGCGCGCGAATTTTCTTCCTCCGAATATTCCAAGGCGATCGCCTCGATGGTCGCCGGTGAACCACCCGCCATCGATCTCGCCGCCGAAAAGCGCCTCCAGCAGCTCCTGATCGCCCTGGCCCAGCAAAATCTCGTCGAATCCGCGCACGACCTCAGCGACGGCGGCCTGGCCGTAACCGCAGCCGAGTCCTGCTTCGCGGCATCTTCGGTAGGGGCACCGCGCGCCGTGCCCGCTCTGTCTGCGCAAATCGACCTCGATGCAACTACACCCGCCGAATACGCACTCTTCCACGAACGCGGCGCCCGAGCCATTGTCTCCGTCAAATCAACTTTGCTTGCTCGTCTTCTCGAGACTGCGCGACAATACAACGTCGCCGCGCAATCCATCGGTCAAGTCATCCGCGGCGACGAATTTCGCATCCAATACAATGGGCGCGCTGTCATTGATAGCCCACTCGAACTACTGCGCGATGCCTGGGCCAATTCGCTGGAACGCAAGCTGGTGGGTTAGCAGACACAATTGAGATGACGACGGAATTTTCCATCTTCGAAGACGACCACTTCCACGACCACTGTGGCGTCTTCGGCGTTTTCGGCCACGAAGAAGCCGCCAAACTCGCCTACCTGGGCCTGTACGCGCTCCAGCATCGCGGCCAGGAATCCGCGGGCATCGTCTCCAGCGACGGCGGGGAGCTCTATCTCCACCGCGCCATGGGCGAGGTCGAAGAGATTTTCCAACCGGCAGTGCTCGAAAAGCTTCCCGGCAATCTCGCCATCGGCCACACGCGCTACTCCACTGCCGGAGACAAAGCGCTGCTCAACGCCCAGCCGATCATGATCGACTGCAACAAGGGCAAAGTCGCGCTGGGCCACAACGGCAATCTCACCAACGCCGCCGAGTGGCGCCGCAAACTCGAACATCGCGGCTCGATCTTCCAGACCAATAGCGACACCGAAGTCATCGTGCACCTCCTCGCACGCTCGCAGGCTCGCAATCTTTCCGGCGCGCTGGGCGACGCCTTGAATCAAGTCGAAGGCGCCTACTCCCTCCTCGTCCTGACACCCGACGAACTCTACGCCGTACGCGACCCGCGAGGCTTCCGCCCGCTTAATCTCGGCAAACTCGGCGATGCCTGGCTGGTCGCCAGCGAAACCTGCGCCTTTGACCTCCTCAACGCGCAATACGTCCGCGAAATCGAGCCCGGAGAAATGGTCCGCATTTCGCGCAGCGGCATCGAATCCATCCGCTTCGCGCCCGAAAAACCGCACCAGCAATGCATCTTCGAACATGTCTACTTCTCGCGCCCCGACAGCATCATCTTCGGCCGCAGCGTCAACGAGAGCCGTGAAGCCCTCGGCCGCCTGCTCGCGCAAGAGCATCCTGTTGACGCCGACATCGTCGTCCCCGTTCCGGACTCCGGCGTTCCCGCCGCCGTCGGCTACGCTCTCGAATCCGGCATCCCGTTCCGCATGGGCTTGATCCGCAATCATTACATCGGTCGCACCTTCATCGAACCCTCGCAAGCCATCCGCAATTTCGGCGTCAAACTCAAACTCAACCCCATCCGCGGCCTGCTCGAAGGCAAGCGCGTCATCCTCGTCGACGACTCGCTCGTCCGCGGCACCACCAGCCGCAAAATCGTGCGCATGGTTCGCGAAGTCGGCGCAAAAGAAGTCCACGTGCGCATCAGCTGCCCGCCGACGATTTCCCCGTGCTACTACGGCGTTGACACGCCGACTCGCGAAGAGCTCATCGCCTCCTCCAGCACGCCCGAGCAAATCTGCAAATTCCTCGGCGCCGATTCGCTTGGTTACGTTTCGCTGGCCAATCTGAAACGCGCCGTAAATGACACCAAGGAAAGCTACTGCACGTCTTGTTATACTGGGAACTATCCGACCGACTTGGTCCAGTTGGAAGTCCGCGAAAGTGGCAGCTCCGACAATAGGATAGCCGCAGCATCCAGCGCCGATCGCGGGGAAGACGCGGCCGAGCGCCCCGTAACGGTGGAACGTGAGAGCTGAAGCAAAACAAAATAAAGAGCGCAAACAGCCGCAAGACGCCGATTCCGTGACCATCGGCCAGCGCCTCCGCCGCGAAGTCGTCGCCTGGGTTTGGGTCGCGCTGGTCTTCATGCTGGTCAATGGCGCCGTCGGTCAGGCGCGCGTGATCCCTTCGGGCTCCATGGAAAACACCCTGCTGGTCGGCGATCACCTGGTCATGAGCCGCATCGGCTACGACGCCGGGGTCCCCTTCACCAATCTTCACGTCCCGCTGTGGCGCAGTCCGAAGCGCCAGCAAATCGTAATCTTTCGCCCGATCATTCCCGGCGAAAGCACCGATGTCATCAAGCGCGTGATCGGGCTTCCCGGCGAGACCGTCGACATCCACGACGGCGCCGTGTGGATCAATGGAGCGCGTCTCAACGAACCCTACACCACCGGCGTTACCGAGCCCGGCCAACCATTCCTCTTTCGCGGTCCACTCGCTGGCAAACGCGGCATCTTTCCCTACACCGTTCCCGCCGACTGCTTCTTCGTCATGGGCGACAATCGCGGCAATTCGCTGGACTCCCGCTTCACCGGCTGTATCCCTCGCGCCAACATCGTCGGAACTCCGGTCATGATTTACATGTCGATCGACGAGCCCTCGCCTTCGTGGGAATCCGGCTCGCTCATCGATCGCTTCTTTGCCTATGCGAGCGCCGTCCTCCACCCCGGAGAAGTTCGCTGGCGCAGATTGTTCCGGATTTTTTAGGAGCCCGCCGCCGCTCATATTCGCGCGGCTTCGGTGAAACGTGAAGGCTGACGACAATCAGGACGAAAAGGCGCCGCGCGAAAAAACCGCGCCCGAAAAAGAATCCGATCTACCGATGGGCCAGCGCGTCCAGCGCGAAGTCATCGCCTGGTTCTGGGTTGCGCTCGCCTTCATGCTCATCAACGGTACCATCGGCCAGGCCCGCGTCATTCCCTCGGGCTCCATGGAAAACACACTGCTGATCGGCGATCACCTCATCATGAGCCGTATCGGCTACGACGCCGGCGTCCCTTTCACGAACTGGCACGTACCTCTTTGGCGCAATCCGCGCCGCCAGCAAGTCATCATCTTCAAGCCGCCCTTTGCTCCCGACACACCCGACTATGTCAAGCGTGTCATCGGCCTGCCCGGCGATACCATCGACATTCACGGCGGCGCCGTCTGGGTCAACGGCGAAAAGCTTCGCGAGAACTACACTATGGGCCCCAGCGAACCGGCACCCGCTGGCGCCGCGCCCCCCGGCTACACCGATATCAAGTTCCCCTACAAAGTTCCCGACAATTGCTATTTCGCGATGGGCGACAACCGCACCAACTCTTACGACAGCCGCTTCTGGGGCTGCGTCCCCCGCAAGGACATCATTGGCACGCCGGTGATGATCTACATGTCGCTCGATGTTCCGTCCGACGCCTGGGAACCCGGCCAGATCCGCGAGCGATTCTTGGCGTATGCCAGTGCCATCTTTCATCCCGGCCTGGTTCGCTGGAAACGCCTGTTCCGTACGTTCTAAACGCCGGGCGATCAAGCCTTTGGGCTTTTAGCCAGAGGGGCATCCTTTTCGATTGCGATCCTTAGCGTCGTCAATCGTTCAATACCAGCTGCAGTAAACACCGCACCCGCCTCGCGGTTATCAGCTATCATCCAGTACGCATCATGCTGTGGTCTCTTGCGCCACGGCGAGAAACGGAAACCGGGCTCCCATGAAATACGCCGACGCAGGAGTAGACATAGCCGTAGCCGACGCCGCCAAGCAACGCATTCGCCATCATGCCAGCCATACCTTCACCCCCGGTGTTCTCGGCGGCATCGGTGGATTCGGCGCGCTCTTCGCGCTCGACAAGAAGAAATGGAAAGAGCCAGTTCTCGTTTCCAGCGCCGACGGTGTCGGCACCAAACTCAAAGTCGCCATGGCCACTGGCGTCCATTCCACTGTGGGCGGCGACCTCGTCAATCATTGCATCAACGACATTCTCGTCCAGGGCGCCGAGCCGCTCTTCTTCCTCGACTATCTGGCCATGGGTAAACTCGACCCCAACATCGTCGAGCAGCTCGTCGAGGGCATGAGCCGTGCTTGTCGCAAAGCAGGCTGCGCATTGATCGGTGGCGAAACCGCCGAGATGCCCGGCTTCTATCCCGTCGGCGAGTACGACCTCGCTGGCTTCATCGTCGGAGCAGTGGAGCGCAGCAAGATCCTCAACGGTAAAAAGGTAAAACCCGGCGACGCGCTGATCGCCTTGCCCTCCGCCGGTCTCCACACCAACGGCTACTCTCTCGCTCGCAAGCTGGTCTTCGAAGTCGCCAAACTCAAGCCCGATACCTACGTCGCCGAAGTCGGCAACAAAATCGGCGCCGAGCTCCTCAAGCCTCACCTCTGCTACGTGCCCGCCTTGAAAACCATCCTGGCTCGCGACTGGGTCTCCGCCCTCGCCCACATCACCGGAGGCGGCATCCCCGGCAATCTCCCGCGCGTCCTTCCCTCCGGCGTGCAAGCTCAGATCGATCTCGACTCCTGGCCGGTCCTCCCCATCTTCAAATACCTCGCCAAAGTCGGCAAAATCGAAACCGACGAGCTCCTGCAATCCTTCAATATGGGCGTAGGCATGATCCTGGTAGTTCCTCAAGCCCACGTGCAATCGGTGGAAGCCGACCTCAAACGCCGCCGCGAAAAATTCCACCGTATCGGCCGTATCGAAAAAGGCGACTCCGGCAAAGCCAAAGTCAAATTCTCCGCCAGCCTCGCCGTTTAATCTCGCTCGGTCGCTTTCGACCTGTAGCTCAGGCCTTCAGGCCTGAGGGTTTAGATCCAACACCAACGAAACCAGTCCGCTAGCCGCCAACCGCCCCATCACCCACAAAATACGCCGCTCTATCAGAATCCAAAACAAAAAAGGGACAGGCCTCGTCGACCTGTCCCTCAACTCGAGCGCGTCTGCTCGTGGCACTCACGGCTTCAACGCGTCGATATCCTTCGCAATCGTCTTCGTCACCGCAGTCTCAACGATGGTCTGCGCCGCGGGCTTCGCCGCCGCAACAACCCCGCCACCATTGCCTCCGTTGCTGCCAAACAACCTCATCGCCGTCGCTGCCAGCCCGTCCAACGCTCCGCCGTTCCCGCCGCCGGCCACCAAAACATCCGGCACGAACTTCGCCTTACCCTCGGACAAAGCGGTCACGACGTTGACGATGGCCGTAGCATTCGATCCCAGCGCCTCTACCTGCGCCCGGTAACCCCGAGCTCGCGCCAGTCCGATCGCTTCCACCTCCGCGCCCTTCGCGGAGCCGGTCGCACGGATAAATTCCGCCTCACCGGTAGCCTCCGCAACGCGCGCGTCGGCGTTGTTCTTCTTGATGTCCACTCCCACCTTGGAGCGCGCCAGGTCCGCCTGCATATCCGCGGTACCCTTGGCCTGCTCCATCTCGATGCGCTGATCCTGCGCCGCCTTCTGCTTCTTGAACGTCTCGATTTCCTGATTCGCGATTTCGCGATGTGTCAGGACGGTCACCATATCTTCCGGCAGCACCACGTCCTGGATGTACACGCCCTTCGTCTCCACCTGGTATTGCTCCAGTTGTTCGCGAATATGCGTGAACGCTTCCTCCTGCACCTGCCGCCGCGTCTCAATAAACCGAATCGCCGGCATGCCTTGCAGGGCATCGCGGAAGTGGTTGCCGACCGCCGCCTGCAGAACCTCGTTGACCAAGTTCCGCATGGTTGCGACCATCGAAATCACCCGCGGCGCTTTCGTATCCGGCACGTGGATCTGCACCTGCAAGTCGATCTTGAAGACGAAGCCCTCCTTGCTCTTGGCCACGATCTGCTGCAGTTGCGCGTCCAGGTGATGCGCTTCGGAAACTGCATCCGCCCAATTCAGGTTGAGTATTGCCGTCGGCACAATCTCCGCCTCATAACACCGCGGATTCAGCGGATACTTGCCGGTGCGTAGCGGCTCCTGCCACACACCACGATGTCCAGGGCGAACCAGCGAGCCGTACTTGAACTCCGCTCCGGACGTATCCTTTGTCGCCAGGCCAACGTACGCCTTGATCACCGCAACCTGGCCTTGCTTCACCACCAGCATCGGCACCAGCTCAACGCTCACCAGGAACGGATTCAGCGCGTACGCTCCGTACAGCAGCGGATCGTGCTGCAACCCGATGCGCCCTCCATGCTCCAGAAACGCCTGGAAGTCCTGATAGTTGTTGTGCAGGTTGTTTTTGCTGCCCAGCAGCCCTTCGATGATGTGTGCGTCGCTGGACTCGCTCTTCTCCAGCAGCTCGATGTCCGCGTAGCCGCCCAGGCGCGTCGCAATATCGCTCGACGCCATCGGGTCGCCCTCGTAGGTAGTCACGATGCCCACCATATCGATCGGCCCCGCTTCCTTCCCACGTGGCTGCGGCTCGATGCGCACCAGCTCCAGTTGCTCCGGCTTCAATCCCAGCGACGCGGGAGTCAACTCCCCGCTGCGCCCGGACCGCATCCGAAGCTCCGGCGACACCGGCAGCCCGTACACGTTGCTGCGCGTAATCACCAGAAATCCCACCGGATGAACCGGAACCAGCGTGCCCGGAGGCAACACCGGTCGCTGTACGCCTTTCTGTCCGCCGGCACTCACGAAGCCGCGCAAGTTCGCGAAATTGCCGAACTCTTTGCGATACACCGCGGACTTCGCACCGATAGGCAACGGCGCCCCGACCTGCGAGATCACCACTCCGATCTCGCCCGCCGGAACCTGTACCCACGGGTACTTGTCCACCGAATACAGCAGCCACGGCTTCCACCGCAGCCCAGCCATCAACAGGTCCGCCTGGTAACCGGCCTCCCCGTCGAAAGCCACAGGACTGTCCTTCTCCAGCTTTTTCCACCCAAACCGCTTCGTTACCAAGCCGACTTGCGTAGGCCCGATCCGGTGGATTGACTGGAGGACATAAACCAACGTTGCGCCAATCGCCAAAAACAACCACGGATGCATGAACAACAGATCAAGCACAAGCATACACACACCTCCGCGACAGCCGCAGATCCCGCTAAATCGTTGTTGGGTCGGGGTTACATCTGGGAAGTCTTCTTGACGTGCGCGATATTGCACTTGCGAACCGTCGCTGTCAATGAGCCGCCTAGTACCGATTCGGTAAGTACCCGATAATCAATCGAAAGCAGAGAGCGTTGCAACTGCGTTGCATCCCGTTTTAACGAAATCCTTACCCCGTTCTCCGCTCGTTGCTGCCGACGTCTGTCCTAATCCTTCTTGGCCTCGGCATACGCCGGAAACTTCGCCCGTCCCCGCCGCTTCAACTCCCGCTCCACCTTCTTCAGCCATTTCAGCTCCGCGCGAAGCTGCTCGATCATCAGGCTCACCATCCACACCGCCTCATGGTATGGATGCCCCGTCTCTTCCAAAACCTCGCGCAAGGTCTGCTCTTCCCGCGCCAGCTCTGTATGCAAGAACTCCCGCCGCCGTGCAATCTGCCGCGCAAACACTCCAGGCCGCACCTGCCACGACATTGCCACCCAAGTCAGAAACGGCGGCCGTTCCCGCTGCGTAGTCCACTCCTCCCGCTCCAGCGCCTCGCTCAGAGCCGTCCGCCCCTTCGCCGTAGTCTCAAACACGCGCCGCTCCGGCCCCTCCGCGGGCGCATCGCTCTCCGCCGCGCGCACCAAACCCGCCGCCGCCAATTTCTCCAGCGAGTAGTACACCTGCGGCCGCGAAATCCCTGCCCAATCCCGCACGCACCGCCGCTCCAGCTCCAGATTCGCCTGATATCCATGCATGGCACGCTCCGCCAGCAAACTCAGCAGCACCAAGTCCGGCGTCGTCAGCGTCTTTGCCCGCTTCTTCGTTTGCTTCATCGCCATGCGTAATCCCAATCTCTACCTCATTACTTCCTTACTTCTTTATTTCGTTTCTTCCTCTTCTGACTCCACCACCACCATTGACACTTCTCCGCCGGCAACCGCGGATTTCGCGCCTGCGCCACCGCCGCCCGAAACACATCCAGTACGCAGATATCCTGATGCTCTCGCGCCAACCGCCCCAGCTTCCCGTACATCTTCGCCGGATCCTGCCGCGCCAGCTCCGCCACGCTCCGCACTCCCAGCAATTCGAAATCCCGCAGCATCGCCGGCCCGATCGAAATCAGGTCCCCGAGCCTCCACTGTTTCCGGGTCATAAAAACCTCCTTGACATCTATACATCGGTCCACTATTCTCAACTAGTCTAAACAAGACTACATCAGACCGCAACAAGATTCTCTTTCTCACAGGAGCACTACACCATGAACGTCAAGCGCATCACTGCGGTCCTGTTCGTCAAGGAAATCGAGCCCATCCTGCCGTTCTGGGTCGATCGTCTCGGCTTCACCAAGACCATCGAAGTCCCTCACGGCGGCACACTCGGTTTCGTCGCCTTCCAGCACGGTCAGACAGAAATCATGTACCAGACCTTCGCCAGCCTCGGCGACGACATGCCGCTGATTCTTGACGCCGCGAAGAAAGGCCCGACCTTCCTCTATATCGAAGTCGACAACCTGGATTTCATCCTCTCCGCGCTCAAGAATTCCAAAATCGTGCAGCCCGAGCGCACCGCCTTCTACGGTATGCGCGAAGTCGGCTTCCAGGATCCCGCCGGCCACTACCTTACTTTTGCCCAGGCGGTCGCGAAGTAACCGCGTTCGATTCTCTCCTTTGCGCGTGACTGCCTTGCGTCCTACGATGTCGCGCACAATTTCACACCGCAACCAAAGGAGCTCCCATGCACCTGCACCACATCAACCTGCTGGCCGTTCTCGTCGCCGCCATTTCGACGATGATCGTCGGGTTCCTCTGGTATTCCCCGCTCCTCTTCGCCAAGCCCTGGATGCGCGAAATGGGGTATGACTCAGACGATAAAGCCAAAATCCAGCAAATGCAGAAAAGCGCCGGCCCAGCGTATGCCGGCTCCTTCGTTGCCAGCCTAATCTCCGCATTCGTCCTGGCGCTGGTTTTCCACTGGATGCGCGTCGGCGGTTTGCACGCGGCTCTCGGAACCGCCTTCCACGTGTGGCTCGGCTTCGTCGCCACCGTCCAATTCACCGATATGCTCTTCCAGAAAAAGAGCCTGAAACTCTTCGCCATCAACACCGCCTACCAGCTGCTCTGTTACCTGGCTATGGGCGCGATCCTCGCCGCTTGGACATAGCTTTGTTGGTCGGGGCGGCACTTGCTGCGCCCCGCGTCAACTTCAAGCACCAATGAATCCGCCGGCTTCCATCCGTGCATCCAACATCAAGCAACACGAAGGAAGGGAGTCCACACATGGGCGAAATGATCGAATTCAAACGGCCGGACGGTATAACCTGCCCCGCCTACCTGGCAGCGCCGCTCATCACCGGCGATCAGGAAAGAACCAACGCTCCCGGCATCGTCGTCATTCAGGAATGGTGGGGCCTCAACGACCAAATCAAGAAAACCGGCGATCGTTTCGCGCAGGCGGGATTTCGCGCGCTCGTCCCCGACCTGTTTCGGGGCAAAGTCGCCAAAGCTGCCGACGAAGCCCGTCACCTGATGACCGGCCTGAATTTCCCCGACGCCGCGAGCCAGGACGTCCGCGGCGCGCTGCAATACCTGAAGCTGACTGCCAAAAAGGCCGCGGTCGCAGGCTTCTGCATGGGCGGCGCGCTCACCATCATGGCCGCCGCGAAAGTCCCCGAAATGGACGCTGGCGCCTGCTTCTACGGCATCCCCCCGCTCAGCACCGAAGAACTACAGTCCATCAAGATTCCGCTCATCTGCCACTTCGGCAACAAAGACCACTCCTGGCCGCCCGAAAAAGTGAACGCCCTCGAAGCCGCGCTGAAACAATCGCAATCGAAATTCGAACTCTACCGCTACGACGCCGACCACGCCTTCATGAACGAACAACGCCCCGAGGTCTACAACCCAGCCGCCGCCAAACTGGCCTGGGACCGCACCATCACCTTTCTCCGCAAACAGCGGCCCTCGGCCGCTTCCGCCACGCAGGCCTAACCCCCGTTCCCCAATTGCCATTCGCATTTCTTTTCGTGTAGGGGCGCGCTTCAGCGCGTCCCTGCCACAACGCACACCCCCTCACCAACGCAAACTTACCAATCACTCATCGCCGCCAAGAGCAGCCTGGGTGCCCCATCCTTCGCGCCGTTTGCGAAAGGTGGGCCGCTCCTCACTCCCTCCAAACGACCGCGCAGCCCCGACCAACCAGGTCGAGGGCGCCCAGGTATCTGTTTTTCCTTGAAGCACTGCGGGCTTTGGCTCTATTTGGAAGTGCTACAGTCGCGACATGCAGGAAAACCGAGCACCCATCTGGTGGCGATCGCCGGTTGCGACTCTCCGCAGCACCGGTCTTTTTCGCCGTGAGACTCCGGCCACCAGCGGTGTGGAAGCGCTCGTGTGGTGGGAGACGCGGCGAATCCCTTATAACCTGATCGTCGGCTGCGCCGGGATCATTACTTGCACGGTCTGCTTCGTAATGGCCGTCGCAGCCGAAGTATTCTTCCACAGCGACTTTGGTCTTCCAGATCCTCCATTTTTCGCAATCATCGGCGTCGTTTTCTACGGCATGATGGCCAATATCTGCTTCACCGGTGGTTGGATCACGGAGTTGTTTTTTCGTCGCGTCGCTGCGAAAGAAGCCGATCGCTTCGCAACAAACAGCTTTTTCTACGGCGTGATCTTCTCCGTCTTGCTGACATTAGCTCCCGCGGCCCTGATTGGAGGGGTCGGATTCGTAAAGCTGGTCAACCACTTCATGACCAGACATTAGCCCTGGGTGCCCCGTCCTTCGCGTCCTAAAATGAACGAAGTCGGGCCTATAGGTGCGCGGGCGCACCTACTGCTTGAGCGTAAAGGCGACCACAACATTGTCCTGAACACGCACTGGCTTCCCCCCACACGTCTGCGCTTTGTAGCGCCATTGGCGCACTGCGTGCATGACCGCGTTATCCAATTGTGGGGATGCATGCTGGATTATCGTGAGATGCGACGGCACCCCATCCGCTTCGATCACCATATACAAGATGACTCGTCCATGCTCTCGATTTCTCCGCGCACTCTCCGAATACTCCGGCTGGGCTTTGACTGTCAGCTCTGCAGCTTGCTCACGTTCGCAGTGTTCCCAAAAATCCGCTCCCGCTGGCACTTTGAATAGGGCTGGATCTGCGTCCTTGATTTCGTCCACGACCGTAACCTTCACGGCAGTAACCATTTTGGTCCCCTGGAAGCCGCGAACCTCATAGGGAATTTGCTTACCGCCCACGATTTGGAACAAGCCATATTCGATGCGAGAAAGCTCCGCAGTTTCTTGGTGTTCTCCGACCGGGTATTCGACAGTCGCCAGCAAACCCGTGGTGTCGAAACACAAGATCCGATCTGTGTTGGACTGCGATCGGACTTCTGTGCAGCTGTGCCGTCCGGCATTCTTTCCATGAACCTTTGTCTTACCTAGAGTTTGCTTCGGCTTAATTTCTAGAGTCTTCCTTACGTCCAACAATCGATCCAGCTGAAATGCAATCTCGGGCATGTAGTTGATCGGACTTTTTTCCCAGAACCCCTTGGTATCGCCCACACGTACCAAGTAATAGTTGCCGAAGGAGATTTCTTCTCGCCACCGCGATCCCGACAGCCATATCAACCGATAGGCCCCTTGTGCCAACGCCCCGTTCGGACCGATCGCGTGAAGCTCCGCCTGCAATCGAAGGGGCGGCTTGCCGTCCACTCTTAGGTCCTCCAGCTCACGGGCTTTCGCTACCAGCGCCTGAGGATCCGGCAAGTCCGCAGCCAAGGCCCGCGACTCAATCGTCGCCATGAGCACACCTGCAATCGCAACTGCGACACAAAAATTTCGGCAGATGCGCGTCATCAGCCCTCCGTAGTGCTTATCGGCAGTGGGCTCCCGTCGCCGCTCACTTCTTCTGCGTCCCCGGTATAGGTCTTCTCTCCATCTCCGTAACCACCGCGATCGACCGCGCCCCATTCTTCCCCACCGAGCGTACCGCAAAAAAGTGATTATCCGTCGACACGCCCTTTAACACCGTCTGCCCCGCCGCCGGCACAAAGTCATAGACCGACCACCGCGGCTCCGTGGTCTCCCGCCACAAAATTTCAAATCCCGCCCGCTCCGAATCATCCTCCGCCGCAAACGAAACCTTCGCATCCGGCGTCACCGCTCCACCCAGCTTCGCCTCCGTCGGCGGAGCAGGTGCCATTGCCAGTTGTCGCAAAGCCTCCGCATTGTCTCGCGCCACATTCCCCAGCAGCGCCGAGTTCAAATATTTCGCGAAATCCCCATATTCCACTTCATTCTCGGTCCGCGGAGTCTGATGCTGCCGGTCGTAAATCTCAAACGGCTCGGTAAATCGCACCGCCGGCAATCCGGCCTTGTAAAACGGATAGTGATCCCCGCCGCGCCCATAGCGATCCACGCGAAACACCAGGCGGATCGCCGCGCGCCCGTCGATCTCCTCGATGGCCCGCGCCAATTCCCGCGAAGGCGAATCGCAGTCCTCAATCTCGCCATTCCCCGAGAATAGCCGCACGCGATGCGGAGCGCCCGGCGCGGGATCGTCTCCCACGATGTCATCGTCCAGCATGCCGCCCACCGTGTAGCCTTTCTCCTTCACCCAGTCCACCAGATGCCCGGCGCCCAATAATCCTTGCTCCTCGCCCGACACCGCCGCAAACAGCAGCGTCGCGCGAAATCCCTTCCCGTTCGCGGCCATCTTGCTCAGCAACCGCGCCGACTCCACGCTCACCGATACTCCCGACGCGTCGTCATCCGCGCCCGGCGCGTCCGCCTGCGTATCCTGATCGTTCGAAGGCCGCGAATCGAAATGCCCCGACACCATAAAAACCGTCTTCGCCAGCTTCGCATCCGTTCCCGGCAAAATCGCGTACACATTCTCCATGTGCATCGGCTTGTTCGAAGTCCGCACCGACGTGCCCTCGTAACTGTCCACCATCACCTGCAATTTTCCGCCGGTGCTCTTCGAAATTTCATTCAATCGCGCCACGATCTGATCCCGCCCGCACCCCGGCCCGCGCTTCGGATCATCCCAAGCGGCGATCGACAACCGCGTCCCGCAAACCACCAGCCGATCGATCAACGCCCGCATCGACTTCTCGTCCACCGATGCCCGCGTCACCGCTCCCGCGGGCCGCGCCAATACCTGCACCTTCGGTGCGCCCTGCGCCGGCTCCACCGGATCACGCCACGCAGTGGCCCTCTGCGCCGTCGCGCCACCCGCGCCGAATAGCATTCCCACAGTCACCGCAACCGTGCGCAAAGTCTTCCCGCCGAACAAATCGCCCTTCCAGGAATTCACCATTCTTTTCACCTTCGACTCCCGCTCTGGGAATAGTTTTTCGTGCGTAGCACTTGCATTTTACATTGCCGGCGCTTCTCAACCTACATTCGATGCCAAGCCCGCTACACCATGATCGACGTAAACGCGATTCGTCTTGCACCCGTTCCTCCGCTACAATGAAAGTTTGCTTCGAGGTCAGCTAACAGCATGTATGTAGCCCAACCGATAGAGTGGACCGATCACGGCGTGGTCATGCTCGACCAGCGGCGCCTCCCGTCCAGCGAAATCCATCACACGTACACCGACTATCGTGAAGTGGCCAAAGCCATCCGCGACATGGTGATTCGTGGCGCCCCGGCCATCGGCGTTGCCGCTGCCATGGGCGTTGCCCTGGGCGTGCAGCACTCCGCGGCGAAATCACTCGGCGAATTGCGCCCGGAATTCGCTGAAATTTGCGACCTCTTGTCCAAGACCCGCCCCACTGCGGTCGATTTGTTCTGGGCCCTCGAGCGCATGAAGGCGCGTTTCACCGAATTGGCCGCGCAAACTTCCGGCCTCGACACCATTCGCAAAGCTCTGATCGCGGAAGCGCGCCAGGTCCACCTCGAAAAGAAAGCCACCGACGAAGCCATCGGCCGCTTCGGCGCCGAACTGATGCCCCGCGACGGTCAGGTGATGACCCAGTGCAACGCTGGCGCCCTTGCCACCGGCGGCATCGGCACCGCTCTTGGCGTGATCCGCGTTGCCTTCGAACAAGGCCGCAAGCTTCACGTTCTGGTCCCGGAAACCCGCCCGTATCTCCAAGGCGCGCGCCTCACCGCCTGGGAGCTTCATCGCGGCGGCATCCCTCTGACGCTCATCACCGACAACATGGTCGGCCATTTCCTGAAGACCGGAAAAGTCGGCGCGGTCGTCACCGGCGCGGACCGCATCGCCGCCAACGGCGACTCCGCCAACAAAATCGGCACCTATCAAATCGCAGTGTTGGCGAAAGAAAACAACGTGCCGTTCTATATCGCCGCGCCCATCTCCACTTTCGATCTCTCCATCCCCGACGGCGACCACATCCCCATCGAAGAGCGCTCCGCCGAAGAAGTCACCCACATCCAAAATGTACGCATCGCTCCCGACGTCCACGCCGCTCATCCCGCTTTCGACGTCACGCCGGCGCGTTATATTGCCGCGATCTTCACCGAACGCGGCGTCGCTCGCGCGCCCTATGTGGACTCCCTGAAAGCGCTCGCCACCGCGCCGCAACCTCTGGTGGCCAGCACTGACTCTCCTTCCATCTCGGTCACCGGATAGCCGACTTCGCATGACTTGGGTATGCTAGAACGAAACAAACGGGCATCCCTCTAATGTCAGAAATTCCACAAGCCATCGGGCCATACCGAATTTTGTCCAAAGTCGGTGAAGGCGGAATGGGCGTCGTTTACAAAGCCGAAGACCAGCGCCTCGGCCGCGTCGTCGCTCTCAAAGTCATCCGCGAATATCGCTCTTCCAACGACACCTCCCGCCACCAGCGCTTCTGGCAGGAAGCCCGCGCCGCCGCGCAAGTGGCGCACCCCAACGCCTGCCGCCTCTACGACATCTCTGAAAATGAAGACCAGCTCGTGCTGGTCATGGAGTTCATCGAAGGCGACTCGCTGGCCTTCCGCCTTTTGCAAGGCGCCATGCCTCCGGGCGAAGCCGCGCAGATCATTCTTTCTTTGCTGTCCGCGCTCGAGGCCTTCCACAAATTGGGCATCGTTCATCGCGATTTGAAGCCCGGCAACATCTTGCTCTCCGCCGCGGGCACAAAACTTCTCGACTTCGGCATCGCCAAGCAGATGCCGCTCACGCCATTGCCGGAAACCGCCGCCACCGTCCTCGACACCACCGTACCCGGCTCTTTTCTCGGTACCCCGAAATACGCCTCGCCGGAACAGTTTCGCGGTTTGCAGGTCGACGCCCGCTCCGACCTGTTTTCCGTCGGCGTGATTTTCTTCGAGATGCTCACCGGACATCGCCCGTTCCCCGGCGAATCCTTCGGCGACCTCGCGCACTCCGTCTTGTACGGCACTCCGCCGGCCCTCAGCGGCTCGCCCGCGATTTCCGCCATGGGACGCATCGTGCATCGAGCACTGGCGCGCGATCCGCTGGACCGCTACCCCAACGCCGAATCCATGGCCGCGGATGTTCGTGGCGCGCTGTTGATGGAAGGCGTCGACACCAAAGCCCGCGCTGAAGCATTGCGCCGCCTCATCGTTTTGCCCTTCCGTATGTTGCGCGCCAGCGAGGAAACCCAATTCCTCGCCTACAGCCTGCCCGAGGCCATCACCATTAGCCTCGCGGGGCTCGACAATCTTGTGGTGCGCTCTTCGCTGGTCGCCTCGCAATATCCCCTGGAAACTCTCGATCTCCAGAAAATCGCGCGCGAGGCGGAGGTCGACATCGTGCTGACCGGAACCCTGCTGAGCCTCGGGGAACAGATTCGCATCACCGCACAGCTCACCGAAGTACCGAGCGGAACCTTGCTTTGGTCGCATTCCGCGCATACCACCGCTCGCGAACTCCTCCAACTTCACGACGATCTTGTCCGCCGCGTCATCGACTCCATCCTCCCGTCGCTCACTCCGCAAGAACACCGCTCTCTGCAGCAGGAACGGCCTGAAAGCCCCACCGTCTACCAGCTTTACCTGCAGGCCAACGAATTCTGCCGCCAGTGGGAAAATCTGCCCACCGCCATCGCATTGTACGAGCGCTGCCTCCAGCTCGAAGACACCTATGCGCCTGCCTGGGCCCGCCTCGGACGTGCCCGCTGGCTGCTCGACAAATACAGCCGTGGCTCACTTGAAGGCATGCGTGCGGCGGACGACGCATTCCAGGCGGCGTTGCGCCTGAATCCCGATCTCACTCTCGCCCACAATCTTTACACCGCGCTTCAGGTGGATCAGGGACAAACGTTCGACGCCATGCGCCGTCTGCTGGATCGCGCGCAGAAACGGCGCAGCGATCCCGAGCTTTTCGCCGGTCTCGGCCACGTGTGCCGCTATGGCGGAATGCTGCACGCCGCGCTGGCCGCACAGCGCGAAGCCCGGCGCCTCGATCCGCGCATCTCCATCAGCATCAATCACACCTATTTCATGCTGGGTGACCCGCAAAGCGCGCTGGAATCCAGCGGACGCGATTTCGGATACGCCGTGGGATTCGCGCTCGCCAAACTCGGACGCATCCCAGAAGCCATAGCGAGGCTTCGCGAACGTGAGCTGACGAACCCGCCGAGACTCGGGAAGCTATACATAACTTCGTTGCGCGCACTGCTGGAAGGAAATCGCGAGGAGTGTCTGGCCGCCACCGACGAATTGCTCCAGGCCAGTTTCCGTGATCCCGAAGGGATGTACTACCAGGCGCTTCAACTCGGCTCGCTCAACGACCAATCACGTTCGTTGGAAATGTTGCGGCGCGCCGTCGACAACGGCTTCTACTGCTACGCGGCCATGGTCAGCGAGCCGTGGCTCGATGGGCTCCGCGGCTTGCCGGAATTTACCACCATTCTCCGCAAGGCCCACGACCTGCATCTGGAAGCCTACAAAATATTCCTGGCCGCGGGCGGCGAGACCCTCCTGGGGCTTCACTCCGACGCGCATTGAACCTGATTGCATGTCTTTCGGGGCTTATTTCCAAGCTTTGGCAGGCATGATGGCGATCACTGCGCGTTCGTGCGGCCGGAATTTTGCGAAGAAATCAAGCAGCTGCTTCCACGGAAAGTATTTCTTGTTCAGCAGCCGCATGCCGTACGGAAAATCGCTGCCCGCAACAATCTCCGCGCGGGCATCCACCCAATCACCTGATATCTTTCCACGCATGTCGCACGGTGCGATGCGCACCCGCCCATTGTTGCGAATGCGCTTCACCTTGCCGCTGTCCGCCTCGGTGTAGACAAAAAGCCTGGCGTCGCCAGATCCGAGACTCCTCGCCGGGTCGACCGCAAACCAGATCGGCGTTCGTACCCCCACTCCGCTTTTTCGAAGCGTTTCCAGACTCAAGTATTTCAGCGTCGCAAACGGCTCGAAACTCATACGCATCGCTCCTGCCGGTTCGATGCGCCCATTCTACATATGTCACGCGGTGCAGCCTTCTACTGGAAAGCATTGTAGCGGCCGCCTTCCGAGGCGGGCACTCTCGGTATTGCCGCCGCGTGCCGCACCCTTCGGTTTTGAAAGGCGCGGGTTTAGATGCAGCTACAGGCAACCCGCAGTCGGCATAACCCAGCGCTGTTCTCCTGCAAACACCCGGCTCACTTCCTCGCGTAAACCATTTCCTCCGAAAATGTATCCTTCTGATTCTTCCGGAAAGTCCAGGTCTGCTTGATGTGATTGTCGTCCAGAAAAACATAAACGGCATGATGCATATGTCCGTCGTCCGGACTCTTTAGATTCGTCGCCCCGACAAAATCGAACGTCAGAGTCTTCGTCTCCGGTGCATACGTCCCGCGCATCGTCGGCTGATTCCCCGCCATGCAGTAATGCGTCAGCTGCACCTGGTCGCCATCCAGGTAGTACACGGTGGTCATCTCCACCGGTTTTCCTTCGATCGTCTGGTGCGATCTCTCCAGAATTGCCGAACCACCGGCAGTCAGCTCGATGTCCAGCGTGGACTTCTGATCCTTGGATTGACCTTCCCAATGGCCCACCATCGACTGCAATTTCATAAACGCTTCCGGCTTCGGCCCCACTGCCGCGAGAGCACCGCCGGGACTTAGGAAACTCAACACAATTACCGCAGCAAGAAATCTGTGCACCGTTTTCATAAGGCGTTTCTCCTTTCAAACCGGTCGCCCAACCCGCATTCCGGGATCTAACTAGCTTTGCGCTGCTGTCGCCGAGCGCGAGACACCCAGCTTTCCCCATCGCTGAGTTGCAAATCCCACAATCGCGCCCAGCAACATTCCCGGCAACATGATGTCCCAGAACAGCGCCATTCCCGCGTGCATCACCACCACCAGGCTAAGAACCGCCGCGATGGCCATCCCCGCAGTGATCCCAATCGCGATCGATCGCACTCTCTGCGACAAATACCCGATGGCGATTCCCGCCACCAATCCCTTCAGCATCGAGAACGTAATGACGCTGCCCATCATCGGCGCCAGCGACGGCTCGAAAAATCCGCTTAAGCCGTCTATCAGCCCCAATGTTCCGCCCAGGATCAATCCCAGCACGGGCTTCGTCATCGATCCTCCAACCGTCAGTAGTGGCGGGTTCTTTAGACCCGCTACTCCCGCACCATTCACTTCGCGCTCGGATCCGCCTGCATCACTCCGAAAATATTCCCTTCCGTGTCCTGCAGGTACGCGAAATAGCCAACCGTCGGTATCGGCGTCTTCCCCATGATCAGTTTCCCTCCGGCATCAACCACCGCTTTCACAGATGCGTCCACCGAGTCCACGCCAATGGTGTTGGTTGTGCCGGTCACCGGACCCTGTTTCGGCATCATGCCGCCGTTGATTCCCGGCTGCCCCTCTTCGCCGGTGTTCACCAGCCAATAGTCCATCGCTTCCCACTTCTCGAATTTCCAGCCGAAGGTCTTTTTATAGAACGCCGCCGCGCGCTCCGGATTTTCAGCCGGTATTTCAAAATGAATGACTCGGCTCATGACTTCTCCTTGTTCGTTCTATCGTTTTGAAAATGGGGACTTCTGCTTGTTTATCGCGTCGCTGCCGCTGGAGCCGAACCCGCACCGTATTTCTGCGTCGCGTATCCCACGATCAATCCGACGATGCTGCCCGGTAGGATGATCTCGAGATAGTAGCCGTGCTGCATGTAGGCAATGATGTACGCGAGCACGAATCCGATGGCCAGCCCGAACAGAATTCCCAACAACAAGGAGTGCACTTTGCGCGCAAAGAATCCGATCGCCACGCCCGCGATGATGCCTTTCACCGTAGAGCCGATGATAATTCCCGCGAGCTGCGAGCGCACCGCCGGCGTGAACCATGCGCTCGCGCCGTCGATCGCACCCAGCACCGCTCCCAGCAACAGACCCAAAAGAATCTTGTTCATCCGGACCTCCCCGTAACTCGGGCTTGTGGCTCGGGATTCTCTCCCTGTTCAAGATTCTTTACAACGGCGGCTGAATTTTCTTTAAGGCTAGCGATGAGAAACCAGCAGCAGCACCACCCGCATCACTAAGTATGCTGCTATCAATAAGATAGCGATACTATTGCGCCGATAAAAGCGCGCCGCTTGGTCCGCGAATGTCTCCTGCCTGGCGCTGACCGGCAACCCGTCCAGGTAGCGCGAGACGTCTGCGGCAAGCGCGGTCACTTTGGCGTAGCGATTCTGGGGATCGGGTGCGGTCGCCTTGGCGCAAATCGCCTCCAGCGATTTGTCGCGCGCGCGCTCGGGGAAATTCGTCTGTGATTGCCCCCCGCTTGGCCTTTGCCGAAGCAGAAAACGCAGCAGCGCTCCCAGCGAAAAAATGTCGCTTCGCTCATCCAGCCTCGCGTTATCGCCGCGCGCTTGTTCCGGCGACATGTAGCCGGGCGTTCCCATGACGGTGCCGTGCGCGGTGGTCGCCGTGAATTCGGTCGTCTGGGTCGCTTCTCTAGATTCTGTGCGCGCCGGCTCCACGATCGTTTCTTCCAGATCGCCGGTCGTTGCGGAGCGTGCCGTCTCGGTGAGGATCTTCGCCAATCCCCAGTCGAGCACTAACACTTCGCCGAACGATCCCACCATGACGTTCGCGGGCTTCAGGTCGCGATGTAGGACGCCGCGCGCGTGCGCGAACGCTACGGCATCGCAGATTCGGAGAAAAAGTCGCAGACGGTCCGGTGTTGACTGGACCGACTCGAGATGCTTGTCGAGCCGATGCCCCTCCACAAATTTCATGGTGTAGAAGACGCGCCCATCCTGCAGCGCGCCCACATCGTGAACCGGAACGATTCCCGGATGCTCCAGTCTCGCCAGCACTTGCGCTTCCCGCACCAGGCGGCGGGCCAGTTCTCCGCCGCGATCCTCGACGTCGAGCACTTTCAGCGCGACGCGACGCCCTAGTTTTTCATCGCGCGCTGCGTAGATCACGCCCATTCCACCGCGAGCCACGCGCTCCAGCAGTACATAGCGGGTCCCTGCAAGATCGGCTGCATCGCCTGCGCCGCGCAGCCGATCGAGCGCCTTGTCCGAGAGGAATTTCATGATCCGCCCTTGCTCGGCTTTCTTCCGAAAAGTGCTCGCGCTTCAAGCTGGAATTCTTTTTCACTCCCGCAGATTTCGCGAAGACGCTCCGTCGCGATACGTCGAAATTCACGGCGCGCCCACGATAGCGCGTTGGTGACATCGGTTACGGGGATGTTGTTCTTGCGCGCCAGTTCGTCGTACGAAATGTCCGGCGCGCCGTCGAGATCGTACTCCTCGAACAGGAGAAACGTCTTGGCACGTCCTCGCAGGTCGCACAGTTTCCGCAAATCCTCGACCGCTAGCGTGAACAGGCTGCGGATCCATTCCTTCTCGAAGAAGCCTTCCATCGATTCCGGAGACGGAATCGTGGCGGGATCGACAACTTGTTCGCGCAGTTCTCCTTCGGCTTGTTGGAAGTCCAGGGCAACGTGCAACACGTTGCCGCCGCGTTTCTGGCGAGACACCGCTTTGTCGTGATTCATCACGAAGCTGTCGGCGCACACTCGCAGATAGGTGCGTAACCGGCTTTTTGCCGGATCGTATTTCGCGAGCAGATCGCGTTCGAGAATTTCCCCGAAAAATCCTTGTGTTAAGTCCTGCGCGTCTTCGGCGGGACGGTTCCAGCGGATGCGAATGTATTTGTAAACGGGGCGCCAGTAGGCGGCAAAGAGCGCAGCTAGCGCACGCTCACGCGCGGCCGCATCTGTGCTGCGCGCGGCGTCGATGACCGACCAGCGGGTGGGTGGAAATTTGTCGCCGCCTGGGGCTTGGCTGTCGTAGGGCACGCGTTATTCATAGCGGAGAGCTTCGACGGGATCAAGGCGGGCGGCTTTCCAGGCGGGGTAGACGCCGAAGACGATACCGATCATGGCGCACATGACGAGGGCGGTGATGATCCAGAAAACGGAGAGCGTGGCGGTGACACCGAGTCCGTAGTGCAGCGTCAGAGTGAAGCCGGAACCGAGCAAGACGCCGATGACCCCGCCAACAGCGCTGAGAGTGACGGCTTCGATCAGGAATTGCGCGAGAATGTTGTTGCGCTTGGCGCCGATGGCTTTGCGGACGCCGATTTCGCGGGTGCGCTCGGTGACCGAGACCAGCATGATGTTCATCACTCCAATGCCGCCCACGATCAGGCCGACCGAAGCTACCGCGAACATCAAGATGAAAATCATGCCGCTGATTTTGTTCCACAGATCGAGGAAATAGTCGGAGGTAAAAATCGCGAAATCGTCCGGTTTGTCGTTGCTGAGACGCCGCTTGCGCCGCAACAGTTCACGGGTCTCGTCGACGGCTTCGGCGACGCTCTTGGGGCTGGCGGCTTTCACAAAGAGCACGTAGTCCTTTTGATTCGGATAGAGCTTGCGCAGAGAGGTCACGGGCATGACAGCAATGTTGTCTTCGGGATTGGAGCCGCCGGAGATGCCCTGCTTGCGCTTTTCCATCGTGCCGATCACGGTGAAGAGCTGGCCGTTCAGAGTGACTTCTTTTCCGATCGCGTCGGAGGGAGAACCCGGAAAAAGCGTGCGGGTTGTGTCGTAGCCGAGCATGACGACCGGAGAACGATGCTCGGTGTCATTTTCGTCGAACGGGCGGCCGTACTCGATTTTCATATCGAAGATGCGATTGATCGAGGGCGAATTGCCTTGCAGGATGACGTTTTTGGCGCGAAAAGCGCCACGGCGAACGTCGGCGGTGCCGGCGCCGAATTGCGGCATGAAGATGCGCATGGAGGGCGAAGCGGCGGCGACATGCGGCAGCTTTTCGATTTCTTCTGCCCATTCGGGCTGCAGTTCCTTGCGGTTAAGCCATTCCGAAGGCGGGCGGGATAGGGAAGCCCAGGGAAACCGATAACAAATGATGGTGTCGGAACCGAGCTCGCGGATGCCGGCGAGCACGTTGTCATTTAGCCCGTTGATCAGCGCGCTTACGGTGATCACCGTGGTGATGCCCATGACGATGCCGAGAATGGTCAGCGAAGAACGCAGCGGATTTTTGCGCAGCGTGTCGAAGGCCAGAAACAAGGCCTCGCCGAGCTGCAAGGCGCTCTTGGGAGCATGCACGCGTGCCGGCAGCACGGCGGTTTGCGGAAGAGTTTTGCCGATAGTTGCCATAGTTATTGTCTGCCTGCTACTCCGATCGCAGAGCGACTACCGGATCGAGGCGCGCGGCCTTGGATGCCGGATACGTGCCGAAAAATAGTCCGACGCTGAGCGCCACGAACAGTCCGCCGATTACCGACCACAGTTGCACGGCGCTGGGGAGTGGCGTGACCCAGGAAACGATCTTGGCGAGAAGCACGCCAAAAACCACGCCGAGCACGCCGCCGATGGCGGCTACCGTGGATGACTCAATCAGAAATTGCAGCAGGATGTCGCCGCGGCGCGCGCCGATGGCTTTGCGAACGCCGATCTCGCGGGTGCGCTCGGTGACGGACACCAGCATGATGTTCATGATGACGATGCCGCCAACGATCAGCGAGATCGAGGCGATGCCGATCATGACCACGAAGAAGGAGCCGCTGATGTTCTTCCACAATTCGAGAAAGGAGTCGGAGGTTTCGACGGCGAAGTCGTCTTTGGTTCCGTAAGCGAGATGATGGCGGCCGCGCATGATCTGGCGGACTTCGTCGACGCTAGCCTGAATGTTGGCGGCGGCGCCGGCGCGAATGGTGACGCGAAGAGAATCCTGCTGATTGCCGTACACCTTCTTGTAGGTGGTCAGCGGCAGGATGATCCAGTTATCCAGGGAGGTGCCCAGCGCGGAGCCTTCTTTTTTTCCCACACCGATGACCTGGCAGGGCGTGTTGTTCCAGCGAATTTCTTTGCCGACGGGATCGAGGCCGGGCATCAGGTTGTCGACGATGTCGTTGCCGATGACGCAGACCGGAGCGGCATCGCGAAGATCGGTCTGGGTAATATGGCGCCCGGAAACGAGATCGACGTCGTAAAGCTCGGGCATTTGCGGCGTCCAGGCGCGGAGGTTGGTGTCTTTGAGGGAGTTGACGCCGCTTTTGGTTTCCACGCGGCCGCCCAGCGCGGCACCGACTTCCTTGCAAGAGGCGCAGAACTCGCGGACCGCTTCGAAGTCCTCGTAGGTGATGCGCTTGCGTTTTTGAAATTCGAGGAAGTCATCGACGTTGGTAATGATGGAAGGCTGCTTGGAGAGGCCAAAAACATCTGCGCCGAGGCGAAAGACGCGCGTGGCGACGTACTGGTTGGCGCCATTGATGAGGCTGACCACGGCGATCACCGAGGTCACTCCTATGACCACGCCGATGAGGGTGAGGATGCTGCGCAGCTTGTGAGCCCAGAGGCTGGAGGTGGCAATGGCCACAGCCTCGGTGAGATGCATGGAGGAAGCGCGCTGCATAGGCGAGGGCACATAGAGTATACGTCGAGGACTGGGCGATGTTTCGAGGCCGTCGGCAGAAGGTTGTGGGCGACAACCACAACCTATTGTGTTTTTCTAGTGATTTTGTACCCTCACCCCCCTGTTGTTGTGGATCGTTGTAATTCCATTGAACTTACAAAGTACTTAGACGCATCGTTATCATTCCAAACGGGTTACGACGATTTTAACGAAGGCGCCATGGTACTTTGCAGGGAAGCTGAATTGCAATTCCCAGCATAACTTACACCGACATACACGTAATGCTATCGAAGCTCTGGAGAGTCCATCATACGTCCGTACTGGTTTTTGCGGTCTTTGTGGCTCGTCGCGTCGAGGCACAGAGAACCGGTGTAAAACAGAAGGGCGCCGGGAGTTGACCGGCGCCCTGGCTGTGCTCGCAATTAGAGTGCCGGGTCAGAAGACCAGGCGAACACTGAAGCGTGCGTTGAAGGGTTGGACGAAGTAGCTTCCGGTGAGGTTTGGCGCACCGGGAGCGGCAGTGAACGGCTTCTTGAAATCGGAGGTTGGCACGGCGAAGCCGGAATCGGCGTTCTGGTTGATCAGGGTCTCACGCCTGGAGTTGGCGATGTTGAAGGCGTCGAAGCCAAGCTTGAGAGTGAGGCGTTCGGTGAACTTCCAGGGATACTCGACGTGCGCGTCCACCGTGCCGGTGACCGGGGCGCGGCCCAAGTCGCCGCGACCGAACAGTGGCACTTCGCCGGGCGTTCCGTAAGCCTGCTGGGCGACCAAGGTGGTCAATGGCACGCCGGATTGCACTTTTACGCCGGTGCCGAAGACCATGCCCTTGAGTTTGGAATGATCGAGAACGTAGGTGACGTAGGTGTTGACGACGTGGCGGCGATCGGTATTGAGCGGGCCGATCCCCTGCTGCTGTCCGAGAAGGCCAAGATTACCTTCGGTCAGATCGAACAGAGAGCTGATGCCGGGGTCGGCCTGGTTGTTGTCGTTGCGGAACGCGCCTTCGTAATTGCCGCGGAGTCGAGCGATGCGATAGTTGGCAACCAAAGCCCAGTTGTGGCTGAAGCCCTTGTTGACTTCAAATTCCACGGCCTGGTATTCCCGCTTGGGGTCTTTGTAGGTGTCAGGCTTGCCGTCGGGCTGGAATTCGCCGCCGAACAGGCCCGGAGCAACTTCAGGGAAGCAGGCGCTGCCGACGACATTGCCGAAGGTGTCCTGCTGGTTGTAAGCGATAAAAGGAGTGCCGCCACAAGCAGCGGGAAGGGCCGAGCCATCGGTGGCAACAGTAGTGCCGAGACCGAAAGTGATTTCGTTGGGATTCACGAAGACGTCAGAGGTCGCATTGGGATTGCCAATGAAGTAGTTCAGGCCACCGCCATTATTGGCGAGAGCGTTGAATTGCTCGACGGAGATGCCGCCCTCGTCTTCGATGACACGCTTGAGGCGACGATCGATATAGCGAGCGCTGACGATAATGCCACCGCGAAATTGATGCTCGGCACCGACGACAAATTCATCGGTGTATTCCATCTTTACGCCGGGCTGGAAGGGCTCGCCACCGCTGACACCGGTATTCACGCCTTGGAGGACGCCGCCGGTGGCATTGTTCAACAGGTGGGCGGCATCGGGCACGAAGAAGTCGGCGTAGTTGGGCGAGCCGTCAGCGTTGGTTACAACGCAGGAAGCGCCTGAAGGCGTGCCTGCCGGGCAGCCGGTGGTGGTCGATGCCGGAGCCCAGTAAGCGTTGAGAACGTCGTTTTCGCTGCTGAGCGCGCGGAGCGCGGCGTCGAGAGGCAAAACGAAGGCGTACCTACCGAAGTTGGCATAAATCTTGTTTTTGCGATCGCCCTTGGGATCGACGATAAAGCCGATGCGAGGAGACCACATATCGTTAAAGAGTTTCTCGGCGGCGTTGCCGACGAGGCGCTGCTGTTCCCAGCGCAAGCCGACGCTGAGAGTCGCGTACTTGCTGAATTCCCAAGCGTCGTTGAGGTAAGCGGCGTGATATTTGCCGGTGCTGTGGGTGACGCCGGGATCAAAGCGGCCTCGGGTCTGGTTGAGCAGGACCTGGACAGGGGTGGAGTAACCGGGAACCGCCATGTACGGGCAGAGGGTGCAGGCTCCGCTGTTAGGTACGATGGGAGTCACGCCGTCGGTCTTAACCAGCGGAAGCAGGAAAAGATCGGCATCCGACAACGCGCCAGCGCGCACGGGATCGGTGTCACCGAGATAACCTGGGTCTCCACCGGAGGCGTTTGCGGAAGGCAGCGGAAATTTTCCGCCCGAATATTTGGTGATGTCGTCGTAGACGGGAAACTGCCAGGTGTAACCGGCGCTGACGGTGTGCTGGCCGAGGAAGCGCATGGTTTTGGAAGTGTCCATGGAGATGCTACGGGTATTGGAATCGTAGGGTTCGACAACGCCGAAGCCCTGGCCGTTGAAGGTGCCCGCTTGCCCTGGAAGGCCTTCCGCCTGAGTTTGGTCGATGATCTGAACGACATCGGAGGCGGGGGTCTCGGTGAAGTGATTCCAGCTCCAGGTAAAGGCGGCGTCGACGAGCCAGGTGGAGGTCAAGGCGCCGTCGTAGCGAACCGCCCAGTTGCGAGTGCCGAGATCCCACTTGGAGACGACGGAGTCGTCGGCGGCGTTGAGGGTTACCCAAGGCACGTGATTGGTGTGCGAGGGATCGCCAAAGATCGAGGATTCGATTACGTGACGGTCGTTGATCTTGTAGGTGAGCTTGCCGGCGTAGTCGTAAGAATTGGTGCGGCGATTTACCTCGCCATTGAAAATGTTAAAGAGATTCGAGCCGACGGCGGGAGCGACGTACTGATTGGCAAAGATGGGGTTGAAGTTGCCGAAAAAGAACAGATGATTTCGCAGGCGGCCGAGTGGAACATAGCCGCCAAGTTCGGCGCTGCCTTCATAGTTGGCGTTACCGAGAACACGCCCGAACAAAGTGCCGGCGGAAAATTGGGGATCATCGCTGTTGAGGGGCGTGGCCTGCATGCCGCGGCTTTTGAAGAAGCCGGCAACCTCGCCAAACATGCGCGTGCCACCGGACTTGGTGACGATCTGGACTAAACCGCCGCTGGCGTGACCGTACTGGGGCTCGAAGCCACCGGTCTTTACCTGCACTTCTTTAACGAAAGAAAGATTGATGCCAGTGCCAAGAGCGCCATAGGTGCGCGACCAAATACCCAGGCCACCGAAGGCGGGATCGTTAATGGCGACACCATCCGCGATGTAGGCATTCTCCAGACCGCTGGAACCAGAGATGGAAGGATTGTTACTGCCGGTCTTCTGGCCGTCGACCGACCCGGGGCTCAGATAGAAAAGGCTGGAGACGCCGCGCTGCATGGGAACATTTTCGTAGAAGGTATCGGAGAAATTGGAGTTCACCGAGGAGGTTGAGGTGTCGACAGTGACCGCGGCGGAGCTGACTTCGATGGTTTGGGAGACTTCGCCGGCTTCGAGGGTCACCTCAATGCTGGTGGTTTTGTTGATGAGGACTTCGGCGCCGCGCATTTCGACGACTTTGAAGCCGGGCTTCTGAACTCGAACGGAATAGATACCGGGAACGAGAGTTTGAAAGAGGAAGGAACCCTGGTCGCCGGTGGGCTCCGATTGACTGCCGAGCGGACCGGTTATGGTGACCTGAGCATCGGGTACGACCGCTTTAGACGAGTCGTACACGATGCCACTAAGGTTTCCACGAGCGGAGCCCTGGTCCTGGGCAAGCGCGGACAGAGAGCACATCGAGCAGATAGTGAGCACGAGAGCACTTAGAAACAGCTTTCGCATATACACGACTCCTTAGCCACTTTTGAGGATCAGCAGATTTTAGAGTTAGCCCCGAGAACGAAGCGCACCCCACACCCAACGTGCGCTTGATAACTGAAGACGTGCCTTGCATCGGCGATTCCAAACAATGTGTAAAAGGAAGAAATCGTAAGTGACTTGACAGATGGGGTTTATTTCGGGAACAGCGCGGGAGTGGTGAAAATTTTAGGGAAGTTAGATTCAAGTTCCAGAATAGTTATCCGGATATGAGGATGAGGAACGAGAGGAGCCTGCCAGGCTGTTGATGATTCGCGGGCTTATTGTGCAACCACGGCCTGGGCCTTGCGGGCGACTTCGGTGGCCTTAGCACCATTGCCGGATTCCCAATAAGACTGGGCGAGTGCAAGATACAAGGCGTTTTCGTGAGGACGCGCATCGAGGACTTTTTCCAGCATGGCAATTGCCGCAGAGGTATCGCCTTTCTGGCGCAGGCTCTCGGCGATGCGGAGGATCGTTGGTGAGTCTGTGGAGTCGGTGATGCCGGCATCCTTGTAGAGACTAACGACGGCAGCGTAATCCTTTTGTGAGAAATAGGCGTCGACCAAGCGGGAGCGCGCGAGGTCATTGGCGTGGTTGAGCTGGAGCGAGCGGCGAAACCAGACGCGGGCGTCATTGGTCTGGCCCAGGGCGAGGTGGCACTGGGCACGTTGCTGATCGAGGATGCCAGTTTCGGCTTCTTCGGCGAGGCCGGGTTCGAGTATGTCGGCGGGTTCGGGGCTGGCGCCGCCGTCGAGCACTCTGAAGTTGGTAGTGGCAAAGACACGTTGATTGTTGCCGCGCTCGTTGAGGGAGAGGGTGAGCACGTAATTGCCGGTAGTTTGCTGCTCAAGCGGAAGCTTCTTGCCATTGACCATGTTGCCGGCAAGATCGAATTGCTCCATGGGGAGTTCGTCTTTGAGGCGGACGATGCCTCCCGCTGCGGCAGGTTTGCCAAGCGCGTACTCGACTTCGAGAACACGGCCGGAATAAGTCTGGGGATTTTGGGGTTGCGCCCATATTTGATACATGACTTGCAAACTTGAGCCGGGGGATAGCGTGGGGGCAGCGGTGAAGGCAGGAGTGAACTTCACGCCGGCCAACGCGAATGGGGTGAGATCGGCGAGCCCAGGGCCAACCTGTTCCGCGGAGGTGAAAGGAAGGATCGCGGGAACGATCTGGCCTTGTTGCGGCGTCGGGGGAATCGTGACTTCGCGGGTGGTGTGGTAGGCATTCTTGGCCGACCAGTCGGTGAACTGGATATCCAAACGATAGGCGCCGGGCGGTAATGGAAGGGTGCCCAAGTAGCCGAAGGATTTTTCTTTGAAGCGGTCGAGGTCTTTCTTGCTCAGGATATCGGTGACCGTTTTTTGTTGAGTGAAAACGGGTTTGTTGTCGGCGGTGAAGACGATAACGCGGACTTCGGCAGAATAACGGTAACGGCCGTCCTGTTCGTCGGTGACGGCGAGATGGGTGGGGTGGCGTAGACGGATCGCGTAATCGAGGCGAGAAAGACCACGCGAGTCGTGGACAGGAAAAGTGACAACGTCGAGGTTGTTGCCTTCGAGCAGGAGCCGGGACTTCACATTTTCGCGGAGACTATAGCGTTGAGCGATGTCGGCACGGTTTGCGGGAAGGTTGGCGAGACCTTTGATTTCGGATAGCAAGAGGTCGGATTCGAGGCTAGGGCGGCCGTTGGGATCGACGGGCTCATCAGAAAGGAGGCTAAGAGAGATGCGCGCGACTTCGGGGCCCGTGGAAGTGCGGATGACGCGGAGGGCCGCGGAGACGGAGTTGACGGCTTCGACGCCGGTGACGAGCTTATCGGGGCCGTCGGTGTAGGGGCTGTAGAAGCGATAGTCCCCGCTGCCTTCGCGCTGGTAGAACATGACATAGAAGGCGCGGGGGAGGGATGGATTTACGTTGGCGTAGAACCAAATTTCGATGGGATAGAGGTTGGCGGAGTTGCGGTAGACCTGCTTTTGCTGGGGTTCGCCGAGGGTGATGTAGGTGCGGCCGCGGTCGCTACGCCAGCCTTCGGCACCAGAACCGACGCCGAAGCGGGCATTGGCGAAGGCAATGCGGCGATAGATTTCCTCGCGGTAGGAGTTTGTTGCCGAGCCAGGATCGGGGTTGCGGACCTGCCAAAAGCGCTCGATGAATTGGTCACGGGCGTCGTCGGTGGTGAGCTGGAGGAATTGTTCGCGCTCGTCCCTGGTGATGATGTAGGTGACGTCGCGTTCGAGCCAGTCCCGGAAACTGTTGGGCAGCTTGGGATTCTTTTGGGCGAAGGAGCCGGCTGCGCCGGTCAGAAAGAAAAGGATGGATATCGTGAGGGCCAACCCAGGGCGGGTCAGAAGCTTACGAGGTTCGCTTATTCCTACGATTCCTGTTGCCCTCATAGTCGAGTTCACTGTAGCCGCCAAAGGGCATGCAAGCAACCTGCCACCGAAACGGAAGATGAGTAAGAGCAGCTTTTTGTTTTAGTTAAGTCCATTCAGAGAGAAAGTCAGACAACAACGAAAACTAAATTATCCATAGCAATGTAGTTTTCTGGGCGAAAAAGAACGGCGGAGAGCTTGCGCTCTCCGCCGCTTGGTGACCACTTCGCTTGAGTTGGTTAGAAGTTGACCTTGATGCCGAACTCGATGGAGCGCGGAGCGCCGATCGAGAAGACACCGGAGCCGA
>DATNCJ010000017.1:0-96141 GCA_035607215.1 Candidatus Eiseniibacteriota bacterium
AAACGCCGTCAGTAGCCTTTCGGCTATTGCACTTCAGGGAGCCATTTCGGCCTGCAAGAGGGCCGCGCATCGACCTATTCCAGTGAATCGAACTGTTTGACGGTATCGGCAAAATCGGCATCTCCTTCGCGAACAATTTTCGGCGAAGCGCCCTTCAAAAGATCGTCCGTCGGGATGCGTTCCATCCACTGTTGCTCGGAAAGCTTTTCGTGGCCCGAAAAGTAGAGACGAACCAGGAGCTTTATGTCTCCGCCGCCGGCACGGCCCCCCTTGGCGCTCGTTTTTGCGCCCTTTGCGACCGATTTCGACTTGGGTTTGGCACCTTTCCCGGATTTTGCGGGTTTTTCCGGCTCCTCAGCGTCATCGCCGGCGCCGTCACTGGCGTTTGCGTTGCCATCGGCCGCGGCACTGCGATCGAACTTGATCTGGAGCTTCTTGTCCAATCGAAACGCCTGCTTCCAACCTTCCAGCTTGTGTCGCGCCTGCTGCGCCTTCTCTTCGTCGGCACCAAAATCAAAAACCATATAGGTATGAGCCATGACGCGAGTCTGCGATGCCCACGTCACCGAAGTCAAGCAAGGCTGTGTCGCTCCGATGGGTCGAAAAGCGTCAGCATCAGAAATTTACAATCGCCAAACATCATTTCCGCTGCCGCCCCTCTTGAAGTGGTTTATCATCTAGCTAAAGCTTTTACGATGATCGGTAGGTCACAAACTCGCTTCCGCCTCTTGGCCGCATGGGTGTGCCTGCTGGCGGTCGCTTCCCTTTTCGCGCCTCTTGCAGGTGCCGCGTGGTCAGCCAGCGCGATGGACTGCTGCACCGGCGACCACTGCACCATTCCCAAGCACCATCACCGCAAGGCTGCGGCACACATGAACTGCGATCACGACAACGCCGGCGGACTGACCGAATGCTCGATGTCCTGCTGCCAGGACGAAGAGCGTCCCTGGGCAACGGCGATGATCTTCGTCATGCCGCTCTTAGCGATGTCGTCGGTGCCACTTCATGTGATGCCCGCAGACGAAGCATCGCGATCGATCGAAATTCCGCGGTCCGTCCAACCGTTGGTTCCGCCTCCTCGAAGCATCGCCTCTGTGTAACTGCAATTTCCAGAAAAGCGCTGAAATCACTCTAGCCGCGACCGTGGGTCGCGCTGCAGCTGTTTACGAGGAGAAACAATTTCATGTCACGGGTTTGGAAGGTTTTTGCAGTTTTACTCTTGCTAGGAGGCACCGCGTTCGGAACGATCTTCGGCACCGTCCGGGGAATCGTTCATGATCCGCAACATCGGCCGCTGCCGAGCGCGCAGGTGGTGTTGAAGGCGAAGTCATCGGAATACACCCAAACGACGCAGACCGACTCCGAAGGGCAATTTCACTTCGACGCCGTGCCCATCGGCGAATACATCATTGACGTCACCGATCCGGCTTTCGCGGCAGCCCGCCAAAATGTCACCGTGTTTTCAGGCACCGCGCCCGTTTTGCACTTCGAACTGGCTATTGCCACACAAAGCCAGTCGGTCGAAGTCTCTGCGGATGCCGCTTCCGCGCAGGCGGAATCGGTTACGCCCACAACGCTGATAGACCGCCAAGACATCAACGAGACTCCCGGCGCCTCACGCGCCAATAGTCTCGCGGTGATCACCAACTACGCGCCTGGCGCGTATATGACCCACGACCAGTTGCACATCCGCGGGGGTCATCAAGTGAGTTGGTTGATCGACGGCGTTCCCATCCCGAACACGAACATCGCCAGCAACCTTGGCCCGCAGATCGATCCAAAGGACATCGATACGATGGAAATACAACGCGGCAGCTATTCGGCCGACTACGGCGACCGCACCTACGGCGTTTTTAACGTTGCCCCGCGCACCGGATTCGAGCGCAACAACGAGGGCGAGTTGTTGCTTAGTGGCGGCAATTTCTTCCAGACCGACAACCAAGTGAATTTCGGCGGACATACCAATCGGTTCGCGTACTACACGAGTCTCAACGCCAACCGCACCAACCTTGGCCTGCAAACCCCAACTTCCGCCGTGATTCACGATGCGGCGAACGGAGTCAGCGGATTCGGTTCGCTGATCTATAACGTCGATTCGCAAAACCAGCTTCGACTTGTGGCGCAGTCACGGCGCGATTTTTATCAGGTGCCATTTGACCCGAACGATCCCAACATTGACCCGGGAACGATCTTTCACGATGCGAACATCGAGAGCGATTCGTTCGTCACATTTTCCTGGGCGCATACATTCAATCCCGGCCTGCTCTTCACCGTGTCGCCCTTCTATCATTTCAATCGGGCGAATTTTGAGAGCGACCCGGCCGACTTCCCTACCGCCACGACCGACAATCGCTCGTCGAAATACGAAGGCGGCCAGGCCGGCGTAACCTACGTGCAGGGACGAAACAATGCCCGCGCCGGGATCTATGCCTTTGCTCAACAGGACGAGGAAACATTTGGCGTGCTGTTCAACGACGCCAGTAATACCAACCTGCAGACCGGCGTCAACTCCAACGGCAGCCTGATAGCCGCCTACGCCGAAGATCAATTCAAAGCCACGTCGTGGCTCACGCTGAATGTCGGTGTACGCCAGACGCACTTCTCCGGAGGGGTGGTGGAAAATGCCACCAGCCCTCGTTTCGGCGCTTCCGTCCGCGTTCCCGGTCTCAACTGGACCTTCCGCGGCTTTTACGGCCACTTTTACCAAGCGCCGCCGCTGCTTACGGCGTCAGGTCCTCTGGTGGATTTCGTCACCAGCCAGAACCTCGGATTCATTCCCCTGCGCGGGGAACGCGACGAGGAATCGCAGTTCGGCGTCAGCATTCCTGCCAAAGGATGGACCCTCGACGTCGATACCTTCCGCACCCGCGTGAACAATTTCTTCGATCACAACAACGTCGGCAACTCCGACATTTTCTTCCCGGTGACCATCGACGGAGCGCTCATTCGCGGCTGGGAGCTCACCTTGCGCTCGCCGCGCATAGGCCGCCGCGCGCAACTTTACGTCACCTACTCCAATCAGATCGCCACGGGTTCCGGCGCGATCAACGGCGGGCTCACCGACTTCGAGCCGCCCGAAGACGAAGGCCGTTTTTTGCTCGATCACGACCAGCGCAACACGTTGCACGTCGGCGGAAACTTCACGCTACCGTGGCGCAGCTACGCCTCCACGGACATCTACTACGGGTCTGGCTTCGCTCTCGAGGATGGCCCGCCGTTTCACTTACCTGGCCACACAACGTTCGACGTGTCGCTGGGCAAGGACTTCGGCCAGCGTTTCTCCATCACCATAAATGCCCTGAACGTCGCCAACCGCCGATTCCTCCTCGACAACAGCCTGACCTTCGGTGGCACCCACTATCAAAATCCACGCGAAATCACCGTGCAACTCCGTTGGAGGTTTCACTACTAACCCTAAACGAAAAAACGCTACACTTACCATGACATTCCAAAGGCGATGGGGTTCGCCTAAACCGTTCCGGGCAGATGCGGAACTAATGACTCCTGGCAGCTTAACGGCTCCAGGAGTCTTTGTTTTTTGTCACCTCTACTTTGCGGAGCGGGAAATAGACGCCGGATAGGAGCTTACTTGCGCTTGCTACTGATTGCGGTCTTCGGAGCCATTGGAACGCTGGCGCGTTACGGCTTGCAAGGAGTCGTTCAGCTTCGCGCCGCAGGCACCTTCCCTTTCGGAACTTTATTGATCAACTTAACCGGATGTTTTCTGCTGGCGCTGACTTACCAGTTGACCGTAAACCGCATGGTGATTTCTCCGGATTTGCGCCTGGCGATCGGCGTTGGATTTTTTGGCGGCTACACGACGTTCTCCAGTTTCGGTTGGGAAACCGCCAAGATGCTGGAAGAAGGGGCGTGGCTCCCCGCGACGGTGTATGTAGGCGCGAGTGTTGTTTTCGGATTGTTGCTGTCTATCGCCGGCATTCGACTGGCGAATCGCTTTTAGGAGCCGTCCATGACTCACGAGAAATTTGAAGGCGAGCGCACTTTGATGCGCATTCACATCGGCGAGTCCGACAGATGGCATGGCAAGGCTTTGTATGAAGCCATCGTCGAGATGCTGCGCAAGCAGGGGTTTTCCGGCGTGACGGTGCTGCGCGGCGTAGCCGGCTATGGGGGCTCCAGCGTCTATCACACCGACAAGATTCTGCGGTTGTCGCAGGATCTGCCGATTATCCTGGAAGTTGTGGAGTATACGGAGCGCATTGAGAAGCTGCTGCCCAGACTGGATGAGATGGTGGAGGGTGGATTGATCACGCTGGAGAAAGTGCGGGTGATCCTGTACCGCGCGGCGACCAAGAAATAGCCGCACCGGCAGACCCCTTGACCCGGCGGCTGTCGGTAATTTGAAGGTGTCGTTCCCGACAAATCGAGTGCAATAACGGTGTTGCGGACCTGCGGACCGCGTGCTAACCTGAGCGAACAAAAAGCGAATCACCGGAGACCGTCCCCATGACCGAATCGCTTGTCGTCCGTCCAGCCCTTGCTACTTCCCGGGACGGCTCCGCGGTCCCGGGTGACGCTGCCTCTCGGCGGTCCACTGGGATAACGCGCGTGAATGAAGTACTCGACACCTTCGCGTCGAGGGATCCCTTAGGCGAAGTGCTCACCGCGATCCGCCACTTCCCTGCCCGTGATGCGCAATTTGCCGAATTTCCGGCATGGGTCCACACCGACTTGATCGCCGCATATGCCGCCAAAGGCGCCCGCCGCCCATACACTCACCAGGCTGCCGCCGCAGAGTTGTCGCACGCTGGAAAAAATATTGTCATCGTTACGCCGACGGCTTCCGGCAAGACTTTGTGCTACAACTTGCCGATCCTCAGCGCGATTCTTAAAAATTCCGACACTCGCGCGCTGTATCTTTTCCCCACCAAGGCGCTGGCGCAGGATCAGCTCGCTGAACTCCACGATCTGAATCAGCGGCTCGAAAATCGCGTTGGCGTTTTCACCTACGACGGCGACACGCCCAACGACGCGCGCAAAGTTATCCGCGAGAAAGCACACATTGCACTGACCAACCCGGACATGCTGCACACCGGCATCTTGCCACACCATACGCGCTGGACGCGGTTGTTCGAGAATTTGCGCTACATCGTGATCGATGAGCTGCACAGTTATCGCGGCGTTTTCGGTAGCCACCTGTGCAATGTGCTGCGGCGACTGCGGCGCATCGCGAAGTTCTATGGACGCGAGCCGCAGTTCATTTGCTGCTCGGCCACGATTGCGAATCCCGGCGAGCTGGCTTCGCGACTGCTGGAAACTGACGTGGAAGTGATCGATGCCAACGGTGCGCCTGCGGCGGAGAAAACCTTCGTCTTCTACAATCCGCCGGTGGTGAATCGCGCGCTTGGTATTCGCCGCAGTTACATCAACGAGTCGTCGCGAGTGGCACAGGAATTTCTGAAGCACGACCTGCAAACGCTGGTGTTCGCCAATTCGCGGCTGCACACCGAATTGATTCTTACGTATCTGCAACAGGCCAACCCGCAACAGCCGGGCAAACCCGAAGCGATTCGCGGATACCGCGCGGGATATTTGCCGGGCGAACGCCGCGAAATCGAGCGCCATCTGCGCGATGGGCGGATCCGCGGCGTGGTCTCTACCAGCGCGCTGGAATTGGGCATCGACGTGGGCTCGCTCGATACCGTGGTGATGGCCGGTTATCCCGGAACGATCGCCGGCACCTGGCAGCGTGCCGGACGCTCGGGACGCCGCAGCGGCAGTTCGTGCGCGGTGATGGTCGCGTCGTCGGCTCCGCTCGATCAGTACATCGTGCAGCATCCCGATTATTTTTTTGGCAGCACGCCCGAACACGCGTTCATCCAGCCGGACAATCTCGAGATTCTGATCAATCACCTGAAATGCGCGGCTTTCGAGTTGCCGATTGCGCCCGAAGAGCGCATCGGCGATGTCGATCTGCCGGATTTATGCGCGCGGCTTGCTGAAGCAGGCTACTTGCATCGCGCCGGCGAGCACTACCACTGGACTCACGAGGCCTATCCCGCCGACACGGTCAGCTTGCGATCCGTCACCAGCGACAATTTCGTGATTGTGGACATCACCGGCCAGCCTGAAGTGATCGGCGAAGTCGATTACGCCAGCGCGCTGACGACCGTGCACGAGAAAGCGATCTACCTTCACGGCGCGCAGCAGTATCACGTCGAGCATCTGGACTTCAAAGAACGCAAAGCCTATGTCAAGCAGGTGGATTGCGACTACTACACCGATGCGATTCGCTACACGCAGGTACGCGTGCTGGAAATCGCGGCCGAAATTCGCGCCCGGGAATCGCACCCGCAAATTCCCGCGTCGCGATCGCACGGCGACGCGCTCGTGCGCTCCCAAGTCGTCGGGTTCAAGAAGATCAAGTTTTTCACCAACGAAAATGTCGGCGCCGGCGAATTGCAGCTGCCTGAAAACGAAATGCATACCACGTCGTACTGGATCACGCTGGAGCGCGCGCTGCTGGAATCACTGCCGTACACCATCAGCGAGCGCCAGAGCGGCATGTTCGGCATGCTGCATGCTCTGGAATCCGTGGCCACGTTGCTGCTGATGTGCGATCGCCGCGATCTCGGCACTGCCATCGGCGAGCGCCCGCCCGCACCTGGCGGCCACTGGGACGAATTCACGCCGATGCGATTGCAAGACGCCGTCGCGGCTGGCACCAAGGAATTCTTCGAGCCGAACCTTTATCTTTTCGACGCGTATCCCGGTGGCATCGGCTTTTCCGAGCCGCTCTTTCGCGCACATGAACTGTTGATGCAAAAGACGCGGGAACTCATTCTCGCCTGCGCCTGCGAAGCGGGCTGTCCCTCCTGCGTGGGGCCCGCAGGCGACCTCGCGCCACATGCGAAAGAAGCCGCGTTGGCGATTCTCGATCGGTTGTGTGCCTGATGGCCACCGCCGCCGACAAATTCAGCCGTCTTACCGCGCTTCGTCCAGCGCGTGGAACATCCTCGCACGCCGCAACGCTGCGCGCTCCCGAAGAAGAAGACGACCTTTCGCGCCTGCTCGGTGCCGGAATCGCCAGCAACCGCTGCGGCGAGCATCTGTGCGTGCGCAATTGGTTTTCGTCACCGGAATTCGCGGAAACCTCGGCGGTCACATTGGAACTGCTGTCGCGTTCGCGCGATGCCTCGCTGACCAACCGCACGCGCGACGCGCTCGGCGATCCCGCGAAGTGGCTGTTCCTCGACACGGAAACGACCGGACTTGCCGGCGGCACCGGAACGTACGCGTTTCTGGTCGGCCTAGCCTGGTGGGATGCCGGCGGACTGCAGGCGGAACAGTTGCTGATCCGGGATTTCAGCGAAGAGCACTCCATGCTCCACGAACTCGCGGCGCGCATCGCCGAGCGGCCTGTGCTGGTCACTTTTAACGGTAAGACGTTCGACTGGCCGCTGCTTGAGAACCGGTTCACGATGACACGCTCCATCGCCGTGCCGAAGCTGGCCGCGCATCTCGATCTGCTACATCCGTCGCGGGCGTTGTGGCGATTGCGCCTGGGTTCGGTGCGGCTGGTGGAACTGGAGCGTCACATCATCGATGCTTCGCGCTTGGGCTGGCATCGCGAGGAAGACGTGCTGTCAGCGAACATTCCTCAATATTATTTCGAATATCTCCGTGGCGGCCCCGCGACTCCGCTGATTGGCGTGGTGCGGCACAACCAGATGGATCTGCGCGGCCTGGCGGCGCTGGTCGGCAAAATCGACGCGCTGCTGACGGCGGAGGCCGGAAATTGCAATGGTGAAGACTTCCACAGCCTCGACCTCTTCGGGTTGTCGCGCTTCCTGCACAAGCGCGGAGAGAAGGATCGCGCTCACGATGCCTGCGCGCAGGCTCTGGAATTCGGCCTGCCTTCGGAATTTCGCCCGCAAGCGCGCCGCGAACTCGCGCTCCTCGCCAAACGCCGCGGCGAGCACGATCGCGCCGCCGCTCTCTGGCAGGAACTAGCTGAGGAATCGAGCGGCGATCCGCACGATGTGATCCACGCCTGCGAACAACTCGCGATGTACTACGAACGCCGCATGAAGGATTTCCAACGGGCCACTGACTTCGCAACTCTCGCATTAGCCAAACTCACGACAGTGCGCGTGAGCCGGAGCGATCCCGACGGAACGATTCGCATCGCGCGCCAGGAGGCAAAGCTGAAGCGACGAGTGACACGTTTGAACCAGCGGATAGCTCGGCCACCGTTGCTGTAGCCGCCGCCTTCACATGGATCGCCACAACGATCAGTGTCCGGCCTGAGCGAGGCGCGGTAGCAGAGTGCCCGCGGTTTGTGTCGCTGGTGCCCAGCCTAATTCTTTGGTGAGGGCAGCGAACAGGGCGGGGCTTCCGCCTTCCAGGGTCACGCAATCGCGGACCACGCAGCGCAGGAAAACGCCACCGTCGGCAGTCGTGAATCTGTAGAAATCCTGCTGTTTCACTTCGTCGCTGCGTTGGCTGTGCTTCTTGCCCAAAGCCAGCGAGTACGCCGTGAAAAACTGACGGCCCTGATCTTCATTGGCCAGGCGGAGTCGCGCGATGAGCAGGAGCTTTCCGCCTTTTTGCGGGACCGCTTTTTGGCTTCCACCCTGTTGTTGACCGCCCTTTGGCTCAACGGCCGGTTCTTGGTCGCCGGGTTGACTTTGCTCGTACACCTGATAGCGGTCGCCATCCCAACCCACCGACAGCGGCGCGGCTTTATTCTCGCCTAGAAACTGCTTGAGTACTTCCTTCCAGCCAAATTCGCCCATGATGTTGTCTTCCAGCTTCTTCCATCCCGGGCCGATAGTCTTGTCCATGGCCGGCAGCGTGACTACCGGTGCCGGTTTGCCGGCGCGATACAGCTCCGGATGCATAATCTGCTGGGTCGACACCGGAGGCTTGCTAAAGACCCCGGGGAGATTGCTCCAGCCTGCGCCTTTCAAAACCGCTGCCGAAAAGGTCAACCCGTCGAGATACGGAAAAATCAGCGCATCCTTCAGAAAGGGTGGCGCCTTGGCAAGCGTGGGCGTGCTTTCCATATCGCCAAGCAGCATCGCCGGATTGATGTCCGGGAGATCCTGAAGCGACCGACCGGTGCCGGCCATCAGGTAATCCACCATCGCGGCCATGGCACTGCCTTCCAGCACCGCTTCGCGAGCCAACTCGGCATCGTCGTTGGGCCGAGCGGCCTTCGACCACTTTTCGATTTGAAAATGCTGATCTTCCAGAGCATGAGTCAGCTCGTGGGCCATCACCATTTTTTGGTCGTCGATCGGAATCCAGTCGGCGACGTAAAACTCGTGCGTTTTTGGATCGTAAAGGCCGGCAATCTGTTCGGTGAGCAAATCGACCATCAGGGAGTCGAGATCGAATCCCTTGGGCAGCAGACCGAAGGCCTCAGCGCTGCGCTCCCCGGCATAACGCTCATCGGCGTCTTTGTCTTCGTCCATCTCCTTGATTACATAGGCGCGTATCTGCTCGCGTGTGCGCAGGCTTTTCTTCAGGGGCGACATCAGCTTCAGCCCGGTAATATCGCTCATCTGGCCAAGAACCTCATCGGCCGCCGCGGCGAAATCGGCATTGGTAGTGGCTTTGGGGGAAGCTGGGGGTTTTGCGGGCACGGGGGACTGCTGGTGCGCGACCGTGCCCGCCGCAGTAATCCCGATAAGAATCAGCAGCATGGCGTGGGCAAGACGGAACGTGCGATTGCGTAAGTAGGGCATCTTGTTGGCAGGATAGCAGATTCCTGCATAGGCCGTTTAGCGCCATGAAATCCACAAGCGGAAAGCGCGAGCTATAAGGTTGAGCGAAACAGCGACGAGATCTAGGGTATCTTTGCTGAAAGCCGGTCGGTTGGAACTCGCAAACGTAATACGTGTTCTGAATCTTTAACAGAATGGTAATTCGGTTGCACTCTCAATCGCAAATCGCAACCCCCTTCTGAGGACTCTATGATCCCCGGACTCCGTCTACGGCAAGTGCGTGAGCGTCTAGGTCTGACTTATCGCGACGTGGAACGCAGCAGTTTTGAGTTAGCGGCGAACCGGGGCCGGCCCGATTTTATCCTGCACATCAGCCGTCTGGCGGACATCGAAAACCACGGAGTCGTTCCGAGCCTGCATAAGATTTACACCTTGGCGGTGGTGTATCACCTAAATCCGCTGGACCTATTCCGCTGGTACGAGGTTCCGGTAGACGAATTTTTCGGCGACGCCGCCGTATTTCACGCGCCGGAGAGCCACCTGATGGCCCCGCCGATCACGTTGCGCATTCCCAAACATTTCGATCCGGCATTTGACCCGCGAAGGACGGAATTCTTGTCACGCATGGTGGAACAGTGGGGCCGGTTTGAGGGCGTGCTCACCAGTGCCAGCAACGGTCATCGTTACGGGTACATCGGCATGTGCGATCGCCGAATGGTACCGATATTGCGACCCGGCAGCATCGTGCTGGTAGATCCCGCGGTGCGTCAGGTGGAGGAAACTGACTGGTCCAGCGAATATGACCGGCCGATGTACTTCGTTGAAATCAGGAATGGTTACCGATGCGGATGGTTCCATCAGGACGGATCGAGGCTGACCATGCAGCCACATCCGCTGTCGCGCTGCGTGCCTGAATCGTGGTGCATTCCCGATGAGGCCGAGGTCGTTGGCCGAGTCATCGGCGTGGTCAGCCGCCTGACCGAGCCTTGCAACATTCCGAATCGATCATTTCCAACAGCGCGCGGATATTCGAGCAAAAAAGCTCTTTGAGATAGCCCGGCGCTTCGAGCGGCAAAAGGGTTCGATAGGCCTCCAGCTTCCGCCAGTGGGCCGCGGTGACCGCCGCTCCCAACTCCATGGTTTCCAGATAGGCCCGCAAGTCCTGCTCTTGTTCCTGCAGCGATGATTCCAGGATGCGCTCGAAGATCTCCTCGTGGCATTGCTGCAGAGCCTGCTGCACGGGCTCTCGCTGATAAACGGCCATAAGACCGTCGTGTTCGTAGCGCCCGCTGGATAGGTCGCGCAGCGAGGCCATATACGCTAAGCGCGCAAAGGCGCTGGGGATCACTGCCAGCGTCGTCGAAGTGAAATCCTGGATCACGCGGCGATTTTGTTGAAGCTGCGTCAGCGTTTCCACGCCGGCTCCTGTTCCGAAGTCAGAACGTTTCCTGCCTAAAACTTCCGCACCAGCTGTGAACCCTCAGCGTGACCGCAGGAGGGTTCTTCCCCATGAACAAAAAGCTGGTTTGCGGTCTTTTCTTTCTATTTTCAGCGGCCTTGATCGTACGCCCGGTTATTCGGTCAGTCAACGTCCCAGCAGGTAAAGCGTTTCTCATGGCAGCGACGGCGCACACCGAAGGCGACCCCATGCCGGATCCTCGCGGCCCGCATAAGCCAGGTGCAGGTCTGCCCGCAGCGGAAGGCGACCCCATGCCATCGCCCAGCGGCCCGCACGTAGCCACGATGGCCTAGACGAGCCAACATTCTGTTGACGGCATGGTTAACAAGGGAAGGCATCTGTCTTCCCTTGTTGAAGTGACCCACCGCGAGCCGGTACACAAACGGTGTCCGCGGTTAAACTGACAAGCCGCCGGGCGTACCGGCAGCAGTGGGTCCATTGATCAGTGTTTACGGCCGTGCTACGATGCCCAGCAAAATGCTGGATTTGCAAACGTCGCAACAGTTCGGTTGGAATCTCAGCATTTTCTTACGCGCTTTCCTGCTCTGCCTGCTCATTTTTCACCGCAATATACGCTCCTTTCCCTACTTCGCCGCTTATCTGGTGGCGAATCTTACCAAGGCCGTGATCCTGCATCTGGCTTACGGGGCTTGGGGAATGGACAGCTGGCCGAGCTACTTCGTGGCGTGGGGCTCGGAGGCCGGACTCGCCTGCCTGCGGGCTCTGGCAGTGGCGGAACTTTGCCGTCGAATGCTGGGCCACTATCGAGGGATATGGTCGCTGGCCTGGCGCGTATTGCTGAGTTGCGCGATATTGATTGTCGGTTATTCCGCGATCGATGCCGCGAGCGCTCCGCAGCACAGCCTGGCTCAAGGCGTCATCGCCGCAAATCGAGCGATTGAACTGGCGGTGGCGGTAGTCATCGTCGTGCTCTTTGCTTTCTTGCGGCATTACCAGGTGGCCTCCGATCCGGCGATCCGCTCTCTGGCGCTGGGCTTTTGCGCATATTCCTGCGTGTCCGTAGTGAACTTCACGATCCTGGACAAATTTATCAACGCGTACCTGCCAGTGTGGAACTTCCTGGGAGTTTTCACTTACCTGGGATGCTTAACACTATGGGCCTGGGCCTTGCGAAAGGCCATTGCGGTCCCGCCTTTCGGATCCCCGTCACTTTTTGCCAAGGCCGTCTATCAGCGTATTTCGCCGGAAGTCAACGCGCAGCTGCGGACGCTTAACGACCAGTTGAGCCAATTCTGGAGGACCGAGGAACCGCAGCCGTGAGCTTTTTCTACCTAGCGGCAGTAGCATTGCTGCTGATCCTGTTGTTTTGGGCGCTGCGTGCCCCCAGAAAGCAGGCCAGTGGAGCGAAGAATGAGAACGCTCTTCTTGGACAGGCCGGCCGGCGTCACGCTACGTACCTGCCGCTGATTCGCCAGGCGCTGTCAGCCGGCGATCTGGCATTTGTTGCATCGCGAGGATTCCCGGAATTGTACCAGCGGTTGCGAAAGGAACGCCGGGGCGTGGCTTTGTCCTATCTGACCGCGCTGCACGAAGATTTCTCCCGGTTGCTTGATCTGGCGACAGTTGTTGCTGCGCTTTCTCCGGAGCTCGCACCGACTCAGGAGAAGGAGCGGGTGTGGTTGAAAGTCCAATTTACGTGGCGCTATCAGCTGCTGCGCGTGGCACTTCACGCGGGAGTTTTTCCGCAGCACAAACTCGACATACTAACCCATCAAGTCAGCGAACTCGCGGTACGCATGGAAACGGCCATCCGGGAACTGGGTGAGCGTGCCGCCGTCGCCGCCAAACTGGCTTCATCGCTCGATGGGCGCGGCGTGGATGTCGTTTAGCACTGCCTCTACAACAACCAACAAATCGCCGGCCTTGAAAGGCTTCTGCAGAATGGGCAAGCCGCCTGGGAGCTTATCGTTGGAGGCCTCGCTGGGAGCCGATGCGCGCATCCATACGAGGCGCTGCAGCAAAGCCGGCTGATGGGCCTCCAGCCAGACCGACAAGCGTTCCCGGGATGGCGGCTCGGAAATGTGCAAGTCCGCGATCACCAGATCGAAGCTGTGCCGAGCCAGCTCGTATATGCCGCGCTCCAGCGCGCTCGCGGTGTGCACGATGTGATTCCTTCCGCGCAGGATGGCGCTCACCGCCTCAAGCACCGATGCATCGTGGTCTAGCAGCAATATACGCCCCTCGCGGATAGGTGTTGTCGAGCGTTGCCGGCCCGCGGGTCCACCCTGCGCCGGAGCCTGGAAAGGCAGTTCGATGGTGAACGAGGCGCCTCGCGGAGAGGTGTTACGCACGGTGATGGTTCCGCCATGCTCGGTAACGATGCCGTAGCAGATGCTCAAGCCTAAACCGGTGCCCTTGCCGACGGGCTTGGTGGTGTAGAAGGGATCGAAGACGCGCGAAGGCTCCTTCACGCCTGGTCCGCTGTCGGCGAATTCCACGGCCAGCCGGTGGCCTCGTACCTTGGTACGCACCCACAAATCTCCTTCGCTGGCGGACTCCAGGACGGCATCGACGGCGTTATTGACTAAATTCAGAAAAACCTGCTGGAGTTGGTGGGGATCGGCGGCTGTTACCGGCAGGTCCGGCGCAAGTTCTAGGTGCACGCGGATATTTTTCATGCGCAGGTCGTAGTCGCGGAGCGCCAGCGTTTCCTCCAGAATCTGATTAATCTGCACGGCGGCGCGTTCCGGCTTGTGTTGGCGCGCAAAGCTGAGCAGATTTTGGACGATGCGGTGGGTGCGCTGTGCCTGCTTGTATAGCTTCTCGGTGTATTCGAGACCTTGTGGCCCGATTTCCGCGCTGGAGCTAAGCAGCTGGCTATAACCCAGAATCGCGGTCAGCGGATTGTTAAGCTCGTGAGCCACTCCGGAAATCAGCTGCCCGACCGCCGCCATCTTCTCGCTGTGGAGCAACTGCTCCTGCGTTCGCCGCAAGTTGTCGTAGGCGGTGCGCGTCTCTTCGAACAGCGAATCGCGATCGATGGCGTTCGAGATCTGGCTGCCAACCGCAATCAACAGGTTGATGTCGGCGGGAGTGAAGTCTCGCGACGTGCGAGTCCCGATCGCCAGGGCGCCAAGCACGCGGTCCTTGGACCACAAAATCACAACGAAGGACGCGATCAGCCCTTCCTTCTGTTGCACTTCACGAAAGACCGACGGCAGTGGCAGACCTTGCGCCGAAAGAAACGTGGCATGCACCGACTTGATGTGCTGCAGCAACTCGCCAGGCATGTTTGTGGGCGGAAAATTTCTCGCGAACTCCGACCGGTAACCCACCGCCGCGATTCGTCGCAGCGACAAATTGTTCTCGCTGAACAAGTACAGCGATGAGGCGTCGAGCCCGAACAATTCGGAAAGCTGCCGGAGCGCGCGGTGCAACGAATCGCCCAGATCCATGGACTCGATCAGCGTCTGCGCGATCGAATTCAGCACCAGCAGCTCGCGATTGCGCCTGCGGATCTCCTGCTCCGCCCGGATGCGGTCGGTGATATCCAGCAAGAATCCCTGAAAGGCCGACACCGTGCCGGTGGAATCGCGAACCGCGATCGACGATTCCATCATGGTTCGGACTTCCCCATCTTTGCGGCGAATTTCGAACTCAAAGTCCGCCACTGAACCGTGTTCGTGGAGCAGTTTCTTCAAACGATCGCGATCCGAAGGCGTCGCATAGATCGATGAAATATCTGCGCCCAGCAATTCGTCGCGACGTTCGTACCCGAGCATGCGCATAAGGGCATCATTGAAATCCAGGAATCGTCCGCCCGGCGTGGAAATAAAGACACCTTCCTGAACGTTTGAAACCAGAGTCCGATATTTCTCTTCCGCTTTCTTGCGCTCGGTGATGTCTTTCAACACGTGAACAGTGCCGAGTTGCCGGCCCTGTGGGTCGGTGAATGTGGAATTCGAAGCCAGGAAATAGCCTTGGAGCCAGGGATCCGGATCATCGCCTTCGCCAGCGACTCCTTCGCAATAGGGACAATGCTCGTAGGCCACGCCCTTGCGCGGGAGCAAGTCGGTGACCGCTCGGCTCACCAGCGCCGCGCTCTCTCGCCCCAGAAGATGGCTAAGCCGTTGATTGCTGCGCAGTATCCTGAATTCACGATCGTGCACCAGAATCGGATCGCCGATCGAATCGAAGGTGTACACCCATTGCTGCTGCGCGGTCGTCACTTGTTCGAATAGACGCACATTTTGCAGAGTGAGTCCCAGCAGGTTTGCGATATTGACGAGATACGATCTTTCGTCCGGCTGGAACTTCAGCGTTTGACTGGATGCCAAGCTGATCAAACCCAGGGGACGCAGCTTACCTGGCAACTTCACCATCACAACCTCGTTGAGTCCAGTCTCCAGCAAGCGCTGGCGTCCCACAGAATCCTGTTCTTGCTCCAAAGATAGGAACAGGAAGTCCTCGTTCAGGACGCGTTTCATGCCCACATCGCTGGCCGAAATCTGGCGATACTTCTCCACGTAAGCTTCGCGAAAGCCAACGGACGCTCGAATCACAAATTGGGCTGCGTCTCCTTCTCCTTCGAGCAGGCGCACCATTCCGTGAGTCGCACCAATACTTTCCATTACGTGCCCAAGCACCTGCTCCAGCATGTCTTTCACGGAGAGTGTTTGGGTACTCGCTGCCGTTAGCAGCGTCAACCTTCGCATTTTGTCGTTGAGTTCCTCGCTGCGCGCGCGTGCGCGTTCCAGCACCAGGACCACCATGGATACCCCGATGGCGGTGAACAACAGGTGATCGAATGCTACGCGCAGCAGGAACAAAACGTCCCGCGGCCAGGAGGGCAGGTCAATGGAATGCAGCCCGCTCATAAAAAAGGCCCCGCCCAGTAACCGTGCGCCATGGCCCTTATGCGCGTCGCCTACGCGCCACAACAGCCACCCGGTCCAGAGCAGCACGATCGACTGCACCACGGCGCTCTCCCAGCGCACGAAGCCATAGGGATTTGTCGAGGTATGCTCGAGGTAGTAGATGGCCGCCAGGATGAAACCGGTCAACGGCCACAGAGGCCGTTGCTGCACCGTGGACCGCGCCGTATAGCGCATCACGGACATGAGGAAAATCAATGTGGCAGCCGCCCGCGCCAGAATCAGGCCGACCCATAGCTGGCGATTGTCGCGAATCACCAAACCAAGCTCACAGGCTGCCGAAAGCGTCAGGCATAACCAGCCACCCAGCCACAAGCGGAAATAGCCTGTCGGATGATCCTTCCGGAAGAGCAGAAACAGCACCAGCAGGATGATGAATGCCGTGGTTTCGAAGAAAGCGATGGCGAGCAGGCCCTGGTTCTCCAGCACGTGGTACCGCCTCCTTAAGGAACTACCACGGCGCCGCGAGCCGCCTACGCAGCCGTGTCGAGTGATGAATCGCCCGCCGACCCACCTTTACCATCACGCTAACACGCTGTTTTCTGACTGGGCAAGCACGCCCTTTCCCGCTGTGCCGTCCCTTATAATGACTGCTGGGAGCTAACCACCGTGGAGCTGGAAAATATACTGGTCGTCGACGACGAGGAAGCCATTCGGGAAGTCGTTTCGACGATGCTGGAATCCAAGGGCTATCACTGCACCGCGGTGAGCAACGGCCGCGCCGCCCAGGACCAGGTCAAGCGCGTAACTCCCGACCTCGTGCTCAGCGACATGATCATGCCGGAGATGGACGGCATCAAACTCCTGGACTGGTTGCGGCAGTACGACCCGGAAGTGCCGGTGATCATGGTCACCGCCATCCACGATATCTCCACGGCGCTGGAGGCCATTCGCCGCGGAGCGTATGACTACATTCTCAAGCCGTTCGAGAAGGACCAATTGTTCTTAGGCGTGGGGCGTGCGCTGCAGCATCGCCGGCTGGTCATGGAAAACCGCACGTACCAGCGCAATCTCGAGCAGTTAGTGGAAGAGCGGACCGCGCAACTGACTGCCAAGCATGCTGAGCTCGAACAGTCCTACGACGATACCCTGGAGGCGCTGGGCAGCGCACTGGACCTGAAAGACGCCGAGACCGAAGGCCATTGCCAACGCGTCACCGCCTTTTGCATTTCAATCGCCCGCGCCATGCCCGTTCCCGATCACTACCTTCCGATTCTCGCGCGCGCCGCTTTCCTCCACGACATCGGCAAGATGGCCATTCCGGACAGCATTCTGCGCAAGCCCGGCCCGCTCACCGACGACGAAAAGCAGATCATGCGCACGCATTGCGAAATCGGCTACAACATGCTGATTCGCATTCCCTTCTTGCGTGCCGCCGCGGAGATCGTTCTGGCCCACCAGGAATTCTTTGATGGCTCCGGCTATCCGCGCTCGCTCAAAGGCGAACAGATCCCGCTGGGCGCGCGCATTTTCACCATCGCGGACTCGCTGGACGCCATGATCAGCGACCGCCCTTATCGCAAGGCATTGCCGCTCTCGCACGCGCGTTCCGAGATCAAGCGCTGCTCGGGCACGCAATTTGATCCACAGGTCGTTGACGTGTTCATGGCTATTCCAGAGCAACATTGGCTTGAGCTGCGCGAAAATCTAGGCTCCCCGTTCCGCCTGGCGCATCTGCGCAACCTCTGAGCTGCGAGCAAATTCCGCATGGCTTTGGGTGGGTGCGCGAAATAGCATTGATTTGTCGTCGCCGACTTGGCCCTGGCTAATTCTCGATTCCCCAAGCAAAAACCCCGGCTGGGCGCCGGGGTTTTTGCTTGCCATCCACTTCGAGTTTGACTACGTCGCTGCTAGAAGTCGTAGCGCAGCGAGAATTGCATTTGTCGCGGAGATCCTGACGTCGACGAAATGACGCCGAAGCCCGCAGGATTGTTTAGGATGTTGTTGGAGTTGGTAAGCGTGTTCGGATCACCCGGCGCGGCAAAGTTCGTGTGATTGAATACGTTGAATGCCTCCCAGCGGAATTGCACTCTATGATGTTCGGACCACGGCATCACGAAATTCTTCGATACCGCGAGGTCCACGTTGGTGAACCCGGGCCCGTGAACCGGGTTGCGCGTACCGGTTTCCCCGCCGAACGGGAAGCTGAACGCGCCCAGCGCCGCGTTCTGATCCGCGAAGAACTGGATGGCTCCGCTTGTTGGATCGGTGTGAATGCCCTGCTTGACCGCCTGCTTGTCGCCGTTGAACACTGCCGGCGCATCCTGCGTGAAGTTGATGGGGAACGTTCCCGTGTGGGTGTTGAACGGGAACCCTGTGCGATAGGTCACGATTCCGGAAGTCGACCATCCGCCGAAAATGAAGTTCACCGCGGCGTTGGAATTCCCCAACAGGTGATGCCCGTGACCTATCGGCAGATCGTAAACGTAGTTCGCACTGATGATATGCCGGGCATCGAACAATGAGTCCGCTCGGCAAGTCCGCAGATTGGTCAGATCGCAGATCAGCCCCTGGCCGCTGAACGTAAATTGGTTCGCGTCATTGAAGATATTTGACTGGTTATCGATCGAATGCGAATACGAGTAGTTGAAATCCAGCAGCAAATTGTTTGAATAGCGCTTCTTGAGTGAGAGCAACATAGCATTGTAGGAGGACGAAGAGTAGTTGCCGATGTAGCCGTTTGCTCCGGTCTGCGCGTACAACGCTACGTTGGGGTTCAACAGCCCGGTTTGCGCCAGCAGCAGAATTGTACTGGACAGGTCACCGACCCCCACGAAGTTTCCGATCAATCCGTTTGGCCCTAGCAATCCATTCACAAGCTCCGTGCAAGTGGTGAACGGTTCGCCAAACGCGGCATTGAGAACCGGGCAAGAAGCGCCAGTGGCGGCCGGCAATTGGTTCTCAAACCATGGCTGCGGAGTGACAGGCGCGCCCGATTGCGCCTGCGATTGCAAACCAGCGAATGCCGACTTGAGAAATTGACCAGAAGGCGCATCCTTGAAGTTCAAGGTCTGCGCGGCGTCGCCATCCGCAGTCAGTTTCCGTCCGAGGCGGCCAAAATAGTCCACTTCGAGAACCATATTGCCGGGCAGCTCTCGCTGAACGCCCAACGAAAGCGTGTAGGAATAAGGTGTTTCGAAATTCTTGTCGAATTGCAAGAAGCTCGGGAATCCCCCGAGCACCGCGAGCCCGATCGGCGCGCCTGTGGCATCCACGTTAGGCGTAATTGGACGCGGCGTTACCGGAATCGGCGTCGGGGCCGGCGGCGGAGCCGTCAGAGACGTGAACCTCGGGCTCTGTACCAGGTTGGCGGTGGGGCTGGTCTGCAGTGGATCGCCAGCCGGCGGGCCGTAGTTCAGCACCGGATTGGAGTCGAACAGGAACGTCTGCTGGTCCAATTCGAATGACAACGTGCTCAGAACGCGATCGTACAAAATTGCTCCACCCGCACGCACCGTGGTCTTGCGATCGCCGAAGATCGACCCCAGTACGCCACTGGTAAAGGACGGTGAGTAGGCGATACCCAGGCGAGGGCCGAGATCGCGGTAGCTTGGCTTGTAGTAGTCCGGCCCGTGGTTGGCAGGTCCACCGAGGTTGTAGCTCACCAGAGGCGCTGCGTCGTTGCCGGAAACTCCCTGTGCGGCCGCGGAAACACGAACCGGGAAGATCGTGTCCAGGTTCTGATTCGAGACCGACTGGAAGCCATTGGCCTCGAACGGCACGCTGTGGAATTGCCAGCGCAATCCGTATGTGATCGTCAGATCGCGCCGGACTTTCCAGCTGTCCTGCGCGTAGAACTCATACTCGTTGTAGTGAAAGTCGCGGCGCGTCGTCGTGTATTGCGGCAGTTGCGTGCCGTCGCGATCGAATGCATCGAACTCACTGGTCTGTGAGAAGCGGCCCAGCAGCAATGGAAATGCGTTGTCCCACTCCGCCTGTGCCGACGGATCGAGAGAGATGTCGGCTGGCCGGCGCGGAGCACTCAAGGAGTGAATGTTTCCGCCCAGACCGATGCCCACAAAACTGATGTCCGCCTGGTTGAAGGATTTAACACGAATCGGCTTGATGTCAGTTCCAAATACGAAGTTGTGCTTGCCGCGCGTGTACGACAGATCGTCGCGAAATTCCGGGACGCTGACGGTACGCCCTTGCCCACGGATGTCGGCGAAGGGTTGACTGATCAGGCTGGTGGTGAAAATGATCGGCGCGGTGGGCGCAAAGTTCACCGGCGTGTCGAACACCTGCGTCGTCACTCCAGCGAAGGCCTGATTGGTCAGATTGGGCGTGATAAACCAGGTTTCGCCTACCACCCAGGAGCGCGAATGGTCGATGTCGCTTAGCTGTGGGCTAGGATCGCTTGGGAACTGCGGCAGGATGTTTGCGCTGTCGTCGTTGTTGATGCGCTGCATTTGCAAACGACCGAACAGCTTGTGCTTGTTATTCAGGTTGTAGTCCAGCCGACCGGTATAGTAGTTCTCCCGACGGTGAATCGGCGCATTGAAGATAAAGCCGGAGGTATTCAGTCCGTCGCCAAGAGCCGGATCGTTGCCAACCGGATAGCGCGAGTTCATGAAGGCCAGAAAATCGGTGTTGGCACCGATCCCCAACGGATCGAGGGTCTGCAGTTGCGCCGTGGTTGTGGTCTGCACGTTCCCAAGGTCGTCGATGTAATTCAGTTGGCCGGCACGGAGTGTATCGTTTGGAACTATCTTTTGAACCTGTGCAGACAGCGAGTCGCGCCGCCCTTCATAGTTGAAGAAAAAGAAGAACTTATCTTTAAAGATCGGGCCGCCGATGCTGCCGCCAAACTGGTTGCGGTTCAGCGGAGGCTTGTCAACACCGTTCTTGTTGTTGAAGAAGTCGTTCGCGGCAAACAGCGTGTTCCGATTGTACTCGTGCAGTGAGCCGTGAAAAGCGTTCGTGCCGCTCTTGGTTACCAGGCTGATCTGCCCGCCGCTGCTGCGACCGAACCCCGCGTTGGGTTGCCCCACGGTCGTGTGCACCTCTTCGATCGAATCGATCGGCGTTGAGGTCACCGAGGTGAACGCCTGCCCGATGGTTTCATCGTTCACATCCAGGCCGTCGAGAGTGATATTCCCTTGATCGGCGCGCGATCCGGTAACTGAACCCAGCTGGCTGTCCTGCTCGTGGCCGTTGTCGTCCGCCGCCACCACGCCCGGAGCCAGGCGCAGCAACGCAGCTGCATTGGTGCGAAACAAGCTGGGCAGTTCGGCAACACGACGCGTATCGATGTCATTACCGATGGCTGCGTCGGTGGTATTCAGCGTGATGCCGGCATTGGCGCTGACCTCGACAGATTCGCTAACCGAACCGAGTTCGAGCGTGATGTCATAGGTCGCAGTTTCGGTTACCGCCAGGGTCACATTGGAGACCGTTGTCGTCTTGAACCCCGCCTTGCTCACTGTAACTGAATAGCCTGATCCTGCCGTAACACGCGCAAACAGATACGCGCCGAATGTTCCGGTCTTGGATGTGTAAATCGCGCCAGTGCGCGTGTCGGTCAGCTTTACGTCCGCGTCAGAAACCGCCGAACCGGTTTTGTCTGTCACGGTTCCGGTGATCGACGCCACATCCTGGGCCTTCGTTGTGCCGGCCAGGCAACCTAGCAGCACAAGTGCTGCGGTCCACGATAGACACGATCGCAGCCAGCCGCTCGATAGTTTTTTATCGTTTCGCGCGTCCCCATGTGGCTGCTCCGTTTGCGCTTGTGCCGTCGGACGCAACACACCCACACGAAAGTTCCTCATCGCTCCTCCAACTTTCAGATCGTAATTTCTTGTTTGCTTGCTTACTGAGGGCCGAACTTGCCACTTCCCTCTAAAAAACACAGCTTGAATCTCTAGAATATCAGCACGTAAGTATCCATCGAATCTGCATGTTGCTAATCCGCTACCTACGCTCTTAACTTTCTGTCTCGCAGGAACTTACGTGCGCATCGGCAGACATAACCTGGTATCACGTTTGCCCGATTATTATTTTCGCGATTTCCGGTGCTGAAGGGTCCATTTTTCAGGAGATTTTAGATTCGCTTTAGACGGTTTAGCGACTCCCATCAGTCGCGCTGGCCACAAAAAACCTTCCGTCGCTTAGTAGAACCGCAAAGCCCGAAGTGCTTTCGAAACCAATCACGCGACCGGCGATCGACTATACCAACTCCAAAAACCTGGGCTACACTCTCTCCATGACCATGAATTCGAACGGCGTCGCCGGCTTCCAGGCGATTCCCGTTCTCGATCTGTCCGCCCAATTTGCCGCGATCGGCCCGGAAATTCGCGAAGCTGTCAATCGCGTACTGAATTCGCAGCAATTCGTTCTCGGCCGCGAAGGCGCTGCGCTGGAAGAAGAAATTGCGCGGCTTTGCGGCGTGACTCACGGAGTTGGCGTCGCTTCGGGCACGGACGCGCTGATCCTTGCGCTGCGCGCGTGCGGGGTGCGGGCAGGCGACGAAGTGCTGCTCCCGCCATTCACGTTCGTGGCGACCGCCAGCGCAGTGAGCGCTCTGGGCGCGAAGCCGGTTTTCGCCGACATTCATCCGAACACTTACAACCTCAATCCCGCTGAACTCGAACGGAGGGTGACGCCGCGCACTCGGGCGATCGTCGCGGTTCATCTTTACGGGCTTTCCGCCGATATGGACGCGATCCTATCGTTCGCTCGTTCGCGCAACATTCCCGTCATCGAAGATAATGCGCAGGCTATCGGCGCGTCGTACAAAGGCCGGCCGACGGGATCGCTGGGCGGCATCGCGTGCTTGAGTTTCTACCCCACCAAGAACCTGGGAGCGTATGGCGACGCCGGAATGATTGTTACAAGCTCAGCAGAAACCGCGGCGCGCCTGCGCTCGCTTCGCAATCACGGACAGACCGAGAGGTACATCAGCAGTGAACCCGGCTGGAATAGCCGCCTCGATGAAATACAGGCGGCCATTCTGCGTGTCAAACTCCGCCATTTACAACCATGGCAAAACGCGCGGCAAGGCCACGCCGCCGAATACACGCGGCAATTTTCGCAGACTCCCGGAGTGATGCCGCCGATGGTACCCGACGGATATGCGCACGTCTTTCATCAATACACGATTCGCGTGGAAGAACGCGAGGCTTTGCGGAAGGCTCTGACTGACGCTGGGATCGGGAGCGCGGTGTACTACCCGTTGCCGCTCCACCTGCAGCCGCTGTATTCATCGCTCGGCTACAAGCCCGGCGATTTCCCCCACGCCGAGCACGCCGCACTGGAAGTGCTCTCGCTGCCGAACTATCCCGAACTTACCACCGCCCAGCGAACGCGCGTCGCCGATACGGTCAGCGAATTCCTCCACCAGCAGGCAGCCATTCGCTGAATCACTTCCCCAGATACAGCAGCGCCACCAGAAATACCCACAGCCCGTCCATGAAGTGCCAGTAATACGAGGTGACCTCGGCGGCCAGCGCGCGCGGAGCTTCAGTTCTCTTGAACGCATGCACCAGCACATACATCAGCGCGCAAACTCCACCGAGCAGGTGAATGCCGTGCGCCGCGGTGAAAATATAGAAAAAGCTGCTGGCGGGATTGCTGGCGACGAAAACGCCTTGCGCCACCAGCTGTCCCCATGCGAGCAATTGCCCGACCAGAAATAAAACGCCCAGCGCGGTCGTGAGCTGCCAGAAGTTCCGGAAGCCGCGTACATCGCCCGCCGACAAGCGGTGTCGTGAAAGTTCCATGGTGGCGCTGCTGGCCAACAACACGATGGTGTTCAACCAGATTACCGGGGGCAGTTCCGCGGGCACCCAATCCTGGCCGGTCTTGCGCACCAGGAATGCGGTCGTCAGGGCCATGAAAAAAATCGTAATGGAAACGATGGCGAGGAGGATTGCTGTGTGATACCGGCGACCAGCCGCGGGAGGCTCGGGCTGCGGCCGCCTGTTCTGGTCTTCGCCGCCGTCGCGACCACCAGGCGGCACCGGCGGGCCACTGTCGACGTCGTCAAGAATAATTTCGATCTCTTGAATTTCCCGATAGTCCTGCGTTTCCCGTGTACCTGGCATAGTTCGCTTTCTGGCCTAACCGGCTCCGGCGGGCTGTGAACTGGGAGGTGCGGATTCTCCGTTCACACGTGATTCGTGAGGGGCAGTTATTCCTGCCACATCCAACGGCACGTGCTGCGGGAAGAAATCCGCCGCTGCGACTCCTCCGCAATCCTCTGCGCCAAATTCATAAGCTCCGCGATAAACCACCGTCTCGCGGGATACAAGGCCCTCCTGCGCAACGGGCGACTGGCACGCCCACTCGAGGGTCGTCGCGCGCCACGGATTCGGCTCCGCAGGCTGCGCGCTCCGCCGCAGGCTGCGGACAAAGTTGGCCACGAAGAATGTTTGCGCGGCTGTCGTGAAGAGGATTGCAACCGTAACAAAAGTGCCTAAGAAGGATTCCGTGGCCAAAGTCATTGCGGGATCCTGGGATGTCACGCTGGTATAGGTGATCAGGCCCATCCAATGCATGGGCATGAACACGCAGTACACTCCGGCGAAGGTGAGCCAGAAATGGAGCTTGCCCAGACGCTCATCCAGCGGACGGCCAAACATTTTGGGGAACCAGAAAAATAACCCCGCCAGCATCGCGAACGCCGCCGCGACCCCCATCACTAGATGAAAATGCCCGGCGACGAAATCACCGCGCGCAGAAGTGCTTTGCAGATCGTGGCGCGCCAGAATCAGCCCGGAAAGCCCGCCGGAGAGAAAAAGCGAGATAAATCCGAGCGTGAAGAGCATCGAAGTGGTCGCGCGAGCCTGGCCGCCCCATAAAGTGCCGAACCAGCTGACCACGAAAATTATCGCGGGGAAGCCCAGTGCAGCAGCTAACCGGGAAAATGTCAGCGAAGCGCTCGGATTCAGCCCGTTCACGAACAGGTGCTCGCCCCAGATGCAAAACCCCAGCACGCCGAAGCCGCAAATGGCCAGGACCACGGGGCGATACATCCATACAGGCCGCCGCGCCAGCGTGGCGAGAACATGCGTCACCAATCCAAAGCATGGGATCATCGCCACATAAACTTGCGCCTGCGTGAAGAACCAGAACAACCGCTGCCACTCGGGAATGAATGTGTCTGCTTGGGAATAGGTAGACAGCTGAGCGGGAAATGCCCAGGACCCAAAAATCTGGGTCCCAAGGAAACGGTCAGCCAGGAGGCAAACGCAAACCGCCAGCAGGCTGCTGAAAATCAACATTCCCAAAATCGCGTTGACGCACCAGGCCCACACGGTGATCGGCAAGCGTGGCAATGTCATCCCCTTCGCGCGCAAATCGATCACCGTCACACCGAGGTTGACCGCCACGAGAAGCGCAGCCGCACAGAACACCGCTACACTGGCCATCCAAACCGTGATTCCCGCCGCCGGCGTCAGAAAGAACGCCGCGACCATACCCAAGAAAGAGAACGCGGTGGCCCAAAACGCCAGCGCGCTGAGTTTCGGGAAAGCCACATCCCGCGCCCCAATTTGCGACGGCAACAAATAGGTGGCGAAGCCAGCCTGCGGAGCCGTGGTCAGCACCATGAAAACCATCAGCGAGCCGTGAAGCAAAGTCAGGACCGCGTAGCGATCGGGCACGGGTCCGAAGTGGGAAAATAACGACAGGTGCGCAACGGGCCAAACGACTTCCAGACGCATGATCAAAGACGCGGTCACGCCCACGAATACGCTGAACAGCGCCAGCCACAAATAGCGTAAACCGATTGTTTTGTGATCAGTGCGAAAGATGGCGGCAGCGAACCGATTGTTCCGACGGTCTGGGAAATCCTGGGCGCCGCTATCGTGGGTAACCATGCCAGCTTTCAAACAAGCACTTGATCGGCCGCAGACGTTCCACCACAACTACTTGCGCAAATAGAACGCATTTCACAGACAAATTCAATAGCACACGGAGACGCGCGGTGGAAAAGTCGGCGAAACGCCGCAATCCCAGAATACCAGAAAGCCGCGCCGCAAGCCGGTCACGCCTGGATTGACCTGCCTTGGTAGCTGCTGAACCTATCGGGAATTTATCGAGAACGTGCGGCGGCTTCCTGAATTTGTACCTGCAGATGGTCGAGTTCGCTGCGATTCAGGTAACGCCCGTTGAGGACGACGGCGCTGATCTTGTGAGTGTTGGCGATGTTGGTCAGTGGATCGGCATCGAGAAGGACCAGGTCGGCGCGTTTTCCACGTTCGATGGTGCCGCTGTCGGCCAGCTCAAGAAACTTGGCCGCGTTGCTGGTGGCGGATTGCAGCGCCTGCATCGGACTGAGCCCTGCCTTGACCAGCAAGCTTAGTTCCTGGTGAAGGCTGAAGCCTGGGTACACGCGGACCCCAGCGGCGGTATCCGTGCCGGCCAGGATGGGGACGCCTGCGCGATTCATCTCTCCGATCATTTTCAGTTCCGCGTGGAAGAAGGCCTCGCGTTCCGCAATCGGGTCCGTAGACCAGCTCTTGGAAATTTCACGCGTGAACATCGGCCAGGTGCGCTCCCGCCATGCGGTTGGCGCGTACTTGAGCAGCGGGTCCGCGCCCTGATTGGTTTTCTCGATCAACCACTCCCCTTGCTCCCAATAAAGGGTCGGCACCTGCCAGGTCTTGTTTCTCACGAACAGCGCGATCAGTGTCCTGGCGCGTTCCGGATCGTGGGTGGAGAGAAAGCGGCCGCGGCCCGGGCCGCGCGGCTTGGCCATCAGCTCATCTTCCACCGTGGAGCAGGCCTCAAAGACTCCGGTGAGGTGCTCGATACTCTTTTGGCCGGCATTGGAAGCGTCGACGGCGCGCACTTGGTCGGGGACGTGGCCTGCGAAGGCAATCCCCAGCTTCTTGGCTTCCGCGGCCGCGGCGAAGTAGCCGTCAGGCGGCACTAACGACTGGATCTTGATGAAGTCGGCGCCGGCGTTCTTGAGTTCCTCGACAACCCGCCGGCCATCGGCGGCGTCTTTGATCGGAGCGGAGCTGGGAAAGGCCGGGGTCGGGCCGTCAAGCATTGGTCCGGAGATCACCATACGCGGACCGAGCAGCTCGCCCGCGGCAATGCGGCTGCGCCATTTTTTCAGTGGCTCCAGGTCACCGCCCATATCGCGCACTCCGGTAACACCGTTGAGGACGAAGAGTGCCGGCGTGATTTTCTCTTCTTCGGGAATCCAATCGCCGAAGATTTCATGCACGTGCATATCCCACAGGCCGGGTATCAGGAATTTACCGCGAGCGTCGATCGTGACCGCGCCCTCGGGGATCGCGACGGACGAGCTTTTGCCGACGCCGGTGATCGTCCGGTTGGCGACGATCACCGTCATGTCGCGCTGTGCTGGAGCGCCTGTGGCATCGATCACCGTTGCGTGCGTGATGGCAATGGGTACGTCAGTGAGCGACGATTGCTGACCCTGATTTTGCCGAACGCAGGAAACCAGCAGCGTCACGACGACAAACACGCGGAGCAATGTTGTAGGCATGAGAGTGACGCATTGTACTGAGGGTGGCGAGATGGAACAACTGGCCGGTCAGCGGCGGCGAATCCTTACTTGGCGGGAACCGGTTCGGCGGGGCGAAGCCACTTTACTTTCCAGACGAGCAGGATGAGGAGTGCGAGCCCTAGGGCGTTGGTCAGGCCGTAGTGCGTTTCTTTGGCGCGAACCACGATGGCGATGATCCTCACAAGGTTAAGGACTGCCAGGCCAGCCAGTGATCCGAGGTAAATCAGCACCGATTTCCACGTTTGCATGCGCTTCCAGTTCATCAGGAATACCGTGGCGAACAGCATGGAAAAAATCTGGGTGTTCTCGGCGCCTGAGCACTGCGAGGTAATCGTGACATCGGCCCTGGGCGTGAGCACGTGACTCCCCTCGGTCCGCGCGCCGGGGACGAAAGTCGCGGCGGCGGCCGCCCAACGCGGGCCTAGGCTGCTCCAGTTCATGCGAATGGCGTACGGCACGCCGGTGATGAACAGGGCCAGCAGAATAGCGAGAACGTAGCCGCTCGGCTTCATCGCGTAAAGAGTTTGAGCACTCCGATGGTTGCGAAACCAAGCAGCAGAGTGAAGAACGCGTAATGTCCCGAAAATTCGTCACCGGAGACGTGCGAAACCGGCGGGGGAGCCCCAAGCGCCGGCGGGGCAGGCGAATGGCCGCCCCCGCTGGGAATGTAGAACGGTGGCACGAAAAAGAAAAAGCGGCTATGCGCTGCCACTGGAACGGCGGCGGCTACCGGTTCCACCAGCGATTCGGCCGGCTCCGAGGCATAGGTCAGGGGAGGCTCAATGGGGTCGACAGGCGTCTCCAACATGCCCGGCGGGATATCCTCGCTGGGCTGCATCGCTGCCATGCTGATGAGGTTCCCGCATCGTGCCAACACGGTTTTGCCGCAATACGTCAGCACATATTCGCCTTTGCGAACCAGCAGAGGCCGCTGCGCCCACTTAACCTGGTTTCCGCGGCGGAAGGCCGTGAAGACCCGGACGTCTTCGGGTATCGCTCGCATCGTGGCATGGCGGTCGCTACAGTCTCCATAGAAGGAATGCAGGATAGGATCCTGGTTAACGCGCTCGAAAAATTCGTCCGATGTCGTGAAGCCACCGCGGAGCAGTGCGAAATTGAGCGGCCGGTACGACACCGGGATTGCCGCAGGCACCGGCAGGGGCACGGCTTTCGCCAAAACACGCATCAGGACTTCGCTAGTGGGAACGTTTGCGGCGGGTGCGGCGAGCGCCGGTGCATCGTTGCTGGCGGCGACGCTCGAGTGGCGGCGTATAAAGCCATGGTTGACAACGAATAGCAGGATGATCAGCAGCGCGACGACACCCGCATCGACGTACAGACTGCGCTTCTTATTGATTTTCATGGGCCGAGTTGCATCCTCTGGGGCAGGAGAGCACGGTACAGTCGGATTCGCAGACGGAAACTTTAGTCATGGTGCCCCGCTATTGCTTACGGGCCGGGGGGACCCGTTGCTGCCAAACCTCATCTTTCGCTTCGCTTCCGACCTAAAAAACAGGCACTTCACGTGATGTACAGGAATGCAAGTAGGCTTCCATTACCATCGGTACTGGGTTAGTCGTACTACGCGAAACCAAACCCACCAACTAAGCTTCACGTACTCAACAGGATGGAAAAACGTCGGGGCAAAGCGCCGAACAAGCCCAAGATTCCAGAAAGAGAGCTGCGCACACCAATGATCACTTTTGTGCACCGACATGGGTCAGGCGAGGAATCTACTGGAACTGTTTCTGGAAAAGCGCGAATTGCTGCTTCAGATCTGTAAGCTCCGAGCGCAAGGAGGTCACCTCTTCTTCGAGTTGTGCGAGACGCTGCGAGTCCGTGCTCGAAAAAGGTGGCTTAATTGAATCGGAAAGAACACTGATTTGCACAGAGGGTGCTGTGGATTCCTGGACGTCGCCAGACAAGAGATGCGCGTAGCGCGATTCTTTGGTGCCCGGCAGACGCGACAGGATTTTCACCGCCGGCGGTTCTCGATTCATCAGCAGACGAAGCGCGGAATGAACGGCTTCGATGTCCTCAAATGGATACAGGCGATCCGTGCGCGTGCGAAGTTCACCCGGAGTTTGTGGCCCACGGAGCAGCAGGACGCAGACCAGCGCAATTTCGTGCCGGTGAAAATTGAAAATCTCATTGACGCGGTGCTCAAACTTCGCGACTCGACCTTCGGTGGCCGCGGAACGCGCCAGCCCGTGCCCATTAAGCGAATGCAGGGCGCGGCGAACGGCTTCTTCGTCGAGGCCCATCACCGGATCGCGATTGGATTTCTGATTGCACGCGTTAAGCAACGCGTTCAGGGAAAGCGGGTAATACTCAGGCGTGGTAATTTCCTTTTCGATCAGCGAGCCCAGGACACGAGCTTCTGTAGGCGCAAGTTGGAAGTTCACCGGGACACCCCACCGCGAGGGCGTGACCTGTTCGATCGTCGGCGTGAGTCTTGCGCGATGGCGAAGCTGAGAGTAGTCACGGAGAATTGGTGCGGTAGAGAGGACTCGAACCTCCACGGTATTGCTACCGCCAGCCCCTCAAGCTGGTGCGTCTGCCAGTTCCGCCACTACCGCACAGTAGTGTGAGGACCATTGTAGCTGCGAGTGGAACCAGTCGCAAGCATACGCGATGCGGCTATTGTTTCTTTGGCTGAGTTGCAGGCGGCGTCGCCGGAGCGCTTTGTGCCGGCTGCGTGGGCGCCGGAGTCGTGCCTGATTGCGGCGCGCTCGATTGCGGGGTCGTAGACTGCGGTGCGGGCGTCGTCGCCGGAGCAGTTGGAGTCGGCTTCGGTGCAGGTTTCGTGGCCGGCGCCGGCTTGGAGAATTTCTGCAAGATCGAGCCACCTTGGTCGGCGCGATCCACGCGCAACACCAGAGCCATGGCGCAAATCATGAACATGACCGCGCACCAGGTGGTCGCGCGCGACAGCAACGTGGCCGCTCCGCGCGGCCCGAAGGCCGTCTGGCTGCCGGCGCCGCCGAACGCTCCCGCAAGATCAGCCGCCTTGCCGCTCTGCAGCAACACCACGATGATTAGCACAAAGCAGTTCATCACGAAGAACGAGGTAAGCAGCCAACCAGCCCACCGAAAGCCCACCAAAATGATGGCCACGCCGACCAACAGCGAGATCGCCCATTTCATCCAACCCGGCATTCCTTGCATTGCGAACTCTCCAATCCTTAAATCCGCGAACTCGGGCGGGGCACTATTGATAGTTTACGATCGCGGTGAACGACTTCGGGTCTAGGCTCGCTCCGCCCACCAGCGCCCCGTCCAGTTCTTCCTGTGCCATCAGACCCTTAATGTTGTCCGGCTTGACGCTTCCGCCGTACAAAATACGCACGGCCTGTGCCGCTTCCATCGAAAACCGTTCCGCAGCGCACAGCCGAATATACCGATGCGCATAGGCGGCAATTTCCGGAGTCGCCGTCTTACCCGTGCCAATTGCCCAAACTGGCTCGTATGCCAACAGAATACGGGAGAACTCCGCAGGGGTCAACGCGCCCGGTCCGCCCACGAACTGCCGCTGGAGCACCTGCTTTTCCAGCCCGTTGCTACGCTCTTCGTCCGTTTCCCCGACGCACACGATCGGCGTAAGCCCTGCTTCCAGAGCCATCAGCGATTTCTTGGCCACGTTATCGTCGGTCTCACGGAATAGCTGCCGCCGCTCCGAATGCCCGATGATTACGTACCGGCAGCCGGCTTCGGCCAGCATGTGCGCCGAGATCTCGCCAGTGAACGCGCCTTCCTTGCTCCAGGAGACGTTCTGCCCCGCCACTGCCAGTTGGCTGCCTTTCGCCGCCTCCACTGCCGTGGAAATCGCCGTGAACGGAGGCGCGATGACCATGTCGCAGTGCCGCACATTCACCACCTGCGGGCAGACTGTCGAGAAGAACGCGCGCGTCTCCGCCAGCGTCTTGTACATCTTCCAGTTGCCAGCAATCACACGGCGGCGGGTCAAAGGTCGCTCCTCAAACGGAATGAAGGTGTCACTTGTTGGTCAGAGCTTCAACGCCAGGCAGCTTGGCGCCGCCCAGAAACTCCAGCGAAGCGCCACCGCCAGTTGAAATATGCGAGATCTTGCTGGAGACGCCAGATTGATGGACCGCGGCTACCGAATCTCCGCCACCCACAATGGAAGTAGCTCCGGCCGTCGTCGCCGCAGCCACTACTTTGGCGATGTCCAGCGTGCCCTTGGCGAATGCCGGCATCTCGAAAACGCCCATAGGGCCGTTCCACACAATCGTTTTTGCGTTGGCAATCTCCGCCGAATAGGCGGCGATCGTCTTCGGACCAATATCGAGCCCCATTTGATCCGCGGGCGTGGCACTCACGTCGCAGATGGTGGCCTTGGCGTCCGCCTTGAATTCCGGAGCAACCACGTGATCGGATGGCAGCAGCAGCTTGAAGTTTTTCTTTTTAGCTTCGGACAGCAAACGCTTGGCAAGGTCGATCTTATCGTTCTCCACCAGCGACTTGCCGATTTCCAGCGCCTGCGCCTTCTCAAACGTATAGGCCATGCCGCCGCCGATCAACATCACGTCGGCAATCTTCATCAGATTCTCGACCACCTCAATCTTGTCGCTGACCTTGGCGCCGCCGATGATCGCCACGAACGGCCGCGCCGGATTGCTCAACGCCTTGCCGATATACGCCAGCTCTTTTTCCATCAGCAGCCCGGCCGCCGATTGCCTCACAAACTTCGTGATCCCCACCACCGAAGCGTGCGCGCGATGCGCGGAGCCGAACGCATCGCAAACGAACAGCCCGTCGCATAGTCTGGCCAGTTGTTTGGAGAAGTTTTCGTCGTTCTTCTCTTCCTCGGGATGGAAGCGCACATTCTCGAGCAACAGCACGCCGCCATCGCTCAATGCTTTGCTCTTGGCCTCGGCATCGTCGCCGACACAGTCTTGCGCGAACACTACCGAGCGTTCCAGCAACTCCGAAAGCTTGTTCGCGACCCGAGCCAGCGAATACTTTGCATCCGCACCGCTCTTTGGACGGCCCAAATGCGAAGCCAGCACGAGTCGCCCGCCCTTTTGAATCGCCAGCCGCAGCGTGGGAAGTGTTTCGCGGATGCGCGTGTCATCCGTCACCACGCCATCCTTTAGCGGGACGTTAAAGTCACAGCGGATGAAGACGCGCTTGCCCTTCAGGTCGACGTCGTTGATCGTCAGCTTGTTCACGGCTAGAACTTGGACGCCAGTAGCTTGATCAAATCGCGGCAGCGGCAGGAGTAGCCCCATTCATTGTCGTACCAGGCCAGCACTTTCACGCACTTGTCGCCGACCACCTTGGTGTATCCGGAATCGACGATGGAGGAATTGGAATTCGCTTTGAAGTCGGACGATACCAGCTCTTCGTCGGTGTAGCCGAGAATCCCCTTCATCGCGCCGGTGGCTGCGGCTTTCAGCGCCGAGTTCACGGTTTCCACGGTCGCCGGTTTGTCGACGAACACCGTCAAGTCCACCACGCTAACATTGGGTGTCGGAACGCGCATCGCGTAGCCATCCAACTTCCCTTTCAACGCCGGAATGACCAAATGCAGAGCCTTGGCCGCGCCAGTGGAGCTCGGAATCATATTGATCGCCGCGGCTCGTGCCCGGCGCAGATCCTTATGCGGCAGATCCAGCAGCCGCTGATCGTTGGTGTACGAGTGGATTGTGGTCATGGTGCCACTATTGATGCCAAACGTGTCTTGCAGTACCTTGGCTACCGGTGCCAGGCAATTTGTCGTGCACGAGGCGTTGGAAACCACGTGGTGTTTGCCTGGTTCGTACGTGTTGTCGTTCACGCCGAGCACGAAAGTAGCGTCCGGGCCGTCCGCCGGCGCGGAGATGATGACTTTCTTTACCGGGCCACGCAGGTGCTTCTTCGCGTCCGGTCCCTTGGTGAACAGGCCTGTCGATTCCACGACGATATCAGCGCCCACCGAAGCCCAGTCGATCTCCGCGGGATCCTTGGTCTTGAAAACCTTGAAGCTCTTGCCCTCCACGGCGATGGAATCGTCAGTGTGCGTCACCCTGTGGTGCAGATTGCCGAGAATTGAGTCGTACTTGAGAAGGTGCGCGAGCGTAGCGGCATCGGTAACGTCGTTGACTGCGACAAACTGGATATCCTTATCATCCAGCGCTGTGCGCATGATGTTGCGTCCGATGCGGCCGAAGCCGTTGATGCCGACCTTGATGGGCATTCTTCCTCCAATGGAATGTTGTGCTTCTGCGGCTCGGCTTTGAAGGGAGGTACGCCTCGCTGCGGAACATAAAATGCTATGGGCACCCTGAAAAAATGTCAATGCAGCATGGCCGAATCGATTTCGACCCAAGAATTGAAAAACTTTGGGAGTTAAACGATTTGGGCCTTCGAAGGCAGCTTGGGTTTCAGAAAACAGCTTTACAAAAAACAAAGAAACGCCGCGACTCCCAACCGTCGCGGCGCGAACTTACATGAGGGGAAAGGACGGAGCAATCGGCTAGGACCTAGTGATGGTCGTGGCGCCACTTCCAATAGTCACGCTGCTCATCCTTGTTCAAATTGTTGTATTCCCGATAGGGCCGATGATTGGTTTCGTAATACGAGCGGTACACGACTACCTCGTGATTGTTCCAGCGATGGTAGTCATGATGGTAGTCGTCGTAATACGAGACCCGCCCCGAGCAACCCGCAATCGAAATGCACAGCCCGGTGCCTACCACCAGTAAACCTGCCAGCCTTCCCAGCTTGCTCATGACGTAAGCCTCCTGAAGTTCTCAAGAACCATGCGAAATACTCGGGACCCATTCAGCCGACTGGCGCGGGGCGAGCCAGTAATTGCGGCTGTAAGTTAGATCGGCTTCGATCCAACAGGAACGCGCGCATTTCTACAGGATTCTCCCGAGAACTGCTTAGATGGAAACTTGATTTTTGAGCGGATCGCGACGCAGCCGCGACTTTGACCAACCCGACTTTAAGCAACCGAAGAAGCAACGTGCCGTGAATCTTACTTCCGCTCCTTGACCCGCCCCGAACCGCTGTCTATCCTGGGTTATCTCCATGCAGCGCATTTATTTCGATCACAACGCCACCACGCCCGTCGAGCCCGAAGTCCTCGACGCCATGCTTCCCTTCCTTTCCGGCGAATACGGGAATGCGTCTTCCATCCATACCTTCGGCCAGAGAGCGCGAGCCGCCGTGGAGACCGCGCGCGAACAGGTTGCCTCCTTGATCGGAGCGCGGCCGCAAGAGATCGTCTTTACCAGTGGCGGCACGGAAGCTGATAACCACGCGATCTTTGGAATCGTCGAGGCCGCATCCGGAGATCGCCGGCACGTCATCACCACCGCCATCGAACACGAGGCGGTGCTGAATACCTGTCAGGCGCTGGAAAAGCGTGGCGTCAAGGTGACCTACCTGCCGGTCGATCGCGAAGGGCGCATCGACCTGAACGCGTTACGCACCTCGCTGCGCGAAAATCCGGAAACCGCGCTGATCACGGTCATGCACGCAAATAACGAGCTCGGCACTGTCCAGGCAATGGAGGAAATCGGACGAATTGCCGCCGAAGCCGACGCTTACTTCCACACCGACGCCGTTCAATCCGCAGGCAAGATCCCAATCGACGTGAAAGCGATGGGCATCGATCTGTTGTCGCTGTCGGGGCACAAATTGTATGCCCCGAAAGGTGTCGGCGCCCTTTTCATACGCGGCGGCACGCGCCTGCGCCAGCTTCTCTATGGTGGCCATCACCAGCGCGGATTTCGTCCCGGTACGGAAAATGTGGCCGGTATCGTCGGGCTGGGCAAAGCCGCAGCTATGGTGCAAAATTCGCTGGCCGAAGATTCCAAGCGCATCGGCGCATTGCGCGACGCACTCGAGCGCGGCTTACTCGAGCGCGTCCAGGACTCTCACGCCAACGGCAGCCGTGCGCCGCGTACGCCAAACACCACCAACATCACCGTCCCGGGAATCGAAGGCGAAGCGCTGGTAATCGCACTCGATCTCAAAGGCCTCGCCTGCTCCACCGGCGCGGCCTGCTCGTCAGGGGCGGTAGAGCCCTCGCATGTCCTGACGGCAATCGGTCTGCCCGCAGACGAAGCCCGCGCCAGCCTTCGCTTCAGCCTCGGCCGCCACACCACATCGGAACAGGTCGATTTCGCCCTGGAAGTAGTGCCGGCAGCGGTCGACCAACTGCGCGAATTGTCTCCCACCTACCGCAAAACCGCCGAAGCCCGCTAAAATAGACTGACGGTATGTTGCGGGCCGAGACGCGTGTCGGCGTTGAGGTTTTCGCGGTTGCCACGCGTTGGCGTTAAGGTTTTGGCGTTGCCGCGAGTCGGCGAGGCGGGCTGCGTGGAAGCAGGTCGGCGTTGCCCTTGAGGGGCAGGGCTATAGCCCGTCCCTCCCGCAGTTCGCCCCAAAGCGGACAAGGGATTCGCCCCGACTCGGCAAAAGAGTTTCAGCCAACCACCGCGCGCATTTAGGTGTCACGGAAAAAAGAAAGAATGACCGCAACACCACAAATCGAAGGCCTCCCCACCAACGCCACCACCACGCCCAACATGGTCGCGGTAGCCATGAGCGGCGGCGTGGACAGCTCCACGGTGGCAGCCTTGCTCCAAGAACAAGGCCGCCCGATCGTCGGGCTAACCATGCAGCTTTGGAACCAGCGCCGTCTGCCGGAGCTGCAAGGGGACGGCCCGGCGCGGCATCGCTGCTGCTCGCTCGACGATGTCTACGACGCCAAGCGCGTGGCGCAGCATTTGGATTTTCCGCACTATGTGGTGAACTTCGAAGAACAGTTTGAAGCCCGCGTTATCCGGCCGTTCGTCGACCAGTACCTGGCTGGCCGCACGCCCATCGCCTGCACCAACTGCAACACCGATGTAAAGTTCGAACCGTTGCTGCGCATGGCGCGGCAGATCGGCGCCGAGCGGCTGGCCACCGGACACTACGCGCGCATCCGCAGAAATGATGCAACTGGGCGATGGGAGCTGCTACGCGCGAAGGATGACACCAAGGATCAATCCTATTTCCTGTGGGGACTTACGCAAGAACAATTGGCGCGTAGTGAATTTCCGCTCGGTGAATTGAGTAAGGGCGAAGTGCGCGGGGTGGCGCGGCGCACCAAACTGCCCGTAGCAGACAAGCCCGAGAGCATGGAGCTGTGTTTCGTGCCCAACGGCAACTACGTGCAGTTCATCGAAGCCTATTCACGCGAACGCGGCACACCGCTGACGGCGGATCGCGGCGAAATCGTGAACGAGGACGGCGAAGTTGTCGGCCACCATGCCGGAGTGCATCAATTCACCATCGGGCAGCGCAAGGGGTTGGGGTTCGCAGCCGGCAAGCCACTGTACGTGCTGGCCATCGATCGTCAGCACAATCGCGTGATCGTGGGTGACGACGAATCGTTGCGGCGAACGGAGTGCGAGATCGAGAGCGTAAACTGGATTGCCCTTGCGAAGCCGCCAAAGCCTGTTCGTGCGCTGGTGAAGATCCGCCACAAGCATGTCCCGGCCGCAGCCACGGTGGCTTCCATCGGTGGGACCTGTGCGCGCGTCACATTCGACACACCACAGCGCGCGATCACGTCAGGGCAAGGCGCGGTTTTTTACGACCTAGATGGCGAGCGCGTACTTGGCGGCGGATGGATTCGCTGACGCTGCTACAACCTACAACGCGGACCACGTGTAGGGCGCACTTTACGTGCGAACCTGCCACGCAACTTCACCCCAAAATAAACGAAAACTCGATTCGGGCGGTTCGCGCCTCACGCGGCGTTCCGCTGGTGCTGATCACCGTCGCGCTGTCACGAGCGATTTTGGAGTGAACCAAATCTCAGATGAACAGCTCTTCTTCGTGCTCGACGGAATCGTCCCGGTCCCGGCGAGAAGCGGCGCTGGTGTTGCCGCGGCGAGAGCGCAACAGGTCAAGCCCCACCTTGATCCCGGTGATTATCGCGGAGGCTTTTTGCATGGGCTTCCACACGCTGCGGCGAAATTGCGAGCCCGCATCTTCCACCGTCTCCAGCGCGGCCCCCACGATGCGGTCGACGGTCACCAGCTGCCCGCGCAGTCGGTCGGAAGCCTCCGTAAACACGCGGTCCATTTTTTGCGCCTGCGAACGCGTGAGGTAGACCACGTGCGCGGCGTCGGCGACGAGTTCGGAAATTTTCGGTTGCGTGTCGTCTAGCAGGAGCTGTACCCGCGTGAGAATCGGTCCTACGCGGCTTTGCAGATCAGTGGTGAAGGCGTCCAGGCGCTCCATGGTCCGGCGCATCTGAAAGAATAACGCCGACAGCAGCGCAACCTGAATGACGATCGCGATCGCGGCAACCACAACGAAGACGGCAACCCACGTTTGCATGCCCACCCCATCGCCCCACGAAAAAGGCGATCACCACTCGAACCGGGTCAGATCCACCGCTACGCCAATGCTCGTCGCCTACGCCCGCTGACTAGGCTTTGGACTCACGGAGATACGCTTCGCGGCCGGCTTCCACTGCGGCGGAGAGAGAATCCTTCTTACGCACGGCCACGTCCTTGCTGCGCTCTATCAATTCGTCAGCGCGTTCGCGAAGCTCGCGTGCCTTCCGCTGCGCGTAGTCCTTGCCTTCATCGGCTTTGTTTGAAAGAAATTCGCGGGTTTCTTCCCCCGACTTCGGCGCAAAGAGGACGCCCACCAGCGCGCCGACGCCGAGACCCACCAGGAAATAACTCACCTTGGAACCAACGTTGTCCGCCATAGCGACCTCCGGAGCAACCGTAACACGGAAAGAAAAAGACTTGCAATACAAGCTAACCGGTATGTGCTATTCAGGCCGGTTATCGAGACTGTGGCTCGATTCCAGATGCGCCAGGATCTTTTCCGCGCTTTTTCTCGAAATCACCGCACTGATCTTCTCGAGGCCGGCGCGATAGATATTGGCGATGCTGCCGAACTCGCGGAGTAGTTTTTGTGCCGTGCGCGGGCCGACGCCGGGGACGTCGCTGAGAGCGGTTTTGGTCTGGCGCTTGGCGCGCCGATCGCGGTGAAAAGTAACAGCGAAGCGATGGGTCTCGTCGCGAATCTGCTGGATAAGATGCAATACCGGCGAGTGGCGGTCGAGAATGCAGGGATCGTTCTCCTGGCCATAGACGTAAAGGATTTCTTCTTTCTTGGCGATGCTGGCCAGCGGCTGGTTGATGATTTGCAGTGATTCAAGCGCGGCTGCCGCGGCGTGGAGTTGGCCGATGCCGCCGTCGATCAGGATCAGGCTGGGCATGGGTTTCTTTTCTTCCAGCATCCGACGATAGCGGCGCGTCACCGCCTCGCGCATGCTGGCGAAATCATCGTTCTGCCGGAGTGGATCTTGGCCGGCTCGTGCACTCGGAGCGACGATCGGAACGCCATTGCCGGAAGACATCGGAACTCCGGCGAATTCGCCGCGGATGATGAATTTTCGGTAGTCGGACTTTTTCATGCGGCCGCTTTCCCACACAACCATCGAGGCGACCGTATCGGTGCCTTGCATGTGCGAGATGTCGAAACTTTCGATGCGCTTGGGCTCTTCCAGAAGATTGAGCGCGTTTTGCAGCCCTTCCGCGATGGCCTTGGAACTTGGCTTCAGCACACGGAAGCGCTGATCGAAGGAATGCTTCGCATTGTTGGCCACCAGATCGAGAAATGCGCGCTTGCTTCCGCGCTGCGGCGTGAAGATTTCGACTTTGTGCTGCGCTTGCTCGGTCAGAGCGTCTTCGAGCAATTGGCGATCTTCGAAGTCCACAGACACATGGATCATCTTCGGCAAATATTCGGCGTCGAGATAAAACTGCTTGAGCAACGACGGAACAAATTCCTGCGGGTCGAAATTGTCCAGGTCTTCCCAGTAAAATTCACGGCGATCGACGACGCGGCCGCCGCGCAAGTGAAACAGATTCGCGGCCACCTGCGGCGGCTCGGCGTAAAACGCCAGAACGTCGGTGTCGTCGCCTTGTGCGGCGGCAATTCGCTGGCGCTCCTCGATGTCTTCCAGGGTGCGAAGCAGATCGCGATAGGCGGCCGCCTGCTCGTACAATTCCTTTTCCGCGGCATCGGCCATGCGCGCTTCCAGACTCTTCATCAGGTCGTGGCGCTTGCCTTCGAGAAACATCCGCGCGTCCCGTGCGGCTTCCGCGTAGCGAGTTTCGTCGGTGAGCCCCGTGACGCAGGGACCCTGGCAGCGCTTGATGTAGTACTGCAGGCAAGGGCGCGGATGATCGCGCGTAAGATCGACGTTGCAAGAGGGCACCATGAAGCGCTTGTGCACAAAGGTGAGAATGCGCCGCGCGAGGCTGGCGGGAAAATACGGACCGAAGTACAGCGAGCCGTCTTTTTTGACCTTGCGCGTAAAATAAACGCGCGGATACCTTTCCGACGCGGTGAACTTGATGTAGGGATAGGTCTTGTCGTCGCGAAGAAGTACGTTGAATTTCGGCAGATGCCGCTTGATGAGCAGATTTTCCAGCGCCAGCGCTTCGCGCGGATTGTCGACGACGATGGTCTCCAGGTCGGCGATCTCGCGTACCAGCGAACCGGTTTTGGCATCTACCCAGCGGGACTGCAGGAAGTAGGAGCGCACCCGGTCGCGCAGCGAGGTGGCTTTGCCTACGTAGAGGACGGTGCCGGCAGCGTCCTTGAACAGGTAGACTCCTGGACGTTCCGGCAGAGACGCGGCTTTTTCGCGGGGTTCCATGGCTGCAAGAGCTGCAGGAACAGGATAGCGCAGAGACGCAAAGGACGCAGATGCTCACCGAGACTTCGACGGAATGAGAAATTCCCACGCGACTCACGCCGGAGCTCAATGGTGGGAAGGTGTACGGGTTGAGCGGGACGCGTACCCCCTGTCTTTTGTAAGTACGGATTCTAAATGGGTTAGCGGCATTTTGCCGTTTTCCGGGGTGCATCTGACTAAGAGCGGCACGGATACGCGTGAGTTAGTACCGTCTTTTGCTAGACTTGGCGGCGCTTTGTGGCTCAGTCATGCGGCGAACGGAGGCTGCGGCTGGCGGCGTAGCGATTGCGATAGCTATGTTGATGCATCAGTACTATACCTGATGCGTTACCAGAAGTCAGGGAAAATCGAGTGGGACTGGAGGCTTGATGAAGAGGATGACGATGGCGATTGGTGTGATGGCGGCTATGGGAGCGGCAAGCTTTGGCCAGGCGCCAGTGCAGTGGAAGCCTCATGACATGAACCGGCCGGTGCCGGTGGCGGTCGATCCCGGGACGCCAAGTACCGAGGGTAAGGCGGGGCGCGCCCCCGCTGATGCCACCGTGTTATTTGACGGCAAGGATTTGTCGAAGTGGCAGCACAAGGATGGAAGCGCCGCTCAGTGGAAGGTAGGCGAAGGTTATTTCGAGACAGTGCCCAAGACCGGGTACATCTACACCAAGCAGCCATTCGGGGATTGCCAGCTGCATGTGGAATTCTGGGAGCCATCGCCGGCGCACGGCACGGGGCAGGACCGCGGAAACAGCGGCGTGTTCCTGATGGGCTTGTACGAGATTCAGGTGTTGGACTCGTACGAGAACCGAACGTACGCGGACGGGCAAGCGGGGGCGGTTTATGGGCAGTATCCGCCTTTGGTGAATGCTTCGCGGAAGCCGGGGGAATGGCAGACGTATGACATTATTTTTCATGCGCCGCGTTTCGGCGGGGACGGTTCGCTGACGCGAAAGGCGCATGTGACCGTGCTGCACAATGGAGTTTTGGTGCAGGACAATGCGGAGATTCAGGGATCGACGGCGACCGAGAAACCCGAATACAACGACAAGTCGGCGAAGCTGCCGCTGGCGCTGCAGGATCATAATCATCCGGTGAGATACCGGAATATCTGGGTGCGGGAGTTGGGGGAGAAGTAGGGACGGAATCGCTGCGAAGCCTCGCAACTACTTTGCCAAGACACAATGGCCGTCCTACCCTTCGCAAAAAACGCGAAGGATGGGGCACCTGAGAGGTTTTTGCGGCGCGATCTCTGCCCATCGAGTTGACGCTCGCCTGGCGCTATCGTTTGCGGCAGAGGCGCGCCCTTCCTTCGTCAGGAGAAACGGAAGCGCCGCCCTACAATTACGCTATCACGACAATGTGCGGGCGATGCGGCGCAGGCCTTCGGTGAACATTTCGTGGTTTACGCCCATGCCGATGCGGAAGTAGTTGGGCATGCCGAAGAAGCGGCCGGGGACGGCGGTTGTTTCGGAATCCCGGCGAAGTGCGGTCAAGAATTCGTCCGACGTTCCCTTTTTTAGACCTGCGAAGCTGGTAGTGCCGAATTTTGTTCGCACCGCGGAAAGATGTTGCGGGGTGTGCTCGTCCAAAAACCTGGTCAGCACCGCGCGATCGGCTTCCACTATTTTGCGGGCACGTTCGCCGATTTTGTCGAGGTGCTGAAGGGCTATGACACTTAGCAGTTCGGCAGGATGCGCAGGGATGGAGCTGAACAGGTCGTTGAGGCGCCACATTTTGTCGGCAAGATCTGGTTGGGCCAGGATCCAGCCGCAGCGCAGGCCGCTGAGGCCGTAGACTTTGGTGAGGCTGTTGGTGACGATGAATTCAGGTCCAAGGTGGAACGAGGTTCTCGGCGTGTTTTCGTAAACGGCGTCCAGGTAGACCTCGTCCACCAGGACGTGTGCGCCAATACTGCTAGCGATGTCGCCTACTTCACGAAGCGTGGCGTCCGGCGCCAGGACGCTGCTGGGATTGTGCAGGTTGGTGATGACGATCAGTTTTGTTTTGGCACTGACGGCCTTGCGGACTGTGGCGGGATTGAGGGCGTAGCGTTCGCTTTCCAGGCGCGCAAAGCTTTTAACGTCAGCGCCGAAATATCTCGCGGTGGAGACGAGCAGTTCGTAGGTGGGGTGCTCCATCAAGACTTCATCGCCCGGCTCGAGCAGAGCGGCCATGGCGAGGTGATTTGCCATCGAGGTGCCTGCGGCGGCAACCACGGAGTCTGGGCTGACTTCACACTTTTTCGCAATGGCTTCCTGAAGCGGGGCGTAGCCGTAGGTGCTGTCGCCGTTGATTTCGAGCTGGTCGATGGTGACGCCGAGCTCGCGGAGCGGGAAGGCGCCGACGCCGCTGGTGGCAAGGTTGTAGCGAGCCTTGCTGTGGAGCTTGGCCCAGTTCATGTAGTCGGAGTGGCGGTTTTTCATGAGGTCGAATGTTCTGCCGTGGTTTCACCTGCACCGGTCTAAAGAACCGGCCGCTACATCGGAGGGGTGCGGCGCCTCCAAAACAAATATACGGGAATGCCGGCCAGTAAGATTGCCACGCCGACGGCAGTGTTGCTGGGATAGGTAGAAATGGTGATGGCGACGATGGCGGCGCAGGAAAGGACGAAGAGGGAGGTGGTATACGGATGTCCTGGAGTGAAGTACGTGCCTTCGGTCGCTGGTTTTCGGCGGAAGACGAAGATGGAGCCGGCCGTCAGACCAAAAGAGATGAAATCAATGGAGACGACGTAGTTGAGGATCTGCTCATAGCGGCCGGAGACTGCGATGATGGTGGCGGCAATCCCTTGCAGCACGATAGCGACAACAGGCGCTCCAGTGCGCTGAGACAGTTTGCCAACGCTTTGGAAGAAGAGGCCGTCGCGGGCCATGGCGTAGTAGACGCGTGGAGCGGTGAGAATTCCCTGGCTGAGGAATCCGAGCGTGGAAATGGCGATACCGACAGCGATCCATTGGGCGCCGCGCTCGCCGAGGGCTGCGCGCATCACCGCGGAGGCGGGCGTAGCGGTGGCGGCGAGCTGCGCGGGGCCGAGTACGCGCAGGCAGACAAAATTCACCGATAGATAGAGTGCGATGACTCCGGCGACGCCGAGGACCAGGCCGCGGGAGAGATCGCGGCGAGGGTCGCGCATTTCTCCGGCGACGAAGCTGGAGGTTTGCCAACCGCCGTAAGCGAACGCGATGGGAATCATCGCGGCGCCGACGGCTTTGGCCAGGCTGAGCGAGGCGGGATGATCGAGGAGGGGCAACGCATGGAGTGTGCCGCCGCCGAGCCAGAGTCCGAGGACGACCATTGCGACAATCGCGCCGGCTTTGAGCAGCATCAGCAGGCTTTGCACGTTGCTGCCGGCGCGCACACCGAAACAGTTAATGGCCGTCAGGCCGAGCAATGAAATCGCCGCGATGGTACCATCGCTGGCGGTGACGCCGCTGATTTCACGAAAGTATCGCGCAAAGGTAACGGCGACGGCGGCCATGCCTCCGGTTTGTGTGACCAGCAGCAGAACCCAGCCGTAAAGGAAGGCGACGGAGGGATGGTAGGCCTCGCGCAAATACAAATATTGACCGCCCGCGCCGGGAAGCCGGGTTGCCAGTTCGGCCCAAATGAAGGCGCCCAACAAAGCGAGGACACCGCCGAGCACCCAGCATCCTAAAATCAAAAACGGGGTTTGCACATGGGAGGCGACGACGTAGGGATTGATGAAGATGCCTGAGCCGATGATACCGCCCATCACGATCATGGTGGCATCGAAGAGATTGAGGCGATGGCGTAGGGGGGCGTCGGACATTTTTGCGCGCGAACGCGCGACGGAAAGTAACAGAAATTGTAAGACTCAGCCAGAGAAGAGTGGTGCAAAATCGGTATGCCGATGGCCTTATTGTGGCGATTTGTCAGATACTCAGAATCGTATCAGTCGGAGTGCCCGAAAGCGGAATGAAGCTCAGAAGCTACTTTTTGTGCGGAACTTTGGTGATCGGCGGATCGCTCGCGGAACCCGCGACGGACCTCGTCTTTGCGCAGGATCCCCAGCCGCAGGGGCAGCCGGCTCCGGACAAGCCCGCCGATGAACCACCGCCGGCGAAGAAGACTCCGCCGAAGAAAAATGCGGACAATGCGACGCAATCGGCGCCAGACCAGCCGACATGGGATCCGTTGCGAGCGGAGAAAGATCTTGAGGTTGGTCAGTATTACATGCGCAAGGGCGATTTGGACGCGGCGATCGATCGATTTCAGGATGCCACCACTGCGAAGCCAGGCTTTGCGATTCCCTTTCGCTTTTTAGGTGAAGCCCAGGAAAAGAAGGGACTGAAAAAGCAAGCCATCAAGTCTTATCAGCGGTATCTCGAAATGGTGCCGCGCGCGGATGATGCGGACAAAGTGAAGAAGAAGATTGAGAAGCTGTACAAAGTAGTAGAGAAAGATAAACAGTAGTCAACGGGCGAGGCGGTCGAGGATTTTGCGAGCGCGGTCGAAATCAGGAAATTGTTTTTCCTCGGCGCGAAATTCGGGCGAGTGTGACACCAGACTGCACCCTGAGCGGCGCGTCGGATGCTTGACGTGCAGCATTTCATGGAATAGGACGTACTCCACGGCACAGCGCGGGACGCGCGGATGATCCATGCGGCGATTCAACAGGATGTGATTGGGGCCGGGATCATAGCATCCGAATTGGCGGCGCCAGCTGCGATTGCTCCAACCGATCCGCGGGCGCTTGAGCCGGTTGGCGAAATACTTTCCATTTAATTCATCGAACAATTGGGCGAGATCGAAGTGACGCCCCTGGGGTCCCGCTGCGCCGGGCCGGACGCGATGGCGGCGAATGCGGTTGATGCGAGCGCGGGTACGGTTGCACTTCGCATATTCGAGATAGGGAGAGGTGAGTTCGCGCGGGGCCCGGCGGCGATAGACACGCGAGAGCAGAAGTGCTGCGGCGCCCTCGATAACGGGTAGCGGCGCACGCTGCAAGAGATCGGAGAGCCTGACGTAAACGGCATCTTCGCGGCGGCGGATGGTGAGCACGAGACTGGAGTAAGGGTAATACTCCACACGAAAACGCGGAGGCCGGCCGTCACAGTTCAGGCGCGTGAACATGCGCTGGAAGAGGGCTGCGCCGCCGGGAACGATCGAGCGAGTCTTGGGCATATCCTGGGGCATATCTTGGTTTTAGTTTAAAGCGGAGCAATAAGAAGCGCCAAATTGGTGGAACCTTGGCTGCGCGGAAACCAACGTCGTGCGGCCTTGCTCAACACCGAGATCGACGGAACTTAAGCGCGAGGTCCGACCGCCTTCAACCGCGACGCCGGACTGGAGGTGGCGCAACGCTTTTCTTGGCTTTTTCCGCATCGTTCATTGCATCACGCGTGCCTTCGATGGCGTCTTGCAGGTTGTCTTTGTACGTTTCGATTTCGACCTTGTCCTCGGAGATTTTGTTGAGCGCGTCGAGAAATTCCTTGGTCTTGTTCACCATCAGATCGATTCCCGCGCGCACGTTTTCCTGCTTTTCGAGGCCAATCTGGACCAGGTCGGCAGCGTCGTCAACGCAGCCGACGTAGCCATTCATCAGGGCGTTCAGCATTTCCGGATGCTTGTTCGATGAAGGATGCTGGAGCTCGTACTGGAATTTCTTCAGGCGATCGTCGGCGAAAGTAAGAAAGAGCTTGATGCGCTCGTTGGTGGTCTCCGCGTCGCGGATCTTGTCCGATTCCAGCGAGGAGAGATAGTCCTTCTGCTGGGCTTGCGCGGTGCCACAGTTGGCGGAGCCCAGCGTGCAGGTCAGAGCGACAGTCATAAGACAGTTTTTGATGTTCATGTTCGGCATCTCCGATTTTTCGACGGGCTTTTCCGCGAGGGCCTCTTCGGTGGTGTCCGCCTGTGCAGCTCCCTCGGAGTTCTCGCCAAGTTTGGATTCCGTGAGTGGATCGATTTTACTTTGCGTGTCTGCCGGGGGCTGTGCGCTCCGGGCGGCCGGCGGCGTGTCGGGTTTCTTCTCGACGGGGCGTCGCGGGAAGATCATGACGAGCAATTCATCATCCATCGAAGCGAGATCCTGACGCACCAACGTCAGTGGCGGCTTGAATTCCGCAGGTGAGACCAGAAGCGATTCGTCTACTTCGCGGATGCCTTTGTGGATGTGGATCTGGAGTTGCTTGTAGCCGCTGAGCTGGCGCTCGGCGTTGGGATGCTCTTTTTTCAGCGCGTTGAAGACCGTGCGCGCGTTGTCGCGGTAATCCTCCATGATTTCAGCGACGGTTTTGTAGTCGCGAGCTTGCGAGGCGCGGCGAGCATCGGAAAATTGTTGGTCACCGAGACGTTCGAAGATCTTGGCCTTGCGGACGGAATTGGTTTCGCGATCGAAGCGCGCGCGAAGGTCGCCGGGTTTCTGCGCCACGCTCGGGCCCGGGCATGCCAAGGTCGCCGCAGCAAGCAGCACCAGCGCGCTCTTGCGCCACGCACTCATCGCGAAGGCCGCTTTTCTTCGAGCTGGTGCTTCAACACCTTGCTCCGCTGTTGTGCCTGCCAGATCTGGTCGGGATTCTTTCCTGCGTCGAGGTCGAGAAACTTCTGGTATGCCTCAAGCGCCGGCTTGATCTGATGCAATTTATCGTAGCAGAGGGCGCGAATGAACCATGAGGCCGCGGTGGGCGGCTCAACCTTGGCGATCACATCGAGGGTGCCGAGGGTCGCCGGGTAATTCCCGGAGAGATAGTACGTGGAACTAAGATTCTTCCAGATCATGAGATTGCTCTGGTCGAGTTGCAGCGCGGCCTTGAAGGTCTTCTCGGCCGCGGGGAAATCACGCTTCTCGAGATACAGGCGGCCGAGCCCATTGAGCAGTTTCGGGTCGCTGGGAGTGAGCGCCAGGGCGCCTTGAAGCGACGCAATGGCGTCGTCGGTTTTTTTCTGGGCGATCTGGATGTCGGCGCGAAGCAGGAGCGAATCGGTGGAAGGCTTCTTGCCCGCGTCAGCGCGATCGAGTTCGGCGAGGGCATCGTCATATTTCTGCTGCTCAACCAATAGATGAACAAGGCGAGCGCGCATGGCGGCGTCTCCGGGTTGCAGCGCGAGATATTTGCGGTAGGCATCCGCGGCTTCGGGCTTTTGTTGCGCGTCGAGGCATTCCGCCAGACCGCCAACCGCTTCGAGAGAATCGGGCTTCGCTTCCAGCACCGCGCGGAACTTCGATTCCGCGTCGGCGGGCCTTTTGAGTTGCAGATAGAGACGCGCGAGGTGGAGCGTAGCATCGGTATCGCGCGGATCGAGATGCACCGCGCCCTCGAAAGAATTGGCAGCGCCGGGAAAATCGCCGGAGCGTTCCTGCGCAACCCCGAGCAGCAGACGCGGCCGGCTCTGCGCGGGAAGCAACTCGACGGCCTTGCGAAGCGCCTGGACCGCAGCCGCCGGATCTTTCTCCGTCAGCAACAAGCCAAGATTCAAATACGCCTCGGACATTTTGGGATCGATACTCGTGGCGCGTTCGTATTCCGCGCGCGCTTCGTCAGCACGATGCAGCGCCGTGAACGCGTAGGCCAGCTGGAAATGTGCGTAAGCGACATCCGGCTTTTCCGCGATGAACTTCTGAAGCGGCGGGATGGCGCCCTCGAAATTGCTGGTGTCGATGGCGTGTTGCGCATCATTCAACAGATCATTGAGGGGGTTGGCGACCTTAGTCGACTTCGGCTGCCCCGCGTGCGCACCGGTTGCCGCTTGCGCAGGTGCGGCTGCATGGCTCCGGTTCAAAAGGAAAAGACCATTGGCGATTGCAAAAACTAAGAAAGCGAACCGGCGGCGGCGAGATGCAGACAGCGGCGAAGGCGAACGGCGAAACGTCATGGCTCGGACGGAGAGGTGTTCGCTCCTGTGGCGATTGTAGCTGAAGGGCCTGAAGATTTGGATGCGCCGTTGGGCAAGCGCTTTGCCTGACCGTTGGCGCTGAGCACCTTGGCGAGGAACCGGGCAGTGTGCGATTGCGCGTTGCGCGCCACCTGCTCCGGAGTTCCAGTTGCTATGATTTTGCCGCCCCGATCGCCGCCTTCCGGCCCCATGTCGATCAGCCAGTCGGCGGATTTGATGACATCGAGATTGTGCTCGATCACCAGCAGCGAGGCGCCGGACTCGAGGAGCTTGCGGAATGCAGCGAGCAATTTTGCGATGTCGTCGAAGTGCAGGCCGGTGGTGGGCTCGTCGAGGATATAGAGGATGCCGCGATTGTCGCTGCGCGTCAGGTGCGCGGCAAGTTTCAGTCGCTGGGCTTCGCCTCCAGAGAGCGTGGTGGCGGATTGCCCCAGGCGCAAGTAGCCGAGACCGATTTCACTCAGCACTTTCAGCTTCGAAATGATTTTCGGGACGTTGCCGAAAAACGTCAGGGCTTCGCGCACGGTCATCTGCAACACGTCGTGAATATTCTTGCCGTGAAATTTGACATCCAGGACGCCGCTCTTGAAGCGCGTGCCGCGGCATTCTTCGCAGACCAGCTCGACGTCGGCGAGGAATTGCATCTCGACAGTCACCGTGCCGTCGCCCTGGCAGGTCTCACAGCGGCCACCCGGAACGTTGAAGGAAAAGTGGCCGGCGGAGTAGCCGCGTCGCTTAGCGTCGGGAGTTTCGGCGAAGACGTCGCGGATGGCGTCGAATGCTTTGAGATAGGTGGCGGGATTCGAACGCGGCGTGCGGCCGATGGGGGATTGGTCGACGATCACCGCCTCACGGATTTCGCCGTCGCCGTCGAGACGATCGCAGAATTCCTTGACGCTGTTGCCGTTGTGTTTTGCGGCGAGCGCGCGATAGAGTACGTCGTGAACCAGCGTGGACTTTCCCGAACCGCTGACACCGGTCACCACCGTGAGGGTTCCGAGCGGGACCATCAAGTCGACATTTTGCAGGTTGTGCAGGTTCGCGCCCGCCAGGCGCAGAAATTTACCGTTGGGCTTGTGGCGATTGTTGGGAATGGGAATGCGCAATTCCCCGCTCAGATAGCGGCCAGTCAGCGATTTGTGTTCGCGCAACATGGCGGTGTAGGAGCCTGAGAAAAGCAGATGGCCGCCAAGCTCGCCGGCACCTGGGCCCAAGTCGATGACGCAATCGGCGGCTTCGATGGTGTCGGGATCGTGCTCGACAACCAACACGGTATTGCCGAGGTCGCGGAGCGATTTGAGGATGTCGATCAGGCGCTGGGTATCGCGAGGATGGAGGCCGATCGAGGGCTCATCGAGAACGTACAGAGCGCCGACGAGATGAGAACCGAGCGAGGTCGCCAACTGAATGCGCTGGGACTCGCCGCCCGACAGCGTGGAGGTCAAGCGGTCGAGGGTGAGGTAGTCGAGGCCGACTTCGTCGAGAAATTGGAGGCGGGTGCGGACTTCTTCCAGGACCTTGTCGGCAACTTTGATTTGCGACTCGGTGAGATGTAGTTTCGCGAAGAAGACTCGCGCCTCTTTTACCGTGAACTTGCAGATCTCAGTGATGGACTTACCGGCCACGCGAACGGCACGCGCTTCGACGCGCAGGCGCGTTCCTCCACAGTCCGGGCAAAGGGCGTAGCCCCGGTATCGGCTCAGAAAGACGCGGACATGCAGCTTGTACTTCTTGCGCTCTAGGTAGTTGAAAAATCCCTTCACGCCATCAAATTTACTGGCCGGATCGCCTTCTAGGATCAGCCGGCGCTGATCGATAGTGAGGTGACGCCAGGCGATATTAGTGGGGATTCCCTGCCCGCGCGCCCATTTTTTGGCTTCCTGCAGCAGGCCACGATAACGGGGCTTGGTCCACGGCTCGATTGCGCCATCATCTAGCGACTTGCTGGAATCCGGAACGACGAGATTGAGATCGAAATCGATGGTGTTGCCAAATCCCTGGCAGCGCGGGCACGCACCGTAAGGATTGTTGAACGAGAACAGCCGCGGCTCCGGCTCCTGATAGATGGTGCCGTCATTTTTGCACTCGAAGCGGTCGTTGAAGACCATGCGCTCTGATGGATTTCCTGCCCCGTCGGCGACGAATTCCAGAATCGCTTCACCGCCACCTTCGCGATAGCAAATTTCGATGGAGTCCACCAGCCGCGAGCGCGATTCGCCGTTCACCGCCAGACGGTCGACCACCACCCAGACCGGCTGTGCAAAATTCACATCCAGCAGGGTCTCCGGCGATGAAAATTCGTGAAGCTTGCCGTCCTGATACAAGCGATTGAAGCCGCGCTTTTGAATATCGATCAAGGCGTTCCGCAGGGCTTCCTGCGGCGGAGGTGCGGGCTTCTTCTTCAGCAGCTTTCGCAAACCGCCGCTGGTCTGTCCAGTTGCTTGCGCCTGAGCGATACGCAACCTGTACAACACATAGAACCGGCGCCCGGGTGTGAGCTGCAATACCTTGGTGGCAATTTCATCCGGACTATCGCGTCGAACCAATGCGCCGCAATGAATGCAAAACGTCTCGCCACAGCGCGCAAACAAGAGTCGCAGGTAATCGTAAATTTCCGTGGCGGTCGCGACGGTCGATCGCGGGTTACGCGTGGAATTCTTTTGACGAATGGCGACCGCCGGCGCAATTCCGGAGATCTCATCGACGTCCGGCTTCTCCATGCGTTCCAGAAATTGCCGGGCGTAGGCCGACAGTGATTCCACGTAACGGCGCTGCCCTTCGGCATAAATGGTGTCAAATGCCAGTGAGGATTTGCCCGAACCGCTGACGCCAGTGACTACCGTGATCGCATTGTGAGGAATTTCGACGCTGACGTTCTTGAGGTTATGAACTCGAGCTCTACGAATGGAGATCGACTCAGTATTGACAGTGCCTTGGATGGGTTCGTGGTTGGCCAAGGGAAGCTCAGACAGCACCTTCAGAAGGCACTGCCTAAACTTGAAATTATACGACTGCGGGGAGTGCGGAGCAAACCGAAGAAACAGCGAGTGCTAATCCTGTTGGAGGAGTGTGATCTGACCCACCCCGCCTTGTACTTTTACTCGGACGCTGGCCGGGGTTTTGCCGTAGGCGTCGTTGATGTAGTCGTCGCCGTCGCGCTTGAAGTTATGGGCATTGACGGACCCGATCCCGCCTTGCGCATTGACCGTCACGCCGACATTTTTCGGCAGACGGATGGTTGCTTGTCCCACGCCGCCCTCGATGTCGGCGGTCAGATCTTTCTTACGCGGGCCGGTCAAATCCACGTCCACGTGACCCGCGCCCATTTCCAATTTCAGATTGGTCACCTGCAAATCGCGCAGCCGAAAACGGCCTTCACCGGCGCCCATTTCGACCTTCAGCGAGAGCGGAACATCATTGCTGAAACGCAGGGTCCAGTCGTTGTGCGCGGTTCCGAAGTGCGCATGCTCGCTATCCTGTGTGATGGTGAGTTGCCCAAGGCCGGCCTCGGTCTTGTATTCCACACTCGGATTCGAATAGGAGTATCCGTAATCGAAATCGGCATCGAGCAGATGGGGAGATCCCCCCGTGACGGTCACCTGGCCGGCACCCGATTCCACCGAGACATTCACGGACTTCGCGTCGTCGCGTTCGATGGTGCGGCTCTGATGGTGAATGACGTTCTCCCCGCGACGGTCGCGCGAAAAGGCGCGGCCATGCCAGAACAGCGCCACCAAAATGAGCACAAATCCCAGAATCGCGATGGTGGTGCCGACCGAAGAACTCGGAGGCGGCGCATTGGGATTGCCGGCCTGCTGGCGTTGGCGCTGTGTGGAATCCCAGATCTTGCCCAAGCCCACGAAGATCAAGATCAGTGGCCAGTAGGTGCGCAGCACCGGCCAGGGATCGAACGCCGGGCGGTAGTTGGCATACAGAAAAATGGCGCCGCCCGCGATCAACAGAATCGGAAAGACCAGCGGGGGCTGTTCGTTTCTGCCCATGAAGGACCTCTGTGCTTTAGATACGCGCGCCGCCAGGAGAATGTTTCGTTTTTGGGCGCGGGCATCAGGCCAAGCCGAAAGTGGCGTCAGCATACTGCCAATCGCGCTCCCCGGCAACGACTCGCCGCTGTGCCAGTGTGCTAGAGTTTTCGTGACATCCGCTCAGGTGCCCGATGCAACCCTTTGCCAGAATCGTTTGGATTGTTCTCGATAGCGTAGGAATCGGCGCGCTTCCCGACGCCGCGGACTACGGTGACGTGGGGCGCACCACCCTGGGCCACATCGCCGAATCGCGTCCGCTGAAAATCCCAACGCTGGTGCACATGGGGCTGGCGAACATCGCGCCACTGCCGCACCTTTCGCCCGCCACGTCGCCGATCGGCGCATTTGGAAAAGGCGCCACACGTTCGCCGGGTAAAGATACGACCACCGGCCATTGGGAAATGGCCGGCGTGTGGCTCGACCAGGCATTTCCCGTTTATCCGCACGGATTTCCGCCAGAAATCATCAAGGAGTTCGAGCGGCAGGTCGGGCGCGAAACCATTGGGAACAAGCCCGCCTCCGGAACGGAAATCATCAAAGAGCTCGGCGAAGAACACCTTCGCACCGGCAAGCCGATCGTGTACACCTCCGGCGACAGCGTCTTCCAGATTGCTACGCACGAAGACGTGATTCCCATCGCCGATCTGTACCGGATGTGCGAAATCGCTAGAAAACTACTCGACGGTCCGCATCGCGTGGGCCGCGTCATAGCTCGCCCGTTCACCGGTGAGCCCGGACATTTCGTGCGCACCTCACGCCGTCACGACTACGCGGTCGATCCGCCGAAGCCGATGCTACTCGACGTGCTGGCGGATCTCCGCGTGCCTGTTTTTGGCATCGGCAAGATTCACGACATCTATAACGCGCGCGGCGTAAAAGATTACGTCACGACGAAAAGCAATCCCGACGGCATGGACAAGCTCACTGCCGCCGTCCGCGAGCGCTCAGGCGGATTGATCTTTTGCAATCTCGTGGATTTCGACATGTTGTACGGACATCGTAAGGATGTGGAAGGATTCGCGAAATCGCTGGAACAGTTCGACGTGGCCTTGGCGGAATTTCTTAAACTACTGCAACCCTCCGACCTGTTGATGATCACCGCGGACCATGGCTGCGATCCGGATCCGCGATGGGAGACCACCGATCATTCGCGCGAATATGTTCCGATTCTCGCCTATTCGCGACAAGCCGCTGGAGGAGCAAATCTCGGTATTCGCGAGACGCTCGCGGATATGGGGCAGACGATAGCCGACAATTTTGGCCGCTCCATTCCGCACGGAAAGAGCTTCTTGCAGCAATTGGCCGCGCCTTCATCGGTTGCAGCGCGGTGACATCAGACCGCGTGGATTCGTAGACCTTGCCGAGATGGGGCGCGGCGTGCTGCGCCGCTACGAGGAAATGCACATCGCTTTGGGGATCAGTTGCCGGAGCTGGCGCCTGCGGGGCCGCCTGGCGCGTAATAGCCGTTGCGAGTCCGCGCAATGAGTTTGCCGCGCCCGCGCGGGGGAATTACGTCCACCTGGACGGCGCGGAACGTGCCGTCCCGCTTGGTGTTGGTCGGGTAGTAGGCCAGCGTGTACTGGTTGCGGATATCGTGCGCGACGTTCTCGCAAATGTCTTTCACGTCCGTGACATTCTCGGGGAAATACGCCAGGCCGCCGGAAGCTTTGGCGATATCTTCCAGCGCTCGCCGGGCGCGCTTCGCATTTTTCTTGCTCTCTTCGCTGAGCAAACCGATGGTGTAGATCACCGTGTCCGTCTTCTGAATTTCCTTGATGGCCTTCTCCAGGGAATTATGGCTGGTGTTGTCTTCGCCGTCGGTCACCACCAGCAGCACCTTCTTGTCCTTGCCGCCCTTTTTCACGTGATCCAGCGAGCCGATCACCGCATCGTACAGCGCCGTGCTCCCGCGCGAATCGATGCGCTCCAGCGCCTCTTTCAACTCCGGGATGCTGCTGGAGAAATCCTTATCGAGATCGAGGTAAAAATCGTCGTTGAAGTTAACGACGAAAGCTTCGTCCTGGGGATTGCTGGCTTCGACCAGCGTGAGCGCCGCGGCATTCACGCGTGGCCGCTTGTCGCGCATGCTTCCGCTGTTGTCGATCACCAAGCCCATGCTGACGGGAATATCTTCGCGCTTGAAAACGGCGAGTTTCTGCTCCGCCTTGTCTTCCAGCACGCGGAAATTTTCTTCTTTCAGCCCGTCCGCAAAACGTCCCCGATCGTCCAGTACCGTGGTGTGCAGCACCACCAGGTTGACGTCCACGCGAATCTTCGATTCCCCCTGGGGAGCTTGACCCGGAGGCGGCGGCAACTTCTGCTGCGCACTGGGGTCGGGAATCTGCCCTGCAGTGGAAAATGCGCCCAAACCAAGCGCCCCGATCAAGACCAAAGATAGAGACGCGGCGAGGAAAGCGAATTGTGGCGAAACCGATCTAGTGGCTGGGAGCGTAGTATCCGGTCTTGGAGTAAACGTTGAGCGGCGGAAGTCCTTTGGGCGCGCGCAGCTTGATTTTGATCTTTCTCCAACGCGCATCGTGTGCCTTATTGCTCGGCCGATATCCCAGAACATATTGATTCCGTAACTCCATCCCGATCTTAGACGCGATGTCTGGTAAATCATTCAGGTTTTCCACCGCAAATACGCGGCCCCCCGTCATTTCCGTCACTTCGCTCAACAGGGATGGGCCGTTGAGCTCTTCTGGTGTCCGGTTCCGATATCCGAGCGGGTCGAAAATCCCGATCGCGTAAAGCTGCGTGTCCGCTTCCTTGACCAGGCGCTTGATATCGCTCTCGTTGTACCTGCTATGATTATCGCCTCCGTCGGATAGGATGAGCAAGGCACGCTTGCCGTTGCGTGCACCCCTCATCTGGCTCAGGCCAAGATAGATGGCGTCCAGCAGCGCGGTACGCCCTTTCGGGCCCGTCAACATCATGCGGCTCTGCAAGTCCTCCACGCTGTTAGTGAACGCGCTGGTCAGCTCGGCGCGTTCATTGAAGCTCACCAGAAAAAATTCATCCTGCGGATTGGCAGTCTTGAAAAACTGAATGGCGGCCTCGCGCGCTTTGCCGATTTTGTTGGCCATACTGCCGCTGAGGTCGAAAATCACGCCGATCGAAATGGGCACGTCTTCGGCGGAGAAGGTCACGACTTCCTGCTCGATGTTGTCCTCGAATACGCGGAAATTGTCGGGGTCGAGCCCGGTGACCAGCCGGTTGTAAGGATCGGTGACGGTGACGTTAACCAGCGCCAGGTCAACGTCCATGTGCAAACCCTGCAGTGGTTTCCCGGGAGTGTCTTTGCGGACGTCGTCCTTCGCGGGTCGTTCCGGCGGTTTGAATTTGTCTTCCTTGGCCGGAGTGGCGGAAGCGGGCAGCTCGGGTGCGGGTTTCGACGGCCCAGACTCCGATTGCGCCGTCGCGGGGGCCGAGTACAGCGAGGTAACTCCAGAAATGAACAGCAGCGAAGCCAACAAACGGGTAAAAACGCGAATGTGAGGCACCTCGCGCTTCACGGCTCTCTCCCAAAAGTTCCTGGCCTGCCGGGACGGCCGCGCGGTTCAGGTCTACGCGGATTCTACCACTCGCCCAAGGGAAGACAAGGCCAATTACGTACTGGACCGTCCGTACCTGTCAAACTTTTGTCAACAGAAACGGCGGCTAACACAGCAGAGATGCTGTATCCAGCCGTGATAGCATCGGGTAAGTTGGGCAAGACGCCAACGGAAGTTCTGTAATTGGTCCGGAGTTGGTTCTGTAACTGAGGCAGGCGCCATGAGTTCAGGGAAAGTAGTCGTAGTAATACCAGCGCGATATGGGGCTACCCGCCTGCCCGGCAAGCCGCTCTTCTCACTGGCCGGCAAACCCATGATTCAACGAGTGTTTGAGCGCGCCAAGCTGGCCAAGACACCGTCACAAGTGATCGTTGCCACCGACGACGAGCGCATCCTCCGGGCCGTCGAGGCCTTCGGGGGTGAGGCCCGGATCACACGCTCCGACCACCGCACCGGCACCGAGCGAGTCGCCGAAGTCGCCGCGCACGTCGAAGGCGATATCTTTGTAAATGTCCAGGGAGACGAGCCGCTGCTGGATCCCGCGGCCATCGACATTGCGGTGAATGCCTTGCTGGAGGATCCACCGGCGGCAGTCGCCACAGTGGCCACCACGATCAAGACTCCCGCCGACATCATGGACCCCAACGTGGTGAAAGCCGTACTCGATTTCGACGGCAATGCTCTGTATTTCTCCCGGGCGCCAATTCCCTGGGTGCGTGACACCGCCAACCATATCGTGGTCCGCCACTGGAAGCATCTTGGTTTGTACGTCTTCCAGCGCGACGCGTTACTGGAGTATGCGACCCTGCCGCAAGGTGATCTGGAACGCATCGAACAGCTCGAACAGCTGCGCTGGATGGAGAATGGCGTAAAGATCCGGGTCGCCGAAGTGGAGCACGATGCCGTTAGCGTCGATGTCCCTGAGGATGTAGCCCGCGTCGAAAAGCTGCTGCAAAGCTAAGGCATCCAGAGGCTTTGTGGGGGCGCACTTCATGTGCGGCCCTTGCCACAAAGCATTCAACACTGACACGAAATCTCGATCACCAATCCGCACTTAGTAACCGCGAGGGCAGGTCCCTACGCGAGACGTACGTTTTTTTACCCGGAGGGCACGACTTTAGTCGTGCCGCTACGCAACGCCTCGACTGGCATTAGCCGCCGAGGGACATCACGATGCGCGCAAGCGCACAGCATCTCTAAAAGTTTCGAATCACCGTACCCGTGATCGTCCGATGCGTGTCCGTTCCCACCACAAAAAATGTGTTCGCATCGATAAAGTAGGCACTGAAGTTCAACGTGGCCGACGGAGACGAATTCACCTTGACGCTGTAACCATTTCGTCCGGTGCCGTCGCCCTGTACAGTCATTGACCCAGTGATCGCAAGGTTGGTAGCCACCGCCGGCGCGGACAGCTCCGTGAAGTCCACACTGCCGGAGATGCTGCCCGAACTGGTCTGCGTGTATTGGCCAAGGTAATCCTCTTCGCCAAATCCTCCGGTGGTACTGTTCACGCTCTGCCCCACGAAGCTGAAAGCCCAATTGCCGGCCGCACCGCCGGTGGTGAACGGACCAGCAGTCTGCGCCAACATCGAGCCATCGGACACGATGCCCGCACTGTTGTCCTGGATCACCGCTTGCGTTGGAGAAATCAGGTAGAAGATGAACGAAAATGTGCCCAGCTTGGAATCGGTGAACTGCACAGTGCCGCGTCCGGATCCGGGCACGGTGGTGTCGATGGTGTAAGTGGCCGCCGAAATCGTGCCGTTTGGAATCATGAACGCGTTGCTGTTGCCCGAACCACTGTTGCTCGAGCTATCGTCGTCCATCTGAATGTTCGTGACATTTCCGCCGGTCAGCGTAAATCGCCCGCCGCGCACATCGGAGCCCGACAGGCTCGCTCCAGCCATCACCGTCACGAAGTTGCCGCTAAAGCCTGCTGTTGTGGTGGGAATTGTGCCGGTCTGCGCGGTGGCATCGCCCACAACCAGTGATGGGAAGCCGGTCTCCATGAATTTGATCTTGTTTCCGTTCACCATGTAAAAGGCGAAATTGATTCCGGCTATGTTGGCGATTCCTCGTCCAAACGTCGCGCCAAAGGTCGAATCCAGGGCAAAAGAGGAACTGGCGAAAGGTTGGGGACCCGAAGGTACCGCGCCATCATTGTCATCCAACACCCCGCTGCCGCCCACGCCGCCATTGGCGGTGAACTGCCCCACGAGGGATTCGGGCACTCCGTTGGGGTCCTGCCCGGAGAAATCAAAAACGTAACTGCCGTTGATGTTGGGCAGCGAGAAAGACGACGGCGTTTGCAATGTAAAATTGCCGCTGGCCGAGGCGCTGCCGTCAACCTGCGTCAGCAAACCCGAAGTCGAAGACGTCATGACGATGGTGAATTGCAGTGTTCCCGTCTGGTTGGTGAGATTCAGGGTGCCTTTTCCGTTGGAGGAAATCGAATACGAGCCGCCGCTGAATGGCAAGATCGCTGTACCGATTGCGCCGCTGTTCACATCCTCTACGCCGCCCATGATGGCGCCAGCGCCATTCGCCGAGAAACTCCCGACACGGGCAAAAAATCCTCCGGAATCCTGCCCGGTCATCGTGAATGCATAGTTGCCGTTCAGACTGGCGGCGCTGTAAGGACCGGTAGTCGGCGGCGGCGCGGGCGTTCCCGATATTCCTCCGCCCCCACCTCCGCAAGCGGCGCAAAGCAACGCGAGAGCCAACACGGAAACCAGCGGGACCTGGCGACTCATTGGCCGACTCACTGGGCACCTCCGCGGCTCTTCTTCTCTTGCCCGCTCAGTGCCCGGCCGCCGCCCAGCCACAGCGGGATTCCGCGCGGCGAACGCACTGCCACTGCAACCGTGCCCTTCTGAATGATGCGCGCCAGAAATATCGAGTTCCCGCCGTTGGTGAAACTCTCACCGATGATTCGCACGTTGTCGCCGGCATTCAGCGTCAGGTGATTGAGCTCTAGAAATTTCGCGGTTCCGACGTGCACATCTACAATGCCGCTCGGTGTTTGTACCGCAACGTGGGCCCCCAGCGGCCCCGTTTCTGAATTCGCAGTAAAACTGGAAACCGTCCCGACCAGGTTGGTTTCCCTGCTCGGATCGTAGCCCGCGCGCAGATCATTCGACGGCTGCTGCGCGCGTCCCACCGCTGCGCACAGCAACAAAAGACACATCCAGCCAGTGCCGATAACATTTTTATGCATGCGATTCATGTCCCCCACTGTGAAAGGCTCGTCTAGCGAGCTGCGATCTGCGCGGACCGGCCCCCAACCAACTCTCTGCGCGAACTCCCGCACAAATTTAGATGGCCGGTCCCGCCGGCGTGTTTCCGCCTTGATCGCTGCTATGTGCGCAATGACAAACTGTTTACAGCATCACGCGCGGTCCCAGGCTTCCTGTAGGCCTCTACATTCCAGCAAACACCAGTGCGTTGAAAAGGTTTCGCGCCAATCGTCATCTGCACAATCAAGCATTCCCGAACCGTCCGCGGATTGTTCCCGTTTAGCTTCTGCTGCGCCGGCGTAGAACAGTTTTTTTGTTCCACAACTCCAGAGACTCGCATTTGACTCTTCGCCGTCTTCCGAACATAATTATGTGTACGTCACTCCTGTGGAGGTTAGACAAGCTCGGCGAGCACGCAGTTCGCTGGCCCGGCTGCATGGATGGCGCCAAAATATATCTTTGTTACCGGCGGTGTTGTTTCCTCACTCGGAAAAGGCGTAGCAGCCTCCTCGATCGGTTGTCTCCTCGAAAGTCGCGGTTTCAAAGTCACCCTGCAGAAGTGCGATCCGTACCTCAACGTCGATCCCGGCACGATGAGTCCCTTTCAGCACGGCGAAGTCTTCGTCACCGAAGACGGGGCGGAAACCGATCTCGACCTGGGACACTACGAACGCTTCACGCACGCCAAGCTCAGCCGCGACAATAACTGGACCACCGGCCGCATCTACGAAACCATCATCAGCAAGGAACGCCGCGGAGATTATCTCGGCAAAACCGTGCAGGTGATCCCGCACGTCACCGACGAAATCAAAGCCACTATCAAAAAAGTTTCCGAAGGCGTCGACGTGGTCATCGTCGAAATCGGCGGCACCGTCGGCGACATCGAATCGCTGCCCTTTTTGGAAGCCATCCGCCAGATGCGCCTCGAACTTGGGGCGGAAAATACGCTTTTCGTTCACGTCACGCTGGTTCCTTACATCGCCGCCGCAGGCGAGCAGAAAACCAAGCCTACCCAGCACAGCGTGAAGGAGATGTTGGGCATCGGCATTCAACCCGACATTCTTCTTTGCCGCAGCGATCGCCACATTCCCGTCGACCTCAAGAAAAAGATCGCGCTGTTCTGCAACGTTGCGGACTCCTGCGTCATTTCGATGGAAGATGTCGATACGATTTACGCGGTCCCCGTTGAACTCAACAACGAAGGCCTGGACGCGCAGATCCTCCGGCTGTTGAAGCTCGAAAATCGTCCGCAAGATCTGAAGCCGTGGATCGATCTGATCCACCGCATGCATAATTCCGCCGGGGAAGCGCGCATCGCCATCGTCGGCAAGTATGTGCAGCTCGAAGACGCCTACAAAAGCCTTCGCGAAGCGCTGCTCCACGGGGGCCTGGCGCACAACCACAAGACAGTTTTGGAGTGGATCGAAGCCGAAGACATCGACTCCGTCGCCACCGCTGCCGCACGCCTTCGCGGCTATGACGGCATCCTGGTTCCTGGCGGATTCGGCAAGCGCGGCGTTCAGGGCATGATCTACACCATTCAGTACGCCCGCGAAAACAAAGTCCCCTTCTTCGGAATCTGCCTGGGTATGCAGTGCGCCACCGTGGAATACGCGCGCGATGTGGCGGGACTCGAACGCGCCGACACCACCGAATGCGATCCACAATCCCCGCATCGCGTGATTTACAAGCTTCGCGAGCTCCTGGGTGTGGACGAAATGGGCGGCACCATGCGTCTGGGCGCCTGGCCATGCAAACTGGAGCCTGGCTCGTTCGCGGCCAAAGCCTACGGCAAGTTGGAAATCAGCGAACGTCACCGTCACCGATACGAATTCAACCGCGACTACGAAAAGATCCTCGTCGCCGCCGGCCTTCGCATCACCGGTCGCACCCCCGACGAAAACTACGTCGAAATCGTCGAAGCCCCCGAGCACCCGTGGTTCCTCGGCTGCCAATTCCACCCCGAATTCAAATCCCGGCCGCTCGAACCGCATCCGCTGTTCGCCGCCTTTATCGGAGCAGCCCTCGAACACAAGAAAAACAGATCGCGGCTGGCCGGTGAGGCGCGCCGCACCCAAACCGTCGTTGTGGCCCCGCACGCCACCGCCTAGCCAAGCACAATCGCAACGTAAAGAACATCTTGGGTGGCCTACCCTTCGCGCCTTTCGCGAAAGGTGGGCTGCTTGGTAAACGCGGCACGATCCTGTAGCAGGCTCATCACTGAGGCACGCCTTATGCTCCCGGTTTCAAGCGACGAAAATCCGAACCGGGCAGTCTGAAGGCCGTGCCCTAATGTGCTATCTTCCCTAATTCCGAATGACCACAACTCACGAAATCCAGCTCAACTCGCTCCGTCTCGGCAGCGGCAATCCGCTCTTCCTCATTGCCGGACCCTGCGTCATCGAATCCGAATCTCACGCGCGCTCCATGGCCGAGCGCATCGCCAAAATCGCCGCCGACGCGCAAATTCCCTACATCTTCAAAGCCTCCTACGACAAGGCCAATCGATCGTCTGTAAAATCCTTCCGCGGCCCGGGCCTGATCGAAGGCCTTCGCATCCTCGGCAAAATTAAATCCGATCTCAAGGTTCCGATCCTCACCGACATCCACGATGCCTCGCAGGCCGCCCCTGCCGCAGAAGCCTGCGACATCCTGCAAATCCCCGCTTTTCTCTCTCGCCAGACGGATCTTCTTCTCGCTGCCGCCCAAACCGGCCGCATCGTCAACGTCAAGAAAGCCCAGTTCGTCTCGCCGTGGGACATGACCAACGTCGTCGAGAAAATTGCCTCCACCGGCAACGACAAAATTATCCTCACCGAACGCGGCGCGTCCTTTGGCTACCAAAATCTAGTCGTGGACATGCGCAGTTTTCCGATCCTCAAAAAGCTCGGCTATCCGGTAGTCTTCGATGTTACCCACTCGGTCCAACTGCCCGGCGGCCAGGGCCACGCCAGCGGCGGCCAGCCAGAGTTCATCGAGCCGCTAGCCCGCGCCGGCGTCTCCGCCGGCGTCGACGGCATCTTCCTCGAGACGCACGACAATCCCGCCGCCGCTCTGTCCGACGGAGCCAACGCCCTCCCGCTGCCGCAACTCCCCATCCTGCTCGCCCGCCTCAAGGAATTGTCGACGCTGGTCCGCCGCTGGGAGGCATCGTGAGCCCCCGCAGCATCTCTGCGAGACCTCGGCGCCATCTGCCTCTCCGCGTTATTTTTGTCTCGTGCTGCGTTTCATGGGCCACAAAAAACGGATCACGGATCACCCTCGCATGAGTCTCGAATCAGCGCGTCGCGTGCTCAAAATCGAAGCCCAGGCGATTCAAGACGTTCTCGCACGCCTTGACGCGAGCTTTGAGAAGGCCGTCGACCTGCTGTTCGCGTGCAAGGGCCGTGTGGTGGTGACGGGCATGGGCAAGTCCGGCCTGGTGGCGCGAAAAATTTCCGCCACGCTGTCGAGCACCGGCACACCCTCCTTCTTCCTTCATCCCGCCGAAGCCGTACATGGCGATCTCGGCATGATCGCGCGCGGCGATGCCATGCTTGCCGTCTCCTACAGCGGTGAAACTGAAGAAATTGTCCGTCTGCTGGAGGCGATGAAACGGCTGGAAATTCCGCTGGTCACGCTCACCGGTCGCATCAATTCCACTCTCGCCGAAGCCAGCGAAGCGGCGCTCGACGTGAGTGTGAAAGAAGAAGCCTGCTCTCTGAATCTGGCGCCCACCGCCAGCACCACGGTGGCGATGGCCGTAGGCGATGCCCTCGCCGTCGCGCTGCTCGAGCGACGCGATTTCCGCCACGACGACTTCGCCGCGCTCCACCCCGCAGGCCGCCTCGGCCGCAAACTGCTTCGCGTGGAGCACACCATGCACAGCGCAGCGGCTCTGCCCCGCGTCTGTCCGGAAACTCCGATGTCCGACGTGATCCACGAAATGAGTGACAAAGGCCTGGGCATGACCACAGTCACTCACCCTGACGGTCGACTCGCCGGCATCCTGACCGACGGCGACCTGCGCCGATTGATGGAAAAACATCGCGGGTCAACATTGGAAATGACCGCCGGTGAAGCCATGACTCGTAACCCGCAAACCATCGGCCCGCACGTGCTGGCCAGCGAAGCCTTGAACTTGATGGAGAAACGAAAAATCACATCGATCGTCGTAGTCGACGAAGCGCAAGCTGTTCTCGGCGTGGTGCATCTCCACGATCTGTGGACGCTCGAACTGATGTAGGCAATCGCCGCCCCCGAATTTGCAGCAGCACCCTTGCCTCGGCAGCGTCGATCTCAATCGAAGTCTCAGGAGAAACAATTGGCAACAAAATTAGCAACGATCGCACACAAAATCCCCGCCGCCATCGCCAAGCGCGCTAGGCAAATCAAAGTCCTGCTGATGGACGTCGACGGCACGCTCACCAACGGCAGCGTCACGCTGCTCTCGCAACCCGACGGCACCGCCCTCGAAATCAAAACTTTCGACGCTCACGACGGCCAGGGCTTGTCCCTTGCGCGCACCGCCGGACTTCGTACTGGCGTTATCACCGGACGCGAGAGCGCCGCGCTCCGCCGCCGCTGCAAGGAACTCGGCATGGAATTTGTTTACGAAAAGCAGCCGGTCAAGATTGCCGCGTTCGAGGATGTGCTGCGCAAGACCGGCGTCAGCGAATCGGAGGTCGCCTTCCTGGGCGACGACCTTCCGGATATGACGATCATGCGCCGCGTCGGACTGGCGGTGGCGGTCGGCGACGCCGCTGTTGAGGTAAAGCGAATCGCCCACCACACCACGAAAGCGATCGGTGGGAAGGGGGCGGCCCGGGAGACGGTCGAGTTGATTCTCAAGAGCAAAGGCATCTGGGAGGAAATGATCGACAAGGCGCGGGCCTGATGAATCGATCGGTTGGCGGGATCTTCGCCGTTCCTTCGCCTTTGGCGGTACCCATCCCGGGTGTGCACGTATGTGCTGTAGGTAAAGGGCTTACGGACTGCCTTCCTGTAAGTGTATATCTCCGAAGGAGTTAGACTGCCATACGGGCCCGGACGAATCTGTAAGCTCTTTGAGTTATTTCCAGAAATTGATCGTCCTACGCCACGCCAAGAAACTGCCTCTGACAAATGCTCTGGCCGTTGCGCTTCCGCAGCGTTCAAGGCGCGATCCAGGCCGGACTTGCGTCTATCCCGGCACGTTCCGACTGGGTCAAGACAACGCGTCTTCCTAGCGGGGCATCAATCTTGTCGTCTGTTGTTTTCGCGTTATATGCCAGATATGACATAATCCGCGGCGGAATTGCCGGATGCTTACCCTAGCCCGCTTCCACGGTTGGCTTGCCGGGTTGCTTGCGATGGCGGCGTTGGTGGCGCCGCTGCCCGCGCAAACTCCCGAAGCTGCGTTTGGCGCAGACCGGTCCAATCACCTGCGCGGGACGGTGATCAACTCGGTGACCAACGAACCGGTCCCGCATGCCCTGGTGCTGTCCCCGGACAGCCGTTTTGCGGTCATGACCGACGACGAGGGGCGGTTCGAGTTCAAGTTCGCTGCGGCGCCAACGATTCCCCTCCGCGGCATTGCTCCATCGAATTCCGCAGCGGTCGGCCAGCCTCCTAGTCGGCCCTACGCCCTTATGGCTCGCAAACCCGGCTTCATCGAATCCTACGGCAACGATCCGGTTTCCATCGCACCGAATCAGGACGAAGTGACCGTCCCTTTGACACCGGAAGCGCGCGTCATCGGCCGGGTCACTGTGTCGGGTTCGGATCCGGCGGACAGGATCCAAGTGTCGCTGTACCAGAGAGAGATGGAGGGTGGCCGCGAACGCTGGGAGCAGTCGCCTCCCGTATTCACCCGCTCATCCGGCGAGTTTCGCTTCGCCGGCTTAGCAGCTGGCACTTACAAATTGTTCACGCACGAGCACATGCGTCCACTCACCTTCGATCCGCGCGAACCCCTCTTTGGGTATCCGCCGATTTACTATCCGGCGACCGCGGACTTCGATTCCGCCGCAGTCATCCACCTCGCTGCCGGCGAGACCTTCCAAGCCACGCTATCGCCCTCGCGCCGTCGGTATTACCCGGTTCACTTTCCCATGGCGAATGTCGTGAACCTCCAGATATCGGTCTGGCCTCAAGGGCATCCCGGCCCGGGCTATTCCTTGGGCCTCAGCTCGGGGCGCGGCGGAGTTGAGGGATTTCTCCCGGACGGCACCTACACTGTTGTCATCAGAAGCTTTCAGTCGCCGATCATGATTGGCACTACCAACTTCACCATCGCCGGAGCTCCGTTCTCGGGCCCGGCTATTGCGCTGGTGCCAGCACTCTCCATTCCTGTGATCGTCAACGAAGAGATGCAGCACAAACCCGAGAATCGGGTGAGCTTCAGCCGAAGGGACGGCAACCAGCTCGACGTAAATTCCAAACGCCCGAACTATCTGAGTCTGTACCTGTCTCCTGTCGAGGAATTTGGCGCCGCAGTCGACGCTGGCCTCGCACAGCCGAAGGGTCCCGAAGATACCTCACTGGAAGTCGAGAACGTTGTTCCCGGCCGCTACCGAGTGAAAGCGTTCATCCCCGTGGGATATGCGGCGTCGCTGAGATCCGGGAACGTGAACCTGCTGCGCGAGCCCTTGACGGTTGCACCTGGAGCATCGCCGGACCCGATCGAGGTCACCGTGCGCGACGACGGCGCCCAGGTGGAAGGCACTATCAGGAGCTTGGCGCAAGCATTTCTGGAATCAGGATCGAATAACACGTCCGCCGCACACCCATGGGCGCTTAACAAGTTGCTCACCATGAGGCACGCGACGATTCGTGAGTCTCAGGCTTTCGTCTATTTCGTGCCCACCGCGGACAGCGACGGCCGGTTTATGCTGACGATCGCCGGCATGGACGGGAAATTCCAGCTGAATCAGGTGGCACCGGGAAGGTATCGCGTGCTGGCGTTTCATCGAGCGAAGCCGGAGCTTGAACTGGCCACCGAGGACGAGCTACGGCGCTACGACTCCGGGTCGCAAATCGTGGAATTCGCGCCCAGCGAAAAGAAATCGCTGCAACTCGAATTCGCCTCGGCAAACGAATGAGTTTAACGAAGACAGCGCTCTGGCGTGAATGGGCGATCGTGGCGATGCTGGCAGCGCCGCTGATCCACGCGCAACGTCCTGCGGCCCAGACTTCTCCGCAAGCCTCCGCAACCTTCAAGATCGCCGGGCGCGTCGTCGACGCACTCAGCGGCGCTCCGCTGGCCGAGGCCCACGTCAGACTGATCGACACACAAAACCGAAACACCAGAATCCACGTACTCACCGAGGAAAATGGCGTATTCGAATTCAAGAACTTGCCGGCCGGAAAATTCGCTCTGCTTGGCACCCGGCGAGGCTACATGCGCAGCAGCTATGATCAGCACGACGCATTCTCCACGGCAATCGTCACGGGCGCCGGAATGGAAACCGAAAACCTAGTTCTGCGTCTCACCCCGCTGGCGCGCATCTTCGGCAAGGTATCGGACGAATTCGGCGAGCCCGTGCGCAACGCCATGATCTGGCTGTATACTCGCGATGACCAGAACGGCTACAACCGCGTGGTGCAACAGACAAACACGCAGACCGACGATCTGGGCACGTATGAGTTCCCCACAGTAGGGCCGGCCACCTACTACATCTCCGCATCCGGCAAACCGTGGTACGCCGTGTATCCCCCTCCCGAGCCGGTTCCCGGTCAACTCCTGTCGCAGGTCGATAGCTCACTCGACGTCGTCTACCCTTCCACGTTTTACAACGGCGCTACGGATTCCGATGCGGCGACGCCAATTACACCGAAGGGTGGAGAGCAGCTGCAAGTGGACATTCATCTTGCGCCAACCGCGGGTCTGAAACTCATCCTGCGGATTCCTTCAAACGATGATGGGCATAGCTATTCGATACCTAATCTCTCGCGCCGCGAATTTGACAGCTCGGTGTTGTCAAACTCGAGTGGGCGATTCATAGCTCCCGGCGTCTATGAAATGACTGGTCTGGTCCCCGGCCGATACTCCGTGCTGTCGCAAGGGACCAATACGACATCGGCCAGATACGCGGAGTTGGACCTTCGCAACAACGGACAGGAAGTCGACGTTACGCAAATGGAGCCCGCGGTGGACGTAAGGGTTTCCGTAAAAGTCAGCAGCGGCGCCTTGCCGCAGGAAGTGTTTGTCGGTCTGCAGGACGGTCAGCATCAGGTGGAAAACTCCTATCCGGTCGACGCATCGGGCCATACAGAGTTGGACAACATTCGGCCCGGCAAGTATTCCCTGGTTGCGTTCTGCGGAAATGTGGCGTGCTCGATTACACGGATGGTGGCGGAGGGACGGGAAATGGCCGGGCGGGAGATCACGATCGAGCCTGGTTCAACGCAGGAGCTGACCGTCGTCCTGACGCAAGGGGTAGTCGCGGTGGAAGGTTTCGTGAAGCGCGGGACCCGACCGGTGGCAGGCGCCATGGTCGTCCTGGTTCCCGATAATCCTGAAGGGCACCAGGACCTGATTCGCCGGGATCAAAGCAATCTGGACGGGAGCTTTGTGGTGCGGGGCGTAATTCCAGGCAGTTACAGGATCCTAGCGTTGGAACATGCCTGGACTATGCCGTGGCGGGAGCCGGGGGCGCTGACCCCGTATCTGGCCAAGAGCCAAGCTCTGACAGTTGGCAGCTTGATGCAGCGTACTGTTGTCCTGCCCGAGGCGATTGAGGCCCAGTTGCGGTGAGGAATTTGGAATGCGCCTCGGTGCTTCGATGGGATTCGCGTTTTCTTGTTCGGCGGTAACTAGGAAACGGAGACGGTGAGCGGTTGTCCTTTTTCGAGCTTTCCTTGGTGCGTTGATCGTTCGATGGCAGGGACGCACGTGAAGTGCGCCCCTACACGCGATGCTTGACGCCGCGCTAATGCATCAAGCATGCTCGTGCGAACTCTTTCGCGACGACGAGGACTCAATCAATGACTTCTCCTACCACGCCGCCGATCCAGCAGATCAAGGCATCGATGCGCAGCACCTGGATGACCGGGGACTTCGGTATGGTCGCCAAGACCATCGCGGGCGGCGGCGAAGCCTTTGCCAATGGCCTCAATATTCCCGCTGGCGCGCGGGTGCTGGACATCGCTTGCGGGACTGGCAATACCGCAATTCCGCTGGCGCGGCGCGGCTTTATTGTTACTGGCGTTGATATCGCTACGAATCTACTCGCTCAGGCCCGGGAGCGTGCTGCCGCGGAAAACGTCAAAGTGCAGTTTGACGAAGGCGATGCCGAACAGCTGCCTTATCCCGATGCGTCGTTCGACGCAGTTACCACCATGTTCGGATCGATGTTTGCGCCGCGGCCCGAGCTAGTGGCGTCCGAGTCTGCCCGCGTCCTGAAGCCTGGTGGGCTGCTGGCCATGGGCAACTGGAATCCCGCCAGCTTCACGGGAAAAATGTTCAAGGTCAGCTCCAATCATGCCCCGGCACCGCCGGGGATTGCCCCGCCGGTCTTCTGGGGTGACGAAGCGAAGGTGCGTGAGCGCCTCTCGCCGTATTTCTCGGACATTCAGACCGAGATCGTGGCCATTGATTTCGATCTGCCCACGAACGCCGCTGGCGCGGTCGATTTCTTTCGCAAGTACTTCGGCCCAACGCAGGTCGCGTTTAGCCGGCTGGACGAAAAATGCCAAGCGGCCTTCGCGGCCGATCTCGAATCGGTATGGTCGGCGCACAACGTCGCGCCCAATCCGGACAGTCGGGTCCTGGTGCACAACGAATACCTGAAGGTCACCGCACGACGGCGCTGAGCACACGCCGGCCACATGGAGTTGGCAGCAGCATGGCTATAATCGATGTACATGATCCCTGCTTCCTACAAGCCGCGCAGGAAGTTTATGGAGCTGGCGATCGCGGAAGCCAAACGCGCCGGTGATCGCGGCGACTATCCGATCGGCGCGGTCATCACCCGTCTGATCGGCCGCCGCGAAGTGGTCATCGCCAGCGCCGGTAACCGCGTGAAGACCTCTGGATCGAGCATCAAGCACGTGGAGTTGGAAACCCTCAAGTACGTATCCAGCGGATACGGCCGCTACCTGCCCGACTTTATCCTCTACTCCACCCACGAGCCCTGCGCCATGTGTGCCGGGGCGTGCGTGTGGTCCAGGATTGGCGCGGTCGTCTACGGGGTCTCGCAGGAAGACATCGCCGCCTTTGGCCGGACGCGCGGCACGAATGACTACAAGTGGCGGGCGTGCCTAATCCCCTGCCGCCTGGTCTTCGAGAAGGGCAATCATCGCATTCCGGTCACCGGGGGCTTTCTTCGCCCGGAATGCCAAGAACTGTTCAGCTACGGCCGACCACACCACTAAACCGCCGAAACTCCACAATTGTTTCACCGCACTAGCTTCGAGCTTATTCGTATCGTAGCGCCAGAACCGGGTCCACGCACATGGCTCGCCGCACTGGCACATAGCACGCCGCCAACGCCACCAAGGCCAACAAGAGGGAGACCCCGACGTAAGTCATGGGGTCAAAGGGCGCCACACCGACCAGGAGATCCTTCATCAGCTGAGCGCCAGCCAGCGCGCCTACTAGACCGACCACGATCCCAATGCCGACCACCGAAAGCATCTCGCGAGTCACCATGCCCATGATTTCGATGGGGCGGGCGCCGAGAGCCATGCGGATGCCGATCTCGTTTGTCCGCTGTCCAACTACGTAGGACATGACGCCGTAGGTCCCCACCGATGCCAGCACCAGGGCCAGCGCCGCCATGGCGCCCAGCAATACCGCCTCGTAGCTGGTGTCTTGCATGGACTCGGCCACGATCTGCGGCATGGTGCGTACCCGGAATACCGCCAGGCCGGGATCCAGCGACTGCACCGCAGTAACAATGGTGTTGCCCAGGATCTGCGGGGGGGCTCCCGCACTTTGCACCACAATCGAATACGGCCCGGAGGGCACGCCCAGGTTCCAGGACAGCGTCGCATACCACTGCGGCATCACACCCTCGCGCAAACGCATCTGCTTCACGTCGCCGACCACCCCAACCACGCGAAATTGCACCCAGCTCTCGAAGATTTTCCCTTCAGCGTTCTGCCGTGGCCAAAACGCATTCGCCATGGTCTGATTGATGACCGCGGGCAGCACGTACTTCTTGGCGATGGCCTTGGCATCGTCGCTGGTCTTGGCATCCATGGCCTCGCGAATCACTTTGGCGGTGATTTCAAAATCGGCGCGGTTGAATTCCCTCCCCTGCAGCAGCGGAATCCCCATGGTCCGGAAGTAACCTTCACTGATCGAGGAGAATTCCACCAGTGGTCCGCTCTCGCTGTCCATCTGCCGGCCGGGAATTTTGATGAAACCGTTGCTTCCTCCGAGCAAGGGAAGCTCCGTGGTGATCGCCGCGGACCTCACGCCCGCAGAATTCTGGAGTTTTTCGATCAAGCGGTCGTAGAACAAGGCGCCTTGGTCCAAGGTGGTGTACTGCTTCTCCGGGAGTCGCACGGTCGCGGTCAGCACCTGATCGCCGCGCACGCCAATGTCCGCCGAGCGCAAATGCGTAAAGGTCCGCAGCAGCAGCCCGGCTCCGGCCAGCAGCGCCAGAGACAACGCGATTTCACTTCCCACCAGAAAATCGCGCAGCCAGTGGCCGCCCCGCGTGGTGCTTGCACCCACGGTGCCTTTGGACTTCAGCGCCTGCCCGCAATTCACCGCGGAGGTCTGCACCGCAGGTGCCAGCCCGAACAAAACGCCCACGAGGATACAGATCAGGAAGGTGAAAAGCAGCGGCCACCAGTCCACGGCAATGGGATTGGGATTCGGGATGCTGTCGGCGAGTTGTGCGCGCAGCGCGGCCACGCCGGCAAAGGCGATGGCAATTCCCAGAGCGCCTCCAGCCAGTGCGAGCAGCACGCTTTCCGTCAGAAGTTGACGTACCAGCCGGCCGCGGCCCGCACCCAGCGCGCTGCGCACGCCGATTTCGCGCTGACGGCTGGTGGAGCGCGCCAACAGCAGGTTTGCTACGTTGGCACAGGCGATCAGCAGCACCAATCCGACGGCGCCGAACAACACCAGAATCTGGGTGGAAAAATCTCCGATCAGATCCTCGCGCATAGGATTCACGATCGCGGTGACGTTGCGATTGTGTTCGGGAAATTGCTTCTCGTAGCCTTCCGACAGGGCGCGCAAGTCGGCGCGCGCCTGCGCCAGCGTCACGCCTTGCTTGATGCGCCCGATCGCTTTCCACTGGTGGGTTCCCCGAGTGCCGAGATGCTCCTTAGCCATGTTCAAGGGAATCCATACTTCCGCATCGCCCGATGTGCGATACCAAGGCGGCATGACGCCAATGACTACATACGGCTCACCGTTCAGGGACAGGCTCTTGGATAAAACGGTGGTCGATCCGCCAAATCGTGATTTCCAGAACGCATAACTCAGGATGGCTACTTTGGTGCCGCCATTCTGATCCTCGCCGGTAGCGAAGCTTCGGCCGATCAGGGGGTTTACACCCAACAACGAGAAGAAATTCGCCTCCGTCCGGACTACGGTGGCGCCTTCGGGAGCGGCGCCCACGGTAACGCTGGCGTTGGAGGGCCAGGAGTACAAGCTCATGGCCTCGAACGTAGTGTTCTGTGCCCTCCAGTCCGAGTAATCTTCGCCGGTCAGCGGATAGGAGCCCGGAGCGCTCTCGGTCTGCCACAGCGCTACGATTTTTTCGGGATTGCGAAACGGCAGCGGCTTCAGGAGCGTGGCATTGACGACGGAAAAAATTGCTGTGTTCGCGCCGATGCCCAGCGCCAGCGTCAGGATGGCGATGCTGGTGAACCCTGGACTCTTTCGCAGCACGCGTCCGGCGTAGCGGATGTCTCGCGCAAGATCGGAGATCCAGCTGGTGCCTGACTTGCGATGGCGTTCTTGCATGGTTGTCCCCGGGCAGCTTCGAGATCGCTGTTATGTTGCTCCAGCGCCGACACGGATTAGTGAGTCCGCGGCGCTGTTGTTCTCGCGCTCGGATTTCTTATGGTGATTTGCATCTTACCCTTGGTTCACGCCCAATTTCTACCGGGCTTTGCGTCTTGTTTGGAGTTCACGCCATAATGTAGGGCCACTTCAAACGCGAGGCCCACTAGCTTATGTTGCACGCATGGCATGACGTGTCGCCCGGCAGCGATCTTCCGCGCGATTTTCAGGCGGTGATCGAGATTCCACTGGGGTCGAACGTGAAATACGAGCTGGATAAACCCAGCGGACTACTGAAGGTAGACCGCATCATTCATTCCGCGGTCTTCTACCCAGCCAACTACGGATTCATTCCGCAGACTTACGCGGAGGACAACGACCCCCTGGACGTGCTGGTCCTGTGCCAGGAAGCGGTGCAGCCGCTGGCGCTGATCAGGGCGCGTGCTATCGGGCTGATGACCATGATCGATTCGGGAGCCAGCGACGACAAAGTGATCGCCGTTGCGACCAACGATCCGGAATTCAGCGATTATGTCGAAGCTCGCGATCTGCCGCCGCATCGCTTGCTGGTGCTGAAGCGATTCTTTTCGGATTACAAGCAACTGGAGGGCAAGAAAGTGGAAGTGGAGGATATCCGGCCCGCGTATGCCGCGGTCACGGTGATCGAGCGAGCGTTGGCGCGGTATCAGCAGGAACGCGACTGGCTGACCGGGAAGTTGGCGGTTAAGTAGGGGCTCTGTGGTTATGGCCGGTGAGATGTTGACAGAAACTTTGATGATTCAGACGCCTGCGAAAGGCGGTAGATGAAACGGAAAATGTGGATCTGGATCGCGGCGGGCTTTGGCGGTTTGCTGCTGCTAGTGTTTATTGCCCTGTCGGTCTTGGCAGGAAGCCCGAAGGACGCGTACGGCATGGTGCGCTACGCGTTGCCGCACATGCATCGCGGAAATTTGAGGGTGGGCGATGAGGCCCCCGACGCGCGTGTACTGGCATTGGATGGGACGCAAAGGTTCCACATTCGGGAACGTTTGAACCAGCGCCCGCTGGTTCTCGTTTTCGGCAGCTTCACTTGACCGCCGTTTCGTCGCCAGGTCGGCGACATCATTCAGATCTACGAGGACTACAAAGATCACGCTGATTTTCTGACCGTGTACGTGCGCGAGGCGCATCCCACCGATGAATGGCAGATGAAATCGAACGTGAAGGATGACGTTTGCTACGCGCAGCCAAAGAACCTGGAGCAGCGTGTGGCGATCGCCAACGATTTCGTAAAGCGCTTCCAATTTCCTCTGCCATTTGGAATCGATGATATGAACAATCGCGCAAACGATGCGTATGCGGCGTGGCCGGAGCGGCTGTACATCGTGGATGAACGCGGGCGGGTTGTTTATCGCGGGGGGATGGGGCCGTTTAACTACCATCCCGCCGAAGTGCGGGAATGGTTGGCGGCGAAGTTTGGAGCGGTGGAGCGCCCGAAGGAGCCAGGTGCCACGCCGTCTAGTACGACACCCGACGGCGAAACGAAGAAGCCCGCCGTCTGAGTACGGCGCCGCACTCTTTCGGGGGACAAGTTTTGCATCATCATGCCGACCGAACGTAGCGCGTCCTTTGCTTATCACAACTGGGATATTTGGTAAGGCTGTTGACAACCCGAACAGGCAGTGTCCCTACTCTGCGTTGAGGTGCCGTAGAATTTCGTCGACAATTTTGTCCGCGGAGGGTGCGATGTCGACGACGATGGCGTTCTTTGGCTCTTCGAGATCGGCGAACTGGCCGGCGAGGATGTGTTCGTCGGCGAAATGGCCCTTGCGAGAACGCAGGCGGTTGGCGATGAAGTCGTAGGAACCCTTCAAATAGACCACTTTCGCCTGCACGCCGGCCATCAGCACATCGCGGTAGCTTTGCATCAGCGCGGAGCAGCCCAGAACTGCGTTGCGTTTTTCGGAATGGAGTTGCAGGAGTTTCGTATGCATGGCCTCGAGCCATGGCATGCGATCGGCATCCGTGAGCGGAACGCCCTGATGCATCTTGGCCTTGTTGGCGGCGGAATGAAAGTCGTCGGCGTCGAGAAAATCCCAGCCGAGGCGCTTTGCCAGAAGCATGCCAACGGTGGTCTTGCCGGAACCGGTTACACCCATGACGATGACGATCATGCGAAAGGATGCCTCACTTGGAATCGCGCAGGAGCAGGATCACATCCAGTAAAACGAGCACGGCGACGACGATCTCGACGGCGAACATGCGGCGCTCGTTGAATTCGGCGACCATGAATTCATACAGCTCGCCGGCGGTCTTGAGTTTCTCGTCCACCAGCGTCTGATAGTCATTCACACCGATTCTTGCGGAGCTGATGCGATAAACGCGCGCGTAGAACGTATCACTGATAAATTTCACGGCGTATTCGGTACGTTCGGCAAGGTCCATGATGTCCAGGCGCAGGCGGTTCAGCCGCCCCGCGCGACGCGATAGTCTCCAGCGCGACAAAAAGCTTTCGTGCCCTTCCAGCGAGCTATAGACATTGGACAGCAGCGCGGTCAGGAGTTCGTCGTAGTAGCGGAATTCGAGCAGCTGGGTGTTGGCATACTCGAGCAGATCGATGACCGCGGAGGTGGCATCCGGCTTGTCATAGACCAGCGCGGCGCCCCAGCCCACAACAACCAGATCGGTCTGATAGTAAGAAAGCGCCGAGCGCAGCACCTCTTCGCGTTCGGATTGCGCCAGAGGCACCGTTTCGCCGCGGACGAGCTCCGCAATCTGATCGCCATACGTCTGCAATAGCTCGGGTGCGGTGGCCGCGCGACCATCGGGATGCTGCGCGGATTGGATGTCGATGACCAGATAGTCTTCATCCAGCCATTTCCCGGCCGGACGTATGACTGTGGCCTGGATCTGGTGCAGACGTTTGCGCAACAGATCCTCCGCGGCGGTTTCGACCTCGGGAGCGTTCATCCAGCGGGAAGATTCACAGTTGAAAGCTTCGAACTGGCAGTGGAAAGGGGTGGTGAACTCAACGGAAGCTACGCCGAACCAATAGTACTTGATGTTGGCTTCGAGCATTTCACCGCTAGCAAGTTTTAAGGCATCGAGCTTTTCATGTAACGGCACATTCTGGGCTTGCGCGTATTCCGGAGAACGCTGGATGAAGGCCGGCGGATGAGCCAGTGCCGCAGGGCCGAGCAGGGCGTGAAGCTTCTCCAAGTCGAAGGCTTCGCCGATGTCGAAGAGGTTCAGAATGCGGAAGTAGCCTTTGACGAGCATGCAGGAGAAAGTCCTCTCTGAGGTTCCAATGCCAGCAGCCGAATGAATATCGTACATCAGTGTTGATAAGGAGCTGTGACAACACCTTTTCACCACGAGCGGAACTAGGTGAAGTCCGCGGCTGAAAACCTGCAACCCTAAAAAACGCAAGGGTGCAGCACCCGGGGACAGGAGATTACTTTTTGGTTGGCGGGACGGTGGGTTTTGGTTCCGCCAGAGGCTTGATGTCGGCGGCGGATTTCTGCAGCTCGGTCACCGCGCTGGCATCGAGCTGGTAGAGAGCGGCTTCATTTTCACGTTTGGCGATGTAGTTGTCGCCGGATTTCGCGATCTGGATTTTTTCGATTTGCTTGCCGTCGTGAGAAGTCACGATCAGGTCCAGCACCGGCGTCGTGAAACCGTTGTCTACGAATTTGGAGGCGGAGAGTTCGCGGACCTTGTCAACCAGCGTCTCGACACTGATGGGATCCATCTTTTTGCCGTCGATCCACCAGTCCTGGCCGCCCTTGGTCAGGAAGTACGATTTGGCGCCGTCGTGCATTTCCAGCTCGTTCACGTCCGTGAAGCCAAAGTCGAAGAGTTTCTTGTTGCGGAAATCATCAAGGGACTTGTCGAGGCCGCTGCCGAGATCGCTGGGCACTTTGTAAATGCCTGCTACAGCCGTTGACTTCGCGTAGTAGTCGTCTTTGGCCTTGCGCACCTGGAGTTCCTGCGTGCCGGAGGTGCCGGTGAGCTTAGCGGTGGCGACCGGAGTGGCGGAGGCAAATGCGGCGGCAGCTTTTTTCTCATCAGGCGCCGAGGAGGACACATCCATCTTGGCGTCCTTCAACTTGCGGGAAAGCTCTTCCACCTGAGAATTGTCGGCGCGGAGCGGCTTCGGCTTCAGAATTTGCCAGGTGTCCTTTTCACGGGCGAAAGTCATGTCTTGTTTCTTGGCGATGAGCTCGATCTGGCTGACCTTGTCGAAATCGACGGTGAGCAGGCGCTTGTCGCGCAGATCGTTGGAGGATTTGTCGAGGCTGGATTTGGTGTAACTGGCGACGGTGAAAACACGCGGGTCGCCGGACAGCATGGCGAAGGTGGCGCTGCCGGTGGGCGTATCGTCACCGAGCACGATTTTTTGCGGCTTGTCTTTGGTGCTGATGTCCACTTCCAACGCGGGCTCGGTGAGGCCGTATTGTTTCAGGTCGCTGGGCTTGTCGTCGACAAGGCGATCGGAATTCAGGGACGCCACGCTGGAGACCAAGCTGGTAACGGCGTCCTGATCAGCGCTCAGCGGCTTCGGCGCGGCAATCTGCCATCTCCCGGCGGCATCTTTCGTCAACTCCAGTGGGTCAGCGCCTTTTTTCTTGATATCGATCTTCGAGATGTCGCTGTCTTTCAGCGTCAGGATTTTCGGGGCGGGGGCCTCGACGGTTGAGGATGCGGATGTCGTCGAGTCCTTGGCGGGGTGGCGGTCAGACCAATACAGGACACCGGTGAGAGCCAGTAAAACAGCCGCCGCGACGAGCATTCCGGTTGTTTTCATCGAAGTTGTCCTGCCATGGCCTGCCGCCTGCGCGCTATCTGCGCCTCCACCAGACGGACACGCCGGCGAGAATCACGGCGAGCGGAAAAATAAACTGGCTGGTGATGCGCACATAATTGAGCTGCGACTGGGTCATGGTGACGCGGCGATCGTCCTGTTCTTTGGGACGAATGGAGATGAGATCCTCGTCCGAGGAGAGCCAGTTCATGGTGTTGAGAGCGAGGTCGCGATTGCCGTTGAAGCCGATGAAGGAGTTCGCAAGCCAGTCGGAACTGCCGACGACCACGAAGCGGCCCTGGGAATTTTCCTTGCCGGTGGTGTAGGTACCGGCAGCGGCCAGGGTCAGCGGGCCTTTCTTGTTTTTTGGATCGTTGGGATCAACCGCAGGCGAATTGAGTTTTTCAGTGGCCAGGCTGGTATCGGAAGAGCTGAACAACTTGGTCACTGAAGTCTTGTCGCCGTTTTTCACTTCCAGAGAACGCGAGAGTGGAAATCCGGTGGCGGTGCCCTTCATGTCGTTGACGATGGCGTGCGAATCGTAGCTTGATACGAGGGCAACTTGCGGGCCGACGCCCACGAGCTGGCCGACCGGATTCATGTCCAGGATCAAATTCTTGTCTGGAGTAACGCCCCAGGATTGCAACAGGCTGGCCAGCGCGGCATTGTCCGCAATTTCGGAGCGCCCCATTTTCAGCGGCGGATCGAGGAGGAAAAAAGCGCGGCCTCCGCCTTCGACATATTTCTTGATGGCGTCCACCTGCGGCTGGACGTAGTCGCCATTGGGACCGGCAACAATCAGCACGGTGCAATCCGAAGGCACCTCCGCGTTTTGCAGCAGGTTAATCGATTTGGCGGTGTATTCCTCTTTGCTGAGGAGTTCCTTGAAGCGGGAGTAGCCGCTGCGGTCGGAGTTGTCGATCTGGTGTTCGCCGCTGCCGGTGACGAAACACACTGTGCGCGTAGTGTTTTTCAGATCGCGAATGAAGGCGCCGGTGATGCCCTCTTCGGTGAGGCTGGCGGCCTCGTTTTTATTGGCGCCGATCTGGACAATGGTGGTGCCGTAGTTTTTCACGCCGGCTTCGCGCGCGACGTTAGGCTCCTTGTCAGGATCGACGTACTTGACGTGAACCTTGGGCGAGAGATTCGCGTAGAGATCCAGTTGGTCGCGGGCTTCGCGGAAGCGGGAAGACTGCGCGAAATAGGTGATGTTGGCGTCCTGCTTTAGCCCCTTCACGATCTTCGCGGTCTGGTCGGAGAGGCTGTAGCGCTTGTTGGAGGTGGTGTCGTAAGCCTTGTTGTAGCGATTGGCGAGAACGTTGATGGTGAACAGCACGCCGAGAACGATCAGGATGTAGGTCGCTGCGTACGCGGCATATTTGGTCTGGCGGGCCTGCAGAAATTTGGTGTTCATGCTAGGACCTCCACCGCAGGGATTCCATGGAACGGGCGGTGAGGAACAGGCCGAAGAAAATCAACGAGACATAATAGATGGCGTCTTTAGAGCTCAGCATGCCTTTGGCAAACGATTCGTAGTGATTGATGACCGACATGTAGGAGAGCACCTGCGCCCACTTGGCGGTTTCGAAGCCGCCACCGCTCACCCACTCGAGTACCCAGAGCATCAGGCACACTGCGAAGGTGACGGCGCCGGCGATGATCTGATTTTTTGTTAGCGTGGAGATGAATGTGCCGACGGCAAGCAGTGCGCCCGCTTGCAGATAGAGGCCGAGATAACCAATGACCAGCGGCTTCCAGTCTGGATGGCCGTACTTGAACAGGAACGCGAAATTCAACGCAGTGACCAGCAGCATGCAGCCGTAGAGCAGCATCGCGGCGAGCCATTTTCCCAAGATCACTTCCATGTCGGTGATCGGCGACGTAACCAGCAGTTCGATCGTGCCGGTGCGCTTTTCTTCGGCGAACAGGCGCATGGTGATCAGGGGAATGAAGAAGAGTCCGATCACGCCTACATTAGCGAGCAGCGGGCGGATCACCTCTTCATTGATGTTCATGGGCATCATCTGGCCGCGCTGCATGGACGCGACGCCCATGGAGACGAAGTAGCCAAGGATGTTCCAGAAGAACCATCCGAAAATGAAGGCGAACATAGTCAGCAGCAGATACGCGATCGGCGAGGCGAAGTAGCTGCGCATTTCCTTGCGGCAAATGATCCAGGTGTTTCGCATTAGTTCGCTCCGGTGGGCACGGCTTCGGGTGCCGGGGCCGATGGCTGATCTCCTGTAAGCTGCAGGAAAATCTCTTCCAGGCTGACGGCGGCGGTGCGCAATTCGTTGAGGTCCCAGCCGGCTTCCACGACGGCGCGAGCCAGATCGCCGCGGACCAGCGTGTCCTTGCGGCTGTCGACCTCAAAGATCCAGCGATTATGCCGATTGTCTTTAACCACCACGCGGCTGATGCCGTTGATTTGCTCGAGCCGGCGCTGTACTGCCGCAGGATCGATATTGCCGTTGCGGCCGGCGACTTCGACCAGCAGCGATTCCACACCGCGGGCGCGATTCTGAAGATTGTTGACCGAATCGGTAGCCACGAGCTTGCCCTTGTTGATGATAATGACCTGCTGGCAGATCTGTTCGACTTCCGGAAGGATGTGCGTGCTCAAGACGATGGTGTGATCGCCGGCAAGGCTCTTGATCAGATCTCGGGTTTCGTTGATCTGCTTGGGGTCAAGGCCGGCGGTGGGCTCGTCGAGGATCAGAACATCCGGATTATGAATGATGGCTTGGGCAAGGCCGACGCGCTGCCGATAGCCCTTGGAGAGCTTGCCGAGGAGCTTGTCTTTCACGTCGGCAACCGCGCAGCGATCGGACACGTAATCGATCCGTTGGCGGAGTTCCGCGCCGGATAGGCCTTTGAGGCTACCGACAAAGCTCAAATATTCGGTGGTGCTCATTTCCGGGTAGAGCGGAGGATTTTCCGGGAGGTAGCCGATGCGTTTTTTGACCTCGAGCGGCTGCTCGAGAACATCGAATCCGGCGACTTGCGCGGTGCCCGACGTGGGCGGCATGAAACAGGTCAAGATGCGCATGGTGGTGGTTTTGCCGGCGCCGTTGGGGCCCAGAAAACCGACGATTTGACCCTTTTCTACGTTGAAGGAGATGCTGTCCACGGCGGTGTGCCGGGCATACCTCTTCGTAAGCTCGGAAACTGTAATCATAAGGTTTTAGTGTTGACGAACTTGAACCACGGCTTTCTTGAAGCGCCCCCAAAAAGGATGCAACGTTTCAATTTTAAAGGGCTATGTTAGAAAGTGAAAGGGCCCCTGTCAACCCTTGCGGCCGTTGCCGACGGCATGAGTGGGGCAGAGGCCTCCCAGCAGGCGCGATTTCAGTCGCGGTGCAACGCAATCGCGTCATTGCGGCTGTTTGATTTCGGGGCTGGCCTGTTCGATGCTGCCCTTGACCAGCTCGGTTTTTACCTCGGATTTTTGCCCCGGAAGCAAGTTTACCTCGGTATCGAAGCTCCGATAGCCGGGCAGCTCAACCTTAATGCGATGCTTGCCGGGGCTGATGAGCATGGAGTGCAGCGCGCCACCGAATTCGCTGGCATGACCGACGAATTTGCCGTCGAGAAACACGGCGGCGCGGCCCGGTTCAATATCGAGCTTCAGAGTCGAGGTAATGTCAGGCGTAGTCGCGTGCGGCGCCAGGTGCATACGCACGACGACGGTGTGGACCTGGCCCGGTTCGACGGTGAGTTTCTGCTCGAAATCATCGTAGCCGGACTGCCGGACGGCGACCTTGTGTTCGCCGGGAAGCAGCAGCACTTTTTTGTCGCCCTTTAGTTCCTTGAGATAGCCGACGTAGTTGCCATCCACCCACACGCCGGCTTCGCGTTCAACCTTCGTGACGCCGTCAAACTTCAGCTCACCCATCACTTTACTGCCGCTCTGTGGCGGACCGCTAGGAGTCTTGCTGTTCTGCGCCGCTGCATAACCGATAGCCAAAAATAGAGACAAAGCTGCCAGGGCGATGGCCCTTGCTAGAAATTTTGAGGTTGCGTTCATGCGGTACCATCCTTCGCGATTAGTCTTGGGCCTCTGCGCAAAATAGACGGCGATGCCGCTCGCCACGCGCCTATCCGTTGCTGCCGCTTGCGGCTGGGTTTTAGTCAATGTAACCCGGTTTGCCGATGGGTCAACAGTTATTCGCCCTGTTTTCGCCTGAAAGTTACCGGAGTTCTCCCTAGGAGGAGTCGACCCTACGGCGCCGTTTTCGGCGGTTGCCAGAGCAAGAAGGCGTCAGATGCTCACGGACGCCGCAGCAGGCCGTCTATTGCCGACAGCGAGTGGTCCGGGGTCCGTGTGAGTGGAGCGTCATCCGATTTTCAATTCAATGTAGTTTCGTACAGGAGGGGTGTCCATGAGGAGATTTCAGCGGTGTTCACTGGGGTTTGCAGTGGCGCTGTGCTGCCTGGCAGGCAGTGCGAAGGCGCAGTTCAAGAATGGCGGGCAGGCGACGGAACTCAAGCTGCCGACGCTGAGCCAAAGGTCCATCACCACGCAGCAGATTGGGCTGACGAATATAACCGTCAACTATTGCCGACCCCTGGCGGCGGGGCGGACGTTATTTGGCAAGGAAATTCCTTATGGCAAGGTGTGGCGCGCGGGCGCCAATGAAAATACGACCTTCGCGGTGAGCGACGACGTGTCGGTGGAAGGCAAGCCATTGCCAGCGGGGACCTATGGATTGCACATGATTCCCGGCGAAAACGAATGGATGGTGATTTTCTCCAAGAATTCGACCTCGTGGGGCAGTTTCAGCTACGACGAGAAAGAAGATGCGTTGCGCGTCACGGTGAAGCCGCAGACAGCCGAGACCCAGGAAGCGCTGGAATACACCTTCGAGGACGTCAAGCCGGACTCCACCGCCGTGATCATGCGCTGGGGCAAAGTGGCGGCTCCTTTTCATGTTTCGATGGATGTGAACGCGATCGTTCTGCGCAGCATCAAGAATCAGCTGCGAAATACGGGCGGGTTTACCTGGGCAGGGTACGACGAAGCCGCGACCTGGCTGCTGGATACGGGTGAGAATCTCGATCAGGCCATGAAGTGGGAAGACCAGTCGATCCTGGGGGAAGAGCGTTTCGACAATTTGCTGACCAAGTCGCAGATTCTGGATGCCCAGGGCAAGAAAGACGAGGCGGCCAAGACCAAGACCAAGGCCATGGAGATGGCGTCGGGAATCCAGCTGCATTCCTATGGACGCGGACTGCAATTCCAGAAGAAGCAGGATGAAGCTTTCGCGATCTTCCAGATCAACGTGAAAAAGCGGCCCAACGAGTGGTACACCCACGGAGAGTTGGGGCGGATGGCGGCGGCGAAGGGTGATTTCGCGACAGCCACCAAGGAAATGAATCTGGCGCTGGCGACGGCGCCGGACATTGCCAAGCCGGGAATTCAGGGGCTGATTGCAAAGTTGGAGAAAAAGCAAGACATCAATCCCTAGGTTCAGGCCCTGGATTCAGGCCTAGATTCGGGGAGATCTGCCCAGCCGGGCCCTCGGACGCAAGCGTGGACGTTACCTTCGCGAAAGTGCAGTGCCCTGCCCTTCGGAGTTCCGGAGGGCAGTTTTTTTGGGACCGCAATCTCCACGATTCATGAGCTTTAAGCCTCCGTACGAGATGCGCAGCCATGGTGCGGAAGGACTTTGCGGTGAACCCGCAGCCTGTGTTGTCCGGGCCGGAGGTGTGCCACTCAACTCTAGCGAGAACTTACCGCTTGTTGGAAATGGCGGTGGCAGATATTGTTCGGTCTAATGGTCGGCCATGGGGCCAAACCGCAGCGCAGGACGTGTATCCTGATTCGGTAAGCGTTTGCCTCCCACGATTCCCGGCAGGAGGGCTGGACAATGAAATTTGGTATTCGGCGGTCCTTCCAGGTCCTGGCGCCGGGAGCGTCGCTGCGTCGCCGCGTAGGCTACAGTCTGGCGGTCGTTCGACTGATCCTCGTGCCGGTCATCGTGCTTTCGGTGTACTACCTGCTGAAGATCGGGTATGTGGTGGACCGCATCGTGAGTTATGACGCGCCGGCGGCCACCCTCTCTCAACAAGCCTCCATCCAGATGCTGGAAGCGCGGCACATGGAGAGGAACTACCTGCTGCTGTACGACCCCACTTCCTTGCAGGCGAACCGCGATTCCGTGAGGAAGATTGAGGAGATTCTGACGGCCATCCGCGACCTTCACCCTTCCGATCAGAACCTTACCGACCAGACGCTGGACGCTTTGCATCGCTACAGCCAGCGATTCGAGACCGCGGTTCGGGCGATCGGCGAACCAGGACAGGCGCCCGAAGAGCGCATCGATGCAGTTGTTACCACCTATGAAAAGGACCTCGATAACCTGCTGAAGAGCGACCGCTACAAAACTCGCGCGCAACTGGTGGATGAACTGCGCACACGCGTTGGATCGTTTGACGCGCAGATTACAAAAACGGTGCAGGAAGGAAATCCAGCGCTACGGCATATTACCGCGGACTTGCAGAGTTCGGGCCAGAGCGTGCTGGACAGCACCGCCCAACTGGAGCACAGGAGCTGGTCGCGCATCGAGTTCGACCATCACAAGGCGCGGCGCATGATTTCCGTGGCGGAGTGGTCGCTTTCCATTGTGTCGGCGATCACCTTACTGGTGAGCGTGTGGATCAGTTTCATGCTGCCCAAGCAGGTAGTGAAGCCGCTGCTCAATTTGAAGGACGCCGTGGATCACGCGGCGGCAGGCAATTATGAGATCGAGTTCGATATCCAGGGCGAGGGCGAAGTGGTACAGCTCGCCAACAGCATCCGCCTGCTGATCAGCCATCTACGCGAAAGGATCGCGCGGACGCTGCACAACTCTAAAGTCGAAGGGTCGTAGGATTGTCCTGTCCTATACGGAGCCAGCGAGCGCAAGCTTTTCTTGTAGTGTCGGATTTAAGGAGAATCTGGGTTGTCATTGATGCCGAATCACGTGCGCGGGCTTAGCCCCGCGCTCAAGACCCGGTATCCTGCTGTAAGCAATTATTGGACTCGTATAGACGAAATGCGGTTGTTCCAAGTGTGGCCCGGCTTTTGCGAGACCCTTAGTTGCTGCAACTCTGGCCGATCACCGGCGAACGTTTCGCGCGCGCCGCTAAAGTTTCGATCGTCGTAAATGGTGACGCGGGCGCCTCCAAACGTGCGGATCGAAGAAATCTGGTCTCCGTATCCTCCCAGCTCCTCGCGCTGTTCTCCGCGACGCATGCAGAAAAAGCTGCCCCGGAACTCACGGTCCTGGTAAAAGCAGGCTCCGCCGGATGACCACTTGCCTCCGCGCCAGTCGCCGCGCGGGGGCCACGAGTCGTTTGGATCAGGATCCCACCAGCCGTTATTGCTGTAGCCACTGTAAGCGCCGCCATGGTCGCCGTTCTCGCGGTATCCGCCCGACCGCGAGCGCCCTCCCACAGTGAAGTAGGCGCGGCAGCCGTTATCGACCCACAGCCCGCGGTCATCCACTCCCCAGGACCGCCCGTTTACGCAAGGTGATTCACTGATTTGTCGCTCGAGTCGAACGCGCTGGTAATCATAGTTGCCGCAGTAATTGCGTCGACCGTCATTGGATTCGCATTTGACAGAGTCGTGGTTGCCGTAAGTATCGTCATCATAGTTTCGGTCACCGTGGGAACGACCTCGCACGCTGAAATAGGCACGGCACCCGTTGTCTACCCATAGCCCTTGCCCATCCACTCCCCAAGTCCGTCCATTTATGCAGGGCGATCCGCTGATCTGCCTTTCGAGGCGCACCTGCCGATAGTCGTAGCTGCCGCAATAATTGCGCCGGCCGTCGTTGGATTCGCACTTGATGGAATCCTGCGCCGCAGCAAGGGCGGGGAAAATCAAAAATGCCGCGATGAGTCCAGCCAAGCGGAGATAGGCGTTAAATCTCATAGAATGTCTCCTGTTCGAACCTATACGAAAGGACGGTCGCACTTTCGATAAAGCTGGACATGCTCTAGCCGATGAGCCGGCCGATCGACGGGAAGCCGCGCAGAGCCGGAACTTTCGCACCTGCAACTTCCATTGCGGTGGAGCATGTCGCACAGTGGTGCGGATTGCAAGGCAATTGCGGTCGTGATGTTACCTGACTTGTACGCCGGTGAGCCCTGTCGGAACGGAGAACCAATTGAAATGGTCGGACTGTTTGTTCAGGAACCGCAGCGTAATTATAAGGGCAAAACGGTCTGTAAGTCTGGAACGGGCGATGGGTATCGATCAAAGCATTACTGTCCATTTCTCAGGGCGGTCACGACGGGTCGACGCAACACCAGCTGGAAGCCTACTTGCAGGGGTCTCGACAGCTTGCGTTCGTTCGTAAGCGTTGATTCGAGCGAAACCCCTACCTGTGTGGTTCTGATTGAGTACAGCCGGACAGATCGATTCAAAAGGAAATCTCAAGAGACAGAACTTGCCGTCGGCTCGGTGCCGACACTTTTTTGTCTCGGCATTCAGCCCCATCGTTTGAACGGGCACGCGCGATCGACGAGTGGTCTTCCTCAGGAAGTCGTTGCTTGGTTTCGTCACACGAAACGGTGAGACTCTTCCTCCCAGCTGTGGTTCCATTTTACTGTGGTGACGACGCCATGCGTTTCTTGAAACTAAAACAAGTGTAACGGTTATCCGCTCAGATAAGCGGTAACTCATGGTCCTATCGGAGACTCGTGGTCTATGACTTTCTTTGGTTATCCGAGGGGGCATAGGGTGGAATCGGAGACTCTCGTGTTTGAACAACACGGTGGCCTGACTTTTCCGGTGGATACTCGCCCTCGAACCAAGCGTCTCAAGAACCCGACGGCTACCGCCAAGGATGATCCCTAAGATGGAAGTGAGCTGCCCGAAGCGAACCAATACCAGGAATCTGGCGTAGCAACTTCGTGGCGCTATGCTTGCTAGCCTCGGCCAGCAACTCTTTCCGGGCTTGCTGGCAAAAACCGCAGCGCGTCCAGTTGTTGGTAGTAAAGCTCCGCCCGCCGGCACACCCCGGCTTCCCGGATCTTGCTCAACCATTCCGAACGGTGGCGCGGAGCGTAGACTTGGGTACCGGCACAGGGAATGGCCCAGCTCCGATACAATTCCTTGAGTCGATTCATAACCCGCCCGAGATCCTTGCTAATCGTCAAATAACTGCGGGACAATTCCTTCAACATACGCAGGCCGTGCTCTCCATGGTAGACCGCGGAAAGCGATCCCATGCGAAGCAGCTCCCCCAATTTCTTGGCATCGATGCGATCACTCTTGCTGCCTTCTTTCAACAGAGCATTCCGGCGGGGATTACACACCACCAGCTCGGTGACGTGGGGCTTCAACAGGTCATACAACCAGGCAGCCCAAGTGCCTTCTTCAAAAGTGACCTGCAGGCTGCCGCTTAGCCCTTGGAAAACTGTAGAATGGTTGCTGGCCTTGGCTTCGATGATCCATTCCATCACCAGCTTGCCAGAGAAATTTCGAACCGCGATGGAGATCGTTTCCTTGTGCACATCCATACCGATATACTTCACGCTATCCATAGACAAGGTGCTCCTTTCTGGAGGGGTTCGAGCCGAACACTCAAAACCCTACTCCAAAAAGGGGCGCCCTTTTATAATGTGTGGATTCCGGCAAAAAAGGCACTTTTCGGTCATGCGACTACACGTCCAGCGGATCAAATCCGAGTATCCCGCCCCTAGTGCGGCTGGAATCTTCCTGTTGCCGATCGCCGCGGGCGTCAAGCCGAAATCGCTCTCGCCGGCTTCGTCCTGTTCGCCAGCAAAGCCAACCTCTCTTCGTGATTCATAGGCTCCCAGGGCACGAGTTTCTCGGCGAGCACGTCCATTCGGCGAAGGAGGGTCAACTCAATGAAAAGCTGCATAAAATCCAGGTCCCGAAAGACCAGGGAACCCGACTGTCTCATCTTGTCGCGAATCCGCTCCAGATGCGCCGGCATTTCGGTCCAGTGCAGCCCAGATCGGTGGTGATGACAGAGGTGGTATCCTTCGTTCATGAAGTTCACGTCATCGAAAATGGTCACCGTACTTGCAAAATAATCCTCGGGATTGTCGGGGTCACAGAAGGCGTGCTGAACCCATGAGGTGATGGCCATGATGAAGTTCATGCAGAGAAGAGGAACTAGCACGAACAGGATCCCAATTCTCCAATCGTAAATAAAGATAGCTCCGAAATAGATGAAGTAACGCACGATTCCCCAGAACACGCGTCTCTGGTTCTTTACGTCGCCTCTCTCTTTAAAGTAGGCGAAAGGAACAATCCCCAGGGCTGTCCAAATGTTGTCCGCGAGATACCAAAGGAAATGCACGCGGTTGGTCCGATCGTAGCCGCTGGAGATGGCATTATCGTCGGATCCTCCGTTCTCTCTATGGTGCAGGCAGACGTGGACGGTGCGACCCAATTCTGGAAGGTCACCATACAGATATCCGAGAAAGAATTCGACGTAGCGGCCGAAGAGTTTTTCGTATTTCCCCGAGAAGTACCCTCGCGCGCGGTGCGCCTCCAAGTGTTTAGCACTGAACATCCTGACAGACCGCTGAAACTTGGGCCCGCAGAGCGAAAGATAAAAAACGATGGCCAGCACGAGCCGAGGTTTGCCCAAGAAGAGCTGGATCCCAAAAACTGGAATCGCTGTAAGAGTGACGGAAACCATGATTCTTAATGCGGGGACGTCCCGGGAGTCGCGCAGAACTTCTTGGCCCAGCTGGTCGAGGAACTTGCCGTACGCCCGAGAGAAGAATTGATACGCGTCGCGTAACAGACGCACTCGCCCCAGAAGCCTAGCCACGGCGTCGCATGCGAACGAAAGCACGCCCACCAGCGATATGGCCGCGATGCTTGCCAGAGCGATGAGCACTCCGCAGGACCGAACTAACAGCTTGAGCGCTGCTCCGGGCCTGATCGCGCGACCATATCTCTTTGTGCGGGCGTTGTCTCGCTCGTCGCTCAAGTCACCTATCGTTAACTTGCCTACGGATTGCATGTTCAATGGCCCGCTGAATTTGACTCGCTTGGTCGGTGTCGTGCGCAAAAAGGATCCTACGCGCAGCGACAAAAAAGTGCCAGCGTCGAACGGTGATGCCTGGTTGACGCGGCGGTCTCAATGATTGGTCGGGTAGGGCAAAGGCGCGTAGCGGGCTTCGCATGATACCGACGTTTCCATTGCCCTCCCTAAAATTCCGTACGGCGGGTTTTCCCCAGTACGGCTTCAAGGCCGGTAGATCAGACAGGGCCTTCCCGTTCGACGCCTCCTCGCGTCGATCGGTTTGCCATTGTCCTTCGTGCTCCCCGCTTCCCTCGTCGGATCCCCGTTCTGTGCCGGGAGACGTTGCGCGCTGGAGCACCTCCGTTCGAGCGGAGGCAGTGCCCGTGGCTCCTGCCATCAATTTGAATATGTTTACGCCGCCATTTAAGGCGGTCAGCCAATAAGGTTTCACCCTGAAGGGTCCTAGCTAGATTTTTCTAAGAATTACAGAAGCAATAGCTGTATTGATTTTGACGCTAGCAGACGCTAGTTTTTGTGCCCTCACACGACGCGACTAGCGGGGGTTGCCGTAAAGCTCCATGGCAGCCCTCGTTTTTTTAACTATTCGCGTCGTCAAGGTCCACTGGATTGACTCGCAAACTAGGCCAAGGGCTGCCTGTCGGTTTTGACAGTATTAAAATCTGTCCATGTCGAGGATAGTCTTGCGAACCTAGAGGGAGCAGAAGTCGTAGAAAACCTCCTTTCGCTCAACGGCTCCTGCTGTCTCCTCCACAAGCGCGACTCGACCAGCGAGGGTTGCTGTAGGCACCTATGGCAGCCCTCGCATTATTTCCAATAGCGAGCGGAAAATTCATCATACGTGCGATATCGAATTGGCTCCGGTGCAGGCTCAGACTCGGAACTTATCGCAGCCCAAGGCGGCAAAGTCCCGATAAAGCTTGCGGGAAATGATCTGTTCCTCCTATGTTGCGTGCCAACCGGAATTCATTCCTGGCCAGACGAGTCAATGCGAGCGCGTTTAGCGGTACTGATTCACACGACCAGTTAGACCGCTGCCGTGACAGTTAGGGGTTACACGTACTTTCAGCGACATGCGATAGCAAGGACGGCACCGCAAGTGCATCTTAGACAACGCTGTTGTGCATCGCGTTGTGCATTGCGAAGCCTTTCTTTCGCGCGTTAGGAGGAGGTTGGACGCTGGAAACCTGCGTTCAATTCATAACCGTAACTAGTTCCAGATCGTTCGCCGTAAGGATTTTCCCTTTCCCGTTTTGCACTTCCACTCGAAAGGGTTTTCCTGTGCGTTTGTCCAGAACCTGAAGACGTTTCTCGCCGCGGGAGAAGAGATAACTTTCACCCCACTGGCGCAAAGCAACGATGACCGGGAACAACTCCCGGCCTTTTTGGGTTAGGGCATATTCCCGGTAGGCACTGCCGTCCGAAGCCGGCACCTGTTCCATGATTCCGCACGCAACCAACTTCTTGAGGCGCGTGCTCAGGACGTTCTTTGCCAACCCCAAACTCTTCTGAAAATCGGAGAAGCGTCGTATTCCGACAAGGGCATCACGAACGATAAGCAGAGACCACCATTCGCCGATGGTATCGAGCGAGCGTGCCACGGGGCAGCGGTTGGCTTTGAAGGATTTGTGTCGCATAGCTCCTCGTAGTTAATCGCCATAAAATCTGGTTGCACCATTATACCGGATTCGGGCATCCTATCACTGGTTGCATCATGCAACCAGATTCGGGGAATGCGGATCGCTCGGTCGGTCCGCTTGCAAAAGCCCAAATGCAATACCCGAGCCAAATTAAAATTCACAAGAGGGATCTACGCCAATGAAAAGCATAGACAAAGCAGTGGAACTCTCCCCCCAGGCGACGAGAAACGTGCTCAATAGAAATTCGATCCGCTTCGCCGTCGCTCTTCTGGCAGCGCTGACGATCTTGGTCGCCACTCCGACCACATCTCTGGCTGCCCCACCCCAGCGTCACGATCAGGTGCCGGGCTTCTACCGACTGAAAGTCGGGGACCTCGAAGTGACCGCCCTATTCGATGGTCACGGCGTATTCGATGCGCACTGGCTGAACGGAACGAAGGCGACGATGGACGGTGTTCTAGAGGCGCTTCGCGAAGATCCCCGCTTGCTGGATGTTTCCGATGAGGGCTTCCTGGTCAACACCGGCAAGCAACGAATCCTCGTCGATGCGGGTGCCGGCACCTGGTGGGGTGGGGGAGCACTCGGGCGTCTGGAGAGCAGCCTCCGTAGCGCTGGCTACACTCCAGAAGAAATCGACATCGTTTTGATCACGCACCTCCATTCCGATCACGTCGGCGGACTAACCACTCAGGAAGGAAAGCGCGTCTTTCCAAATGCCGATGTTTACTTTGCGAAGGCCGAAAGCGACTTTTGGTTGTCACCGGAAATCGCTGCTAAGGCGCCGAAGGATGCGCAACCATTCTTCCAGAGTGCGCAAGCCATCGCAGCGCCGTACATCAAAGCCGGTAAGTGGCACGCATTTAGTGGCTCCGAACCAATCATCGAGGGCATGCAACTCGTCCCGCTGCCCGGTCATACGCCTGGGCATACCGCCTATGAGTTTTCGTCAAAGGGACAAAAAGTCCTGTTTTGGGGGGACACCATCCATGCACAGCGCGTCCAGCTGCAGCATCCCGAGGTGACCGCGGTTTTCGACATCGACCAGAATGCGGCTGCCGCGACGCGGCTTCAATTGCTGCCTAAGCTCGCGCGCGAGGATGTTTTGATCGCGGGGCCGCATATGCCATTTCCTGCCCTTGGTCGTGTGCGCAAGGACGGGACTGGGTATAGCTGGGTGCCTGTGGTATTTACCGATCGATGGGATGAGAAGCAGTAATGCTGCGGAGTACGGCGGTGATCAGTCTCTTATTTCTGATTTCGCGTCCATCGGCATTCGCGGGTGATCGGCACGATTTTTCAATCAAGGTGTTCACCTCCCTCGACGATCAGTTTTGGACGAACTCCGTGATTATCGAGGGAGAACATGAAGTGATGCTGGTCGACGCGCAGCTGACAAAAAACAGCGCTGAAAAAGTGCTCCAGGAAATCAACGCGACTAAAAAGCCGCTGTCTATTATCTACATCACCCACGAACATGCCGACCATTTCCTCGGTTTGGAGGTCTTTAAGGAGGCATACCCCAGGGTGAAGATTATTGCGAACTCTGCCGTAGTGGATCGAATCAATAATGTCTACCAAGAGAAAATAGATAAATGGCAAAAGATCTTGGGCTCAGGTGCAGCCTCTCACGTTGTTGCTATCGAAAAATTCGACGGCAACGTTATTAAATTTGAAAGCTCAAAAATAGAGGTCCTTAAGAACATCCGAGGCGACACCGATGAAAACACGATGCTTTGGATTCCTGGACAGGGAATTCTCATTGCTGGCGATGTCTTGTTCAATGACATGCACGTCTACACCGCAGAAACAGACAGTAAGGCCAGAGGGAAATGGTTGAACTCATTACAGAGAATCCGTGCACTAAAACCTTCGGTTGTTATTCCTGGACATAGCAAGGTTGGAGCTCCCCTTGACGCGAGTACGGCCCTAGATTTTACGGAAAACTATTTATTGGTTTTTGAAGAAGAACTCAAAACAGCCAAAGATGTGGATAGCCTTATTAATACTATGAAGGAAAAATTCCCATCCTCCGACCTGCTCTTGGCAATCGAACGGGGCGCGAAGGCTAATGTTAAACCCTGACAGACACTCGAACGAATCGCCGCGGGATGGATGCCAATGAAGAAGTACAAGATCGCTGTTCTGGACGATTACCAAAATGTGGCGCTTGAGAGCGCCGATTGGTCGGTGCTCCGCGATCGAGCGGACATCGCCGTATTTCAGGACCACCTTGCCGATCGGGACGCCGTGATTGAGAGGTTGCTGCCTTTTGATGTCGTTTGCGTCATGCGCGAGCGGTCCCCGTTGCCCCGCAACGTCATTGAGCACCTTCCCAATCTCAAGCTCATTGCCTCGACCGGATCTGGAAACGCGTCGATCGATGTCCCCGCTGCGAGCGAGCATGGGATCGCAGTGGTTCACACGGGGTATAGGTCGGACCCGACGATCGAATTTACCTGGGCGCTGATCCTAGCCTCCGCGCGACACATCGTGACGGAGAGCAACTCCGTCCGATCCGGCGGCTGGCAGCAAAGAGTGGGCACGGATCTGCGTGGAAAGACCCTGGGCGTTCTGGGACTTGGGCGGGTTGGATCAGAGGTCGCGCGGGTCGGGAGCGTTTTCGGAATGAATTTGATTGCCTGGAGCCAGAACATGACGCCCGAGGCCGCCAAAGCAGCGTGCGCAATCCTAGTTTCCAAGGACCAGCTGTTCGAGCGGGCCGACATCCTGACGATCCATTTGGTGTTGAGCAGCCGTACGCGCGGCCTGGTGGGAACCGCGGAGCTGGAGAGAATGAAGCCAACAGCCTGGTTGATCAACGCGTCGCGCGGGCCGATCGTCGACGAGCAAGCTTTGATCAGCGTGTTGAAGAACAAGCAAATCGCCGGCGCGGCGATCGACGCATTCGACATTGAGCCGCTGCCTGCGTCTCACCCCTTTCGGACCCTCGACAACGTACTCGCGACGCCGCATATCGGATACGTATCGCATGATCTTTACGAGACGTTCTACGAGGATACCGTCTCGAATATTCGGAAGTGGCTCGACGCCCATCAGAACTCGGCAGAAACAGGGGAAAACAATGCCTAAAAGGCTCGAAGGCAAGGTCGCTGTCATCACCGGTGGCACAGAAGGGATTGGGTTAGCTACGGCAAAGCTTTTTGTCAAAGAGGGTGCGTATGTCTTCATCACGGGCCGCCGCCAGAAAGAACTCGACGATGCCGTGAAGACAATCGGCAGCAACGTTTCCGGCATTCAGGGAGACGTTGCCAAACTGGCTGACCTTGATCGTCTCTACGAGACCGTCTCTAACGCGAAGGGGCGAATCGATATTGTTTTCGCCAACGCCGGCGCTGGCGAATTTGTTCCCTTTGGGGCCATCACCGAGGAGCATTTCGACAAACTATTCAACCATCAATGTGAGGGGAACGCTGTTCACGGTGCAAAAGGCCTTACCGCTACTGAATGATGGTGGCTCCATCATTCTCAACGGCTCTGTCGCGAGTGTTAAGGGCACTGCCGCTTTCGGTGTCTACGCCGCGAGTAAAGCTGCAATCCGATCTTTCGTGCGAACCTGGACTACAGATCTGAAGGACCGTCGTATCCGCTCTAACGTGGTCAGCCCAGGTCCGATCAACACAACCCTGGCGAGTCGACAATCTCCACACGTGATTGAGCGGATTAAGCCATCAGATCGGCCTGGCTAAGTTGGTCTTGGGTTTTGTACAGTGATCTGAGGCCTTCTCAGTTGCAGCGGTTTGCTAATTCACCCTGACCTGTTCGCACAGACCTCTTTTTGTTTATTTTGTTAGCGTTACGACCTTTCTATTTGCTTTCAACAGGCCCCATTTGCGCTCTATTGTTCAGCAAATGTTCAGCAGATGATGCTCTCGCGACGCTTCCAGTTAAGAACCAACAATTACGGCTCCACTAGGGATCGAGTGTTATCCATGTGGGCGCATGATCGCTAGCGTTTGTCTCTGCACGCGCCCATCGATCTACACCACCGTCCACAAGACGTTCTGATGCCTTCGGCGAAAGCAGAAAGTGATCAAGTCACATGCCCTTATCCTTCGACCAACGTTCAAATTTGTAGTCCTAGAATGTCCAGAGCGGTCCGTCTGGATACAGCGTCCGCAATCCGTCGGTCCATCCTTGACCGAGTAAACGCGCAAAAGCTTTACGGCTCTCAGGTTGGATCAACGCGTTGTTATCTAGTGATCGAGTTGGATAGATGTCCTTCGGAGTCGGCACCACATTGTAATCGCCGGCCAAGATCACCGGCGCACCGCTCGCCATGAGGTCGCGGGCATGGACTATGAGCCGTTCAAACCAGGCCAACTTGTAGTCGAATTTTGGCCTTAGCTAGGAAATCGCATCGCCAAAGGTAACTTAGTGGCCCCAGGTCGCGTAACCATGATCAAACGGGCACCCGGCAAACGAGCGTGCTGCTGAAATGCAGCGTTGGCATGTCTGAATCTGAGAGCGGTGATAACGACATTCCATCAAGTAGTCGTCCGTCATGGAGCGGGAGCGCAGCGCTTCCCTGGTGGCTGAGAACGATGGTCTTTCTAGGCGCACTTCTTATGATCACAGGGGCGCTCTTGGCGCTTTTGCATCCGGCGCTGCTGGTGTCTCCTCACGACGAGATCAATGCGGCCGTTGATATATATGCGGGCTACCTTGCATCGCGCAACTTAGGGCTCGCCATTATGCTCCTCGCGGCGATGAGCTTACGAGCCAAGGGAACGCTGAACACGCTGATGCTGCTCAGTGCATTCATTCAGCTTCTGGATGCCGGAATAGACTGCGTGGAGGGTCGCTGGGTCATCGTACCAGGAGTTGTTCTCATCGGCTTGCTGTTCTTTGTAGGATCAGCCCGCCTCTCAGGGTATCCGTTCTGGAGAATGGAAGCCTGGAGGCAAGCCCATCATTAACCCGCCGCGGGGTGAATGGCTGGGTCTTCGGGCGGGCAACCAAGGTCATATCGTCCACCAACCGGAAGTTGGCCAGACGAGTCAATACAAGCGCGTCTACCTATGTGGTGAAACTTCCTACAAGCTGACTTCTGTCCGGAATGATTTTTTGCTTAGCCCGTTTCTCACGATCTATCCGGCTTAGCTAGCGGCGAGGGGTCACTTTCGTAACATATCGTCCCGCAAACCTGAGTCACTGCTTGACGCGCCTCAGTAGATGAGCTTCAGCGAAAACTGAACTTGCCGCGAAGTTCCCGCCGTCTTGCTTACCATGCCAAATCCTGTACCCTCGATGATATTGGCAGGTAGTCCCATGTTGACGATATTAAACAGATTAAAGAACTCCCCGCGGAATTGCAGATCCACTCGCTCCAAGCCATTTTCCCGGTGGCCAATCGGAGTCGTCTTCATGAGCGCAAAATCGAAATCATAATATGCCGGGCCGCGAAATGTATTACGGCCGAGCGTTCCAAAGCGCCCGGAGTTTGGTCCGGTCCCGCCCCGGATACCGATGGGAATGGAAAAGAAACTTGTGTTGTTTGCGCCCCGCCCAAAATAATCGGCGCGCGATCGGGTTGAGCTGCCAGCGCTCGAGAGGTCCAGTATTCCGATCTGGTCCGGTCGGTCCGCACCAATTGTCCCCGCCCCCGTCTGCTGGATTCCCGAGTACACCGTAAACGGCGAACCGCTCGTAATCGTTGAGATGCTCAGAAACTCCCAGCCCTTCGTCAACAACTGGGTTCGCTCCGGCTGAAGTCCTAAATGCTCAAAATGTAAATCCTGGGCCGCGCTCAACGTGAAGGCGTGGGTCACGTCAAAGCTCGACGGCCCCCTCTCGGCTTGCGTATTGAAAGGGTCTTGTGGGCTGAACAGCGTTACGGCGCCGGTGGATCCTGTTCCTCCTAGGATGCCGCTGACATCATCCAGTGACTTGCCCCAAGTGTAGCCTGCTTGCAATGACGGACCGCCGTGCCCAACATTTCCCGACAATGAAGTCTGGAGCGCGTTGTACGATGAGTGCGACGTTGCCGTCATCACGGACTCGAATCCGAAACCTCCCGTCACCGCTCCGCTGCTGTCGAAGTTTGTAAACCGAGCAAATTCCGAGTCCGCTCCGGGATACGCGTTCGGGTATGACATTCTGGGAACTCGAAACGCCGATGTTCCCACATACGCGACATCAGCCGTGAGGCCGCCGAAAGCCCGTTCCAACCCCAGCGTCCAAGTTTGCAGGTAGGCATTGCCGAAGCGCCGGTCGATCCCGGACAGACTCAGCAGCGAGAGCTGATTACTCGGCGCCAGCGCTGCCAAATCTTGCTGGTATCGATTTACGTCCATCGCCGTGTTCGCCGGCACTTTTTTCGGATCGCCACTGGCCAACACGTTCACGCCAGCGGTGTTATAAACCTGGGGCAATTCGTTCGGTGTGATTTGGAACCCGTACGAGATCTCCCCGTTTTGCGCCGCGTTAACACGTGGATAAACAACGTAAGGTGTTGACCCTGTCAGAAGGTTGTCTTGCCAGATGTTCGGCGGAATCACCGTGATTGCTCCGCCCATGTGCACATGCACTGCCTGCGGCGCATTCCAGTCCACTTGCACACGGGGCCCCCAGCCGTTCCAATTGGTCTGATAAGTAGGCTGCGGATTGATCAAATATTGCTGCCCAACGCCAGCGGGTGGGAACGAATTCAGAAAGCTCGACGTCCGCCGCGCCCGCTCCGAAATCGGCGTGTAGAGCTCGTATCGCAGCCCATAATCGAGCGTCCAGTGCGGATTGATTTTCCATGTGTCCTCGACGTAGGCGTTCACATCATTCCGGTTGATTGCCGCCGGCCCAATGTGCGCGCC
>DATNCJ010000036.1:0-56110 GCA_035607215.1 Candidatus Eiseniibacteriota bacterium
GCCGGCGGGCCATTCGAGTTTCGCGGGGAGGAAATGGGTGAGGCCGGGCTTTTCGGTCATTGGCTCGGCGAGATGGGCTTGGAGAAGCGGGAGGGGGCGAGGCGCAGCTCCGCTGAGAATGTCGACTGCTGGAGTGACGAAGAGTTCAAAGGTGACCATGGTGGAGACGGGATTGCCGGGGAGACCGAAGACGGAGGAATTTTGGCAGCGCGCAAAGACCGCAGGTTTGCCGGGGCGGATGGCGACGGCGTCGAAGAAGAATTCGGCGCCCAGGGCTTTCAAGACGGATTCGACGAGGTCGTACTTGCCCATAGAGACGCCGCCGGAGAGGACCAGGATGTCCTCTTGGAGGCCGCGCTCGATTTTGGCACCGAGTTCCTCGATCTTGTCGGGGGCGTTGCCGAGTGGAACGGGCTCGCCGCCGGAGAGGCGAACTTGTGCGGCGAGGGAGACACTGTTGGAATTGCGGATCTGGAATGTGCCCGGGTGGGCGTCGATGGGGACGACTTCGTCGCCGGTGGACAGGATGGCGACGCGAGGCTTGGCGAAACAGCGCAATTCAGCGGCACCAACTTGCGCCGCAATCGCGAGTTCGGCGTAGCCGAGGCGCGTGCCCGGAGCAAGCACGTTTTGGCCGGAGGCGGCTTCTGAGCCGTGCGGCACGATGTTTTGTCCGGGGCGGGGGTCACGGGTGAAGGTCACCAGATCGGCCGTGCGTTCGCTGTGCTCGATCATCACGACGGCGTCGGCACCGCCGGGGACGCCAGCGCCGGTCATGATCTGAATGCAGGTTTGCGGGGCGAGCGGAGTGGAGACGGTGTCACCGGCTTTGATTTCGCCGACGCAACGGAGCGTGGCGCCGCTGTGGGCATCCGAGGCGCGAACGGCATAGCCATCGCGGGTGGAGCGATTGAAGGGCGGGTAGTCGCGGTCGGCGGTGATTTCCTGCGCGAGGACGAAGCCGAGGGCATCAGCGATGTTGGTGGAAATCGAGTGTGAACGGCGCGGAGAGGCAGTTACGCGATCGATCACGGTTTGGCGGGCTTGATCGTAGGTGAGCATCAACGATAAAACGTCGGGCTTCGGCCCCGCTGCCTACATAACGCGCGGCGCCGGCTTACAGCCAACTGGAGAACAGCGTACCTTCCTGGACGATGGTGGCGTCGCGCTCCGGGCCTGTAGAGATCATGCCGATTTCCAGTTGCAGAAAATCGCTGATGAAACGGAGGTAGTCGACGGCGGCTTTGGGAAGTTTACCGGCGTCCGTTTCACCATAGGTAGACTGGCACCAGCCGGGGAGTGTTTTGTATTCAGGCGTGACCTTTTCGTATTCCTCGGAGAGTGCGGGCATTTCCTGGAGGGTCTTGCCTTTGTATTTGTAGCCGATGCAGACCTGGATTTCGCGTTGGGTGTCGAAGACGTCGAGCTTGGTGACAACCAGCGAGTCGATGCCGTTGATCATTTTGGCGTAGCGAAGGAGCGCGAGATCTAGCCAGCCGCAACGCCGGGGGCGTCCGGTGACGGCGCCGAATTCCTTGCCGCGCTCGCGGACTTCCTGGGCGTCGAGGTCGGGCATTTCGGTGGGAAACGGGCCACCGCCGACGCGCGTGGTGTAAGCCTTGGAGATGCCGAGGACGTGCTTGATGCGGGTCGGGGGAACGCCGGTGCCCATGGTGGCGCCGCCGGATGTGGCGCTGGAGGAGGTGACGTAGGGATAAGTGCCGTGGTCGATGTCGAGCATGGTGCCCTGCGCGCCTTCGAAGAGGATGGACTTGCCTTCATCGAGGGCGTGGTTGACGAGTTCGGCGGTATCGCAGATGTACGGACGGATTTTTTCGCCGAATTGCAGGGTCTCGTCGACTTCGTGAGAGAAGTCGATATCGGCACCATAGGCGCCCTTCGCGAGGCGATTCTTTTCCGCGACTACGCGAGCGGCTTTTTCACGGAAGAGCGCGGGATCGAGGAGATCACAGGTGCGCAGGCCGCGACGAGCCATCTTGTCTTCGTAGGCCGGGCCGATACCGCGCGAAGTCGTGCCGATTTTGTTGGCACCACGCGCCGTTTCGGCGGCCTTGTCGAGTTCGCGATGGTACGGAAAGATGAGATGGGCACGATTGCTGATGTGCAGGCGGCCTTGGACATCGATGCCAACCTTGGCGAGCATTTCGATTTCGTTGACAAGCGCGGCGGGGTCAATGACCACGCCCGTACCAATGACGGCGTGCTGCTTGGGACGCAGGATGCCACAAGGGATGAGCTGAAGGACGTACTTTTCTTTGCCGATGATGACGGTGTGGCCGGCATTGTGGCCTCCGGCGACGCGCGCGATGTAATCAAATGAGCCGGCGAGGTAGTCGACGACCTTGCCTTTGCCCTCGTCACCCCACTGTGCGCCGACTACGACGACCGATTTCATTCGCGAAGTCTCCGTGACCGCACCCGTGCAACTTGCCGCCGCTACTCTTTGCAACTTACATGGGAATCACGATCGAAGAAAATTGCCGAACTGCTATCGTAAGCGCTCTGCGGTTCTCGCGCAAGGACACTAGACTTAAAGGGCGATCCACAACTGACTAGGGTGAACGTCAGTTCACTTTGTTCGCGGCTCGACGCTCTTTCGCCATCGCGATGCGCTTCAGGGTGAACTGGAGACGATTGCGACCGTACTCGGTGCTATTGATCACCTTTTCGACGTTTGAAAACATCTCCGGGTCGTCCAATTTTTGGCGAATTTCGGCAAGGTAGGGATGCAGCTTGGCGAAGATGAAATACATTTCGCCGCTGACCGATGGCTGCAGGAAAAGGTCGACGTTAATAATGCCATGCTGAACGAACGACGCCGCCATGCTCCAGTAGCTGGCGGCTTGCCGCATCCAGTTATTTTCCTGGCCGCCCAGATTCATGGCGATTTTCATAAAGTCATCGGCGTTGTCGGGCCAGAACTGAGTGAGCCACCAGTTGCGGGCCTTACGCATCTCGGGCTCGCGGCGCAAATCGTACAACTGCATGATGAGCTCGGCGTCCTTGGGCGTGGCTTGACTGGGCATGGCTCCTCTATCGATTCGCAAAGTAACGGCATTCTGGAATTCTAACGGGAAAGTTGGCCGTAGCGGAAGCAGGTGACGGCGTGATCGTTGACCATGCCCGTCGCTTGCATCAGGGCGTAGCAGATGGTGGTGCCAACGAAGCGGAAGCCGCGCTTTTGCAGGTCTTTGCTCAGGGCGTCGGATTCGCGGGTGCTGGCGGGAACTTTTTTGTGAGCGGCCCAGGCGTTTTGTTTTGGCTTGCCGTCGACGAAGCGCCAGATGTAGTTGTCGAAGGAGCCGAATTCTTCCTGCGTCTTCAGGAACAGCTGGGCGTTGGTGATGGTGGACTCAATTTTCAGGCGATTGCGGATGATGCCGGGATCAGCGAGCAACGAGCGCTTTTTCTTTGCATCGTAGCGGGCGACTTTCGCGGGATCGAAATTGTCGAAGACCTCGCGATAGCGGGCGCGCTTGCGCAGGATGGTGTCCCAACTGAGGCCAGCCTGGGCGCCTTCGAGCGTTAAGAATTCAAACCAGGTACGGTCGTCGTGGACCGGCACGCCCCACTCTTCATCGTGATAAGGGATGTTGAATTCGTTGGCGGCCCAGTGGCAGCGAATGATTGCGGTGGCGGGCTTTGTTGCGACGGTTTTTGCCGCGGCTTTGGCGCTCATTTCTTGCGCTCCGGCAGAACTACCTCGGCTTCCATCTCAAGCAGCAGATCGGGATTGACCAACGCAGCGACGCCGACCGTAGTGCTTGTGGGTTGATGCTTGTTGCCGACGAGATATTTTGCGCGGACTTCGCGGTAGGCGGCCAACGTGTCGGGCATGTTCACCAGGAAGCTGTTGAGCTTGACCACGTCGTTGAACGTTGCGCCAACGGAATCGAGCGCGGTTTTCAGATTCTCAAAGACCCGCGTTGTTTGAGCACGCATGTCGCCCTTGCCGACAACGTGGCCGTCCTTGTCGAGTGCGACTTGGCCTGAAACCAGGATCAAGCGGCCGCCAGTGATTTCGGCGACATGCGTGTAGGCAGGACTGTTTACGAGGCCGGGGGGATTGATGAAGCGCACGGGATTCGAATCTGCCGAGGGCGACGTCTGGATCTTGGTTTGCGCATCGAGCGAACTTGCAAGAGTCAGAAGCAATACGGTAGCAGCAATGTGGCGACCGATCATGACGGGCTCCATTCGGTGAAATCGCAGTGACGATGTGCAGACGCACAAACAGGGCGCATCGTTTCCATCCACGATACGCCCTGTTTGTAATCCCGTATCAACGTTCAACCCGCCGGAAGTCACCTAATCGGCGGGACTTTACGCACCCATTCGCGCCGCTTACTGCGCGACGTGGCGCTCGAGGGCACGGGTGATCTGGTCTTTCGGTACGGCCCCGACGATCTGCTCGACAACCTGTCCGTTCTTGAAAACGAGAATCGTGGGGATGCCGCGGATGTTGTAGCGGCCGGCGGAATTCATCGCCTCGTCAACGTTCAGCTTCATCACCTTGAGCTTGCCCGCATAATCGTGAGCGATTTCCGCCACGGTGGGCGCGAGCATGTGGCAGGGACGGCACCACTCCGCCCAGAAGTCGACCATCACCGGCTGGGTGTTGCTGGCGGTGAGAACTTCTGCTTCGAAGTTTCCGTCTGTAACTGCCGAAATATTATTGTCAGCCATGTTCTTTGTCCTCAACGGCTTGCCGCAAGGCAGCCGTCAATCTCTCTCCTATTGACTTAATTAGATGTTGCAACAGGCTTTTGGATACGAGCCCCCTGCCTGGGCCCATGAAGCGCCTGCGCCTGGGAGTACAGCCTGGAGTACTCGGCGGCGGAAGCTTTCCACGAGAAATCCTGAGCCATGCCGTTCAGCTGGATGCGCTTCCAGATGCGTTCGTCGGCGAAGTACTGAAGCGCCTGCCGGACGCATTGCACGAGCGCACGACCTGAATATTCGGCAAACTTGAAGCCGTTCCCCGTGCCCTGCTCCACGTCGAACGACTCGATCGTATCATCGAGCCCGCCGGTGGCTCTCACAATCGGCACCGTACCATACTTCAAACTGTAAACCTGATTCAAGCCGCAGGGCTCATAGCGGGATGGCATCAGGAACATGTCCGAGCCGGCCTCGATTTTGTGGGCGATGGCTTCGTCGTAGGCGATTTTTACGCCGACACGACCGGGATAGGCGGCAGCCAGCGAGCGGAAGAGATCCTCATAGCGACGATCGCCGGTCCCCAGCACCAGTAGCACGAGGTCTTCCTGCATCAGCTCGTGGGCGCGCTCGGCGATGAGATCGAAGCCTTTTTGATCGGCAAAACGCGAGACGATGCCGATAACCGGCTTGGTGAGATGCTCGACTGGGATTTGGAACAGCTCCAGCAGCCGCTGCTTGCAAGCGTGCTTACCGGTCAGGTCCCCAGCGGAGTACTTGGCGGAAATGAGCTTGTCTTTTTCGGGATTCCAAAGCGTGTAGTCGACGCCATTCATGATTCCGACCAGGCGATCGGAGCGGGCGCGGATGACGCCGTCCAGACCGTATCCGAATTCAGGGGTCTGGATTTCCTGCGCGTATTTGCGGCTGACGGTGGTCAAGTAGTCGGAATAAACGAGGCCCGCTTTAAGGAAATTGACACTGCCATAGAATTCGATGCCCGCCGGAGTGAACGTCGAAGCGGGGATATTCGCGCGATCAAGCACTTCCCTGCCGAATTGGCCGTGATATCCCATGTTGTGAATGGTGAATACGACCGAGAGGTGCTTGAGCGCGGCGTCAGCAGCGTAGGAGGTGCGCAGGAACAACGGGATGAGACCGGTCTGCCAATCGTGGCAGTGCAGGATATCGCACGGCCAGAAATTCTTGGCGATTTCCAACGCGACGCGGCAGAACTCGCTGTAACGCTCGGCGTTGTCGGAGTAGTCGCCGCCGCGTCCCCCGTAAAGGCCATCGCGGTCGAAATATTCGGGGTCGTCGACGAAGAAATAGCGGACGCCGCTGGTGGCGCTGCCACCCACGATAGAGGGGAAACGCAGGCGCGGCCCCATCGGAATAGTGACACTGGGGACGATGACGGCATCCGCTTTGGTGCCGCGGTAGCGCGGCAGGACGACCGCGACTTCATGGCCGTGTCCGACCAGGGCTTTGGGAAAGCCTTCGATGACGTCCGCCAAACCACCGGTTTTGGAGAACGGCAAGCCTTCCGAGGCTATGAACAGGATTCGCAAGTTGACCTTATTTTACGCTATCCGGGAATGGTTTGGAGGGTATGGCGCAACTTCCCTTTGACCGTTGTGTTGCATCAGTGTGCAACTAAAACTCATCCCTGCGAGCAAGAGCGGCCTGGGACGGGCGCTGGTAACGCAGCCAGAGAACTTCCTGGTCGCTCTGTTCGTTCTTTCGCCCACGCTGTGGTTGCTGGTGTTCTTGGCGTGCTATGCGGGGCGCAGAGTCTGGTTGGCGTTCTCGTCGATACTGTGAAGGTTCTAACGTAGGCGAGGCCAGCGAGTTGCTACACTGTGCCGCGATGGCTCGGCAACGGCTCGGCCAACATTTCCTCGGGGATCCTGCGTGGCGCGAGCAAATCGCGCGGGCGATTCGTGTTTCACCGCATTCATTAGCTCCCGCAGATAAAAATCAAGCAAAAGACGTTTGCTGGATTGAGATTGGCGCCGGTCATGGGGAGATGACCTCGCACCTGGCCGCAACTGGAACGCCGGTTTACGCCATCGAGATCGACTCCAACGTGGCACGGCGACTGCAGCATCTGACCGAGCAGTACGCAAATCTGACGATTGTTTCGGGCGACGTGCTAAAGACCGACATCGCCAAGCTGGCGAGCGGACGGCGCGTACACGTGTATGGGAACCTGCCTTACTACATTACCTCGCCAATCCTGCATCATCTTTTTCGCTTCGCCGACATCATCGACGAAGTGCATATCGTTATACAAACGGAAGTGGCGGAACGCCTGGCGGCGAAGCCCGATAGCAAGGAGTACGGATATTTGTCGGTGGCCACACAGCTTTATTCGCGGCCGGAATTTGTATTTCGCATTCCGCGAGGAGCGTTCTTGCCTCCCCCTGAAGTGAGTTCGGCGCTGGTGACCCTGCGCTTTCCGGGAGAACAGTTGGCGATGGACGCCGCGGAAAAGCAGGAGTTTCTGGGGTTCGTTAAGTCGTGTTTTTCGCAGAAACGCAAGACGCTGGTGAACAATCTGAAATCCTCGGCGCCGCGAGATCGCGTTCAGAAAGCGCTGTCGGGACTGAAGCTGCGGCCCGATGCCCGCGCCGAGCAGCTCTCCGTGCGCGATTTCGGTGCGCTGTACCAGCGCGTCGGATCGTGACCAGTAGGCGTGGCAGCGGTCAGGAGTTTGCCTGTTGCTTTGGTTGCGCGGCAACTAGGCGATCGGGATAGTCGCTCATGATACCGTCAACTCCCGCTTCGATCAGCATGCGCATGTGCGCCGGTTGGTTTACGGTCCAGCATACGATTTGCAAATCTCGCTTGCGAGCCTCCGCGATCAGCGCGGGAGTCACCAAGTCTCCACGGACAGCCAACTGACGGGCGCCGACTTCGACGGCACGTTCCAGCGGTTGATCGATCTGGCCCTCAAACAGCAGACCCGTCATCAATGTAGGTTCGATCTTGCGGAGAGCGGCGATGATTCCGGCATCGAACGAAATCACAATGGTGCGAGCGATTTCTCCGCTTTCACGCAGAGCCCCGATCAGCGCGTGCTCTCCGCCCCAAGCCCCGGTGGGTTTCAGCTCCAAGTAGAAAACGACATCATTCTTCTTTGCGAATTCGAGAATCTCCTCAAGCGTGGGGATACGCTCACCGGAGAATTCGCTGCCAAACCAGGAGCCTGCGTCGAGGCGGCGGAGATCCGTGAGCGTCAAATCATGCACGTGGCCCTGGCCGTTGGTCGTGCGGTTGACGGTGTCATCGTGAATTGCGACGAAGTGAGCGTCGCGGGAGAGATGTAGGTCCGTTTCAATGAACGAGGCGCCCAAGGCTACCGCCCGCCTAAAAGCGGCAAGGGTGTTTTCCGGCGCATGGCCGGAGGCTCCGCGATGAGCTATCACTAGCATGGTTCAAGTTTTCTCCCAAGTGGGCCTGCTCGTGACGGAACACTTAGAAGGACATACTAACTATGCTAGCATCCGGCTGGCAGGCGACTGCCTGAAACCCCTTCGGTTGCATCGAGTATCTAACGGCAGTATGCCTAGGCTCACAAAATTTGAGGAGATTATCATGAGGAAACACACCCGGACCCTGTTTACAGTGTTCGCCCTCACATGGGCGTTGGTTGGCGGCCATTACGCGGGAGCCACGCCCCAGAAGCAAGAGCCCAAGGGCGGGGACTTGATGAAGGAAGTGCGCCACCAGCTCGTTCTGTTGCCGTACTACTCGGTGTTTGACAATCTCGCCTACAAGATCGAAGGCAGCAAAGTGACTCTCGTTGGGCAAGTAGTGCGGCCGACGCTTAAGTCCGATGCGGAAAATGTGGTGAAAAAGGTCGAGGGGGTATCCAGCGTCGACAACCAGATCGAAGTTCTGCCAGTGTCGCCGATGGATGACCAGACTCGCCGTGCGGCTTATCGAACGATTTACGGAGATCCGGGGTTGTCGCGCTACGGATTCCAAGCCGTGCCGTCGATCCACATTATTGTGAAGAATGGCAACATTACGCTGGAAGGCGTGGTGGACAGCGAGGGGGACAAGAATCTTGCCGGCATCCGGGCGAACAGCGTTCCGAACGTATTTTCGGTTAAGAACAACCTGGTAGTGGCAAGTTCGTAGGCTGCCCTGACCGGCAAGCCAGGTAGTCCCGTGACGGTTCGTGGCCTTCCGTGGACGGGTCGAAATTTACGCCTACTCCGGCCAGTTTGCGCGAGGCGCGAGGGTATGCTACACATCCTGCATGCCTGATTTTGCGGTGCCCGTCGAACGACTTATCGATGAACTGAAACACCTCCCGGGAATTGGACAAAAAACGGCGCAACGGCTAGCGTTCCATCTGCTGCGCGCAGCACCCGAGGATGCCCTGGCGCTGGCTGACGCCATTCGCGACGCCAAAGAGAAGATTCGAGAGTGTTCGGTGTGCCACAACATCACCGACACCGATCCGTGCCTGTATTGCGTCGGGCCCACGCGAAATCGGAAGACCATCTGCGTGGTTGAAGAAGCCCACAACATCCTGGCGATCGAAAAAACCCGGACGTTCAGCGGCATGTACCACGTGCTGGGCGGATCGCTGTCGCCGTTACAAGGACGCGGGCCGGAGCAACTGAAGATCAAATCGCTGATCGAGCGGCTGAAGGAAGGCTCGGTCGAGGAGATTATCATCGCCACGAATCCTACGGCGGAGGGTGAAGCCACGGCGGTGTACATGTCAAAGCTGTTGAAGCCATTGGGCGTGCGGGTAACACGCATCGGGGTAGGCATCCCGGTTGGAGCGGACCTGGAATATGCCGACGAAATTACCATGCTGAAGGCCTTGGAAGGCCGACGCGATCTGTAGCCTGGAAGTTACGCACAGGTTAGTAACAAACCTCGTACGGGCTGCAGGCGGCCCCTAGCCAAGCTCCCCAGTTTCGTTATAAAGTGAGTTTCCGCAGGAAAAGTCCCCTTCCTAAGGAGCTCCGCTATGCCGGGCTTGGCCAGCTATATGGCTCAGTACGATCACGAGCATTCCTCCGGATGGAACAAGCTGCTGCACGGTGTTGGAATTCCCATGATCTTCGCCGGAATCGTGCTTGCGATCCTGACCAAGTGGCTCTGGGGCACCGGGTTTTTCGTGGGCGGCTGGGTCCTTTTGCTGGTGGGGCACCGAATTGAGGGTAATCACCCGGCCTTTTTCCAGGGACCGGTATATCTGCTGGTGGGCCCTGTCTGGGTGGCCAAAGAGATTTGGATGGTCGTCAGCGGAACGCAACACACCAGGGCTTCGAGCACCACACACGCGAAGAAGACGTAGATGATCGGGACTTGCGAACGCTAAATCAGAAACGGTGGTTTTTTCCATGGACGATCTTGGCAGCAACCTGGCCGGCGACACGAGGCAGATGGAAACGCCGGTGAACACTCCGTCCGAACTGAGAAAGCGTCGGAGCACGCGCATCGTCCAAGCGGTGCCGCTGCAGGTGACCGGCGTCGACGCGCTGGGGCGACCGTTCGTCGAGCGCACTTCTTCGCTGATCTTGAATTGCCATGGCTGCCGCTACCAATCGAAACACTACGTGTTGAAAAATATGTGGGTGAAGCTGGAAATTCCCCATGCCGATTCGGAGCAGCCGGCGCACACGGTACGAGGCCGAGTGGCATGGATTCAGAGACCGCGAACGGTTCGGCAACTGTTTCAGGTGGCTCTGGAGCTGGAGACTCCAGGAAACGTGTGGGGCATTGGATTTCCGCCTGAAGATTGGTTCGGGTTCGTGGAAGCCGATAAATCGCAAGCGCAGTCGATGGGAGGGCCTTCAACTTCGCCGTACAGCATGCCGTCGGTGCCACCCGCTGCGCTGCTCGGAAGTCCGCTGGCGCAGCAAACCGCTGCGAGTCCGACGCAGCCGTCGGCGCCAGAAGCGGAGTCTCATGTCTCGCTTGGCGAGCCGGAGCCATCGCCAAGCAGTAGCCCGGACAATGTGCGGGTGTTCCCCTCCCCGGCCAGTACCACAGATGCATCGCTGCAGTTGGCGCGTCACGTGACGCGACTGCTGGCCGAGGCGCGGCAGCAAATTCAAGCCGCCGCGCGGGAAGCAGCTGCACAGGCAGTGGCCGCAGAACGCCGGATTACCGCCGAACAATGGGATCGCCAGGTGACGGAGGCGCGCGCGACGCTTGCGCAGGAATTGCTGAGCGCGATCGAGAAGGTGCAGGAAGAGGCCAGCACGCGCGGCCGGGCGGCGCACGAAACTGCCGCTGCCTTACTGCAGGAAGAATTGCCGAGGCGGCTCGCGCCGCAGTTCGAGGAATTGACGCGCAGCCTCACCGGAAAGCTTTTCGAGGAAGGACAAGCGCAACGAGCCGGGCATCAGCAACACCTTGCCGAAATGTCCGAGGCGATTCGAACGCTGGTTCAGCAGGCCGAAGAGGCCTCAGCACGCCTGCGCACCGCGGCCGCAGAGACGGAAGGGCAGATCGGTTCACGGGTGGAAGCGGCACAGAAACAGATCGAAGAGGCTGCACGGCAGCGAGAGGAAACCGCGGGCGCGCAACGCGAAACGATCGAAGCAGCGGCGCACGCGGCCCAACAGCAGATTGCGTCGTCGGTGAGTTCGGCTCAGGAGCAGTTGCAGTCGCATCTCGGCGGTGAACTAGAGGCGGCACAGACGCGATGGCAGATTGCCGTTGACAACAGTTTTGCAGCAGCACACGAACGCGCCGCAGGGGTTCTGAATGAGCGGGCAAACGGATTGCGGTCAGAGCTCCAGCAGGAAGCCGAACGCCACGCCGACACCGTAAGGCAAGCGGCGGCCCACGCACGGGATGAATCCGAACGGCACGCCGGGGGCCTCCGCGACGCTCTGAACGCGCAAGCCGCACAAATGGAAGCCACTCTGGCGCGGGCGAATGAGGCCTCCAGCCGACTGGAGAATTTCTCGGCGCGGCTGGAAACCGTACAACAACATGCGCTCAGCGGCTTTCAGTCGCAGGTTGATGATGTTTTGAATCTGCACCGCAACGAGCTGCATCGCAGGTCTGAATCGATTTTTGAGGAAATCACTGCGCGTATTCGCGGAGCATTTGAACAATCCAGTCAGCAAGCGGTGTCGCAATTCAGCCGGCAGGTCGAATCGCTGGTGCAGCCGCACATCGACAGGACCGACGAGGCGATGCAGCGCCTGGCGGGTGGCCGTTCGCTGCTGGATGCGGCGGTTACGATGCATCAGGAGCGCATCCGCGCGACCACTGATGAAGCATTCTCCGAGGCGTTGTCGCAATTCCGCGGGAACCTGGGCGGAATTGAGGAATCGCTGCGGCAGTCCGCTGATGCGGTGACTTCGCGAAGCCTTGCGGACCTAGAGGGGCGGGTCGAAGGGGTGAAGCACAAGGCGGTTGAAGATCTGGTTCAGTCCGGGGAGTGGTATGAAAAGAAGGCGATGACGCAGATTCAGGGGCTGGCGGACAAAGTTGGCGAGCAAACCGCTGCCGAACTGCGCGAAAAAGCCGGCGAGGTGGCCAACGAATTCAGCGGGGAGATGGATCAGTCCAGCCGCAATTTCATCAGCTACGCACAGACGCAGATGGCCGAAGTGGTGAGTGACTCGTTCGATCGAGTGCGCGGTTTGTTCACCGAAGCCGCGGAGACGACCACGGCAGCATTTATCGACGAAATCCAGCGACACGCGCGACAGGATCTGGAAGCTTTTGATTCCGAGCTGCAAAAATCGGCAGTCGAGGCGCGCCTTCATCTGGATGCAGCGCATGCCGACCTGACGCAGAAGGTCAGCGCCGAGCAGGAGGATTTCCTGCGGCGATTCCAGGGCGAGATGACTGGTGCTGTTGAGGCTGGAGTCGCCAATGCAAATCAGCGGGTGCAGGCGGGCTTTGAGCCATTGTTGAAGTCATGGAAATCCATGACGGAAGCGCACCAGACGGAGATGTACCATATCTATACGAAGCTTGGAGAGCAGGCGGCACAGCAATATCGCGAGCGGCTCGACAATGTTTCCAACCAGTGGATGCTGGCGACAGTGACTTCGCTGGATCATCAGTCGCGTGACGCGGTCGCTAGAATCGCGGTTTCCGCCGAAGAGCGACTGCGCGAGACGTGCACGAAGGTCTTCGCCGACATTGGCGATTCGCTGCGCGAGCGGCTCAAGGAAATTTCCTCGAACCTGAACATTCCTGCAAAGGGCACCACTCCGTCCGAACCGTGATTGAAGCGCGATGATCAAGGCAGCTCTCAACGGCGGACGTACGCGCGCGGAGCATCCCAACATCCCGATAACTCCGGAAGAACTTGCCGGGTCGGCGAGAGAGGCGATCGCGGCGGGAGCGGCGTGCATTCATTTTCATGTTCGCGGGCCGGATGGGAAGGAAAGCTTGACGAGCGAACACGTTGAGAGATCACTGAAAGCGATCCGCAAGGCGATTCCGGAACCCGTGGGGGTCAGTACTGGTGCCTGGATCTTGCGAAATACCGCCTTGCGTTATCAGCTGGTCTCGCAGTGGACGACGCTGCCTGATTTTGCTTCCGTGAACTTCAACGAAGACGGCGCGGTAGCGCTGGCGGATCTGCTGTTATCGCGGGACGTACCCATTGAGGCAGGGCTGTCGGATCTGTCGGGGACGAAAGTCTTTGTGAACAGCGGGTTGGCGAGTCGGTGCCTGCGATTATTGATTGAGCCGATGCAGCCTTCGGTGAGTCAAGTGTTGAAGACGCTGGATGAGATTCTGGCATTGCTCCAAGGCGCGGGAGTGAACCTACCGATTGTGTTTCATGGGTTGAACGAGATGGCCTGGCCGATGATCGATGAGGCGGCGGCGCGAGGCTATGACACACGCGTGGGCTTTGAGGATATTTTGACGCTGCCGGATGGGACGCCGGCACATGGGAATGGAGCGCTGGTAGCCGAGGCAGCCAAGCGCATGGCGCGCGCACGTCGTTAGCATGCTGCCGGCAGGCGAGTCGCCTCACTGGCTGCTGGCCGGTATACTAGAGTTGAGTTTCAACCTTCATGGCCAACCATGCTTACCTGCGCGTGTGGACGCGCGATTTCTCTGAATCCACGATGATCCCGGAGTTCGCGCGGTTTCTGACGACCGCACCCGTCTCGAACTTGCCGTCCGCGCAGCCGGATCAGCCCGGACTACCGGCCTTCACCGAAATGGTGGTACAGGCCGTGGATTCAAGCGAGTCGTCGGTGGCGGAGTGGGATTTGCGGGCGCAAGGCTACGGGCCGGCGGAAATTTCGGCGCTGGCCACACAGCATCTGAATGCGGACACGGCGTACATCGTTTCTGCACAGTGGGATTTGTGGCGGTTTGACGTCGACACGGTGAGCTGGAAGCTGGAACCTCAACCGTTGATTCTGACGATGCACGGCCGCGACTACGAGGATGGCCTAGCCGCGTCTGTCGGTCACTTTTCCGCCGATCTGGGCTTCGAGCATTTTTTCACGGGGCATGGGGGATTGCTGGCGCCGGGCGCGGCGTCGAATCCATTTTCTTCCTCAGGCCATCCGGTAGAGCATACGTTCCGTCAATGGATGGCGGCGCCCAATAACCTGAAGGAGTATCACGCCAAGACGCGCGAAAACATCCAGCAACTGTTCCGCTGGGTGGAAGCGGTCGAGAGCGCGCTGCCGGTGGAGCGCAGCGAGCTGTCTTCCGAGGGAGAAGAAAATTTTGAAGCACGTCTGGATGCCATCGCGGCGCAACGCTAGCGCCCTGCTGGTTTGCCTAGTGAGTGCAGTTGCATTTGCCTGGGACGCCTCTGCCGCACAAGCGCAGACGTCCACCGCGCATCCGGCGGCCAAGGGGGCTTTGGTAAGGAAAAGCCACGACGATACAAACGCGGCCCACAGCCCGGAACTGACACTAGCAAGTCTCCGCCCGGGACGCGACGGGATCACAAAGGCCGAGCGTCTGTTCTCCAAGCCGGAATCAACAGCAGACAGCGGGTCCAGCCAGTTGTGGCGTGATTTGTGCGCTCACGAAACGTTGTCGGTGATTGCCGACTCTGAGGGTAGGATTCAACAAGTTACGGTGGCAAGAGACAGCGATTTTCCAGGGCTCGAGTCTCGTAAGGATTGCCGTGTGGAGTCGAATCGTGTCCACTGGGGCACGGGTCATGGCCTGGTCATTGGCGATCCTTCGGATCGCGTGGTCACGTTGTATGGACAACCCGGCTCGCAGGGTCCTTCCACCAAAGGCGGGCAAAAGTTAGAATTGTCCTACTACGCCTTCGATTGGGCGGGTCCAGACGTACCGCAAGTCATGACCGTACTTTGCACGCCGGGCCAAGAAGGAAATGCCGGACGAGTAGTGGAAATCACACTGGCAGCGCCGAGCCTCTAATGCCCCGATCAACCATGGAAAAAGCGACGCCCGATCGTACAAGGGATGGCCGTAGCCGCTTGGGTGCTAACGAGCGGGACGTGGAGCCGTCCTTACTTTCGTGGGGTAGCCTCAAGAAGAATCTCCGCCAAATTTCTCGCATGACTAAAGCTACTCTGAAACTTTCCGCGAGTTCGCTGGCGGTCGTTTGCCTGCTAGTAGGTTGCGGGCCGGAACCCACGGCCACAAAGACGGAGCCGTCGGCACCTGCTGAAGCTGTAAAACCCACTGCGCCGGCAGTTCCCGAAGATATTCAATCGGCGGCGCAATCCTTGCTGGGAACGGAAACTCAGGTGCTTCTATTTGGCGATCTGGCCAAGACCGGCAGGCAGGAGTTCCTGGCCGCAAACGTGGTCCCGAAGACACCGAAGAACAACAATATTGCAGGGACCATCATCACACGCGCGGTCATCGGTGAAAATCAGGACGGCAAGTGGTCCGAGATTTTCCGATGCGACGAGCATCTGAAAAATGCCAAGGGTTTTCTTGGCTCGACGCCTTTGTCACCGGTGACCGGCTGGCGCATCCAATACGAACAAGACCCGGTGCGGGGACTACAACTCTATTTCACGCCCCTGGCCAGCGCAGCCGACCCGCACGTGCTGCCGATCGGAGTGCGATGGAACCCGCAGGCCAAGAGATATCAGACACTCGATCGCACCTATGAACATTTTTTAAATGAAGCGCCAACGCTAGGCGGCACACCGAAATCCACCCTTAGATGAGTTCGACGACCACAACCGCAAACGCAGCGCCAGCTTCCACTGCCACGAAGGCGGCGCCGTCATCCGCTGGCAAAAATCTGGTGGGCCTGTTTCCCTATCTGGCCCGGTATCCCGGGGCCATCGCGCTGGGCATGGTCGCTCTGGTATTGACCAGCCTTGTTGGCAATATCATCCCGCTGGCTACGGGCGTGATGACCGATATTGTCGCCGGCAGTGCCCACCCATTCGAAACCAGCACGCACGGCAACGTGCTCGCAGGCTCCTGGATCAGCCGTGCGATTCCCTTCTACGCGCCGCATAACCGCCACGTGCTCGGCCTGTATTGCCTGATCCTCGTGGTGTGTGTGCTGCTTAAGGGGGCGATGTCGTTCGCCACGCGCTGGATTCTCATAGGTGTTTCCCGGGATATCGAATTCGATATTCGGCGCGATCTTCTCGATCGGCTGCTGGTGATGGAGCCGGAATTTTACGTACGCAATCGCACCGGCGACTTGATGTCGCGCGCAACGAACGATCTGAACAACGTACGGATGGTTCTGGGTCCAGGGATCATGTATACGGGGCAGACGCTAGTCACGATGATTCTGGCGCTGGTGGTGATGGCGCGGCTCTCTGCGTCGCTGACGCTGTGGATCCTTCTCCCCGTGCCGGTCGTGTTCGTGGCTGTGCGTCATTTCGGTAAGACCATTCACGATCTCTACGAAAAAATTCAGGCTTCACTCGCTTCACTTTCCGCCAAGGTTCAAGAAAATCTTTCGGGTATTCGTGTGGTTCGTGCCTACGCGCAGGAAGATGCCGAGATTCGAGGCTTTGATGAGCCCAACCGCGAATACGTAACGCGCAACATCAAGTTGATTCGAACATGGAGCATGTTCATGCCTTCGCTCCAGGCGCTAATCGGCACGTCGTTCCTGATCGTTTTGTGGCAAGGCAGCCATCAACTTCTCAACAATCAGATTTCGCTTGGCGCGCTTATCGCTTTCTATACCTATCTCGGACTTCTGGTGTGGCCAATGATTGCGCTGGGCTGGGTCACCAATATTTTTCAACGCGGGGCCGCATCCGTGGGCCGCCTCAATTTCGTGCTGCATGCGGAGCCCCAGATTAACGACCGTGCGGCCACCATTCCGCCGACGACTCCGATTCGAGGCGACATCGAATTCCGGAATCTCACGTTCACCTATCCGACAAGTCTCGCCGGCACAGGACCGGCCAATGGCCAAGGTTCGAACGGCAGCGGGCAACAGCACCCAGTGCTGCGCGACATAAATCTTAAAATTCCAGCGGGATCCACGCTGGCGATTGTCGGACCGACGGGTAGTGGCAAGACGACACTGGCCGCGCTGATCGCGCGGCTTTGGGAAGCTCCCGATGAGGAGCTTTTGATCGATGGGCGCCCGATTCGCGAGTGGCCGCTGGACTCTTTGCGCCGCTCGATCGGGTTCGTTCCGCAAGACACATTTCTTTTCACTGAGACGGTAGGCGGCAACATCTGCTTTGGCCTGCCGGAGTTTGAAGTTACGCGCGCGCGTCAAGCTGCCGAGATCGCCAACTTCGAGACCGATGTGGAGTCCTTCGCCAACAAATATGAAACCGCGGTGGGCGAGCGCGGCGTTACGCTTTCCGGTGGACAGAAGCAGCGCACGGCGATCGCCCGCGCTGTGGTACGCGATCCGCGAATCTTAATTCTGGATGATTCCCTTTCCAGCGTAGACACGCAGACGGAGGAAAGGATTCTCACGCGCCTACGGGGCATCATGCGGGGCCGCACAACCATTGTGATCTCACATCGTACTTCCACAGTACGGGAAGCCGATCAGATCGTCGTGCTACGCGATGGCCGGATTATCGAGCGCGGAACGCACCACGAACTCCTGGATCGCGATGGATATTACGCGGATCTGTATCGCAAGCAGTTGCTGGAAGAAGAGCTCGAGCGCGCATGAGCAACATTCACGAAGAAGAGGCACTCGGCAAACCGTACGACGCACACTTGATGCGGCGACTGCTGCAGTATCTGCGGCCGTATCGGTGGCGCGTGGCTCTTGCGCTCGCGCTAGTGGCCATCGTCACGCCGCTCGAGTTGGCGCCGCCTAAACTCTTCCAGGTGGCCATCGACAAATATCTTGATCCGGCCATGAAGCACACAGTTACGGTGGCTTCGGCCTGGCAGGGCATCGGCCTGATCAGCGCCATTTTTCTCGGTGTCCTGGTCTTCGATTTTCTCGCGCAATACATCCAGATTCGCATCATGCAGCGTGTCGGCCAGCAGACCATGCACGACATGCGGCGGGCGATTTTCGCACACATTCAGCGATTACCGATGACCTACTTCGACCGGAACCCGGTCGGGCGTTTGGTTACACGCGTCACAACGGACGTGGACGCCCTGAACGATTTGTTCGCGGCCGGCGTGGTCACGATGATCAATGATTTCTTTTTGCTCGCCGTTCTCGCCGGGTACCTGTTCTACACCGACAAGAGGCTCGCGCTCGACGCTCTCGCGGTTCTTCCGTTCATCCTCGGAGTCACATACGTATTTCGAAATTACGTCCGCAATGCCAATCGAGGAATTCGTACGGCGATCGCCGGCATCAATTCGTTCCTCCAGGAATACATCTCTGGCATGCCGGTTGTGCAGCTATTCAATCGCGAGAAACTGGCACGCGCTGAGTTTGAGAAGCGCAACCGGTTCAACATGTTGGCCTGGCGCGACGCTATCCTGGCCTTTGCATTGTTCTATCCGGCGGTGGAAATTCTCAGCGTGTTTGCCATCGCGCTGATTTATTGGTCGGGCGGCAATCGCGTCCTCAATTCCACGCTTAGCCTGGGCGTTCTAACCGCTTTTACGATGTACGCCACGCGCTTCTTCCGGCCCATCCAGGACCTGAGCGAAAAATTCAATATTTTGCAATCCGCAATGGCCGCTTCGGAGCGTATTTTTAAGCTGCTCGACGAGCCAGCGCCCGCGGCGTCGCCGGCGGATGCGCTGCGGCTCACCGACCCGCGAGGCGAGATCGAATTTCGCAATGTGTGGTTCAGTTATCGCAATGTGTCCGCTTCGGAGATCACGGAAGACGATTGGGTGCTTCGCGATGTTTCGTTTCGCGTTCTCCCGGGCCGGACGATGGCCATTGTGGGCCACACCGGGGCGGGTAAGACCACTCTGATTTCGCTGCTGCTGCGTTTCTACGACGTGCAACGAGGGGAAATCCTCCTCGATGGCATCGATATCCGCCGGATCAACATTCAGGACCTGCGCCGACTCTTCGGCATTGTCCTGCAGGATCCATTCCTGTTCTCCGGCACCATTGAATCGAACATCAGGCTAGGCACGGCGGGAATTGATCGCCGCGCGGTCGAAAGCGCCATGGAAGAAGTGGGTCTCGGCGATTTCTTGCGTTCGCTTTCCGAAGGCGTCGCCGCGACAGTAAGTGAACGTGGCTCGACACTTTCGGTCGGCCAGCGCCAGCTCATCAATTTCGCTCGCGCCTTGGCGCACAATCCCCGCTTCTTGATTCTCGACGAAGCTACCTCCAGCGTGGACACCAAGACCGAGTTGCAAATCCGCGAGGCTCTCAACCGTCTGCTTAGCGGCCGGACTGCGCTGGTGATTGCGCATCGCTTGAGTACCATCCAGCACGCCGATCGCATCCTCGTTTTCCATAAAGGCCGACTCCGCGAACAAGGCGCACATCAGGAACTTTTGGCCGAGCGCGGAATTTACTATCGCCTGTACCAACTCCAATACAAGGAGCAGGAACTTCACCTGCCCGAGCAATCCGCTGACGCACCTCCACGGGCCTCCTCACCGCTGCCACTGCCACTCCCAGCGACGGACTGAAGGCGCGGTTCCGGAGCTTCTGCCCACGAACATCACGGCTCCACTTGGTCCCTGATCGCGTTAACACCATTTGCCAAGAACTCAGAATTGCCGGTGAGCTACGCCCTGTGCGATCGTCGGATAGGTGTTTTGCCGTATCGCGCTGTGGTTTTCGGCCGCCGCCAAGTAGTAATCACGGATCGTCGCAGCGATCTACCGATTTGAGAGAGCCTCAGCCACGCTAATCGTGGTCCGGCGTACCGTCAGCAAAGACGCCGGCGGTTCTACAGGGTTCATCGGATGGCTGAACGGCGCTTACTTTTTACAATTGATCTACTCTCGGCCTAAGCCGCCCGGAAGTATGGGCCACGGCGACCCAGGGGGCCCAATTTACGATTAAACGTGTAAACTTACCCGGCGGTTCGTGGAAACCACTTGAACGGCCGGCCCTGACTGCAGGGCTGGCATCGCTGCGCTTCTCCTGTTGCTTACCGGCGAACCATCCTTCAGTGAAGGCCATTGTTGCCATGAATTGGCGTGTTCGATGTGCATTGGTATTCGTGCTTGTTTCCTTCTCGGGAACGACCAGTTTGTCGCAGCAATCCGCGCCGGGAACGGGGCAGCCTGGGGCCGAGTCGTACCGCGGGTTCGAAGGCAATCCTGTTGGGCGGGTGGATATTGCGGTGCGCCCATCCGAAGATGTCGAGAAACTTCGGGAATCAATTCGGCAGCAGCCGGGAAATCCGTTTTCCATCGAAGCCATACGGGAGAGCGTTACCGATTTACAGCATACCGGGAAGTTCGCCCAGGTGCAGGTGAGCCTGGAGCCGCAAGTCTCGGGGTTGCATGTGACGTTCATTTTGCAGCCTGTCTACAACATAGGGCTGGTCTCGTTCCCCGGCGCAACCAATCGATTTACCTACCCGAGGCTGCTGCAAGCGGTGAATATTCCTCTGACAGCAATGTTTGTGAAGGCGGAACTAGCAGACAAAGAGAGAGCGTTGGGGGCGTTTCTGGCGGATCAGGGTTACTTCACGGCCTCGACTACAACGACGACGGAAGTGGACGACAAACATCGCCTGGTGAACATCACGTTTGATTGCCAGCTACGTGATCGCGCCAAAGTAGGCGGTTTGACGGTGCAAGGGGTCTCGGCCGATGAAGCTGCGGACATGAAGAAAACTCTTGGCTCGTTCTGGGCGCGTCTCTCGAGAAAGGCATTGCGTCCCGGGACAAAATACTCAAAACGCCAGGTGGATCGCGCTTTGGATAACGTGCGCGCTCGCCTTCAGAAGGAAGGACGGTTGTCGTCGAGCCTGCGGATGGAAAGGTCTTACGATGCGGAATCCAACCGCGTGCAATTGACGCTGTTCGCTGAACCTGGCCCTAAGGTGTCGGTGAAAGTGGTGGGGGCGCATGTATGGGCCAGAACCTTGAAGGGACTCCTTCCGATCTATCAGGAAAACGCGGTAGATCAGGACCTCGTCGAGGAGGGCAAGCGAAATCTTATTTCCCATTTTCAGCGAAAGAGTTATTTCAACGTCACCGTGAATGCGGAAATGGAAAAACAGGGCGATCAGATCAATGTGCTGTATCACGTGATCCGTGGCAAGCGCGAGAAGCTGTCGGGCATTCGATTTGAGGGAAATCAGCATTTTGACAGTGACCAACTGGGTGCGCACATCTCATTGGAGAAAGCCCATTTCCTTAATCGGGGAAGGTATAGCCAGGAATTATTGAAGAAAAGCGGCAATTCGCTGACAGCGTTCTACCGGAACGACGGCTATCCGGATGCAACGGTGACGCCGCGAGTCATCAAGCGCGATGGCAACATTGAAGTTGTCTTTCAAGTGTCGGAGGGCCATCAAACAAGAGTACACGACTTGAAGATCGTGAACGAAAAAGGCGAGCCTCTACAGCCGAAGGTCCGACAGCAGTCGATTCGGATGGTTGCGGGCAAACCTTATTCGCCGTTTCTGCTTGAGAGCGAACGCAGCCGGGTCCTTTCACAGTATCTGAATAACGGCTATCCCGATGCCACATTTGATGCGACTGTGACTCCGGCCGAGGAACCCCACACCGTGGATATGGTCTATAAGATCGAAGAAGGACCACAGGTACACATCAGCGAGGTGGTGCTTCTGGGGGCCGATCACACAAGGCCGCGTTTCGTTCGCGACACGATGGGCTCGAACTTGCGAGCAGGCCAGCCGCTGAGCAAGCGCGAACTCTTACAATCGGAAAGCGATCTGTACTCTTTGGGAATATTCGATTGGGCGAGCACAGCGCACCTTGCCTCGCCCGACAACTCCGCACAGGAACAAGTGCTCGTTCGCGTGCATGAGTCGAAGCGCAATTCGTTAGACATCGGAGGAGGACTTGAGATCCTTCCGCGCAGCGCCAACATCCCTGTGGGCTCCGTGGTGGTGCCCGGGCTGCCGCCGGTCAGCTTGGGGAAGAACTTTACGGTCAGTCAGAAAAGCTTTGTTGGACCACGAGGAACGCTGCAGTTTTCGAGGAAGAATATCCGGGGCCGTGCTGAGACCGCGACAATCGGCCTGGTGGGCTCGCGGCTCGATCAGCGAGCAACCTTTACTTATGCCGATCCTGACTTGCACGGCTCCCGGTGGTCTTCGCTCTTCAGCCTTTCAAGCGAACGGACGACGCAGAATCCGATTTATACGGCATACATCCAGCAGGGGTCGTTTCAGGTGGAAACGTATGTGGACAAGAAGAAAACACTGAGGCTGGTGACCGGGTACAGCTACCAGCGGACAGATTTGAGCAACATCCTAATCCCGGAACTGGTTTTGCCGCAGGATCAACGAGTGAAGGTGTCGTCGGTGTACGCGCAGTTTGTTCATGATTCGCGGGACAAGCCGCTGGATGCGCATCGCGGCGTGTACCAGACGCTGAGTTTGAGCGTGGCTCCAACCACGTTTGGGTCGAGCAGCAGCTTCACGAAATTTGTCGGCCAGTTTGCGTTTTACCGGCCGGTGAAGCCGTGGATGTTGTGGGCGAACAGCTTCCGCATCGGATTGGCGGCGCCTTTTGGGGACAGCGGATACGTACCGCTGAGTGAGCGATTTTTCACCGGCGGACCGGATTCGCTACGCGGATTCCCGATCAACGGAGCGGGGCCGCAGCGTCCGGTTCCGGTATGCAGCAATCCGGCGGATACCTCGACATGCACGTTGATCAGCGTGCCAGCGGGCGGACTGATGCTGGTTATTTTCAATTCGGAGGGACGGTTTCCGATTCCGATAAAGAAGGATCTTGGCGGCGTGATTTTCTATGACGGCGGTAACGCGTATCAGAACATCAACGCGCACCAGTTTGTTTCGAGCTATACGAATTCGATTGGATTCGGGATTCGCTACAACACGCCGGTAGGTCCAGTTCGCTTTGATGTGGGACGGAATTTGAATCCGATTCCGGGAATCAAGGCAACACAGTATTTCGTGACGCTGGGGCAGACGTTTTAGCTATGAATGGAAAGCGAATCGCGATCGGGTTGGCGATGGTTGCGGGCTTACTGCTGATTCTGATAGTGGGTGCGGCGGCTTATTTGAACTCCAATGCTTTTCGGCAGTATGCGCTGAACAAGATTGTGGAAACCGCGGAGCAGAAGACTGGGGCGAAGATCGAGATTCACGACGTCGATTTCAGCTGGCGCCCGTCAATTGTAAAGGTGAATGGAGTGCGGGCGTATCTTCGGGGTGTAGCGAAGCAGAAGCCGCTCGCGACGGTCGAACGAGTCAGCGTTACCGTGACCTTGTGGCAGCTGGTGCATCGCCAAGTGGCGATTGAGAGTTTGAGCATCGAGCGCCCAGAGATTTTTGTGCGCGTTGGGCCAGACGGACGGATGAATTTGCCGACACCGCCTGCAAGCGATGACGCTCCGTCTTCGTTCGCAGTGCAGATCGCGGCGGTGAGCATTCGCGACGGGTTGATTGACTACCAGGATCAGAAGATTCCACTATCGGCGGATTTGCGCGGGTTTCGAGCAGAAGCGAATTTCGACCGAGCTTCGGGAGCCTATCGCGGGGAGATGTCGTACGACGTCGGGCATGTGACGAGTTCCGGGATTCGGCCGGTGGAGCACCACGCGATGGTGCGATTTGTGGCCGACGCACGGACTTGCCGGTTTGAGAGCGTCGAATTGACGGCGATGCATTCTTCGCTGACGCTGCACGGGACCCTGGGGAACTACAGCAGCCCGCTTTTCTCTGGCGACTATTCGGTTCGGATTTCCGCGGCGGATTTGCGATGGGTTCTCAAGAATGACGCCATGCCGAAAGGCGAGATTGCTTTGCAGGGCGAGGCGATGTATCGCCGCACAGGGAACTCTAGTTTTCTGAAGGACTTGCGTTTGCAGGGGCAGATGAAGAGCAGCGCCGTGGTGCTGCCGGTGGACGGAAATGAGGTTGCGGTAGAAGCGCTCGACGGCTCGTACACCATGGACAAGGGCGTCCTCCGGGTAACGAAACTGACCGGGGATGTTTTGGGTGGCCGGTTGAATGCGGACGCGGCGACGATTGATCTGAATCGGAACGATGGCGATGTACGGCTGCGCATCCAGCAGGCTTCTCTGCACCAGGCCAGTGCGGTGATGGCGAAGTCGAATCCGACAGCGCGGCGACTGGCGGGAATCGCGGATGTGGATACGCAGGCCGGGTGGAAGAACGGGATCAGGAACTTGCGTGCGCAGGCAAAGGCGGAGATTCGAACTCCGGCATCCACGGTGGCCGCCAATCTGATCTCACTCAATGGGCACCTGGATTTGGACTACGACGCTGTGCAGAACCGAATTGCATTCGGCCAATCGAATTTGCGCACCGGGCAGACGCATCTGGCGTTCTCAGGAACGCTGGCGGCGAATTCAAACCTGAACGTGCACTTGGTGACAAAAGATTTGGCGGAGTTGACCGCTCTGGCGAGCAGTTTGTCTGTGTCGCCGAGTGGACAAAACAGCGCGGCGATGCCGGAGATCAAAGGCGCGGTGGAATTCACCGGCATCGTTACCGGCACGGCGAGAAATCCGCATATCGACGGACAAGTGGCGGGGACGAACGTCGAGTATGAGGGAACGGCGCTGCCGAGCGTGCAGGCGCACATGGCGGTGGATTCGAGGTCGGTAGCGCTGAGCAATGGCAAAGCGGCGATAGCGGAAAAGGCGCGGCTGGCCTTTAGCGGACGGGCCGGTCTGGTGAATTGGTCGCTGGACGAAAAGGCACCATTGACGGTGCATGCCAATGCCGTGAATGTGCCAGCAAGTTTGATCGAAAAGCTGGCGCACGCGGCGTATCCGATAGAGGGATTGCTGAATGGCGAAGTGTCGCTGAACGGATCGATGCAGCAGCCGACGGGCAGTGGTCACTTGACCTTGGAGCAGGCTCGGGTGTGGGGCGAGCCTTTAAGCGCGTTGACCGCGGACTTCAAGACACGGGACCGAGAGATCGAGTTCAGCGGAAAGGCTCATGCGGCCGCGGGAGTGTTGACGGCTCAGGGCAAGTATGACGCAGCATCGCGCAGGTATGAGATCAAAGCAAACACCGACGGATTGAAGATCGAGCAGGTGGACATTTTGAAGGCGAAGGAGCCTGAGGCACGCGGCATTTTGGTGGCTGATCTTTCGGGAGCAGGAACGCTGGATGATCCGCAGCTGACCGCGAAACTGCGGATTGCGAGGTTGCCCTTAAGTGAAGCGGAAGTGACAGATCTGAACGTCGAAGCCAAACTCCAGCACAAGCACGGCGAGTTTACGGTGCATTCCGTGGTGCAGGGCAATCCGATGGATTTGAAGGGAACGATTGAGCTGACAGCCGGATATCCGGTGAAGGCGTCGCTGGATACAGGGAAAATGCCGATCGGGCCGTTGCTCTCGCGGTTTGCGCCGAAGACCTCGGCGGCTGATTTGAGCGGCGAAGTAGAAGTGCATGCGAATTTAGACGGTCCGTTGGAGACGCCAGCGAAGATGAAGGCACGAGTGGAATTGCCTACACTGAACATGAGGGCGCAGTCGTTTGAGATTGCGAACCAGCAGCGCGTGGTGATCGTGTATCAGGACGGGATGCTGCGTGTCGAGAATGGGCAATTCATAGGGACGGGCAGTGATCTCAACTTGAGCGGCGATGTCTCGCTGCAGGGCGCGGGCGAAATGAATCTGACGGCTAAGGGCGTATTGGACCTGAAGGGCCTGGAGCCTTGGACGGGCGGCGGAAAAGCGGCGGGGCACGTGAATTTCGAAGCCAGAGCGCGAGGAACAAAGGATAAGCCGGACCTGCAAGGTCGCGCGCAAATTGTGAACGCGGCGTATACGGCGGATGATTTGCCGATGGGAGTGGAATCACTGAACGGCGAGATCTTGCTGGAAGGGTCAAAGATCCGGCTGTCGAACGTGACTGCGAAGGCTGGTGGAGGGACGCTGGCGGTCGCCGGTTCGGCAGTGTACGGACACAATCCAACGTTCGACGTCGCGATCGACGCGAAGTCAGTGCGGATCCGGCAGAACGGGATTCATGCGGTGGTTGATTCGAAACTAGCGTGGAACGGGTCGGTAGAAGGCTCGACGATGTCTGGCAACGTGACGATCGGGAAATTGTCGTTCAGCCAAGGTTCGGACTTGGCGGAGATTGCGAGCCAGTTTTCGGACACTACCGTGAGCGCGGTGCCGCCGGCATTCGAGCGCAATACGAAGTTGAACGTAGCGGTGCAGTCGGGAGACAACCTGAATCTGGCAAGCGGTCAATTAAGCGTGGCGGGAGCTGTGAATCTGACGGCTGCGGGAACGCTGGCAAGGCCGGTGTTGCTGGGGCGGGTGGCATTGACCGGCGGTGAAGTGTTTTTCATGGGCAAGCGGTTTGAGATTCAGAGTGGAACGCTGGCCTTTGCCAATAGCTACCGCACGGACCCCACTCTGAATTTGTACGTGTCCACGGTGGTGCAGCAATACAACATCACGATCAACATGAATGGGCAGACCGACAAGTTGAAGATGGTGTACAGGTCCGACCCGGCTCTGCCCAGCGCGGACATCATCAATCTGCTGGCGTTCGGGCAGACTACTGCAGACGCGGCTTCTGGCGCGACCCCGGCTTCGCTAGGGGCGGAATCTGCGGTCGCTAGTGCCGTTGGCGGCCAGGTGGCTTCCCAAGTGCAGAAGCTGGCAGGGATTTCGCAACTGAGCATCAATCCGTTGGCCGGCAACAGTTCGAATCCAGGCGCGCAGGTCGCGATTCAACAGCGCGTCACCGGTAACTTGCTGCTGACCTTCAGCGCGAATGCGACGTCGGCGCAGAACCAGACTGTACAGGTGCAGTATCAACCGAAGAAAAATGTGACCGTGTCGGTGCTACGCGATGAGTACGGCGGGTATGGGATCGACGTGCGCTATCACAAGGAGTTTTGAGCGCGGCAGTGAAGTGCGACGTGGCGGGCCCCAGGACCTTCCGATAGTACGGCTACGCTAAAAAATGCGCGGCCGCGCGAGTCAGGAGCGGGTCGGCTCGAGTGTAGAAGTGGCGTGGGTACGGATAAGTGCGGCGACCAGGTCGTGGAGAGCAGCGCTGGTACAGACTTCGTAATACGGATGGCTAGAGGCCATGCCGATCTTGCCGTCCGGCAGGAGTTCGCGCGCAAGCCCTTTGCGCAGGACCAACAGCTCCACCGACTCGCCCATCGGGACTTCACCGTAGTACAGCGTCACATTTTCCTTTCCCCACGGCATTTCCTGCTTGGTTTCGATAGAGTCGAGGGAAATTTCTTCGGACAATTTTTGAAAGCCCTCTTCGTTGATCTCGATTCCGTTCCTGTTGAAACGCACCAAAAACTCGTCTAGTTCTTCGGCCGAGGCTCCTTCCATTGCCGTCAGGAACTGGAATAGGGAAAATTGCGTCTTCTGTCCTGCCAGCAGCCGCTTGGCGATTTTTGTACAACCCGACAAGCGGTCTGAGAGGTTGAGGGCTTTGGAAATCATGATGCGCGAATCGCCGTCAGTCCAGTAGGTGGGAGCAGAACCCTGAAATGCAATGCCGATGCCGATTTCCAGAGCGGGAAGATCGCTGGCGACGGCGCGATCGTTGTAGGAATTGCAGACTGCCAGGATCTGTCGCGAAAGGGCGCAAGCTTTTGCCACCGCGCGGGCGTAAGCGCAGTTAGATTCTGTCTCGAAAATGGCCAAGATTACGGCATCGCCTTCGATAAACACTTTTTTCGCGGAGTAGCGGTCGAGAAGCTTTTTTACCGGCTCATGCAAATTCAAGCTGAAATGAGACGCGGGACTCAGTCCGCGCAATAACAGATCCTGGGTCATTTTCGTTGAGCCGCGCACGTCCGCTTTGATGATTACATGCGAAACGACCACATCCTGGGCGGGCTTCGCTTCCTCCTGCAGCACGCATTCGTATAGGCGATTGTTCAGCCGGGAGAGTTCGCGAGCCTGCTCGGTAGTCACCAGGTGAATTCGCTCCATGCACGTGGTCAAGTGTTCCGCGTTGCGCAGGTCGCGCCGTAGGCGCAGGAAATCTACAGCAAAGCGCGCCACGAAACCGAGCTTTTCTTCGCGTGAATAGCGGCGAATTTTTCGCGACAAATCTTCGATCGGTTTCAGCGACAGTTGTTTGGCCGGCACTTGCTTCAATACCGTCTCCACACGCTTCAACTCTTCTTTGGATACAAGCGCCTTGCGTAGCTGTTGTAAGTGAACTGGCGGACTGTATTCGGCGGCAATCGGACGAATTTCGTAACTGGCAAGGACGTGGTAAATGATCTCGCCCTGTTCCAAACGATCCAGCAAATCACCAAGCAGCTTGCCCCGGAATGTCCCAACTGCTTCGCCGGTGGCCGCCTGATCGAACAACATCTTCGCGTTTTCGGGCTCGTTGAGATAATCGCCGAGGCGGCCTTTGTAGTCCTTGGTCAGAAAGTCCAGTTTTTGTTTCGCGGCGTCGATGGGAGGCCCGCTCTCTTCCAGCTTGGTCTGCTGGTGCTTCAATCGAGCTTCCACGTCAATGAGCGACGCTTTGACGTCAGAGGGATCTAGAGAGGAACCGAGGAATTTATTAAGGAAACTGTCGCTACGTTCCAGCCGCTTGCGCAAGCTCTCGCGCTGGTCCTCCAGATTGGCAATTTCGTTGCGCATGCCCTCGACTTGGTCGAGGAGAGATTTGTATGCCTGATGGGCCTCGGTATAGGCCGGATCATGGCTGGAAGCGAGGCCTGAATCCGCGAGAAAGTCCTGGAACAATTCGTCCATGGCCTCGAAGCGATCTAGGTCGCGAACATAATTTCCCAGCAGCACGTAGTGCTGCAAGAAAAAGACGTCGTCCTTGCCGCTGTCCAGAAAGACGAGCCGGTTCTTCAGCAGGTCGTAAATCACCGCAAAGTCTTCTCCGAAGAGCGCACGACGCGCTTTGGCGATGACGTTCTCTTCCACATCGGTCAGCATTTGCGCGATTTGCTGACCAACGCTGCGAATGACAACCCGGCGCGCGGACTGCAATTCCGATAGCCGAGACTTGATGACATGCGCTTGCTGGCTGCGTTCGAAGCCTTCGCCTCGCTGCCGAATCCACTCTTTGCCTTCGAGGATCAGGTTGGCGAACTGGTTTCCCATTTCCAGGGCCAGGAATTTGAGCAGCGCGACGCGAAAGACCAAGTCAATTTCAATATTCTTCTGATGCTTGGCTTGCGTCAGGGAGCTTTGCAGGAGTTCGCTCAGCAGTTTGCGAAAGGCGGCGTTATCGAGACTTTTGACTGGCCGCAGTTCGATGCCCGGAAAATACGTCGCCCGCGTGTTCTGACGGATCAGATCAAAAAGGTAATCGCGCGCCGCCTGGACGAATCTTGGGCTAAGGAAGACATCGTGGTGGATGTTGTCCACACCGATGGCCAACGATCCCATGGGAATCGTGACGTTATAGCTCTTGAGTTCGATCCTGGCCGCTTCGGTCAGGCTAGGCGTGAGGATCTCGTAGGCCATGATTCCGCCGAATGGGCTTTTTTCAACTTATCAGCGGAGAGGCGCGCGGGCAACGATTCCCACTGACGTGGTTGGCCAGAAAGTAAGCGGATAGGTGCGACTTACAGCACCAGGATGCGGCGCTTGTCGCCCCCAGCGTGTTCCAGTTTGAGACGCACCTGAGGCCAGGGCGACTGCAGCGGAAACTTTTCGGACCACTCGAGGATCAACACTGCGGACCGTGCAAAGAGGTCTTCCAGGCCGAGAGTCTCGAAGTCGTGAAAACTGTCGATGCGGTAAAGGTCACCGTGATAGACCTTGGCCGCCGCTGGTTCGGGCCGCCCGTAAACATGGACCAGGGTAAAAGTAGGGCTCGTCACTTCGTCTTCCGAGGCGGCGCCGAGGCCCGCGACGAGGCCCTTGGTCAAGGTAGTCTTGCCACTTCCGAGCTCACCGGTAAGCAGCACTAACAGCGGAGCGTGAAGGCGAGCCGCGAATTCCCTTCCCCAGCGCATGGTTTCTTCAGCCGAGTGGGTAATGACTTCCTCAGTCACGCCGTTGCAGCTCCCGGAGCAGTTCGCGACGCGCTTTGGGCACGGCAGAGGCAACTTCACTGGCGAGCAGGCCTGAGAGATCGGTGCCTGCTACCGCGAGATCCGCTGCGGCGCCGTGCAAGTAAACTCCGAGCGCGAGAACGCGAAGCCAGTCGTCGGTTTTGAATTGGCCAGTGAGGGCAGCAAGGATGCCCGTGAGCGTGTCGCCAGAGCCGCCTTTTGCGAGACCGGGGTTGCCGGTCGTGTTGACCCGGACCTGGCCGTCAGGCGCCGCGAGGATCGTGTGCGAGCCTTTGAGAACAACGTGGACGTTCCAGCGTTTAGCGGCATCTCGAGCAGCCTTGACGCGGTCCGCCTGTACATCCTTAGTCGAGCAGTTCAGCAGTCGGGCCATTTCCCCTGGATGCGGAGTGATAGCCAGGAACTTGGTGTTTCGCTCCCCAAGCTTGTCTGCCTGTCCGGCGAACGCATTGAGCCCGTCGGCGTCGAGAATTAGCGGTTTGTATGCGTTGCGCACGAGCGAGCGAATCACTTCCTGCGTTTCCTCGTGTTGCCCCAGTCCTGGACCGATTGCAAGTACGTCCTTCCCTTCCTGGATTCGCTCGAGAGGCAACTTTGTATTTTTTATCAAGGAATCTATCCCCGCACGATCGATGGTGGCAGGCATTGGCGGCCGGTCCATCAGGTTGCGCTTGGAAACGGTGCCCTCCTTAGTCGAGTACAGCGGCTCGGTCATCAGTTCGGGATGTGCGGCGGATACAACGTGGAGCACCGCGTCTGGAGTAGCGATGGTGACAAGGCCGGCGCCGGAAAGAAGCGCAGCGGAGCCGGCCATGACGGCTGCGCCGGATTTACCGACCGATCCTGCCACGACGAGGACATGGCCATACAGACCCTTGTGGCCATTCGATTGGCGAACCAGCGGAAACGTTGCGAATTCAGCCGGTTCACTCCAACGCAGTGCTCCCTCGCCGACTTCCTCGACTAAGGACGCCGGAGAGCCGATATTCACGACGGTCAAGGCACCGAGGGCCTCGGATCCGTCGGAAATCAACTGGCCGACCTTGGGAGCCGTGAAAGTGACGGTTTGATGGGCTCTCAAGATGGGACCTTCCGGGGGATGGCCGTCGGAAGGGAGCCCCGAGGGCGTGTCGACGGCCAGAATCAGTGCCGGTCTTGCGGCTGTGGCGCTGCGGGAAAGGTTGTTGAGGTCCTCAATGGCATGCGCGACCGCGCCGGAGACTGCGCCGCGAAATCCGGTGCCGAAGATAGCGTCGAGAATAACGTCGGCAGCGAGAACATCGGCTTTGACGGCGTCCCAGTTTTTTTCGTCGGGTACAGAGATGACCTCGCCGCCGAGATCGCGCCAGCGTTGCAGATTTGTAGCCGCGTCGCCGCGCAATTCATCCGGATTCGCGAACAGGAACAAGCGCACGGTCTTTACAACAGCTTTTAGATCGCGCGCGGCGACAAATCCATCTCCTCCGTTGTTTCCTTTCCCGCAAAGAACACAGATCGAACGGGTACGCAACCCATCGGTATAGGCCAAGCGGCGGTAAACGTCAGCGACCGCGTGTCCGGCATTTTCCATTAGTTGGAGGCTTGGGATGGCGAGCCGCTCGGTAGTGAGACGATCGACTTCGCGCATTTCGGCTGCGGTAAGCGCTTTCATCGGAGACTCAAGGCAATGTTGACGACAGGCTTCACGGCGCGATCAAAGCATCCAGCCGCCACTAACGTTGATTACCTGTCCGGTAACGTATTCGGCTTCCTCGGAAGCGAAAAACGCGACCGATGCAGCGACATCTTCGACCGTCGGAGGCCGACCGATCGGAAAGCGCGCATCACGGATGCGACGGGCCTCGTTGAGAGTCAATTCGTTTTCGTCGATGCTGGATGGATTTACGACGTTCACGGTGATTCCGTTCTTGGCCTCTTCCAAAGCCAGCGACCGGGAGAGCGCGACGACTGCGGCTTTCGCGGCGGCGTAGGCGGAGATCTTCGCCTGGCCGAAAGCGCGTTCTGCGCCAACTGCTCCAAGGTTGATGATGCGGCCCCAGCGGCCACGGCGCATGTGTGGAAGTGCGGCGCGACTAACGTAAAGGACGGTCATTAGATTGGAAACGATAACGCTCTGCCAGTCTTCGAGGGATGATTCAGCGAGCGTACCCCAGCGGAAGTCGCCGACGTTGTTGACGAGAATGTCTAGGCGGCCGAAGCGATCGACGACGGTGCGCAGGAGATCTTCGCAGCGCGCGGCGTCGTTAATGTCAGTTTCGACGGCGACGCAGTCGGCTCCAGTGACCTGCAATTGCCGGAGCGTCTGCTGGGCCGCGGTCTTGTTGGATCGGTAGGCGATGGCGACGCGCGCGCCATCCTGTGCCAGTTTCACGGCAATCCCACGACCAATGCCGCGGCTGCCGCCGGTGATCAGTGCAACGCGATTTCGAAGGGACATTCGCCTCCCGGGCAATCTTTTTGAAGCAGACAGTATAGCTTAGGCGGGTGCCGGCGGGGATGCGGGGCTGGCGCACATTGCATCAGAAAGGTCGAAAGTACAGCAGATCATCCGCGATCCAATTCTAACTGCGTCAGTGTTTAGATCCCGTAGCCTTAAGAACACCGTGCGCATCATTTAACATAGATGTTAACTATCGTCCTTGACGGGAGCCGAAGCGTCATTATATTTAGCATTGTGGTTAACAAACAAAAGCGGATTAGCGTCACTTTCTCGGCCCTCGCGGACCCTACCCGGCGCCGCATCATCGAGCAACTTGCCAAGCGAAGAGAATGCCGCGTAACTGCCCTCGCACAGCCATTCCGGATGTCGCTGCCGGCCTTCTCCCGACACCCTCGCGTGCTGGAGACTGCCAGATTGATCCGGCGCCGACGCCACGGACGATTGCATCTGATTCGCGCCCAAGCCACGGGCTTGAAAGAAGCCCAGATGTGGATCGCGCACTACGCCGCCGGATGGGATTTCAGCTTCGATGCCCTGGATGGATTGCTCGAACGCGAAAAGCACAAGGAGGACAGGAATGAAATCTGAACTGAAGATCAAACGGAAATCGTATCCAGGTCACCAGAATTTTCAACGCGCCGTGCTCCGTTGTGTTCGGTTACGGGACGCAAGCCGAAAAGCTGCAGCTCTGGTCGAGCTGCAAAGGTGCCACCAAGTGTCAGATCGAGATGGATTTTCGCGTGGGCGGCTCGTTTACTCAGACAATGCAGATCGAGGGTGCGGGACAATGCTCGTTCTCCGGAAAATATGAAGAGATTGTCGGGCCGGAAAGAATCCTGTACTCCGCAAACCTCGGCTTCACTACGTCACTCACAAGGATCGAATTTATCGAGCAGGGCAAGCAAACCACAGTCGTCCTTACCCAGGAGGGGCTGCCGGATCAGCAGCATTGCGAGATCATTTCCGAGGGAAGCAGCGAAGGCATGGAGAAACTGGACGCATTGCTCGCTTTACAGGCGGCGTGAGCAAGGGAGAGACCATGAGTTATCGACGGCTGACCGCGGCGGCATTGGCCGGTACCGTAGTTTACTTCGCCCTCGGATTCGCGGTGTTCGGGAAATTCATTGCTGCGGACTACCGGCCGTATTCCGCAGTTTACCGTCCCGCGCAGGAGATCCTGAGGGTATTCCCGATCGGCATTGCAGCGACGTTCGTGGGCATCTTTGTACTGGCGGCGATGTACGCGAAAAGCTACCGACGCGGTAGCGGCGCCTCTGAGGGTGCTCGCTTCGGAGCGTTGGTCGGTGTTTTCGCAGTGTGCGCGTTTGTGCTGCACAACTACGTGAATCTGAACATCGGGATCAAACTCACTGTCGAACAAGCGATTGGCTACTTCATCGAATGGTTGGCTGTAGGTGTCGTGTTCGGCCTGACCTACAAATCGGCTCCTGAAACACACGGACCGCGTTGAATCAACGAAAGCGCGCAACGACGACAGTCATGTCGTCGGCTTGTTCGGGAGTGCCGGCCCATTCCTCGGCCGCGTTCATCAGCGATTCGGCAACGACGCGCGGCGGTGAGCCCTGCACGTAGACTGCGGCTTGTTGCAGCCGGCGGATGCCAAACTCCTCGCCGTAGACGTTTTCCGGCTCGACCAAGCCGTCGCTGTAGCCCACCAGCAATGAGTCGCCCGGAACCGTGACGAGCCCCTCTTCATAGCACAGGTCTTCCACCACACCGAGAACCATGCCGCCCTTGTCCAGATGCATTGCGGAATCCTTCGATATCAGAAACGATGGCAGATGGCCGGCATTCGTGTAGCGCAACTGCCGCGTGGCGCTGTCGTATACGGCGATGAAGAAGGTGGCGAACCGGTCGTCGCCGGTATTGCGCACCAGATGCTTGTTGAGACGCGAGACCAGCTCGGCGGTGCTCATACTTTCACTGCCGGCTACCAGCATCTGGCTGCGCAACGCAGCCTGCAGGCTGGCCATCAGCAGTGCTGCGGAAATTCCCTTCCCGGAGATGTCGGCGACGGCGATCGCCAGATGGGTTGGGCTTAGCTGAATGAAATCGTAGTAGTCACCGCTGACAGATCGCGCCGCCCGGCAAATGGCTTCGATCTCGACCCCGGGCACTCTCGGAATTGATTGCGGAAACAGCTCGTTCTGCACTTCGCGGGCAATGAGGATTTCATTCTCCAGGCGTTGACGCTTTTTCTGTTCCTCGATCAAGCCGCTGATCGAACTGGTCATCTGGTTGAACGACTCGCCGAGCACGCCGAGCTGATCGCGGCGCTCGATGCGGACGCGATGCGTGAGGTCGCCGCTCTGCACGTACATAGTGGCGTGATAGAGATCGGCGACCGCTTTCGTGATTTGTCGCGTGAGGACTACGCCGGCAATGAACGCAGCGACCCAGATGAGCAGGAAAGCCACGGCGAAACTGCCGAAAAGGAGCAGGTAGTAATCACGCAGTTCGCCCAGCGTCGTGAACATTCTGCCGCTAAGCCGCGAAGGCCGGGCGCTGAACACCGCAAAAACGGGCCGGGGCTTGCCCACCGAACCATCGTCCGATACGAAGGCGGCATCGTCCAAGCGGGACACCACCTCCACGGAAGGGTCGATCAGGAAATCTGGAGGCTGCAGCACGCGGTTGCGTGCAGGAATGCGGCCGGCGGTTTCATACTGTGCGCCTCCGGTTGAATAGATCACCCCGCGCCGCGAGCCGCCGTTGTATGGCTGCATCAGGTTCAACTGGATCGCCCCCAGGTCGGGAGCCACAGTGGCGAGGAACTCAGGCGTCACCGGAACGCTGAGGCGGACGATCCGCGTCCCGCTGGCGATGCCGATCGAGTGCATGCCGACCAAAGAAAGGCGATCGCCTTGCTGGAACAGGCCTGCGAAAAGCTCCTGCCGCGGTCCGGCAATCCTCCGCAACAAGCTGGCGTCATTTGAGAATTCGATGGTCAGACCAGGAAGTTCCCGGTCGTGCACGGCATGGGACTGTGCTGCCAGCACTCGCTCCACTTCCTCCTGCGTGACGCCGCGGGGCAATACCGCGTGGGCTGCGCTAATGTGCTCGGAGATGTCCGCAAGCATCTCGATACGGCGGTGTAAGTCTTCATAGAGCACATAGGCTCCGAGCTGCGAATAGAGAAATTTTCCAGCGAGGACAACGAACGTAATAATCAGCAGAATCGGCACAACGGCAATGAAGACATAGGCGACGATTAGACGATTGCGCAGGCTCCACAGCAACCGGCTGCGGCCCCAGGCAATCACGCGGAAAATCAGGTACAACGCTGAAAGGACGGCAAGGTATTTCAGGAAGTCGAAGAAGCGCCCCTGCACCCGCAAGACGGCCGCAGTCAAGCCTGCTACCAGAACGATCGATGCGGCCGACTCCGAACGGGAGAGGCGGCGATAGAACTCGTGGATACTGGGGCGAAGGGCGGCCATCGGTCGGAGCGCGAAACACTACTTTACCTGAAGATGTGATGCGAGCGGAAAACTACACTTCGTGGGCACGACTGCGGCATTCTGATCGAAGTTTTGCGCCTGCCCTGCCCCTTGAGGGCCGAGCCTATTGGCCCCATTGGTATTCCGGCGACTAAGAGGGGATCACATTGATGGTGTGCAACCAAGTTTCGACGCTTTGCGGCCACGTCGTAACGGGTAGAGTGGTGCGGCGAAGGCCGTAGCCGTGGCCGCCTTGCGAATAGATATGCAGCTCGGCCGGGACTCTTGCGTTTTTTAGCATCAGGAAATAGGCGTGGCGTTTTCCACGTGCACAGGATCATCTTCGGCCATCACGATGAACGAGGGCGGCGTTTTGTCGGTGACGGTGATATCGCGGTTGTTGGCGAAATTCTGCTCCGCAAGGGCAAGGTACCCTGGATAGACAACCACGGCGAAATCCGGGCGGCAGTTCTGCTCATCCGCGGCATCCATCGCATCGTAGAGGCGCTTGTCATAGTGAGTGCTAAGCGCAGCGGCAAGATGCGCGCCAGCGGAGAAGCCTAGTACACCAATGCGTTGCGGATCGATGTGCCACTCCGAGGCATGCCAACGCACCACGCCGAGCGCACGCTGCGCGTCCTGGAGTGCGGCACTCGATTTCGGATACGGTCCAGAATCCGGGACTCCGTATTTGAGAAGAACGCACGTAATCCCTTTGCCGCTCAGCCAGTCACAGACCTCCGTGCCTTCGAGGTCGATCGCCAGAATGCGGTAGGCCCCACCTGGGAAGACGACCATCGCAGCGCCAGTGTTTTTGCCCTTGGGCTTGTAAATGGTCAGCGTGGGACTGGTGACGTTACCAAGGCGAATCAGCGGTTGGCCCGCTATCAGGTTGTCCTTCGGGGTAGTTGTATCAACTTCGGGGTTGCTGTTGTCGGGTACACCCGGCGCTCTTCCCGGCCAGACGTTGACCGTGGTGGTGCTCAAAGGCGGCTGCCACGCAGGCTTCTGAGCGTGAGTGCTCGCGCACATCAACCCCACGACGGTCAGGATGCAGAGGAGATAGCATCGCATGAGTCTTATTTTGGCAAGGCTCTACGGACGCGGCTGTGGTGCTGGCTGTAGCTGAAATAGACCACCAGACCGATCACTAGCCAAACGATCAGACGGGCCCAGTTGACCCACCCGAGCTTGTACATCATGTACCCGTTGAACAGGATGCCGAGGATTGGAACGACGGGCACCCAGGGCGTGCGAAACGGACGCGGCTGTCCGGGATTCGTGCGGCGGAGGACCATCACCGCGATGCACACGATTACGAACGCGAGAAGTGTCCCGATATTCACCATTTTTCCGATGTCATCGATCGGGGTAATGCTGCCTACGATCGCCGCCAGCAAGCCGACCGCGAGCGTGTTCTTATAAGGCGTGCGGTACTTTGGGTGGATTGCGGCGAAGAACTTCTTCGGCAACAACCCGTCATTTGCCATGGAGTACAGCACGCGGGTCTGCCCGAGGAGCATGACCAGCATGACGCTGGTGAGTCCGGCAAGCGCCCCGAGTGTAATGACGTGAGATGCCGTGGTCATGCCCCGGTCCAGGAAGGCGCGCGCGATGGGGGCCTCGATGTTGACTTCCTGCCAATGGACCATGCCGGTAAGCACCCCGGCCACCGAGATGTAGAGCACAGTGCATATCAGCAGCGACACGATGATGCCAATGGGCAGATCTCGCTGCGGATTCTTGGCTTCCTGCGCGGTGGTCGAAACCGCGTCAAATCCGATGTACGCAAAGAAAATGTATGCGGCGCCGGCGCCAATGCCGCCAAATCCATAGGGAGCGAAACTGTGCCAATCGGCACCCCAGTTTGTGGTGGACATTTTCGTGATGCCCAAACCGATCACGAATAGCACCACGGAAACCTTGATAACCACGATGGTGGCATTAAAGCTGGCGCTTTCCTTGATGCCGATGCACAGGATGAAGGTGATCAGCAGGGCGATCAGAAACGCCGGTAGGTTAAAGCCGATTTCGAAACCGAAGATTTTGGGCGCGGCCATCAAATCGTGCGCACGCGCGAGCAGCTCGGGCGATTGCGCACTGACAATCGCGCTCACTCGATCCAGAAAGGCCTGCGTGCCGGGCAGCAGGGTCGCGTCGGACGCCTGTGCCATTTGCCGCGCTACCAGATTTTCGGCGGTGCGCAGTGCGGTCCAGTGATCGTAGGCCAGCCACAGCGGCATTTTGATGTGGAAGATGTTTAGCAGCTCGATGAAATGGTTGGACCAGCCCGAAGAAACCGTGCTCGCGCCCATGGCGTATTCGAGCGTCAGGTCCCACCCGATGATCCAGGCGAAAATCTCGCCGAGCGTGGCGTAAGCATACGTATAAGCGCTGCCGGCCAGCGGAATCATGGCCGCGAATTCCGCGTAGCACAGCGCCGCAAATGCACAGCCAAGCCCCGAGAGCACGAACGAAAGCATTAGTGCTGGGCCGGCATAGTGTGCACCCAGGCCCGAGAGCACGAAGATGCCTGCGCCAATTACCGCGCCGACGCCGAGAGCCGTCAGTTGAAACGGCCCGAGCGTGCGTTTCAGGCTGTGCTGGCCGGCCTCTTGGGCCTCGGCGAGCAGCGCGTCCATCGGTTTCTTGGCGAACAACCCGCCGTCGTTTTGTGCCGCCTCGCCGGATGCGGCGGCTCCCGGTTCGTTAGGCCTGCTGGTCATCAAGCACCTCGAAAGAGCGCATGCCGCGCTTTCCTTTCAGACTAGTTTGGCGCCCCGTCGCCCGGCGGAGAGGACCGGCGAGTCCAAAGCAAATATACGGGAACTCCGAGTAAGACGATCACCAGGCCGGGCCAGGTTGTTTGCGTTTGATACAGCAGCAGCACCACCATGATCGCGACCGCCGCCACTATATACAGCAGCGGCACGAAAGGGTAGCCAAACGCGCGGTACGGGCGATCGGCCTCAGGGCGCTTCCTGCGCAGTCGGAAGATCCCAGCAATCGTAAGGACGTAAAAAAGAAGTACCGCGAAGACGACGTAGTTAAGGAGGTCGTTATAGAGATTGCCGTAAGTGCCGTTGGGCTGGCGTGTGCGCAACGAAATGAGAATGGCAATCCAGACCCCTTGGAGGACCAAGGCCATGCCCGGGACGCTTCTCCGATTCAACTTGCCGGTGGCTCGAAAGAAAAGGCCGTCGTGAGCCATGGCGTAAACGACGCGCGAGCCAGCAAGGATCAAGCCGTTGTTGCAGCCAAACGTGGAGATGATGATGGCCACCGCCATGATTGCCGCGCCAACCGGTCCGAGTGCCGCATTGAGCGCTGCGGTCGCCACCCGATCGTCGGGAGCGTTTTGAATCTGTGCTAGCGTCAGCGTGCAGAGGTAAGCGATGTTGGCAACGATATAGAGAATTGTGACGATCAGCGTACCCAGCGCCATGGAGAGGGCCACGTCGCGTTTTGGATTTCTTACTTCGGCGGCCGTGAAGCCGATGTTGTTCCACGCGTCGGAAGAAAATAGCGAGCCAACTTGCGCTACGCCGAATGCGACGATGATTCCCATGAAGCCCACCGCACCTGTGATCGTTGGGATAAGTCCGCGCAAAAAGCCCGCGCCAGGTTGGATGGGAACCGCACCGCGTATCTGCCAGAAGTGGCTGAAATTGTCGGCAACCGCGTCCGCGTTGCGGCCGACAAAAATGCAGATGAGGATCAGCCCGATCACTCCGATCGTTTTGGCGCTGGTGAAAATATTCTGGATGATTTTGCCCAGGCGAACGCCCAGCGTATTCAGGAAGGTGATCAGCGCGATCATCAGAATCCCGATCAGCTGCTGAACGGAAAGACTGATCGCATATTTTGATCCCAGATTGATCGGATGGATGATCCACGTGCTTCCCGAGATCGACGGAAAAATCACGCCGATATACCGAGCGAAACCTACCGCTACTGCGGCGATCGTTCCGGTCTGTATGACCAGGAACAGCGTCCAGCCGTACAGAAATCCCCACAGCGGCGAATACGCTTCTCGCAAATAGATGTATTGGCCACCGGCGCGGGGAAACAGCGCCGCCAATTCGCCGTAAGAGAGCGCCGCGGAAACAGTCAGCAGGCCGGTAATGATCCATGTGAGCAGCAAACCCGCGGGCGAGCCGGTCTGCCGGCTGATTTCGGCGGCGACGATAAAGATGCCCGAGCCGATCATCGATCCGACCACGATCATCGTGCCGTCGAACAACCCGATTGCGCGGACGAAACCGCGCTCTTCCGATGCGGCGCGGCTTGTCTGGTCGGAAATAACTTGTGAAGTCGTATCGGCCATGATTCGGACCCTAAACCGATGCGGCGCGATGCGCGGCGCCGAGTACCTCAAGATATTGTCGCGCCCGCTGGGTTCGGTCGAGCGCTCGCAAAATATCACCGATCACCGCCACGCTGTCGGCGCCGGCTTCGATTACCTGGGCTGCGGTTTCCACTGTGATGCCGCCGATGGCGACGATTGGTTTATCGGTCAACCCACGAACGCGGCGGATCAAGCCTGTCCCGACGACGGGATCGGGATTCGCCTTCGACAAAGTCGCAAAAATCGGGCCGACCGCGATGTAGTCGGCGGAAGTGGCGGCGGCTTCTCGAAACTGCTCCAGATTGTGCGTGGAGACGCCGATCCACTTCTTCGGACCGACCAGCGAGCGAGCCTGTTCGGCCGCGAAATCCTGCTGCCCAACGTGTACGCCATCCGCTCCGGCGAGCACCGCCACATCTGGCCGATCGTTTACGATGAAGGACGCGCCGAGCGGTGACAGAAGCGACGCGAGGCCGCGCGATATATCCAGCATTTCGCGCGCAGAAGCGGTCTTGTCGCGGTACTGCATCAGCCGCACTCCAGCCCCCGCGAGTTCCTGCGCACAGTCTTGTGCTGAGATAGGCAGCAACGTTGCGTCCAGTATTACATACAGCCTTGGAAGCACAAGCTGCATTGACGCTCTATTTCCCATTCGTACCGAGCAGGCGCTCGATAAAGTGGGTGTCGAATTTCCCCGCCGCGAAGTCCGGGTCGGCAAGGATACGGCGCTGCAAGGGGATGGATGTCTTGATGCCTTCGATGACGAACATGTCGAGTGCGCGCTTCATACGGGCGATGGCTTCGGCACGATCGCGGCCCTTTACAATCAGCTTGGCGATCATCGAATCGTAGTACGGCGGGATCACCGCGTCTGCGTAGGCCGCAGAATCGACCCTGACCCCGGTGCCTCCCGGCGCCTGGAATGTCGTGATGCGTCCTGCTGACGGCACGAAAGTTGCGGGATCTTCCGCGTTGATGCGGCATTCGATGGCATGCCCGGAGAAATGCATTTCCCCAACCGCATCCTCAAGGCGTTCGCCCGCAGCCACGCGAATCTGCGCCTTGATCAGGTCCACGCCGGTCACCAGCTCGGTGACCGGATGCTCGACCTGGATGCGTGTGTTCATCTCGATGAAATAGATTGAGCCGTCCTCATCCATCAGAAATTCGACGGTGCCCGCGTTCGTGTAACCGATCTTCTCTAGCGCGCGAACGACCTTGGCCCCCAACTCCTTGCGGCGCTTTGCATCCATCGCGGGAGACGGCGATTCCTCCAGCAATTTTTGATGACGCCGCTGGATCGTGCACTCGCGCTCGTTAAGGTGGATTACCTTGCCGTGCTGATCGCCCAGAACCTGAAACTCGATGTGCCGCGGATGCTCGATGAACTTCTCGGCATAGACGTCCGGCGTACCGAAGGCCTGTTGCGCCTCGCTGCGCGCTGTCTGGTACATCGAAAGCAGTTCGTCTTGCTTGCGCACGATGCGCATCCCGCGTCCGCCGCCACCTGCCGAAGCTTTCAGGATCAGGGGATAACCGATGCGAGCCGCTTCCTTGCCAAGCTGCTCTTCGCCTTCGACAATGCCGTCGCTGCCGGGAACGGTCGGCAGCCCCGCTGCCTTCACTTCGCGGCGCGCCCGGTCTTTTTCGCCCATCATTTCAATCACTTCGGCAGTTGGGCCGATAAAAGTAATCTCCGACGCTTCGCACACCTTCGCGAAATTGGCGTTCTCGGAAAGAAAGCCATAGCCGGGATGGATCGCGTCAACGTTGGTGATCTCCGCGGCGCTGATCACCTGGGGAATGTTGAGGTAGCTCTCGGCGCTCCGCGGCGGTCCGATGCACACGGCCTCGTCGGCGAAGCGCACGTGCAGCGAATTCCGGTCCGCCTCGGAATACACCGCGACCGTGGAAATTCCCAGCTCCTTACACGCGCAGATCACTCGTAGCGCGATTTCCCCGCGGTTGGCGACTAGAATTTTCTGGAACATACCGAGGACGCGGGCTATTTCTTCCGGCTGGGCCGGATGCCGAACAGCGGCTGCCCGTATTCCACGGGCTGTCCGTTCTCGACGAAGACGCGCAGCACTTCGCCGCTGATGTCGGATTCGATCTCATTCATGAGTTTCATGGCTTCGACGATGCACAACGTCTGCCCGGTCTCGATGTACGCGCCTATGTTGGCGAACGGCTCCGCTCCCGGACTTGGTGACCCGTAATACGTTCCGACGATCGGTGATTTCACAAGATGCAGGTCGTCGGCTGCCTGCGCATGTGACGCGGGCGCTGCACCCGGAGCGGACGCGACAGACGCCGGTGCTGGCACCGCCGGCGGAACAGCATAGCCCCCGGACACAATGATCTCGGGCGTTGAAACCGCACGAGCTGCCACCACAGAGGCCGCTGATGGCTTCTTCAGCCGGATCCTCAGATCGCCTTGCGCATACTCGAATTCTTCCAGATTGTGCTCACTCATGAACTTCAGCAGTTGCTCGATGTGCTGAAGGTCGGAGTTCGCAAACGTCGAATTTGCAGCGGGCTTCGAGGGCTCTTTACGTTTCATGCCTGTCTTATATCTCAATAAGATCCCGCGGAGTGCGGGTGAGCACTTCAGTACTACCTTCGTGCACGGCCACGTCGTCTTCGATCCGGATTCCACCGACGCCCGGCACGTAAACACCGGGCTCGATCGTTACCACATTTCCCGGCTCGAGAATCTGCTTCTGCCCCTTCGCTACGCGCGGATCTTCATGGACTTCCAACCCAAGCCCGTGCCCCGTGCTGTGCACGAAGTGTTGGTCCAGGTCTTGCGCTGCCAAGACCCCCCTGGCAGCCGCATCCACTGCCCCGCAGGTGGCGCCGGCCTTTACAGCCTCAATCGCCGCCCACTGCGCAGCCTGCACTGCCTGATGCCACTTGCGAATCTTCTGAGACGCGCGCCCCACTACCACTGTGCGCGTAATGTCGCTGCAATAGTGCGCGAGTATAACACCCAGGTCCAGCACGACCAATTCATTTTTCCTCAAGCGCTTGGCCGTAGCTCGCGCGTGCGGATACGCCGATCGCTCACCGGACGCCACAATCGTTTCAAATGCCGGACCTGAAGCCCCCAACTGCCGCATCTGGAACTCGATCTCGGCTGCAATCTCCAGCTCGCGGACGCCCGGCTTCAGGATTTTCAGGGCATGCCCCATCACGCGATCCGCTAGAGCCGCCGCCTTACGCATCCGCGCGAGTTCTGCCGCATCTTTCCGGCCGCGCAGCCCCTCAACGTGTCCGGCAGCAGCGATCCAGCGTGCGCGCTTCCCGGAGGCCCTCCGCAGGGCTGCCAGCGTACTCACCGTGATCTGGGAGGCGTCGAAACCGACCCTGGCCAGACCCGTGCTGCGGACGAGCTGTCCCACCGACACCGCTAGTGCTCCTGTCTGTTGGATGATGCGCACTCCTGACGTTTCCTGCCGTGCCTGCGCCGTAAACCGCCCATCGGTGACGATCACCGCGCCGCTGCGTGAAACAACCAGCGCTCCGGCTTCGCCGCTGAATCCGGTCAGATAATACCAGCTGGCTGGCCTCGTGATGAGCAGGGCGGTCAGATGGGCCGCACCAAGCTGTGATTGCAGTATTCGTCTGCGCAGCGCGAACGGTGTCTTCATAAAAGAATCGAGGAGACCGCAGTCTCCTCGATTTGGCCTGGTTGGAAATCGTCTTCTTCAGTCAAGACCCGGCTCGGCACCCGGCGGGTTTTGCCGGGGAAGCCTCATGCCGTCGACCAGTTAGACCGTCGGAATGATCCGCGGCGTCAGGAAGAACAGCAGTTCGGAAGTATTGACGCTCGTGTTGTTCCGCCGGAACAGCCGCCCGATGACCGGCAGACTGCCCACAATCGGCACTTCTGTAATGTTCACCTGAGTATTGGTTATGATCACCCCGCCCACGACAATCGTGGAGCCGTCGGCAACCGTCACTCGGCTCTCGGCAGCTTGCGTATCCAGCGCCGGAACGCCCTGAATTCGCGGGATACCAGGATCGATTTGCGTGTTTTCCACCAGCACATCCATAAACACCGTGCCGTCCGCCGTGATCTGCGGAGTAACTTCCAGCTTCAGCACCGCGTCAATGAACTGCACGGAAATGGTGTTGTTGATGGTCGTCTGAATCGGGATCTTGACGCCTTGTTTGACCGTCGCCTTTTCGTTGTTCTGCGTGACCACGCGCGGCTTGGAAAGCAACTTGCCGACGCCCTTGGATTCCGCAGCGGTGATAAAGAAGTCCACCGCGAAATTGGGCGATCGGTGAATAAATCCCAAGCCGCTGGTCGGCACGCCCGCTCCCAGATTTACGGCTAGCGGCAGTTGGGTTACCGCCGGCGCTGCTGGCGTTATCGAAGTTGAAGTTATAGTCGGATTATTGATGGTCGTCCCGCTTCCCGTATTCGACGTGGTGCTTGATGACGGCGAGGGGGCAGGGGGCAGCCCCGTGGTTGTAAAAGGACTTACTCCCGCCGTCGGAGCGCCCGTGAAGATCGATCGTCCGCCGGTGGTTGTCCCGCCAAAGCCCAGCTGCGTTCCAATATCCTGCGCAAATGCTCGCGTCGCCGCTACGATGCGCGCCTCAATCTCCACCTGCTGTGACTTGCGGTCCAGCTGATGCAACAGGTTGTCAATCGTCGGGATCACCGACGGAATGTCCCGAATGATCAGTTGATTGGACCGCGGGTCCGCGAGGATGTCGCCGCGCGCTGTCAGGAATTTCTTGAACGTATCCTTCAACGTGTCCGCTTTCGCGTAGCTGAGCACGCGCGTCACGGTCACCATTTCCTGCGCGTCATTTTCGGCCTTGCGGACGTCGCGCGCGGTATCGGCTTCCCTCTTGATGGTCTCCAGAGTCGCGATGCGCAGCACATTTCCGTGGAGCTGCTTCTCCAGGCCATTGTTCTGCAATACGATGTCCAGCGCCTGATCCCAGGGAACCTCGTCCAGCACGATGGTGAGCGTGCCCTTCACGTTGGGATCCAGCACTACGTTAAGTCCGCTGATTTCGTGAATCAGCCGGAAGAAATCCCGCAGATCCACATCCTTCAGGTTTACCGAAATCGGCTCGCCGGTATACTTGCTGGGCGCCGCCGTGGGTGTCTGCGTTCCGGCCGCTGTCGCTGCGGCATTTCCCGCCTGCTGTTGCGCAGCTTCCTGCGCCGGGCTCATTGGCCGGATCGGTGTGTCTTTCCCGCTGAACGATGCCAGAACGACTGAGGGCTGGGTCAGTTCGCGTGGCAATGCAAATCGAGGAGAAGACGCGGAAAGTGACTTCGACGGGTGCGTGGCAAGAACTCGCCGCGGCGCGCTCATGTCGTAGGAGGCCGGACGCATCTTTACAGTTTCGCGAGACGCGACCGTGGTGGTGGTCACCGGTGCATCCACCGGAGACTCTGGCTGAACATCGAAAGCCACTACTACTGCGGTACCTTCCCGCAGAATCTCGTACGGCGCTGCCGCCGTCAGATCCACGACGATGCGGGCCACATTGGGACGAAACTGCCCGAGGCGCACTCCGCGCACAGGAGCCGCCACCCCCGGAATCACGGTCTTCTGCACCGCCAGGCGGGTACTGCCGAAATCCAGGACCAGCCGCTCAGGATTCTGCATCCGCGACGCCTGGACTTCCAGGCGCCCTTGGCCTTCCACGCGTACGCTCGCGCGCTGTGACAGCTGCGTCACCGCCACATTAGAGATCACCGAAGCCGCCGACGATGCTCCGGCGGGCTCCTGCGTCTGGGCGATCGACGAAATTCCACTGATCGCCGTCGCCGCGAGTATCAGGCAGCCAATTCGAAAGGCCGGCCGGTTCGTCTTCATTGCTGTTCTCCTGCACTGGCGTAAATTCGTTTATTTACCTGGCGTTCCACGGGCTTGCCGAACGCGTCCTTGCCGACTTCATGGAAGGACACGCCGTCCATAGCGATCTTATCTACGCGACCGTCATAGAGCTGATCGCCTTCCCGCAAGAAGTACGTCCGCGCCTGCGGATTCGAAACCACTGCGATCATTCCGTTCGACGAACGCACGATGCCATCCAATCGCAGCGTGCTCACCTGCAGTCCGGCTTTGCCCGGCGGAAGATTTTTCTGCGCCCCACTCTGTTGGCGGGACACCAGGGACTCGAACGGATCGCGGCGCGCGTACTTGACTTCGACGGCGGCGGCGTTGTCACCGCCTCCCGCTCCCTCTCCGGTCTTCTTCGACGCAGGTTTCGCACCGGTGGATTTAGCCTTGGACTTGGCCGCGCCCTTTGTGGAATGCGTGGCAGCCTTTGCGGCAGGCTGCGCGGCCTTAGCGCCTCCAGCCGCGGGGGCTTGCGCAAACACGCAGGGAGCGCCTGTCGCCAGCAAGATCCCAACTACGAGAGTGTTCACAGAACGCATAGTTCGCTCATCCCGTTCACGGTCTCGGCGGAGCGGCCGACTGCGGTTTCGCCCCTGCCGTTGCTGATGTGGCAGTGATTCCAGAGGCGGCGTCCGCCGCCTTGGTAAAGAATGTCGTGGCCGTAAATATCCCGGACACGGTTGTACCCGGACGCGTTACATACTTGGTTCCCTTGTTCGCCGTCGGATCCTCGAAATCCAGGTCTCCCACATTGATAATTCGTGATAACCGGCTCAACCGCCCGAAGAAATCCAGAATATTGAAGTACGGGCCGTCCGCCTGAATCTCGAACGGCATGTCGTAGTGATATTCCTTGGCCACGATCGGCTGCGCCGTAAGGCGCCGCACCTGCACGTTGGACGCTGACGCTGCTCCCTGCACCAGGCGAATGAATTCATCCACTTCTTTTTCTTCCGGAACGATGGTCTTCAGCGTTTCCAGCTGCTTGGACAAAGCATCCATTTGCGACTTCAATTCGCCGTAGCGCTGCCGGTACACCTGCAATTGCGTCACTTCCTGATTCAGCTGCGCTCTTTGCCGAACGGCCTTGTCGAACTCGTCCCGTTCCTGGGCCACCGGGGAGACCGGCACGTACACGCCGGCCAAGACCAGCAGCACCGCAATGGCCAGAGCCAGCAAGCCCTGCATGATCACCGACATGTTTTGAAACGGATTCGCCATCGCTCTGCCCTACCCTTTCTTCGCCGGTGCCGGCGCGCGGGGCGCTGGCTGCGTTGGAGCGCTGGCAGGCTTCGCCTGCGGTCGCGCCGCGGGCGCAGGGGTCTGCGCCGACGGACTGATCTCCGCCGTCATCTGGAACAGAAAGGTCTGCACGTCCTTGTTCTTGTCGTCCTGCTTGGATTCTCGGATCTCGACCTTCTGGAAATACCCGGACCGCTTCAGGGCGGTCACAAAATTCGCCACCCCGTTGATGGAAGAGGCTGCGCCTTCTAGCGCCAGGTTATTGCCCTTCTTGACCATCGAGGTCAGCCAGAGGTTCTCGGTGCGCGCCACGGTGTTGGCGATTTGATCCAGCAATTCCTGGCCGCCGGTGCGATCCCGCTGCAATTGCTCGATCGTCGAAACCCGCTGTTGCAACACCTGCTTTTGCTTTTCGAAGGCCTCGACCTGCAGCTTGATCTGCTCCAAGTCCGTCTTCTGCGCCTGCAACGCCTTGATGCGATTGTTCTCTTCGCTCAGCTGCCGCTGCCACGAGTAATAAAGGTAGCCCAGGATCAGGCACCCGAATACCAGGCCCGCCGCGATAAACAGGACCGGCAGCGCCGCGCCCGTATCTACTTGGCGCCGCGATGCTTTCGGTTTGGCTTGTCCGAGAAGATTTATGCGGATCATGGTTAGTCGAAGCTCCTCAGTGCCAGTCCCACGGCGATCGCCAGACGCGGAGCCATCTCGCGGATCGTGTCATCGCTGTGTTTTCCGGGATTCACCAGCACTTTGCGGAACGGGTTCAGCTCTTCCACCGGCATCGCAAACTCTTCGCGCAACAAATCCACCAGCCCCGGCACGCGCGCCGTGCCGCCTGCCACCACAATGCGTTGAATGTTTTCCCCGCTGGCCGTCGCGCGGAAGAAATCGAAGGTCTTCTGAATTTCCAGCGTCAGGATGTCGGACACGCTGCGCAGAATCTGCTGCTTCTGCTCGTCCGTCACACTGGGCAGCGTCTCGCCCTTCTTCAGGCGTTCCGCGTCCTCAAAGCTCAAATCCAATTCTTTTTGCAGCGCATCCGTGAACTGATTGCCGCCCACGCTGACATCGCGCGTGAACAACGGGATCCCGCCGCGCACGATGTTGATGTTCATCACGCTGGCGCCGATGTTCAACAGCGCCACGGTCTGCCCGGCATCCGGCTCGTAGTTCACTTCGAAGCAGTTCTGCAGACCGAACGCGTCAATATCCACCACCACCGGCGTTTTACCGGCCTGCGCCAGCACGTTGGTGTGGTTTAGAATCTTGTCCTTCTTCACCGCCACCAGCAGCACGTCCATCTGCGAGTCCATCGACTCCAGCAGCTGGTAGCTCAAGTTCACGTCGGCGATGTCGAAGGGGATGTGCTGGCTGGCTTCGGACGGAATCCGGTCGTACAACTCTTCCTCGGTCATCAGCGGCAGCGGCACCCGCTTGACGATCACCGAATGTCCGGACACCGACGTCGCCACATTCTTGGTCTTGATCTTTTCGGCGTCAAAAATCTTGCTGATGGCATTGGCTACTTGCGGCGCGTCCATGATCGCGCCATCCACCACGGTATCCTGGGCCAGCGTCTCCATGCCGTAGCTCACCAGTTCGTACCCGGCTTTGGTGTTCTTCAATTCCACGGCCTTGATCGAGCTGGAACCAATATCCAGCCCCACCAGCTGCCTGCTTTTTCGTCCGCCCAGTAACCACATATTTGCGGCCTCTTTCCTATTGCCCCGCTAGATTACCGGCGCCTCGCGTGCGCCTGGCTCATCTTGCGTTCCATCCAGCGGTCCAGGATGGTCTTCCGTAGTTTCCAACGGTTACCCAGCTTGAATGCGGGAATCTCGCCCTCCGTGATGTAACGGTACAGCGTATCCGGGGAGATCCCCAGATACTGCGACGCCTGCCGCACGTTCATCACTTCACGAGACTCAATCACGAGGAACGCTACCCCGGCGCTTGGACACGCCTGAAATCCCGACCACTTGGTGCACCCCAGCTCATCGCTGCGAACTCACCGAGGTGCGCCCCGTGAAAAAGTTATGACATCCGCTCACTCCGATGGTCAAAGGGATTCTGTTGGGTTGTTGCCGTAAGCGTACGGGTCTTTCCGCGTTTCGTTGGGTATTTATGGTATGCCCCACTACCAGACAGGTATCAAGTCTCCCAGTACCACAACTGATTGTGTTTTACCGAGACTGCGACCCTGTCCGCGGGGACGGTAATTCTTTGCATTCAATTCGCGTCTCGATCCGCTTCGCCGCGCACCTTGAAGCTCATCAAAGCGCTTTTTGCATGGCGCCGCGTGCGCGCAAATTTCAGGCTGTTCTGTTCGATTTGCGCCGTTTGTTCCGCCGACAAGTCCACGAATTCAAATCCATACAACCGCCCCAGCTGGTGGCGGACACGTGCCGACGCCGGCCCGCCCGCCACCGGCTCCAACGTCACCGTATCCCCCTCGCACAGCGCCCCGCTCACCATGGCCGACAGCCCGCTGGTGCTCATATCCACACTGATCCCGTGAGATTTGTTCACTCCAAGCTGGGTGCAGAAGCTGCCCGTCGATCGGCTGCTTGGTAGGGGACACTGTGCGCGTCAGATGTTGCGCGCACTCACAAATCCAGGTTCCTCCAGATTCCTTCGACTCTCTTCTTCGTCGCCTCATCCATCAAAATTTCATCCGGCCACGGCCTTGTAAAACCTTCGCTCGGCCATTTCCGTGTCGCGTCCACGCCCATCTTCGATCCGTAGTCTTGCAACCGCTGCGCATGATCCAGCGTGTCCACCGGCCCCAGTGAAAACTGCACATCGCGCTCCGGGTCCAGCGCGCACAACGCCTTCCACACCACTTCGCGGTAGTCGTGCACGTTCACATCGTGGTCCACCACCACGATCACTTTGGTGAACATTGCCTGCCCCAGCGACCAAATCGCGTTCATGATCTTCCTCGCATGCCCTGGATACGACTTTCGGATGGCCACAATCATCAGATTGTGAAAAATACCCTCCGCAGGCATGGCCACATCCACAATTTCGGGATACTGCATCTTCATCACCGGTAGAAACACCCGTTCCACCGCGTACCCCATGAAATAGTCCTCTTGGGGAGGGGGGCCCACGACGGTGGTCAAATAAATCGGGTCCTTTTTCTGCGTCACACACTCAATGTGAAACACCGGAAATTCGCCCTCTAGCGAATAAAATCCGGTGTGATCGCCGAATGGTCCCTCGGTCCGCATTTCGTTCAGCGAAACGTATCCTTCCAACACGATCTCTGCGTTCGCCGGCACTTCCAGATCGTTCGTTTCGCAGGTCACCATCTCTACTGGTTCGCGCCGCAAAAACCCTGCGAACATCATCTCGTCCAGGTCCGGCGGAATCGGCAGCATCCCCGCCAACGCTGTCGCTGGATCGGCGCCGATCGCCACCGCCACCGGAATCCGTCCGTCAGGATTCGCCGCTCGCGCGCGCCGAAAATGCTCCGCGCCATGCTTCTGGGTCTGCCAGTGCATTCCCGTCGTACGCTCGTCGTACACCTGCATCCGGTACATCCCCACGTTGCGCTTCCCCGTTTCCGGATTGCGCGTGAACACCAGCGGAAAAGTAATGAACCTTCCGCCGTCCTGCGGCCAGCACTGCAAAATCGGAAAATCGAACAAATTGGCATCCGGGCCCTTGCGCACAATCTCCTTGCAAGCGCCCGACTTCACGCTTTTCGGGAAAAACGACCCCAACTCCGCCAATTTCGGCAGCATTTTCAACTTGTCGAATAATCCTTGCGGCGACTCCATCGCAAGAATTCCCTTGATGCGATCGGCTACTTCCTCCAATTTGCCGACCTCAAACGCCAATTCCATCCGCCTCACACTTCCAAACATGTTCACCAACAACGGCACCCGCGATCCCTTGGGCTTTTCGAACAGCAATGCGGGACCAACACTGTTCGGCGCACGCCTTGGATCGCGCGCGATGCGCTGCGTCACCTCGGTAATCTCCAAAACCGGATCGACTTCCTCCCGAATGCGCTTTAGCTCGCCTTCCTTCTCCAGCTTGCGCACGAACTCCCGCAAATCCCGATACGCCACAATTCCTCCAGGCCCTCAGGCACAACATCAGCGCGGCGGCCCGACGCGTTGTTGACTCGTAGACGCGGCCACCAAACCGAAAACTCTAGCACGAACGACCGCTGCGACTCAGTGGCCGCCCTTCACTTTCGTCTAACCCTGCTCGGGGGCTCCGCATCCAAACCACGCGAGGAGAAACTCCGCATGCCGAAGATGAAAGTTGCCATCGTTCCGAAAGCCAAAGCCGACTTCGAACTCATCGAGCGCGACGTCCCCACTCCCGGCTCTGGCCAGGTCCGTATCAAGGTCATCGGCTGCGGTGTGTGCTTCAGTGACCACATGGTGAAAGACGGCCTGATGCCCTGGATCTCCTACCCGCGTTCACCAGGCCACGAAATTACCGGCGTCATCGACGAAATCGGCCCCCACGTGACTTCGCTCAAAAAAGGCCAAAAAGTCGGCGTGGGCTGGCATGGCGGCCACGACTTCACCTGTCTCCAGTGCCGCCGCGGTGATTTCATCAATTGTGCCAATGAAAAATGGACCGGCATCCACTACGACGGCGGCTACGCCGAATACATGATCGCCCCGTGGGAAGCGGTGGCGGCCATGCCCGATGGTCTCGACCCTATCGAAGCCGCTCCGCTGCTCTGCGCCGGAATCACCACCTTCAATGCCCTGCGCCACGGTGGCGCCATTCCCGGCGATCTCGTCGCGGTCCTCGGCGTCGGTGGACTCGGACATCTCGGCATTCAGTTCGCGAACAAATTCGGCTACCAGGTAGTCGGTATCAGCCGCGGTAAACAGAGTGAACCACTGGCGAGAAAACTCGGCGCCCACATGTACATCGACAGCTCCGCCACGAACGCGGCAGAAGAACTGAAAAAACTAGGCGGTGCCCGCGTGATTCTGTCCACCGCGCCCAGCGGCAAAGCCATGGCGTCGCTGGTCGACGGCCTGGGCGCCAACGGCAGAATGTTGGTGATCGGCGCCGGCCCGGATCCCATCGAAGTACAAACCGGCACCATGATCTTCGGCAACAAAGAACTGAAGGGCTGGGCTTCAGGCACCGCCCCCGATAGCGAAGACACCCTGCGCTTCGCCGCCTACACCGGCGTCCGCCCCATGATTGAAAAGTATCCTCTGGACAAGGTCAATGAGGCCTACAACCGCATGACCAGCGGCAAAGCTCAATTCCGTGTTGTCCTCACCATGTAAGGCCGTAAAACGCCAGGGTAGGCCGCATCAACGGAGCCCGGGTTCACTACTGGGCGTCTCACACGGATGCGAGCTTATTTCCGCCCGGTGCCAAACACTTCCTTGAGCAAAGATGTCGTTCGAGCCGCGGGATTTTGTCGAATCTGTTTTTCCTGCTCCGCCAATTCGTACAACAAGCCTTCTGGCGCTTTGGTCATCACGTAGTGGTCCATATCCAAATTCTGGCTCTTCGCAAATGGAATGGATTTGTACTGATCGACCAGCGCGTCGTACTGCCGCGCCATGCCGTTTTGTTCTATTGTTTTCTTGACCGCTGGCTCAAATACTCGGTCAGATGACCTGTGGTTTTGTCCTTGAAGTATTCCGTCGCCGCGGTGTTCCCGCCCGAAAGGATTCTCCGGGCATCATCGAAACTCATCGCCAGTATGGCGTCCAAAAAGATCTTCTTGGCGGCGGGGGTGGCGGCTTCCGCGGATCGATTCATGCTCAGAATGAAATCATCGATCTTCGGGCCGTATCCGATCGCGCGTAACCCTCCCTCCAAACGCCGAAGATTGCTCGGCATTAGAATCTTGATGGCTTGATCGCCGAAATAGCCGTCAGGCTTCCCGATGATCTTGACCGCGTTCGTTGTGCCTACCTGCAAAGCCTCCCGCAATCCCGAGGCCACCTTCGACTCGCTCAACCCACTGCCCGAGAGGCAGACGCGTTTGGCAAGCTCCTCGAGCTGCGCGTGCCCAACACTTTGAAAGAAGATCAATCCAGCCGTCAAAATTGCAACTCGAATCATTCTCGTCTCCTCTCGAATCGCGCCCGATTCTCGAGGGTTGTCGAGTTTAGGGCTGACGGTCCAATCGAAACGCCGCTGCCTGATAGTCGCCACGCAGTCCGACCAGGATGCCATGGTGCATCCACCATGCGCCCGAGGCGCTCGCCGGAGTATCGGGAGTTCCCTTGCCTTCAATCCACTCCAGGCGATACTCAACTCCGGGATCCAAGCCCAGCAGCTGCAGCACCGGGAATCCCCGGCCTTTGATCGTTGCGTTCGCAAAAGCGAACACCACCGCTTGCGATTTATCCTTCGAGACGCTTTCCGTTGCGGACATTTCGCTGTTGTTGCGCGGGCTGATCAAACGGTACAGGTCACCGCGGACGATGGTGTGCTGCACCGCGTGATACGCCGCGATCAGTCGTTTCGCTGTGGCGAAATCTTCGTCCGTCCATTTGTTGAGATTTGCCCCGATACCCAGCGAGCCCTGCATCGAGCTCAACATGCGATAGGCAAGAGATGTTGAACGATGATTGCCCCAATGCGGCGAGTCGGTGACCCACGCCATCATCGTTTGTGGCGTGTATGCGTAGCTGAAGCCGTCCTGCAGCACCAGCCGATCGAACGGATCGGTGTTGTCGGACGGCCAGACCTCGTCTACGTAGCGCAAAATTCCAAGATCGACGCGCGCGCCGCCGCCGGAGCACGATTCGATTTCCACCTTCGGATGTTTCTTTCGCAGGTTGCCCAAAATCGAATACAGATTCCGGATGAATTCGACATACACCTTCTTCTGTTCATCCGCTGGGACCTGATCCCAGCCCGGCTCGGACCAATTCCGGTTGTAATCCCATTTCAGAAATGCGATGTCATTTTCGCTGAGCAGCCTATCCAGAAATCCGGCGATGTAGTCGCGCACATCCGGCCGCGCCAGGTTCAACACCATCTGATTACGCGATTCCGATCGCGGTCGGCCCGGAAAATTCAACACCCAGTCGGGATGCTTGCGGTACAAATCCGAATCCGGATTCACCATTTCCGGCTCAACCCACAAACCGAAGTCCATCTTCAGAGAATGCACTCTATCGATCAGCGGCTTCAGGCCGTTCGGAAATTTTTGCTTGTTGACGTACCAGTCGCCCAGCCCCGCATGATCGTCCTTGCGCTCTCCGAACCAGCCATCGTCCATCACAAATCGATCGATGCCGATCGACGCCGCTTTCTCCGCCAGTGCCATCTGCCCCGCTTCATCGACACGAAATTCCGTGGCTTCCCACGAGTTGTAAATCACCGGCCGCGGCTGGGGATCAGGCGCCTGTGGCAAAATGCGCGCGTTCTCAAAGCGGTGTAACAAGCGCGAAGCGCCGCCTAACCCATGCGCCGAATACCCGCCGTAGAAGACCGGCGTATCCAGGCTTTCGCCGGGTTTCAGTTTGTAACCGAAATCGAAGGGATTGAATCCGCCGGTTACCCGCACCCAATCTCGCTGCGTGTGCTCGACGCTAATACGCCACGAACCTGACCACGCCAGCGCGCCAAACCAGACCTCACCGTTCTCTTCCGACGCTCCTGCCGGCGCCGTCGCCTCCTGCCGGACGTTGCGCGAGATCGCGAACCATGGATTGGCCTGCGCGCCAGTCGTGCCGCGCCGGCTCTCGATCACCCGCGCCCCGCCCTGGATCTCTTCCTGGTTCACGGTCCATTCGCCGGCCCACCGCCCCGTCAGATAGCTCAGCATGTATCGTGCCGGCGGCAAGGACCACTGCGCCGCCGCCGCTTGCTCGACTACCAGCGTATCTTTGCCGCGATTCTCAATCGTGGCCGATCGCGCCAAAATGCCACTCTCCGCATCCATCGCGTAGTGCAAGGTGACGAAGATCTCGCGCGAGATATCCTTCAGCATCACATCCAGATGCTGCGAGTCGGTGGGCGCGGCCTTCACAAAATGCAGCACCAGGTCGCGATTGCCATCCGCAAAAGTCACCTTTAATGCCGGCTCTGTGAAAAGACCCGCGCCCCAGCTGGCAAACTCTTGCGGAGTGTTTGTGTATGGCGAATCGAAAGAAGCCATCTCCGGCTGGGAGTGCGCCGCCGGTATCGCATCATGGGCGCCAAGGTGCCCTCCCCAATACAGGGACTGGACTTCGCCGCGTTCGTTGACGCCAAAGGCGTAGGTGGTATCGCCACCGTCGAGGCGGAAGCTCCGAGGGCTTTGAGCCTTGGCCGGGCCGACCTGCACGAGAGCCAGAAGTACGACCAGCAATACGAGGAACTGCTGTGACGGAGTTGGGAGAAAACGCATCGGGACGGCCTCCAGGTTCGCGCCGTATGCTATCACCTTGGGAAAACCCGGTAGTGGCTGCGCTGCCAAAGTTGGATATGGCTAATTTCGGCAACAACTTCCGCTGGAGTTCGGATTTTGAGGCTCTTAGGAAACAACAAGGAACTACTGTGGATACTGCCGGATGCTGGTGACTTTGTCGCCGCGGAAGCGGATGAACACCGTTTTCGAGGGCGG
>DATNCJ010000055.1:0-12212 GCA_035607215.1 Candidatus Eiseniibacteriota bacterium
AAATGCTAGACAGCCGAAAATGCCATCAGTGCGGTGAAGATATCGAGATCGGCCAAGACTCAGCGCGCATGAAGAATCCGGCGATCGGGGAGATTGGGTACATTTACTTTCACCAGCGGGGACGCGGCGATTGCTATTGGCGATTTCTCCGCGACACCATCGCCAGATCACAGAGAGTCGCGGAAACAGGGAGCTATCAGTTCACCTAGGTGCTGCGACTCAGGTTAGAAACAGGCTGGAACTCAACCTACATAGTTTCCCGTACCTAGCCTGCGCGCGACAAAATACACGGTTCATTGGCGCGCTTTCAAGCGAATGCCCAATCGACTCTGAGATCGTATTCGAAGCAAACTTGTGCTCTTGCCGGGAAGTTCGGCGCTCGCATTTGGATCTGAAACCTCAGGCCTGAAGGCCTGAGCTACAGGCTTCGCGGCAAGTAAGGAGGACGGATGGCCAAACATCTGACATGCATGCGAGTTCTGGTGTCAGCGCTTGTTTTTGCGGGCATATTTTTTGCTGCAACACCGGCGCAGGCACAAGATGTGGTGATCTACGGCGGGTCCATGGATGCGCGGGAGCACGGGTATCAGCACGGCTATCGCGACGGCCTTCGCCAAGGCCGGGCGGACCAAAACAATAATGCGAGGCCGAACTACGAGAGCGAAAACTATCGGGAAGGCGATTTGGGCTACGAAGAATACATGGGCGCACGAGACGATTTTCGCAAAGGCTATCGAGACGGCTTCAAGGACGGGTACGAGGATGGCTACAAGAATCGACCGTTGCGTTCCGATATTTACGGGCTACGTGACCCTTATGACCCGGATCGCGTCCCACGGGGCGAAGACGGCCGATACTACGCTAACTGGGGCTACGCCGATGTGGCGTTCGACACGGGCTACCGCGACGGTCTAGGCGCGGGAAGCAAGGACTTTCGCGACCGGAAGGACTACCGTCCTGAAAAACACGACTCGTACGAAGACGGTAACCATGGCTATCGCAAGAGTTATGGCTCCAAGGACCAGTACAAGGAACAATATCGCAAGGGATATCTGCGCGGATATGAGGATGCGTTTAACCGCAGGGGACACTAAGCCGCCTCTGATACAACCAACCTAGTCAAGAAACAACGCCGAACAGGATTTCTTTGGGAAAGCAGGGACGCCTTCCAACGGAGGCGTCCCTTTTTTCATTCGTGGCTCAGTCGCTGAGCGAGCGGGTATTGGTTTCCTGCATGGGCCAGAGGAGGGCGAGGCCGACGGCGCCGTGGAGCATGACGTAATAGGCGGGAGCGAGGGGCACGCCGAAGTGCTGGATGAGCCAAGCGGAGACGAGCGGGGCGGTTCCTCCTGCGAGCGCGAGAGTGATGCTGTAGGCGAAGCTCATGGAGGTGACCCTGGTGCGGAGAGGAAAAATCTCGACGACCATGGCGCCCTGAAGGCCAAGCGCCATGCCGAGCGGCACGGCGAGAAGCAGCTGGCCGAAGAGGAATTGCGACGGAGCCCCGTACAGCATCAGACGCAACGCCGGGTAGATCAGGCAGATGTTCGCTATGGTGAGGACGAGCATTAGCCGGCGGCGGCCCACGCGATCAGACAGCCAACCACCAAGAGGTTTGGCGATGAGCACCAGGATCAGACTGACGGTATTCGCCAGGAGGAAAGCGGATCCGCCTTCGTGCAGGCTTTTGCGGCGATCGACGACGTAGGTGAAGGTCAGGTAATAGGCGGCGTTGGTGGTAGCGACGATGCCGAAGGTGCGGATCATTGGCAGCCAGTCCGCGACGAGGGAAGCAAGAAGCGGAGGACGGATGGTGACGGCCTTCAGGCCTTCGGGCGTCTCGTGGAGGCCGCGGCGGAGAAACCAGCCGAGGACGCAGAGGAGCACGCTTGCTACGAACGGTATGCGCCAGCCCCAGGCGGCGACGTCTTCGCGGTTGAGGGAGGCATTGACCAGCCATGCTGAACCCGAACCGAGAATGAAGCCGATGGTGACGCCGGCGGCGGTGGAACTGCTGATGAGGCCGCGCGTCATCGGGGATGAGGACTCGGTGGTGTACACCATCGAGCCGGTGAATTCGCCGCCCACGGAGAAGCCCTGGATCAAGCGCATGGTTACCAGCAAGAGCGGCGCGGCCAAGCCAATTTGCTGATAGGTGGGAAGCAGGCCGAGGATGAGAGTGGAACCGCCCATGAGAGCAATGGAGAGGGTGAGTAGCGCGCGGCGGCCGATACGGTCGCCGACCGTTCCGAGGACCAGGCTGCCGATGGGGCGCGCGAAGAAGCCGATGGCGAACACGGCGAAGGCCAGCAACTGTTGGGCACTGGCGCTGGACTTGGGGAAAAACTGGCTTCCGATGTCGCCTGCAAAGTAGCCGTAAACAGCGAAATCGAACCACTCAAGGACATTGCCGATCAGGCCGGCGAGCGCGGTGCGAAGCGCGGATTGCGGCGCTGTAGCGGCGGAGTTGAGGGATGACGTTTTGGCGATGGGAGTGGTCAGGTCAGCGGCCATGGTTGGTTGGGGTGCGTCGTTTTGGAGTGGTCATGTAGTTGGCGCATGAATTGGGGCCGGCCGTGCTTTAAACGCGCTTAAGTTTTATCAAAGTACGCTACTGCGGCAGAGGATGCGATCACCTCTTGTCATCGCGGTGGCGTCGAGTACTTTCCGCCAAAACCAGCGCGGTGGGTGCGGAGATCGAATTTGCACAAAAGCTTCGCAAATCCGAAGCGCTCCATGCAAGCTGTTCTGCTGCGGAGCATGGACCGTCATGCTGAACATCGCCGGCGAGGCAGCGGCGAGCAACGCTGATGGATCGGCGTCGACCTTCGAGAAGTCACGTAGCTGTCCATTTCACGTCACATTTCTTCCCCAGTGAATGCGGTGCACTGTGTTGATCGTTCCAAACCCGAACATTGAGAGGAACTCTCCTGTCGCCGCGTTTACAGGGATTACTATTCGAGGCCGCTAAGGAAGGCGCGCATTTCACGCAGTACTTCCGCTTCATTCGACAAGAAGACGTAGTGGTGCGCACCAGGGAGCTTAACCACACGGGCGGTTGGGACGCCGGTTTCAAAGGCGTTCAGCTGGCTCGCGATCAGAGGTGCCAACGCGGCGGAATAAGCATCGGCGGCCTGGCGTGTTTTGGGATCCGTGCTGTCATCGACCCATTTCCCTTGACTGTGGGGGATCGCACAAATTGCAACCGCAGGCACCGTAATGGTGGTGTACTTCTTCATCCCGGACAAGATCGTGGCGTAACCGGGAAAGTCCCGATGTTTCGTAACCCTGCCGTGCGCGTCGCAATTCCATTGCTGGCGAAGTTCGCCCACCGGATAGGTAAATCCGAGAACTCGCAAGTAGTATTTCTGCAAAGCATTGAAGCTCGCCAGGTCGGAGTCATTTGGCGGTGGGGGCTGAGGCCCACTGAGTTTCTGAATCTGCTCCATACTCGGCCCGCTGCCATTGTCGAAAGCATATGGATAGGCAGCCTCGAGGTACACGAGCCCGGCGACACGGTCCGCGTGCCGGTTGGCGATCGAGCTTAACTCTTCTCCAGCGATGGAATGCCCCGCGAGCACTGGCCCGCTGAGTTTGAGCGCGTCGAGCACGACGAGCACATCCTCGCCGAGACGGTCGGCTCCATAGCCTTCGGCGGAAAACCCGGATTCGCCAAAACCGCGTCGGGTGATGCCGTACACATGGAAGCTGCTGGTCAGCTTGGGCGCGAAATCATCAAATACGTGGGCTGTGTCTCCACCGCCTGCCAGCAGCACCAGGGGCCTGCCGGATCCGCCCCAATCGAGCACCTCTAAGCGGACATTTTTATCCACCGGTACAAATCGTGTGATGTGCGGCGATGGATCTTTTGGATTGGCAGGAGGCTGCGCAGAGAGCGGAGCCGCGAGTAAGACGAGCAGCATGGAACACAGTTGTCGACCGAATCGAGGCATGAAAGGGCGCACGCTTATACTTTACGTTGCACGACTCTCTGATGTTCCGGTGTTTTCCCTCAGGCGTAGGGAGTTTCTCACGCTGATCTGAATTGTTGATCCGTCGACCTGTGGGAGATCTCTAACCACACCAGGCTCTGTCGAACTCGTCATGCAATTTCGATGCGTCAAATTTTGTTGTCGTTCACAGCGAAGATTTTGTTGGTTCGATTCGGTACCTATCAAATCGATTGATGATTCACGAGCATTCTTTACGTTCGACAGAAGTCCACAGGTTTGCGAAATTGATGATGCAGATTGCGTGACGCAGATGGAGAGACGAACCGAGAAGTTCCTTCCGTAACCCCTTCGAATTGGTCGATGCGGGTTCTCCGATCTGACGATCTGAACAGCAGGAAAGACGCGCGTGGGCGAAGCCTGCCCATTTGCGAAAAACTCGGCTAAAGGGAGGAAGTTTGTTATGAGGAACAATAAATCTGTATACGGTGCGCGGATGCTGGCGACGCTGGCGCTCGTGCTGCTTGGCGCAGGAGCGGCCGGGCGTGTGGCGGCGCAGGACCTGGTGAAGGCGAAGTTCACGTTGACCTCGGAAACGCGCTTCGGCGCGACGGTGCTGCCGGCGGGGCAGTACACGCTGTTCGTCGAGCCGATCAGTTCGGTGCGAGCGGTGGGCAGCCCGGTGGCGATTACCGTGCGTTCGGAGAACGGAGGCGGTCCGTACGTGGCGGTGCTGGCAACCGCGTCGCAAGAAGGCTGCGGCAAGGATGAGCTGAAGCTGAATCCGAGCGGCGCTGGGCTTGTGGCGCAGTCGATGTGCCTGGGGACGCAGCAGTTGATGTTGCGGTTTGACGGTTCGCGTTCGGGCAATTTGCTGTAGTGCATTTTGCAGTGACGTCGAGGAAAGGCGCGGCGTAAGTCGCGCCTTTTTTTGTCGACGGTTTGGCGGAATCCATCAAGGCACGCGGGGCAGTGGAGATGCGGACTTCGCCTCCGTATGACGGCGATGGTACTGACGCGTCGGTTGGCGGCAAGACGCGGTGTCGAGGGACGCGCTGAAGCGTCGCCCTACACTTGCACGGACGGGCGTCGCCCGAAGCTGGCGCTCTGGAGTGAAATTTGCGGAGCTACTTGGCGGAGTGGTGGTCGTAGCTATAGACGCGGGTGATTTTCCAGGAGCCGTCCTTGTATTGCCAGAGGTGGACGAAGCGGCCTTCGCCGACGCCTTCGGTGTCTTCGTGGCCGGGATGATGGAAGCGATGGATTCCCATCTCGATCGCGCCGTAGCCCTTCATGTGATAGACCTGCATCGTGCCGGGAACAAGCTCGCGGGTAACTTTGCCGCAGATGTTTTTCTTCACGCTATCGGTGAGAGCGACTTTGCCCAGCGTTAGCCCGCCCTGATCGTGGTAAAACTCGACATCGTCGACAAAGAAACTACTGAATTTTTCCAGATCGCAGCGATTATAGGAATCGAAGAGAGCGGTGTCGAGAGTGGCGATGGCTTTGTCGAGTTCCTGCTGATTCTGGATCTTGTCGAGGGGTGGCACGGTTTGGGCGTGGACTGGGATGGTGGACAGAACAAGGGCCCACAGGAGCAGAGGGAATCCGGACGCACAGGTAAAGGGTCTCATCGAGGCTCGCTTTCCGATCGAAGGTCAGCCAGAGATACGGGATCGACCCCCGGAATGTTTCATCAGTTCAACGTAGCGAGAAAATGGAGTGAAAGCAGACACGTCCCTTCGTTTGGATTGAGTGTTTCCAGAAACGAACGCTTGAAGTAACCGGATTCAGGCTTTAAGGCCGCGGGGAATCAACGGGAGGCTGCGGAGACGGACGTTGGCGGCGTTGAAGATGGCGTTGCCGATGGCGGGAGCTACGGCCATGATCGGAGTTTCGCCGGCTCCGGCGGAAGGAATGTCTTTGCGGTCGAGAAGGACGGCTTCGATTTCGGGGACGTCGGAGAAGCGCGGGACGCGATAGCGGGAGAAGCGAGCATTGGTGATGCGCCCATTTTCGAATTCGATGGATTCGAAGAGGGCGCCGCCGAGGCCTTGAATCATAGCGCCGACGACCTGATTGCGGAGGCCGTCGGGATTCACGATCGCGCCACATTCGAAGGCTTCTACGAGGCGCACGATTTTGACCGAGCCTGAGGCGCGATCGACCGCCACCTCGGCGCAAGTTGCGACGTAGCTGCCTTTTTCGTTTCCTACCGCGAGGCCAAATCCCTGACCTGCTTGTGTTTTCTTGACTGGCCAGCCGAAGGATTTGGCGGCGGCTTCGAGCACGCTGCGTAAGCGCTGCTCTTTGAGATTTTTCATGCGAAATTCGAAGGGATCGAGGCCGGCGGTGTGGACGAGGTCATCGATGTGGGATTCGCGCGCGAAGTGATTGGCCGTGGCGGCGAGGCCGCGGTAGGAGCCGCTGCGCAGAATCGGCGGATTGACGGGATGGAATTCGGTGCGCTGGTTGGGGATGACGTAGGGAGTTTCGATGCCGGAAGCGCCGGAGTGATAGTTGTGAAATTCCCAGGCGGCGAGAGTTCCGTCCGGCGATATGGCGCTCTTGATTTCAATCACGCCTGCGGGCCGGAAGTAGGCCCAGGTGAATTCTTCCTCGCGCGTCCAGACGACTCTTACGGGGTGGTTGGCGGCGCGAGCCAGTCGTGCGGCTTCGAGAGCGGCGTCGCTGGTGTGCTTGCCGCCATAGGCGGAGCCGGTGTCGGGAACGATTACACGAACGGAGCTGTCGGGAACGCGAAAGGTGGCGGCGAGTTCATCGCGAACGGCGAAGGGACGCTGGGTGCCGGTCCACACGGTGAGCTTTTCACCGTTAGCGTCGCGGGTCCATTCGGCGAGCGCGGCGCGAGGTTCGAGCGGAGCGTGCGCGATGAAAGCGACGGTATACGTGGCGTCCAGGCGACGCTGTGCGGCGGCGAGCGCGCTTTCGACGGAGCCTTGTTCGCCGCGATGACGATCGTCGGATTTTTCGGAGGCCTTTTGCTTAACTTGCGGGAAGAGATTGGCGTTGGAAATCTGGGCGGGCGATTCTTTCCATTGCGCGCGGAGTGCAGCGAGTGCTTGCTGCGCCTGATGTTCGGTGGGAGCGGCGACGGCGACGAAATCGCCATCACGAACCGTGACAACGCCGGGTAGGGCTTTGGCGGCGGAGTCATCGCAGGAGATGAGCGTGGCGCCGAACGATGGCGGACGCAGGACTTTACCTTGGAGCATGCCGGGGCGAGTCATGTCCGGCGTGAATTGATGCGCGCCGGTGACGAAGGCGCGGGCGTCGACTTTGGGAATGGACTTACCGGCGATGGTCCACTCGTTCGGCGGAGTGACGGGATCTTCGGCGGGAAGATTTTGCGCGAGGGCTTTGCCACGGGCGAGCTCGGCGTAGGTGAGCGAGCGGCCTGTGGCGGGATTGGTGATTTTTGCACCGGCGGCCTGGAGGGTGTCGGGCGCGACGTTCCATTCTTTGGCAGCAGCGTTGATGAAAATGTCGCGCGCGGCGTTGGCGACGCGGCGGAGTTGCGGCGTCATGGTGGGTGTGGTGCGGCTGCCGAAAGTGCCGGCGTCGAAGGGCGTGAGCGCGGTGTCGGCCATCACCATACGGACGGAGGTGAAAGGAACACGGAGTTCGTCGGCGACGGTTTGCGCGAGCTCGGTGCGAATGTTCTGGCCGATTTCGGCTTTGCCGGTGAAAGCGGTGACCGTGCCATCTTCGCCGACGTGAAGCCATGCGGTGATGTCGTTGGGAAGATTTTCGTTGTGGAAGCCACGGGAGGACGCAGGTGTTTCCTGGGCGGACGCGGCGGCGGATTTTGCGGAGGCGAAGACAGCCACGCCAGCGCCGAGGAGTTTGAAGAAGTCGCGGCGGGCGAGATGGAAGTGATGAGCGGGAGGCGAGAAGAACTCGTAGCGTTCCGGCTCGATGGCAGGCTGACCAGTTGCCGCATGCGAATCGAACCGATGGGGCGCGCTGCTCATCGTGTGCGCCCCTGGCCGATAGCGGTGGCTGCGCGGGTGACGGCTTCGATCACGCGCGGGTGAGTGCCACAGCGGCAGATGTTGCCTTGCAGGGATTTCGCGATTTCGGCGGGTGACGGATTTGGCGTTTGGCGCAGCAGCGCGACGCTGCTCATGATCATGCCGGAGGTGCAGTAGGCGCACTGGAACGCGCCGGCATCGAGGAAGGCTTGCTGTACAGGATGCAGGTTGCCATTTTGTTCGAGCCCTTCGACGGTGGTGATGGGTTGCGATACCGCGGCGCTAAGGGGGACCTGGCACGAGCGGCGAGGCATGTTTCCAATCAGCACGGTGCAGGCGCCGCATTGGCCTTCGCCGCAGCCGTATTTTGTGCCGGTGAGGCCGAGTTCATCGCGGAGGACAACGAGCAGCGGCGTGTCTAGCGGATACACCACGGCGTGGCGCTTGCCGTTAACGGAGATTTCGAGGGACGTCGCCATTGGATTCCGTGGCTGGAGGAGATCAGTTTACTCGCCTTGCGAGAAGGAGCCAAGACGTTACGCTCCGAGCGAGCTCTTCGGCCACGGCGAGTCATTGATACTAGCGTATTCGATTTGCCGCAAGACGCAGCGTTAGGGGATGCGCTGAAGCGTCGCCCCTACAAATCGCAGAGGTCTCTAAATCCCGGAACTGGTGGCGGCGCGCGTTGGGACCGATGGGGCTGCAGAACCGGCGGCGACACCGGCGCTGGCCCGGTCGCGGAAGAAGGCGGCTACGCGGTCGATGATTTCATTGAGGCTGGTTTGTGGGCGAAAGCCGGTGATGGCGTGGAGTTTGTCGACGCTGGGGACGCGACGCATCATGTCTTCGAAGCCGGGCTCGTAGGCCTGGTCGTAGGGGATGAACTCGATCGCGGAGTTGCTATTGGTGCGCTGCTTGACGCGTTGGGCCAATCCCTCGATGGAAATTTCTTCGGTGTTACCGATGTTCACGACTTCACCGACGGCGCGCGGCGTGTCGATCAGGCGGAGGAGCGATTCGACGGTGTCGCGGACGTCGCAGAAGCAGCGAGACTGCTTTCCGTCGCCATAAATGCTGATGGGCGCGTTATCCAGAGCGGACTTTACAAAATTGGGCAGGACCATGCCGTAGCGGCCAGTTTGTCGTGGGCCTACGGTATTGAAGAACCGGACGACGATGACGGGGAGCTTTTTTTCCTTCCAGTAGGAGAGGGCGAGAAACTCGTCGAGGGCCTTGGAGGCGGCATAGCTCCAGCGGCCCTTGGTGGTGGGGCCCAGGACAAGGTCGGAGTCTTCACGGAAGGGGATGTTGGTGCTTTTGCCGTAGACCTCGGAGGTGGAAGCGGTGACGACCAGCTTACGCTTTTTGGCGGCGGCTTCGAGGATCATCTGCGTGCCGTTGACGTTGGTCTCGATGGTGCGCACCGGGCTTTCGACGATGAGTTTCACGCCGACGGCGGCCGCGAGATGGATCACGGCATCGGCGTCGTCGACGAGTTCGGCGACCAGCTGGCGATTTTCGATGCCGTCCAGATGATATTGTAGCTGGGCGTGAGATTTCAGATGGCGGATGTTGTCCATGCTGCCGGTGGAAAGATTGTCGAGCAGTACGACACGATCGCCACGATCGAGAAGGCGCTCTGCCAAGTGGGATCCGATGAAGCCGGCACCGCCGGTGATTAGAAAACGCAAGACGCCTCCCTAGTGCATCGCCGCAAAATGTTTACAACCTTAATTTTTCGCAGGGCTAATGCCCGGCGGCTAGAGTCCAGAGCCGGAAATCGATACAGCTAACCAGTCCAAAGACCGGCCACTACAACTGCTCCTGCAAATCGTCGTCGGAATTCGATTCGCGGCGCTTACGGCGGCGTTCGCGGCCAGAAGAATTGACAATGGTGTCCTGCTCCTGAGAATCCGCGGCGGCAGAGGTATCACCGTTGTCGGATGTCTCGGAGGAATCGCGCGCTTCCTGTGGGCCGTAGCCGTAAGAGTAGGGATAGTAGCGATACGAATAGTAGTAGTCGGGGGCGCTGGAATCGACGGCGTTCAGGACTACACCGAGAAGGTGACACTTCACGCTGATCAGGAGATCGCGGGTGCGGGTGAAAGCTTCCTTCGGGGTTTCCCCGCAGCGCACGACCAACAGGACCCCGTCGGTCTGCACGGACAAGATCACCGCGTCAGTGGCGGCCATGATCGGTGGCGAGTCGATGACGATGAATTTGAATTTCGTGCGTAGCTCGGTGATGGCGTCGGCGAGCTTGTGTGATGAAAGCAGATCCGCGGGATTCGGAGGCAGGGGCCCGGTGGGGATCGCGGAAAGATTCGGGATGGCCGGATGCTGGACGATGACGAGATCGAGCCCAGATACGCCGGCGAGATAGGAGCTAAGGCCAGCGTATTTGCCGCTGCCGAGATTAAGGAGGCGCCCGACGCCGGGCTTGCGGAGATCGGCGTCGATCAGCAAGGTCTTGTCGCCAAGTTGCGCAAGCGTGACCGCGAGATTTGCCGCGGCGGTGGTCTTGCCTTCGCGAGGCAGCGCGCTGGTTACCAGTATCACCTGCGGCGGATGCCCGGCCTGCGAAAGAAGAAGCGCGGTGCGCAACGCGCGGAAAGCTTCCGACATTTGCGATTTTGGCAGATGCTGGGCAACAAGCTCGACGTGCTTCTCGTGCCCGTTGCCACCCAAGCTGGGGATGAGTTTGCTCCGCCCATTTTCGGCGTTGCTGTTATCGCTGAACGTGGGAACAACGGCCAGAGAAGGCAGGCGGGCGAGGGTTTCGATGTCGTCCGGAGTCTTCACGGTGTTGTCCATGTATTCGCGCAAGAGAGCGAGACCAATGCCGCCGACCAGGCCAACCAGGAAGGCGAGCGCGACATTGCGCGTTTTCGCCGGGCGTGCGGGATACGACGGAATCATCGCCGGATCGACAAATCGGATGGTGGAGGAATTCAAAGCCGATGAAATTCCTGCCTCCTTAAGTTTTGTAAGCAAACCATCATAGAGCGCCTTATTTCCTTCAGCGTCACGCTTCAAGATGTTATATTGAACCATGCGCTCGGACATGGCATTCGCTTCGACTTTTTGCTGATCGAGCGTACGCGCAAGCAGTTCCTCGCGCTGTTGCGCTTCGTGATACTCGCTCTCCAGCCTCGCTACGACCGCTTTCTTCTCGCGCTCCAAATTCTGATCCAGCTCCTTGAGTTGTGCCTGCAGGCGCAAAACTCTCGGATAGTTCGGTCCGTATTGGTTTAGCGCATCGGCGTATTGAGCGGATATTTCTGATCGCCTGGTAATAAGCACCTGGACCGAAGGAGAGTCTCTAACTTGAGGCACGATGTCAGCGTCACCTGCTCGCGCGAACTCGTAGAGAGCCTGCCTCTTCATGCGCTCACCTTGCGATTCGATCAGCTGACGGCTAATCTCGGCAAGCCGTTGGGTCGTGATATTTTGCCTGTCATCCAACTCCCAGATTTGGTTCTTTCGTTCATAGTCCAGCCGCGCAGCCTCCGAATTCTTCATCTTGACGCGAAGTTCGTCCAGTTGATCGGTGAGCCACGTCGTCGCTAACGTGGTTGCTTCGTAGCGAGCGCGTCGGTTCTGTTCGATGAAGTTTTTTATATGCGTATTAACCGTCTGAGCCGCCAACTTCGGGTCAGTAGCCTCGAAACTTACGTCCATCAAGCGGCTGTTGGGCACCCGCTTCACGCTAAGACTGCTTAGAAACAAACCTAGTCCCGGTGGCGGCGGTTGATTGGCCAAGTTTCCCGTTGCAAAAGCTTCGGAGGAATCCGCGCCGCCCAGGCTTCGCAGAGTCTGAAGCGCTAGGTTTGCGCTAGTGAGAATCTTCGCCTGCGTCTCGATGCCGTTCTCCAAGTCCATCATGTAATCGTAGGAGTCCGCGCCTTGAAAGGGCAGGACGCTGGTGTTCTCGCGGCCCAACTCAATGCGCGCACCGGCCACATAAACCGGTTGCATGCGGAAAGTTGCGATGGAAACGATGGTGACCACGGCGAGCATGAACGAAAGCACGAGCCACTGATGCTTGCGAAGAATCAGCAGGTAGTCGTAGAGGTGCGGCTCGTGCGGGGACAGGTCCCACGAGAGGTGCGGGCGCGTGGGGACAATTTCGACGCTCCCGTTGCCGTTGCCTTCGCGAACGACTTTGTATTCGTCAGCCATGCTTTTAGCGATATGCAACGCGATACAGCAGAACACCCGAAGCGACGGAAATTGCAATTTCGGCCGCGCGGACCAAGGCCACTTT
>DATNCJ010000109.1:0-67769 GCA_035607215.1 Candidatus Eiseniibacteriota bacterium
CAGCACGCGATCGCCGACCGCAATTCGTCCGACAGTCGGCCGCAATAATCCCGCTACACAGTCCAACAGCGTCGATTTGCCTGACCCAGACGGCCCGAAAAGGATCGTGATACCGGAAGGCACGGCTACGGAAATATCCAGAACAAAGACAGGCTGTGACGCACCGCCGCGCTGCACGCGTATCAACGCCGTCAAAGCGCCGGACTCTACCTCGCCGGCCACGTTGCCCAGACTCGCCGCCCGACTCGGCGATTGACTCCATACACGACGCTGAGAACGGCAAAAGAAAAGACCAGCAGGATTACGGCCATCCGATTCGCATCGGCATACTCCAACGATTGCACATGATCGTAAATGTCAATGGAAACCGTGCGCGTGATCCCCGGCAAATTTCCGCCGACCATCAGCACTACGCCGAACTCGCCCAGCGTGTGCGCAAAGCTCAGCACCAGCGCGGTCAATACCCCGGGAATAGACATCGGAAATACTACCCGGCGAAAAGTTCTCAAGGCGCTAGCACCCAAGACCGCCGAGGCGTCCAGAAGCTTCCGATCGACGCCCTCAAACGAAGCTACCAGCGGCTGCACCGCAAACGGCAAACTGTAAAGCACCGACGCGACAATCAATCCTGTGAAAGTGAATGCCAGCCCGTGGCCAAACAATGCCTGCCACAACTTACCGAGCGGCCCACGTGGTCCCATGGCCACCAGGAGATAAAATCCCAGTACCGTGGGCGGCAACACCAGAGGTAAAGCTACCACCGATTCCACCAAAAACTTTCCGCGCCATCGCGAATACGCAAGCCAGTATGCCAGCGGCATCCCAATCGCAAACAGGATTGCCGACACGCACAAAGCCAGCCGCACAGAGAGAAACAGCGCCTCCATCGTCAGGGTTCCCGCCTCGTTGAAGGAGCGACCGGAGCGTGCGCGGGAAAGGTAAATCCGTAGTCCACTAGAATTCCCCGCGCACTATCGCCTTTCAAGAAATTGAAGAAAGACCGCGCGGCCGGCTTGTCCTTCGTGCGCTTCAGCACCACCACCGCCTGCTCGATCGGTTCATGCATGTCTCCGGGAATTTCCCACGTCTCGCCGGATTTCATGGCGGGCGAAAGTGCCAGTGACAATGCCACAATGCCGATCTGTGCGTTTCCTGATTGCACGAACTGTGCAGCCTGCGAAATGTTCTCGCCGTACACCAGCTTCGGTTGGATCTGGCTGTAGATTCCCGATTTTTGCAATGCCTCTAGCGCCGCCCGTCCGTAGGGCGCATGGGCGGGATTGGCCATCGCAATTTTTTGTACCCTGGGATCCTTCAGCGCGTTCCAGTGCTTATTCTTCAGATCTAGGCTCAAATTGGCGGGACACCACAGTGCGATCTCTCCGATCGCATACCGGTATAACGTTCCCGATTCGACAAGACCAGCAGCCTGCAACTTACGCGGGTACTCCAGATCGGCGGAAAGAAAGACATCAAACGGCGCACCATTCTGAATCTGCGAAAAGAAATTTCCGCTCGATCCATAAACGATCTTTACCTTATTGTGCGTTTGCGATTCGTATTCTTTGGCGATTTCGTTTAACGCGAAAGTCAAATCGGCGGCAGCGGCCACGCTGATCTGCGCGCCTTGTCCCCGCGCCACGGCGGAACCCATGATCAACAGTGCCGCGACACCGAGAATCTTTGAAATATATGTCACGGAATACCTCAAGCACGCCATTTGCTAAAGGGACGATGTCGCACCCCGCCCTTCATACCCGCAGGATCATGACCTCGGTCGACTTGATCAGTGCCGCCGCGCGCTCGCCCGGTTTGAGCCGCATCTCTTTCGCCGCGTCCGCTGTTATAATCGCGGTGATGTGCTGTTCGCCGATGGCCATGGTCACCTGCGCCAGCAATCCGCTGTACTTGATCGACAGCACCCGTCCGATCAGTTGGTTTCGGCCGCTGATCTTACGGAAGTTCCCACGCCGCGTCCGAATATCGCCGTGCTGCAGCTTGGTGGGCAGCAGGCGGTCGATCTCGCTCTCCGGAACCCGATGATGACCGCCGGGCGTTTTGGCCGTCTTGATCTTGCCGCGATAGATCCACTGCTTCAGCGTAGGGTAGCTGATCGCCAGAATATTCGCCGCTTCCCGCGGTGCCAGAAGTTTTTGCACTACGCCCTCCGCACCAGGAGCATACTATTGAAATCGCCAAGTTGATACGTTTTTATACGTATTGCGGGTCTGCAGCTCCACTGCTCGAGGGGAGCCCGGATCACAAAACGCCCAGTTCACAACGAGACCTGGTCGGGCATTAAGGTGCGCGCGTCCGGGCGCGATGGTCAGTTTCTTAGCGGCTTGCCGGTCTTCAAAGTATGCGCGATGCGTTCCTGCGTTTTCTTCTCGCCGCACAGTGAAACGAATGCCTCGCGCTCCAGATCCAGCACATACTGCTCACTGACCATCTGCGGCGCGCTCAACGCGCCTCCCGCCAAAATGTTTGCCAGTTTTCGTCCCACCAGTGCGTCATGATCGGAGGCATATCCGCCCCGCTGCATTAGGTGAATCGCCATCTTCGCAGCCGCCAGAAACTGCTCGCCCAGCACCTTGACTTGCGTGGTCTGCGCGCCTTCCTGCCAGCTGGCCGCGGATGCTTTGTATCCGCTTCGCCACAAAGCTAGCGCCGCTTCCTTGGCATCACCCACCACGCGATCGCGATTCATCGACACGCCATCTTCACGCCGCAAGAATCCCAGAGTTCGGCATTCCTCGGCGCTCGTCCCGACTTTAGCCATGGCGATCGTTTCGAAAATCGGCCGAAGTGCGTGAAACAAGTCCAAGTCCTGACCGTCGGCTGCGTGCTCGTTCGCGCGAATCAGCATCTCCTTTGACCCGCCGCCGCCGGGAATCAACCCCACGCCGGCCTCCACCAGTCCCATGTATGCCTCAGCCGCAGCTTGGATCTTCGCGCCGTGTAGGCTCACCTCGCATCCGCCGCCCAGCGCCATACCTTGCGGCGCGATCACCACCGGCTTCGGCGCGTACTTGATCGCCAGATTCACGTTCTGAAATTGCTTCACCGCCAGGTGCAGCTCGTCCCATTCCTGTTCCTGCGCCGCCACAAGCACGAGCATTAGGTTCGCGCCGACCGAAAAATTCACCGCCTGATTGGCGATCACCATCGCGTCGAAATCGGAATCAAGCCGCTTGAGCCCCTTATGAATCATCGCGATCAAGTCCGCGCCGATCGCGTTCATCTTCGAATGAAATTCACAACACACCACGCCGTCGCCCAGGTCCACCAGGCTCGCGCCAGAGTTGCGTTCGACTTCGCGGCCGGCCTCTTTCAGTGCTTTCAGGATCAACACGCCGCTTGGCTCTTCGACTTTCGTCGCGCCGCCGGCAACCTCATCAAAAACCGTGGTCGCGCCTTTCTGCGATTCGTAAAAGCCAGTGCGCCCGCTCGCTAGCACTTTCTCAATCACCGGCGGCAACGATCTCCCCTCCCGCTGCACTCTCGCGGCGAAAGCCTTTACCCCGATCGCGTCGATCACTTCGAATGGTCCAAGCTCCCACCCGAATCCCCAGCGCATCGCGCGATCGACTTCGGCTATGCTGTCGGAAATCTCAGGTACGCGCCGTGCAGTGTACAAACAAGTTTCGGACAACGCATCCCATAGGAATTGCTGCGCCTTGTCGCCCTTCTCTCCCTCCAGTACCGGGCCAATAAGCGCGCGCAGTCGCTCGCCGAGATCCTCAATCCCTTTCGCCGCTTCCAGCGAACCGAAACGCGCCTTCTGACGCGCGCGATATTCCATGGTGTTCACGTCCAACGTCAGAATTTCTTTCTCGGCTTCACCGCCCTTCACTCGTTTGTAAAACCCCTGCCCGGTTTTGTCGCCCAGCCAATTCCGCCGTGCCATCTCTTCTACCAGCGCGGGCACGCGATACATCTCTCGCGATTCGTCGTAGGGAACGCTGTCGTAAATATTCTTCACCACGTGCACCAGCACATCGAGTCCCACGATGTCCGCCGTTCGAAAGGTCGCCGACTTTGGCTGTCCGATGATCGGTCCCGTGCACGCGTCAACCTCTTCGATGGTCATTCCCAGCGTGCCCATCAGGCGGAGAGCGTTCAGCATCGAAAACGTTCCGATGCGATTAGCGATGAAGTTCGGCGTGTCTTTGGCGACGACTACGCCTTTGCCCAGCCGCCGATCGCAAAACTCACTCAGCGCCGCGATCACTTCGGGTATGGTTTTCCGCCCGGGAATCAGTTCGACCAGTTTCAGGTACCGTGGTGGATTGAAGAAATGCGTCCCTGCCCAGTGCCGCTGGAACTCTTCGCTCATGCCCTCCGCGATCAAACGCACCGGAAGGCCCGAGGTGTTGGTGGTCACGATCGAGCCCGGTTTACGGACTTCCGCGACGCGCCCCAGCAGCTTGCGTTTGATCTCCAGATTTTCCGCGACGACTTCGATGATCCAGTCGGCTTCCGCGCAGCGCCCCAGATCGTCCTCGAAATTTCCGATAGCCACGCGTTCCGCGAGCCGCGCGGTGAAAAACGCCGCCGGCTTTGCCTTCCTTGCCGCTTCCAGCCCTGCGCTGACAATTTTGTTGCGAACCGCGGCACTCGCGTCTTGCGTAGCGTCTGGCAGAACCATATCGAGCAAAACGCAGGAAACTCCGGCGTTCGCCAGATGCGCTGCAATCCGGGAACCCATTGTTCCCGCACCCAACACCGCCACTTTGTCGATGCGACGTTTCATGAAGAAGCCTTCCCGCAGCAGCTGCTCGGCTGGACAGGTTACAAAACCGCCATTCCACGGTCAAACTACATGCTCATAATCCAGACTGGCACTAGAATGAAATCAGCATGGACGACAAAGTCGCCAACGCCGTCGATTGGCTGCGCACTGCCAAGGATAAACTGCGCTCTTTTGCAGGCGTTGAGGAGACGCCGGCTCCTGCTCCGCGCCGTGTGGGTCTGGCGCTGGCTGGCGGTTTTGCCCGCGGTATCGCCCACATTGGCGTTCTGCGCGCCCTGAAAAATGCTGGTATTCCCATCGATGTAGTCGCAGGCACCAGCGTTGGCGCGCTGATCGGCGCGTGTTATTGCGCCCGTGTGCCGCTGGACGAAATGCAGCGTATCGCCACTACCACCACCTTCCACGACTTCGGCCGCTGGACGCCGTCCTGGCTTGGCCTGGCAACCAATCAGCGCATGGAGAAATACCTCGCACGATTCACGCCGGCGACCACCTTCGAGGAACTCACAACTCCGCTGGCCATCGCTGCAACGGACATCAATGCCGGGGTCACCGTCTACTACACGCGTGGTCCCATCTGTCCGCCGCTCCGAGGCTCGTGCGCTTATCCAGGACTATTCGTCCCGATTCAATTTGAGAATCGCACTCTGGTCGATGGCTTCCTCACCTCTCCGGTTCCTGTCGAAGGTGCTCTGCTCCTGGGCGCGGACATCATCATCGCGGTATATCTAGAGGCCGGCAGCCTCGAGCAGCCGCGCACGGCCGCGGACGTGATCAGTCGCTCGTTCACCATCATTCAACGCCACGCGGATTTGGCTTGGCGGCAGCAAGCTGACGTGATCATCGAGCCAGACGTGAAGCCGTTCGTGTGGGATGACTTCACCCACACCAATGATCTTGTGGCTGTCGGTGAAGCCGCCGCTCAGGCCGCGCTCCCGCAGATTCGGGAAGTGCTGGGGAATGAGAAGCGCGAGCCTGCCGCGTGACGCGATTTCAGGGCGCATCTCTTGCGCACTCGGAGACTTCTCTGCGGCAGGCTATTAGAACACGTAGTTGAAGGGCGGATGTTGCCGGCTAATCTTTCGCGCGCAAATTCGCGAACTACGTCGGTCAGGAAATCGTTCTCAGGTTGGTGTAACTTCGACTTGCACCGTTTTACCTTCGCCTTTACCGCGTTGCGTCAACCACGCCCCCAGGCCGTGTGCAAATCGCTCTGGGGTAACTCGAAAACTCGCTTCGATTTTTCCGTCGCCGACCGGCAGCGTATCGTCGAAGTCGGCTGAGTTCGTGAAATTCCGCATGCAGAATTGATCCAGCCAGTCCAGCGGGCAAGCGCGCCGTTCTCCGCCGATTACCACGTCCACGTGAAATTTCTGAATGTACACCGCGGCCATTGTATCATTCGCACCGCACGCCGTCTTGCGAAAGCAAGCTAGCCCCTATCGTTCCACACCCCTATCGGCTTCCTCGAATTTGCATTTGCAGACACGCGTTCGATCCCCGCATTTTGCCGGCTTAAGGCGGCCGCTTTTGCCTTTGTCCATGGCGACGCGCCGAAGCAGCCTCATCACCTATCAGTTCGGCGACTTCCACGTGCCTGCGGTCGCAAATAGCTGCAGCCCGATCGCAAACTGGCCCGCGTCCACCGGCACGCAGTACACTACCCGCGCACGCGAACGAAAATTCCCCAGCAGCGATCGAACGTTCAGGCGATCGTTCGGCTTCCAGGGCTTGCTGGTCAGGATGCGCGCCCCGCGCGCACTAACGTTTTCCGTGATCCCTTCCTGTGCCGGCGTGCGAACATCCAGGCTGGCCAGATCAACACTGATCTTCATGGGTGTGCGATCTTCGGTGCGTTTTGAGATATCCATGGAACACCACCAGCCCGATCAGCAAACCGATTCCAGACTTGCAGCGCGAGAATTGTCGTGCGGGGACCAGCGACGCGGGGCATCATACCTCACCGCTGTGTGCGGTCAAGGTTTCCCCTCAATTCGCTCGCTATCGGGGACACCGTAGTTCATTCAGAAAAAGGGGCTTTTTACCTCCGGAGGTTGTGGGTAAAACGGCCCTTGGCCTTGCTTCACTAGCCACAAGAGCGCTCCACCGTTCCGCTGTTAGTTGTTTTGCCGCTGACAACGTAGTGTCCGTCCTTGCAACATCTCATCCCACGAGCGGACAGTACCTGGCGCCAATGCCCGTTTCCGCTCAAACTAACTCCTTCTGGATCAACTACTTTGTTAAATCCATCCCGCGGAATGAGAATTGCCCGTGTTCCTGCCGGCGACTTTGTGTCTCTCCCGAAGGACAAACTCAGCTCCGAGGAGATATCCCCATGAAGAAAACCGAATCCGTGCGCGACGCTCTTACCTCCTGGCCCACTTACGAGTATGTCAAGCATCACGAAGCCGCCGGCTGGCGCATCGCGGCCGTGGAGTGGCAGCGCGAGGTGGACGCTGATACTGCCGGCGAAGCCCCTGCACCTTCCGGCCTTATGGAAGAAATCCCCTATGGAACCCGCATTGCCTCCGACTGCCTACACCTCCAGGAAAATCCCACCGAGAGACAAATTTTGAACCACCTCGCCGAAATGGTTGTGCAGGATCTTTCCTACGCACACATGGCGGAGTCGCTCAATCAACGCGGCTTTCATACCCGGGAAGGCAAAAGTTGGACCGCCCTTGCGGTTTTCAAGCTGACACCGCGTCTTATCGAAGTCGCTCCTCGCATTCTCTCCGGCAGCGAATGGGAATCGCGAAAACGGCAGCTCAGTCGCGTTGCCTGGAACTCCTGACCGTCTATCTAATCCTGTAGTATGCTGGCGAGCGAATCGTAGACCTTCAATCCGTAGCTGTAGTGGATGTATCCTGATTTCCGGAACTTGTTCATAAAGAAATTCACCCGTGAGCGCGTTGTTCCAATCATGTCCGCCAGCGTGTCCTGTCCGATATTTTCCAGCATCGACGCCATTTGGCCGTTATTCCTGGATTGCGCCAGGGAGATCAGCGTCCGCGCTAGTCGCTTCTCGCTAAAATGTAGCATATGATCGATCAAGTTTTGCTCGATGCGGCGATTGCGCGTCAATTCATGAACTGCATCGCGAACGCAGAATCCTCTTTCAGCGTCCGCATGGCCCTCCCAGGCATGACCGATATGCACGTTCGCACGAGGGCAATCGCTGAGGTGCTGTACACCGTATCGCGCCCGATGCATGCCTCTCCAAAGAAATCTCCTTGCCCAAGGGTCCCCAGGGCCGCGCCCTTCCCGCGCTTGGATACCAGCGCCAGCTTCACCAGCCCGCTTTCCACATAGTGTAATGTCCGAGCAATCCTCGCCCTGCGCCACGATCGTCTCGGCGGCCCCGTATTCCGTTGTTTTCTTGAACGCACGCTTCGCGTCGAAAAAACCCTGTTTCCCGAACCCGTTCGCGGGCGAGATTTCATTTCATCCTTGTGCGCGGGCCCTTCGCCCGCAGGCAAATACTGGTTTCCAAGCGAAATAGCTTGGCCCTGCGCTTACTGTTCCTTAAGTTGAGCGACTGATTTCTACCCTCTCTGCGCATGTCGTCTGTTCAAAATTGAACAGAACGGTGGAAGTCTGCGCCCTACTGTGAGCGAAAATCACGATCCGGATTTTTTGTGTGCAGTTCTTCTCGGCGCTCGTGGGATAGGCGCGCCCTAGATACGGGGCCGGGTTATGGCATCTTCAGAAAACTCGACGCTCGCAGCCCGGTTTGGGTAGCCCTGGCGGATTCGCCTGCAGCTGCGCAACTGCCGCTGGAGTCTTTTCGCTGCTCCCTACCGAGTAGTTATTTCCTACGCGACGCGGAAGCCGGCGCTGCGCTGCCGGACAACAATTCCCACAAGACTTGGCCGCTCGCTTTTCACTTTCACCAGCGTGTTGGTGCACCTTATCGAGTTGGCCTTCCGGCCGCCATCCGATAACACTCGTACTTTACTTGCGCCCATCGGATATGAAACTGTACCGGGCCTACCAGGAATAGCCGCGAATTGTCGTGAGAAACGAGTAAGAGGCTTGCTTAGCGCATCAATCCGAGCTTGCGTGCGTGTTCCTCGCACAAGAACAAGTTCAGATAGGGATTGTGCCCTGAACTCCAGTCGTTCCACCGGCTCTCCCAGTCGGGACGCCGGAAGTCGCACATGCATTCACTGAGCACTTTGATCGGTCGCGATTTTTGGTTTCGCGCTCGGCTGTCGAAGATGAAATCCGCACGGCAATGCAGGTGTATTGTGGCGGACGTTTCCGTGACCTTATCCATTCCGTGACCCCGCGCCCGGAATTTCAGCTCAAACGCTGCGTTACTTTGGAAAGAACAGACGCTGTGAAGTTTTACTCAGAGTCGCGTTCGCTGGTCCGTCCGCCCTGGATGCCTCTAGGCGTCCCGGCAAATTTCCTCGATGGTGTCCGCTGCGCGCGCCGGGAATCTGTTGCGCATACGATTTTTGCATCATGCTTCCGCAGCAGCAGCGCGGTTCAATCCTGCTTTTGACTCCGCTCTTGGCTACTACTAGAATTTCGCATCCGCATGCGGCATTCAGGCATTCCCAAAGCTGTCCAGTACGCATTGTCATGGGTTCATAACTCCGTTTTGGTCGGGTTCCACATGTGAGGAAGGTCCCCACTTGTCGTCGCAATGTGCGCGCCGTCGATACCCCACCATCCCGGAATTTTCCGTTCGCTTGTTATTGCAAGCAAAATGTGTCCACTTCTTCGCTACTCCGATCGCGCCGCCTTACAATTTCCGTAACCTAGTTTTGGATACTCGCCCGCGTCCTTTCCGGAGCATCGGGCGTCCGTTTATCCGGTCGTCTTTTCAAACTCGACGCGGCTGGACGGTTTGCTGGAACACTAGTTAGTACCAATGTTTTTTGCGTTTCCTCGAGTCGCTGAGAAAATTGCCGCGGAGAGCTTGCTGAGAGGTGGTGCGCCGCATTTCCCTTAGACCGTCCGTCAGGCGCCCCTTTTGCGGAAACTCCGGGCGCCTGCGTTGCAATGTACCGCACCTAAATTTCTCGGTATCCCGATCGTGGTTTCTATTCTGGTTGGTATTCCAACCACCCCATCCTTCCTTTCTCTTTCCCTCCCAACTTCTCTTAGGCTAGCCCCGCTCTTTTAGGAGTGCTCCGGGCGCCCTGCGTCCGTCGCTAATTTCTCTCAGGAGGACATATGCGTTTGGCCAAGACCCTGTTTGCGCTTTGCACGGCGATTTTGCTCGCTGGTGTGGTACTTCACACCGCCGTCCTCACTGCTGATGGTGGCAGACCCTTACCGACGCCACCCAACAACCTATTCTTTGCCGATGGAGGTCGACCGCTGCCCACGCCGCCAGCGCAGTTCGTTGCTGACGGAGGTCGACCGCTGCCCACGCCGCCGGCTCAGCTCGTTGCTGACGGAGGTCGACCGCTACCCACGCCGCCGGCTCAGCACGTTGCCGACGGAGGCCGTCCGTTGCCTACGCCGTCACTCGCTGAACTCGTTGCTTAGGCGCAGTTGAGAAGGGGGAAAAATGGTCCGCATTTTCCCTCTTTCTCTGTGCTATTATTCGGTCCGGCAACTGACGAGACCTGACCGGGAGACGTATGCTCAGCCATCTCATTTGGTCGAGCAGTATCGTGCTGGCATTCCTCGTAATTATTCGAGGGCTGCAAACCAACCTGGCGTCACACTATCCGGTTTTCTACGGTTACGTCGCATATGTCTTGCTGTTCGAAGATATCGCCTCCTACCTGATCAGACACTGGAATCCCGGGCTCTACCTCTACGTTTATTGGATAACTGAATTCATCGGCGTAGTAATAGGCTGCGGCGTGGTCTTTGAAATTTTCCGCATGGGCCTTTTGCGATATCCGGGAACCGCAAGGATGGCGCGAAACGCCTTGGCTGTCATCTTTGCCTTAGCTCTGGCGAAAGCGTTGGTGACCGCCGCGGACGAGCCTGGGTGGTGGTTGCGAGCGAATACGCTTGAGATCGAGCGGGTCCTTCGAACCGTTCAAGCAGTAGCCGTGGCCGCCCTTGCAGGGGTCTGCCTGCTATATGCAATACCGTTTCGCAAGAACTTGCGTGGCATCCTTCTGGGCTATGGGCTCTTTGTCGGCGTCCTCGCGGTGTGTCTTACTTTCGTTCCCATACAGGGACATAATTTTTGGTGGTATGCCCATTCCGCTTGCTATCCGGTAGCCCTGGCCGTCTGGCTGATTCACCTCTGGTCATATTCAGATACAGAGAATTGGGTTCCCACACCCACCAACAACTTCGCGGAAGGTGATGGCGGCTCGAGGAATGCCTACCAGCAAACTGCTACGGCGACGCGGCGCCGGCTCCAGACGGCGCGTGGGGACCTCGTGAAGGCAGTGCGCTCATGATGGGCGCCCCGCTTACAATCTTGGCTAGTTTCACGCTCCTGGGGATATTGTTGCTGATGGTCCGCGGTTTTTCCGCCGCTCGCGGCGCCAACCTCGAATCGGACTATCCCCTGTTCGACTATCCTGCGGATTACCCCCCGTGCCCCTGCCAATTTGTAGCCAGGGTTTTTTCGAACGACGATTCCCGTTACGTCTTGGCTATCAACTCACCGGCGCTGGCGAAGTTATTTCAGCGCGAGCGCAAGCAGGTAGCCCTTGCGTGGGTGCGCCAGACATCCGCGGCCATTCAACGCACGATGCGCGAACACAAGCAGGTTTCCCGAACAAGCCACGACTTGGATGCAGGAACCGAGTTCAAGCTCTTGCTGCTCTATTCCGAGCTGATCTTGCTTTGCGGCGTCCTTTTCGTGGCCGTAGGCTCGGTCGGACCCTTGGGCCTTCGCCGTCTTGCCGATTACGCGGAGACGCATTCGCAGCGGCTTGCCACGGTCCACCAGACCGTCAAGACTGCAGCTGGTTCCCGCGAACTTCCCCGCGCTGGAGCCGCGTAACGTCTGACAATAGGAACGAAGCCCTGGTATCCCCCGCCCCGATGGGCTAATTCGTTTCATCTGAACTTCGATGACTGTCGCCGGCAAACTCGTTCCCGTACAAGCTGCCTACGACGATCTGTTGCAGCGATCACTGGCAAAATTGCCGGGAGATCTCGCTCGTCTGATTTATCTCGCCTCTACCCGAGACTACAACACCGGGACGTATCACCACGACGGTCTTGCCGCACGCTTTCGTCCAGACGCCGCCGGCAAGGCGCTGGGAATCGCGCACCGCGACATTTTTTACCGCCTATCTGCGTATTCGCTGGAACAATTGGTGGAAGAGCTGGAGCTATATCTGAATTCTTCGCACGAAAGTCCTGCCGATGTGCTGCAAATCTGGCAGAAGCTGGAGCCCTATCGAGTGGCCATTCCGCTGGATGTGAATCCCGCCATGGCCCGGCTTTTTCTCTCGAACGTCAGACTCGCCTTGGCAATCTGGCGGCACCGTCAGAAGCAGGCTCTGGAGCCTCGGTGAGGCGCATGGCCACGGCGGTTACCTGGCCGATGATTTCCGCTTCGGTGCCGTAATTGAGCCGGCGCACGCTACGCGACGAAAGCGGATGCGGCAGCAGCAGCAAGTAACCTTCCTGCATTTCGCACCACGAGCAGGCGTACCCGTCCCGTAATTCCACAAAATAGATGGGCCGGTCGAATTCCGTGCGCCACTTTAAGGGTTGCACCTTGCGGACGTGCGGATCGATCTGCACGAACGAGCCCGGCCGCAGCAATGGCGATAACGTGTTGTCTTGTAAGCCGATATAGCCGTAGAGGCTGTGACGAATGTCCAGATGCTGGATCAGCGCGATGGGCACTTCGCCCCACACTTCCACCATGCGCGACAGCAAGTTGGTGTTGTCCACGTCGAACGAGCGATCGAAGCGCACCGGGAACGACACGGTTTTCTCCGCGTCGTAGACTTCCAGCTGCGTCAGGTGCGTGTTGGGCATCGGCGCGGTCATCTGGTGCTTGCTAAGGTTGGCCAGATCCACGCCGTAGAGCAGCAGCAGGTCACTGAACTTGATGCGGTAGATGGAACTGAGGCTGTAAAGCTTGAAAACGCTGGGAACGGAGTCGGAATTTTCGATCTGCGTCAGCCAGGCGTTGGAGATGTGGAATTCGGTGTTGCCTTCGGCCTCGGCGATGCGGTGGCTGAACTCGGCAACGTCGCGCGTGGTGATACCCAGACGCGTGCGGATATCCTTGAGCTGCTCGCTGGGAGGAAGGGCCAGGGCCATGTGGCATTCTACAACATCGGTTGAACGCCGTGCCAAGTCGTTCCTCTGGCGATACGTATGCAAGCAATGAATAGAACGGGAGCTCGGGAGATTGACAGACTCGGCGTCGAAAATCGGCTAAAACAAGGTAGGTAGCCCGGAGGCTAGGGAATTTTGCCAATCACATTTGGGGTAGTGAGCGGCAGTGGTACCCCATCCTCGGTTGCGAGGGTGGATCTTGGGTTGGTAGCTCTATGCCTGCGTTGGGGTTTGCTTGGCCTTTTTGAATGTGGCTCAATATGCGGCATGAAATCGTTGCGTTGGGCGGTTACCTCGACGTTCAGTTTTGTGGGATTGATGATGGTCGTGGCGATGCCACGATTTGCACAGCGACCTGCCGCGGCTTCGCCGCTGGATGAAACGACCAAGGCAGACTGGACTTTGGTTTGGAGCGATGAGTTTGATGGCGCGGATGGATCTATGCCAGACGCGAAGAAGTGGAAATTTGATGTCGGCGGTGGTGGGTGGGGGAATCGTGAGCTGGAGTACTACACCGACCGGGCGGCGAATGCTGTGGTGCGCGCCGGGAAATTAGTGATCACCGCGCAGCGCGAGGAGTACACCGGGGCGGATAATTTGACGCGGTCCTACACATCGGCGCGGTTGAAGACGCAGGGGCTATTTGCGCAGGCGTATGGGCGATTCGTGGCGCGAATCCAGATTCCGCGGGGGCGGGGAATCTGGCCGGCGTTTTGGCTATTGGGCGAGGATATCGAGTCACGCGGTTGGCCGCAGTGCGGCGAGATCGATGTGATGGAGAACATTGGTCGGGAGCCTTCCACCAATCACGGATCGCTGCATGGGCCGGGCTATTCGGGCGATCAGGATTTCACGTCGATCATGCATCTCCCGGGTGGCGTAAAGCTGGCGGACGATTTTCATGAATACGCCATGGAGTGGGAGCCAGGCGAGGTGCGGTTTGCGATGGATGGGCGGCCGTATGCGGCCTTTCGCCCGTCGCAGTTGCCGCCGGGGAAGAAGTGGGTGTTCGATCATCCGTTTTTTATTTTGCTGAATGTGGCCGTGGGCGGAGATTGGCCGGGGCCGCCGGATGCCACCACCGAATTCCCGCAGCGTATGCTGGTGGATTGGGTGCGGGTATATAAGAAGAAGGAACCAGCGAAGTAGTTTTGTCCAAGCAACCCTGGACAGCGCAAATGCCGAGATCAAGCTGGCTCTCTGCCGAGCGGGCCATGGCCATGATGATGGCGAGTCGCCTGATTGGTGGTTTTGAGCCAAGACGGTAAACTGGTGACGATGGAGAAGGAGAGGTTGCAATGTTTCCGACGGATGTAGTGATTGTGGCGGGAGCGCGGACCCCGATGGCGCGTTATACCGGAGCGTTTTCGGAGGTGTCGGCGATCGACCTGGCGGCGCATGCCTCCAAAGAGGCCATCAAACGCGCGGGTGTGGATGCCGGGGATTTCGATCACGCGATTTTTGGTAATGTGATGCAAACGAGCGCGGACGCGCTTTACGGCGCGCGGCACGTGGGGCTCAAGGCGGGCCTGAAGGTCGAGACGCCGGCGGTAACGGTGAACCGGCTGTGCGGGTCGGGGATTGAGGCCGTGGCGCAAGCAGCGCAGCGGCTTCTGTTGGGCGAAGCCACCATGGTGCTGGCCGGCGGCATGGAAAACATGACCCAGGCGCCCTTTGTCATTCGCGGTGCGCGCAACGGCTTGCGGCTGGGCGGCGGCGCGCTGGAAGACACGCTGATGGCCGGGCTGACCGATTCGTTCTGCGGCTTGCCGATGGCGTTGACGGCGGAAAAACTCGCGGAGCAGCAAGGAATCACGCGCAAGGATGCCGACGCTTACGCGCTGCGTAGCCAGCAGGCGGCGGATGCGGCGTACAAGGCGTGCCGGATTCGCGAGGAGCTCGTACCCGTGGACGTGAAGCAGGGAAAAAAGACCGTGACCGTGAGCGAAGACGATCACCGGCGGCCGGAAACAACCATGGAAACGCTGGAGAAGCTGCCGCCCTCGTTCAAGAAAGAGGGCATTGTGACTGCTGGTAACGCCAGCGGAATTGTCGACGGCGCAGCGGCCGTGGTTGTGACGCGAGAGAGCACCGCGAAGGACCGCGGGTTGAGGCCCGTGGGTCGCATCGTATCCTGGGCCGTGGCGGGAGTGGACCCCAGCATCATGGGCATTGGTCCGGTGCCGTCTTCGCAAAAGGCCTTGAAGTTGGCGGGACTTTCGCTCGATCAGATGGATCGCCTGGAGGTCAACGAAGCATTTGCAGCGCAGTATCTGGCGGTGGAGAAAGTTTTGGGACTCAATCGTGACAAAACGAATGTGAATGGAGGAGCGATTGCTCTCGGGCATCCGTTGGGAGCTTCCGGCACCCGATTGCTCATTACCATTTTGAATGAACTCCGGCGCAACGGGCTGCGATATGGATTGGCCACCGCGTGTATTGGAGGCGGCCAGGGGATCGCGATGGTGGTGGAATGTTTGAATTAGAGAAGTAATGAAGTAAAGAAGTAATGATGGGAAGAAGTGGGTTAGACTTTTCGGCTGGCCGTTTGGCGCTGCTTCGTGGTTCCGGCAATCTCTTAAACGAGGAAAGTATGGCGATTCAGAAAGTGGGAGTCGTAGGGTGTGGTCTGATGGGTTCGGGCATCGCGCAAGTGTGCGCGCAGGCGGGATTCACGACCGTGGTACGCGAGGTTAGCCCGGAGATTGTCGACAAGGGATTCAAAGGAATCGAGAAAAATCTGGCTCGGCTGGTGGAAAAGGGAGCACTCACCGAGGCTCAAAAGACCGACATACGCGGGCGCATGACCGGCACGACGGCGCTCGAGGATTTGAAGGATTGCGACCTGGTGGTGGAAGCGATCATCGAGCAGTTGCCGGCAAAGCGCGAGTTGTTCGCAAAGCTTGATGCGATGTGTCCGCCCTCGGCAATTTTCGCCAGCAATACTTCCTCCCTGACCATAACGGAAATCTCCACGGCCACCAAGCGCCCGGAGCGGTTTGTGGGCTTGCACTTTTTTAATCCTGTCCCGGTAATGAAATTGGTGGAAGTGGTGCGGACGATTGCCACCGACGAAAAAGTGTACGAGGAGATGGTGGCCTTCGGCGCGAAACTCGGGAAAACTGCAGTACGCGCGCACGACAGCACCGGGTTCATCGTGAACCGGCTGCTGGTGCCGTATTTACTCGATTCGATCCGTGCGTTGGAAGAGGGCGTCGGCTCCATCGAGGATATCGACAATTCCATGAAACTCGGCTGCGGCCATCCAATGGGACCGCTGACGCTGCTGGATTTTGTGGGGCTGGATACCACGTACTACATCGCGAATATCATGTTCGAAGAGTTCCGGGAGAAGCGGTTTGCATCACCGCCGTTGTTGAAGCGCATGGTGCTGGCGGGCTGGAACGGCCGGAAGGCCGGTCGAGGATTTTATGATTATTCGGATCCGGCGAAGCCGAAGGCCATGAAGTTTTAGATGCCGGGGACTTGAGGCTGGGGAAACACTCGAAATGGCATACGAAAATATTTTGTATGAGGTACGCGATGCGATTGCGGTTATCACCTTCAATCGGCCGAAGGTCTTGAATGCGCTGAATCGCAGGACCATCGAGGAATTGCGCGATGCATTGGTGGCCGCGCGCGACGATGCCGCCGTCCGCGTGCTGATTTTGACCGGCGCGGGCGAGAAGTCCTTTGTCGCCGGCGCGGACATCAGCGAATTGGCGCAGCAAACCCCGGTAAACGGCAAGGAGTTTTCTCTGTTCGGGCAAAGCGTTTTTCATTTGCTGGAAACCATGGGGAAGCCGTCAATTTGCGCGATCAATGGATTTGCGCTGGGCGGCGGGTGCGAGCTCGCCCTTTCCTGCTCCATTCGAATCGCCAGCAAAACGGCAAAACTGGGACAGCCCGAGGTAAAGCTCGGGATTATTCCCGGATATGGCGGCTCGCAGCGGCTGGCTCGACTTTGCGGCAAAGGCGTGGCCCACGAATTGTGCCTGACCGGAGAAATGATTACCGCGGAAGAGGCGCAGCGAATTGGCTTGGTCAATCGGATCTACGAGCCCGGCGAGTTGCTTGCTGCGGCCGAGGCGATGGCCAAGAAAATTATCGCCAACGCGCCCATCGCGGTGAAGTACACCATGGAAGCCATCGAACGTGGCGTCGAGATGGCGCAGGAAGAAGGCCTGTTTCTCGAGGCCACGCTGTTCGGGCTTTCCTGCGCGACCGAAGATATGCGCGAAGGCACCAAAGCGTTCTTGGAGAAGCGGCCGGCGGCGTTCAAGGGAAAGTAGCGCCATGGGTGCTGGGTTCTTGATCGCAAAGGGCGGTGCCGGCTCGCGGCACTCCAAAGGGAAAGACATGGAGCAAAAAATTCAGCCGGGCGTCGTGAACGGCGAGTTGAGTGGCGCAGGCTTGCGATTCGGAATCGTGGTCAGCCGCTTCAACAGTTTCATCACCGAGCGATTGCTGGCGGCCTCGGTCGATGCCCTCGAGCGCGCCGGTGCTTCGGGTAAGGATGTCGACGTCGTGCACGTGCCCGGTGCGTTTGAGTTGCCGCTGGCCGCCAAGAAACTGGCGGCCACGGGAAAGTATGACGCCCTGATCGCGATTGGCTGCGTGCTGCGCGGCGAGACTTCCCACTACGACTACGTCTGCTCGGAGACCTCGCGGGGTTTGCAGCTTGCGCAGATGGATACGGGATTGCCGATTATTTTCTGCGTGCTGACTTGCGACACAGTGGAGCAGGCCATCGACCGCGCCGGTTTGAAAGGTGGCAACAAAGGATTCGAGTCCGGTCTAGCGGCAATCGAGATGGCGCGGCTTTCGCAAAAATTGCATGGGCAAAAATCGCCCGGTGCGAGTGCGCCGGCCTCGCCCTCAAAATCGTCGCGAAAGATGCGGCGCAACTAACGTGTCGTCGCTACGCACGAAATCACGCGAATTTGCCATGCAAATGCTCTTTCAGTGGGACATGAGCCAGCAGGATCCTGCGAAACTGGAAACAAAATTCTGGAAGTCCGCGAAGGGCACCGATTCCACCCGCAATTTCGCCAATCTTTTGTTTGAAGGCGCCGCCCGCGAGATTGCCGTGCTCGACGAGATCATCGGCAAGCACGCGGAAAATTGGCGCTTCGAACGCCTGGCGGCCATCGATCGTGCGATTTTGCGCTTGGCGATTCACGAGTTACGCGCCACGGATACCCCGCCGAAAGTTGTGCTGAATGAAGCCGTGGAACTAGCCAAGAAATTTTCTTCCGAGGAGTCGGGATCGTTCGTGAACGGAATTCTCGACGCGTTTCGCAAGACCATGGCGGCGCCTTAGCCGCCAGCACGCTTCCAACCCTGCGCGGCGCGGATGTTAGGCCTGAATGGTGCCTTCGAAGACCCTCACTGCGGCGCCGCTGACGCGCGGTACCAGCTTCTTGCCCTGCTGTGTGACTTCCACTTCGATGTGACTAGGACGCCCCATTTCTTCGCCCTGCAGAATCTGAAGCATGTGTGCCGCGGCGAGCTTCCCGTGTTTCACCAGGTACGCGCCCAGCGAACCGGCGGCGGACCCGGTGGCGGCATCTTCGTAGGTATCCCACGGAAGCATGCCCCGCGAGAAAGCCTTGCTGTTGTCTCCGCACACGAAGCAGTACGCCATCGTCCCGTTGCTGCCCAGCAATTTGCGCAGCGTCACGGTATTCATTGCGATCTTGCCGAGCGCCGCGCGATTGCGCAGCGGCACCATCAGATTGAAGATGCCGGTCGAGACATATTCAGGATCCAGCTTGGGGTCCAGATCTTTTGCTGTAAGGCCGAGCGACGTCGCCAGCGCCTTCTTGTTGATCTTCGAAGGGCGAAACGCCGCCTCCGTTTGCGTCATCGTCACGCGTTGCGGGCGGCCGTCCTTGAAACGAATTTCTACCGGCAGTAAGCCTGCGCCGGTTTGCTGCGTTACGTGCACGCCGCCTTCCTGCGCGGGCACGACGCCCAGTTCGGCCAGCAGGAACCATGTGCCAATCACTGGATGCCCCGCCAGCTTCAACTCTTGGCGCGTTGTGAAAATGCGCAGCCTCGCGAGCGCGGAATCTTCCGTGGGTTTCTGCACGAACACGGTTTCCGAAAGATTCATTTCGCGCGCGATCGCCAGCATGGCCTCATCGGAGAGGCCGTCGCCGTCGGTAATTACTGCCAGTGGATTGCCTTCGAAGCGCGTGTTGGTAAAAACGTCCAGAGTATAGAAGCGGCGTTCCATAAGAGATCGATGTCGTGGTCAGCCGACGCGGTCAAATGCGCTCGGACTGTGCGACGGTCCTTTCGTTAACGATATTACCCGTATTGAGTGTAGATTTGGGCTCGATCAACACAATGTGCACTTCTTCGTCGGCCGCAGGGCAGTGCTCCACGCCTTTCGGCACGATCACGAATTCGCCCGGGCCCACCACGGCTTCACGATCGCGAAATTGCATCCGCAGCGTGCCTTTGACCACCAGGAATAGCTCGTCTTCGTGGTCATGATGGTGCCAGATGAATTCACCCTTGAGTTTCACGGCCTTGACGTGACAGTCGTTGAGCTCGCCAATCACCCGCGGATGGCAGTAGTCGGAGAAACGGCTGAATTTGTCGGCGAGATTGACGGTTTCCATAGCCATGCGCCTTCCGTTTCTGTAGCCCTACAGTTCGTGTACGACCTTGGTCACGGCGTCAAGAACCCGCCGCGTAGTTTCCGGTTTGCTCGTTTCCGAATAGACGCGCAGCAGATTTTCCGTCCCCGATGCGCGCACCATCACCCATCCTGCTTCGCCCAGATAAACCTTGATGCCATCCATATTTTCGCGGCGCACCACTGGCAGATCGAGCAGCCTGTTCAGCTTGCCGTCCGAGAAATGCTCGATGGCTTTTTCCTTTTGGCCCGGCTTGAGGTCCAGATCGACCCGGCCGTAGTAATACTCGCCGAACTCGGCGTGCAGTGCGCCCAGCAGCTCGCCGAGCGATTTGCCGTGCCAGGCCATCACCTCCGCCAGCAGGAGCGCCGAGACTGTGGCATCGCGTTCCGGAAGATAGAGACTTGTGCCGATGCCGCCGCTTTCTTCGCCGCCGATCAGGATATTTTGCTCCAGCATCAACTCGCAGATGAATTTGAAGCCGATGGGAACTTCGTGAAGCTTGCGCCCGAATTTCGCGGCCAGCTTGTCGATCAATTTAGTGACGGAAAATGTTTTGGCGATATCGCCGGCAAGTTCGCGTGTGCCGGCCAGGTGCCAGACCAGCAGCGCGAAAATCTGGTGCGGGTTGACGAACGAACCATCGCGATCGATCGCCCCGATGCGATCCCCGTCGCCATCCGCACAGAAGCCGGCATCGTATTTTCCGGCGCGCACCGCGTGCCACAGCGCATCGATGTGCGGCTCAATGGGTTCCGGGTGAATGCCTGCGAATCGCGGGTCGCGCGTGCCGCGAATTTCATCGCAGACAACGCCGTTACGCTTGCACAGTTCGGCGAGTAGGCCGGCCGCGGAGCCGTGCATGGGATCGGAGACGAAGCGAAATTTCGCCGCGCGAACGCGTTGCCAATCGACCAGTTTTTCGATGGTGTCGAGGTACGGCGCACGGGGTTCGAGCGGTTGAATCAAATCCTTTCGCGCGGGAAGCGGGGGAACGCCGTCGCGCTGCACGCCCTCCAGTTCCGTTTCGATCTGCGCCACGATCGACGGCAGCGCGCTGCTGCCGTAGCTGGCTTTGTACTTGATGCCGTTCCACCGGTATGGATTGTGGCTCGCAGTGATGACCAGCCCACCGGCGGCTTGACGTTGTCGCACCAGCAGAGAAATTGCCGGAGTGGGGCAGGGCTTGTCAGTGACCCAAACCGGCGTTCCGGTCGCGCTGATCACTTCGGCGCAAGCCGCCGCGATGCGGTCCGAGGCGAAGCGGTGATCGTACCCGATCAGCACGCCCTTACGCGCGTCTTCGCCGCGAACCACATAGCGCGCGATCGCGTGCGCAACGATGCGGGCATTTGCAAAAGTGAAATCTTCGGCGAGGACGCCGCGCCATCCGTCAGTTCCAAAGCGAATCGAAGTCATAGCGTTTCAGTATACGCGAGGCGTTAACGAGGCAAACAGGCCGGATTGGTTGGTCTAAAGTAAGTCCTTCTTTTGTAGTTCTTCGAGTTTCTTAACGATTTTTCCCACGTCCTGCGCGCGTTCCCGGGGACAAATCAGCAGGGCATCGGGTGTATCCACCACAACCAGATCGTGCACCCCGATGGCCGCCACAAACTTGGACGGACTCCACAGAAAATTCCCGGAAGCGTCCAGCGGCACACCCGGACCGGCCAGAATATTCTGGCCGGGCTGTTTGGCGAGCAACTCGTACACCGCGGTCCACGAGCCGATGTCACTCCAGCCCACTTCCGCGGGAATCACGAAAACTCGCGGCTTGCCTGGTTCGTGAGTGGCGGGTTCGAGGATGGCGTAGTCCACCGAAATGTTCTCCAGCGTAGGATAGATAGCCCTCAGCTTCTTCGGATACGAGCTTTTACCGATGTGCGCGGCCAGGGAATCCAGCGCTTCCCAGGTCTTCGGCAAATAACTTCGCAGATTTTCCAGAAACGTCGAGACGCGCCAAAAAAACATTCCGGCGTTCCAGTGGTAAAGATCCGACCCGGCATATTCTTTGGCCACCGGCAAGGCCGGTTTTTCCGTGAACCGGCGAACCGCGTACACCGGGAAGCCGCGCGAATCGAGCGCATCGCCCGTGCGTTCGATGTAGCCAAAGCCGGTTTCCGGTCGCGTTGGAGGAATACCAAGCACCACCATGCGTCCGTTGTCGCGCGCCATGTCCAGAGCCGCGCGCACAATGATGCGGTAACGTTCGGGATTCGCGATGTAATGATCCGCGGGCAACACGGCCAGCAGTGCGTCACCACGCGAGGCATGCCGCACATGTAGAGCCGCCAGCGCGATCGCGGCGGCGGTGTTACGCCCCACTGGCTCGGTCAATACTCGGGGCCGTGCTGGCTCCGGCAACTGCCTTCGAACTTCAGCCGCTTGTTCCGCGTTGGTGACCGTCCAGGTATTCTCTAGCGGCACCAGTGTTCGAAGGCGCGCCACGGTTTGCACCAGCATCGTTTCCTTCCCGACGATGTTGAGCAACTGCTTCGGCGTGCGCGTGCGGCTCCGTGGCCAGAAGCGCGTGCCACGGCCTCCGGCCAGAATTACCGCGTGAATGGCGAGCTTATCCGTCGGCATCCGAGTCCTGTTCGATTCCTGATCAATCAAAAACCGTGCGGTCGGCTGACTTGGCATGGCCGGCGCCCTTTAGCTCACTGCGCAACCGCACCAGATCGGGGACATAGGTGCGTATCAGCGTAGCCATCCCTTTGATCGGCTGCACATGGTACTCCCCCAGATTCGCAGGTAGGAACCAGCATTCGCCCGGACCAAAGGGAAATGCGAAGTCATGCGTGCGCAAAATCCCCTCGCCGGAAAGTGGAACGATCAGATCGAAATGCGCCGCGTCCATCTCAACGGTGAAAGGGTCGGTCGCCTCACGTCGTTCGGTAGCAAAGTAGCGACACGCGGCAAGGAGCCAGCGGTCGCCCTCCTCGGCAGGCAAGGGAAGCGGCGAAGTCCGCCCGCCTGCCGTGCCGCCAAAATTCGTCACCGCCAGCGCTTTCTCGAGATGCAATTCGCGCGGTTTCCCGTTCGAATCTACGCGCCCGTAATCGTAAACGCGATAAGTCAGGTCCGAATATTGCTGCACTTCAAAAACGATCATGCCCGTTCCGATGGTATGCGGCGACCCGGCGGGTACGAAAATCGTGTCGCCGGTTTGCACCACGTGCGCCTGGAACAGTGATTCCAGCGTATGCGTTTCCAACCCACGAAGGAACTGCTGCTGGCCAACACCAGGCTTCAAGCCCAGCAGCAATTGCGCGTTCGGCTCCGCGGAAAAAATGTGCCACATCTCGGTCTTGCCTTGTCCGCCCATCGCTTTCTCGTGTGCGGAGGCATATGCGTCGTCAGGATGAACCTGAATCGACAGCTTTTCGGTGGGAAAGATGAACTTCGCCAGCAGAGGGAACCCGCCGCCGGTTGCGAACCGCGTCCCGCGCCATTCCGCAGGCATCTCGCTCCATGCTTCGCCCAGGGATTTTCCGCGGAACGGCCACGACGCAATGCGGCACTGCACACCCGTCAGCCACGCCTCGCCGAGCGGTTCCGTCAGGTCGGTTTTGTCAGGATAAAGCGGCGCAAGCGAGCGCGCACCCCAAATCCGCGGACTAAAAATCGGTTCGATGCGTAGCGGCGCTGGATTCACGAATCAAGCCGCGGCTTCAGCCCGCGAGAAGAAATGATCGAGGCGGCGCAGCCCTTCGTCGATGCGCTCGATTGACGTGGCATACGAAAGCCGCAAATATCCCGGCGCACCGAACGCATCGCCCGGCACCAGGGCCACCCGCGCTTTGTCGAGGAGCAATTTCGCTAACTCCGTCGTGTCCTTCGCCAGCGCCTGTCCGCTGCCGCCATTCGCCAGGTGCGCCGCGACATTCGGAAACGCATAAAACGCGCCCCCCGGCATCTCGCAGGTGACGCCGGAAATCGCCCGCAGTCCTTCGACGATGCGCTTGCGCCGCTTCGCATACTCGGCGAGCATTACCGGCACCGAGTCCATCGATCCGCGCATCGCTTCCAGCGCCGCGTGCTGCGCGATCGACGTCGGATTCGACGTCGACTGGCTCTGCAATTTAATGGTCGCCTGCACCAGTGCTTCCGGCGCCAACGTATATCCGATGCGCCAGCCGGTCATCGCGAAAGTCTTTGACATCGAGCCGATGATAATGACGTTGTCCTTCGATCCCCCAGCGCTGGCGATCGAATATGGCTTGTGCGGCTCGTACGTGAAATGCGAATAGCACTCATCGCCCATCAGCCACACCTTGTGCTTCTTGCACGCCGCCAGAATGCGTTCGTATTCATCGGGCGGAATCACCCCGCCGGTCGGATTGTTCGGCGAACTGAGAATCACTAGCCGCGTCTTCGGCGTAATCGCCTTTTCGATCACCGAAGCCTTCACCGCGAACCCATCCTCCGGAAAACTCGGCACGAAAACCGGCGTCGCGCCCGCATATTTCACGATGTCCGGATAGCTCACCCAATAGGGCGCGGGAATGATCACCTCATCGCCCCGCTGCGCCAGCACGCTCACCACGTTGAAGATCGAATGTTTACCGCCGACGTTGACCACGCACTCTTTCGGATCGTAATTCGACCCCAGTTCGCGTTTGTGCCACGCCACAATCGATTCGCGCAGGGGCAGGATGCCGCCCGTCGCCGTGTACTTCGTGTAATTCTTCTCGATCGCGTTGATCGCCGCCTTCTTGATGTGCTCCGGCGTTGGAAAATCCGGCTCGCCCGGCCCGAAGTCGGCGATGTCCACGCCCTTGGCCTTCAGCTTCTCGGCTTCGGCGATCACCGCCGATGTCGGTGAGATTTGGATGCGATTGATGCGCTCGGTAAGTTGCACTGCGTCTCCTAGTCCGTGTAGCTCACCCCTTCAGGGGTGAGTCCTTTCCGCTCAAGGCGGACGGCCTCAACAAACACTACGAAATCTTAGCCCGCAACCGCTCTTCGACCACCGCAGGCACCAAGCCATCCAGCGGCCCGCCAAGTTGCGCGATTTCTCGCACCAGCTTCGCGCTCAAGTAACTGTACGGCTCCCCGGGCAGCATAAAAACCGTTTCCAGCCGCGGTTCCAGCTTGCGATTCATCAACGCCATCTGCAATTCGTACTCGTAATCCGAAATCGCGCGAATCCCGCGCAAAATTACCCCGGCCCCGCGTTTGCGCGCGTAATCGACCAGCAAGCCGTCGAAAACATCCACCTCCACGGCCGGCCACAGCTTGGTGACCTCGCGCAGCATCTCCACGCGCTCAGATACTGTGAATAGCGGCTGCTTCTCCGCATTGCGTAATACCGCCACGATCACCAGGTCGAACATCTTCTCGCCCCGTTCGATCAGGTCGAGGTGTCCGTTGGTCACCGGATCAAACGATCCAGGATAGATGGCGATAGAAGTTTTCATCGAGGCATACTGCTGTCGCCGCTACGACGCTATTCTAACTTACTGCACGCGCCGCACGCCGCGCAAACTTTCGCCGCCCGGCGCGTCAGGCCAAAGCGGCGCGCCGCCACCCAAGTGTAGCCGCCGCCTTCTGTACGGCCTGAGCCTCGAAGGGAGGCGGGCGCTTTTTTCTACGTATCCGTGCAACACCCCGCTCTCACATTTCCATTTTCCCCACACCCCGACTGTGACAGTATGCCTCAGCCTTCCCGCAAGGCCCGGTGGAACCGGATTGAATCGATTCAACAGCGGAGATCGTTCAAACATGACAACAGGTCACTGGATGCAAGCGCTCTGCCTGATCAGCTTCACGACTTTGCTGTGCGCCTTGCGTGCCAGCGCTCAAGCGCCGCCCGCATTGAACCTAATGCCCATTCCTGCTGAGGTCCAGCAGGGCACCGGCAACCTGCATATCGACGCATCCTTCTCGGTCGCGCTCACCGGCTATACCGAAGCCCGCCTCAATCGCACCGTGCAGCGCTTTCAGCGACAGCTCTTTCAGCAGACCGCAATCCCGCTGCGACCCAAACCCGAAGGATCATCCGGCGCAACGCTCACGATTCACACCGATCGCGCCAGCAAAGAAATTCAAGAGCTCGGCGAAGACGAAAGCTACACGCTGGAAGTCACGCCCCAAGGCGCGAGGTTGAATGCCGCGACCCCGCTCGGCACCATGCACGGCCTGCAGACTTTTCTGCAATTGGTCGATGTCTCCTCGGGTGGCTTCGCAGTCCCTGCGGTAAAGATCAACGATCGCCCGCGCTTTCCCTGGCGGGGCCTGATGATCGATTCCGGCCGTCATTTCACTCCCCTCGACGTCCTGAAGAGAAATCTCGACGGCCTCGAAGCCGTCAAGATGAACGTCTTCCACTGGCACCTTTCGGAAAATCAGGGCTTCCGCGTCGAAAGCAAAAAATTTCCCAAGCTCCACGAGCTCGGCTCCGATCATCTCTACTACACCCAGGAAGAAGTCCGTGACCTGATCGCCTACGCCCGCGATCGCGGCATTCGCGTCGTCCCCGAATTCGACATGCCCGGCCACACCACTGCCTGGTTTGTCGGCCATCCCGAACTCGCCAGCGGCCCCGGCCCCTACCAGATTGAGCGCCGCTGGGGCGTCTTCGACCCCGCCATGGATCCCACCAACGACAAGACCTACAAATTCCTTGACGAATTCGTCGCCGAGATGGCCAAGCTCTTTCCCGATCATTTCTTCCACATCGGCGGCGACGAGGTGAACGGCAAGCAGTGGGACGCCAATCCCAAAATTCAGGAGTTCAAGAAATCTCACAATTTTGCCACCAACACCGAGCTGCTAGGCTACTTCAGCAAAAAGGCGCAAGCGATCGTCACCAAACACGGCAAAGCCGTCGTCGGTTGGGATGAAGTCTTTATTCCTGGCGCGCCGAAGGAAATCATGATCCAGTCCTGGCGCGGCCAGGCAGCCCTCGCGCAAGCCGCGCAACAAGGCTATCGCGGCATTCTTTCGAATGGTTACTACATCGATCTCGGCTGGTCCGCCGCTCGCCACTACGCCAGCGATCCCCTGGGCGGCGCAGCTGCAAATCTCACGCCCGATCAGCAAAAGCTGGTTCTCGGCGGCGAATCCACCATGTGGTCCGAGTACGTGAATCCCGAAAATATCGATTCGCGTATCTGGCCGCGCAACGCGGCCATCGCCGAGCGCCTGTGGTCCTCGCAAAATGTAACCGACCTCGCTTCCATGTATGCGCGACTCGACGTCATTGGCGCGCGCCTGGAATGGCTCGGCCTCACGCATCGCTCCTACTATCGCAGAATGCTGCAACGCATCGCAGGCTCAGCATCGCCCGAAGAATTCTCAGCCCTGCGCACTCTGGCCGATGTCGTTGAGCCGGTGAAGGACTATACCCGCGAAAAGTTAGCGCCTGCCGAGCCCACCAGCTTCACGCCTATGAATCGCCTCGTCGATGCGGTCGCGCTGGAGAGTGATGCCGCCCGGCGCTTCGCCGAAGCCGTCGACAAATTTGTCGCCGCCTCCTGCCGCGACGCTGAAATCGAAGCGCGACTCCGCGCAAAGCTGACCGCCTGGCGCGACAACGACGCCAAATTGCAGCCCCTGGCGCAGCGCTCTTTCCTGGTTAAGGAAGGCGCCGACGCCTCAATCGGCTTGTCGTCATTGGGTGCAGCAGGGCTAGCCGCACTCGACTACACCGCAAAAGGGGAACGTGCGCCTGACTCGTGGAAGGGCCAACAGACCGCGTCAATCGTCGAAATCCAGAAGCCGAAAGGCCAACTCCTTCTGATCCCCGCTGCGGCGGTTCAGAAACTGATCGACGCGGCCGCTGTAGGCGGGGCCTGCGCCGTAAAGCAATAACGAATAAGCTGTTTCATTGCCTGCTCATGCCATACACCTGGTCAAATCTTGAGATTTGCGAGCACCACGACTTGCTGCGCAATCAACGCATCGACCGCGCTACCGCACCCCCGCTTCCTGCGGCGCCTGATTGTGGCAAACGCCCGACCCTGAATCCCGAAACGTCCCTCCCGGCACGGGTATGAATTCCCAGGTATACGCGTGCGGCGACAACGTCACCTTCAACACTCCGAACGTATCCGCACTCCGCACTTCGCTGTTGGGTATCGCGAATCCCAGCGGATCGTGGCTCCTCCCGCCGGTCCCGACCACGATCTCGCGGATTCCGCGCGTAAAATCCAGTCGCCCCTCGGGATCCTGCGGCGCAAACCGCTCGTACGAATGCTCGTGCCCCACCAGCATCAGGTCCGCATGTGCCGCGTACAGATCGATCCACAGCTGTCTGAGCTCCGGATGTACCGCGTGCGTGCGAAAAATACCGCTGCTGTACAGCGCATGATGCCCGTACGCGGCAATGCACGAATTCGGATGCGCCTTAAGGTCATCGTGCAGCCAAAGTTCCTGCGGTGATCCCTTGCCGCATCCTCCAACCCCCGGTGCGGCGCAGTTCGTATTCAGCACCACAATGTGCCACACGCCAAGATCGTAACTGTAGTAACCCTTGCCTGCCTCCCCGGCCTGCTCGCCCCAATACTGAAAGTAAGCCGCCGCACCGGGATCCGCATATTCGTGATTCCCGAGCGCCGGCCGCGTGCGATCTTTGAATTTGCCCCACGTCGTGTGGTAGCAGTTCTTGAATTCGGCCGCGCTGCCGCGTTCATAGGCCAGATCGCCTGCCGCGAACACCGCACCGGGGATTTTCTCGATCAGCCTGGCGGTCGCTTGAGCACCCTCCGGGTATTTGCAGCTGGCGATGTCGCCCGCGCCCACCAGAACATAGGTATCCGCGGGTAGCTCATTCTGCCTTGGAGGCGCTTCAGCAGCTTTCGCTGGAGCTGCTGACTGCGTCGGCTGTTTGACCTGCGGGTAAGCCTGCAAAGGTAGGGTCGCCAGGAGTAGAGCTGCCAAAAGTCCTTTAGATCGTGTGTGACACCCTGCCATTCCTGAGTAACGCGTCATCGTCCTCGCCCATCAAATGAACCGCTAGCCTATCACGGCCGTCTAGGCGAAGGGGCTAGGCAGGAACCCGACCCTGGGGGCTTCTATGGGAAAATTGGTGCCTGTGGAGAAAGGGCACTTATCGCTTGTAAGTTAAATAAAATAAATAGCTTAGATTGTCATGCCCATTTCGGAAGGGCATTGACTTGTCCCTCCGGACAGGGTACACTTATTTGCGACTGAATCGGTCGTATATCGCAAGGTCCCTTGGTAGGGACCGCGACCCAGGATAAATGTTCAAGCTTTCTAAAAAAGCGGACTACGGGCTCATCGCCGTCAAGCACCTGGCGACACATCGCAACGGCCACGCCTGTAGCGCCAACGAGATCTCCGAAGAATACGGAATCTCCACGACTTTGATGGCCAAGGTGTTGCAAAAGCTGGCCCGCCACGGATTGGTTGCCGCCACGCACGGTTCCAGCGGTGGCTATCAGTTGGCAAAAGGCCCGGACCAGATCAGTGCGTTGGATGTAATCTCCGCGATCGACGGCCCGGTGCTGATCACTTCGTGCGTGACCAGCCACGGCAACTGCGACGCCACCGATAAGTGCTCCGTCCGCGAGCCGCTGCGCCGCGTCAACGAAAGCATTATGCAGGTTCTCAGCACGGTAACGATTTCGCAGATGAGCGAAGACCCGCACGAGCCGGTGCTCATCGCATTGTCGGGCGCGGTACGTTAACGCCCGGCGCATACGCATTGGAGTAGGAGACACAAGATGGCCGTAAAGCTGCCGATTTACATGGATAATCACGCGACTACGCCGGTCGACCCGCGCGTCATCGAAACCATGCTGCCGTATTTCACCGAAAAATTTGGCAACGCTGCCAGCCGCAATCACTCATTCGGTTGGGCCGGCGAAGAAGCCGTCGAGAACGCGCGCTCTCAGGTCGCTTCGCTGATTGGCGCTAGCCCCAAGGAGATCATCTTCACCAGCGGCGCCACCGAATCCGACAACCTGATGATCAAGGGTGTCGCGGAGATGTACCGCGAAAAGGGCAATCACATCATTACCCAGGCCATCGAGCACAAAGCCGTGCTCGATACCTGCAAGCGCTTGGAAAAATACGGCTACGAAGTCACCTATCTGCCGGTGCAGAAAGACGGTCGCGTCGATCCCGAAGACGTTCGCAAAGCGATTACGCCCAAGACTATTCTGATCACCATCATGTACGCCAACAACGAAATTGGCGTGATCAATCCCATCGCCGAAATCGGCAAAATCGCCAAGGAACACGGCATCATCTTCGCCGTCGATGGCGTTCAGGCCGTGGGCAAGGTTCCCGTCGACGTGCAGAAAGACAACATCGATCTGCTCTCGATCTCCGGCCACAAGATCTACGGACCCAAGGGCGTTGGCGCGTTGTACGTCCGCCGCCGCAATCCCCGCGTGCAGCTTTCCGCCATTATTGATGGCGGTGGCCACGAGCGCGGCATGCGTTCCGGCACCCTCAACGTGACCGGCATCGCCGGCCTGGGCAAGGCCTGCGAGATCGCTCAGCAGGACATGCCTAAGGAAGCCGAGCGTATGCGCAGCCTCCGCGACCGCCTTCGCAAGGGCCTGGAAGCCAAGCTCGACGAGGTTTTCATCAACGGTTCTACGGAGCACCGCCTCCCGAACAACCTCAATATGAGCTTCGCCTACGTCGAAGGCGAATCCTTGCTCATGGGCATCAACGATATTGCGGTTTCCAGCGGCTCTGCATGCACCTCAGCAACCCTGGAACCCAGTTATGTACTCAAAGCTTTAGGCGTTGGCGAAGACCTGGCGCACACGTCCATCCGCTTTGGCCTCGGCCGCTTCAATACCGAGGAAGAAGTCGATTACGTGGTCGACAAGTTGACCCAGGTGGTCACCAAGCTCAGAGAACTGTCGCCCCTTTACGAAATGGCCAAGGAAGGCATCGACATCTCGAAAGTAAAGTGGCAAACAGCCTGACGAATTCATCTAAATAAGCGAAGGACTAAACATGGCTAACGACGGCACAATTCGGATTCATCGTTCGATCGCAGGCTCGGGTGCGGCTTTTCGCGTCACCTTCGTGCCCTACGATTCGGACGATCAGGGCGTTGCGGGAGTTCGGTCGTTTCACGAAGCTCAGCAGGTCCGCGCATTTTTGAAGACCCTGGGAGTGAACCAGGACTTGATCGCCGACGCTCTGCGGCAACTCGCCGCCGGCCGCTCGGCTTCCTTGCCCAACGTCTCTCTCTCCGAGTCGGCAGTAAAGAACGCCGGCTTGACCACCGCAGCCGCGGTAGCTCGCCGCTAGGATGGAAAGATTTGTAGGGACGCAGCATGCTGCGCCCCTAATCGGCAAGATGTAGTGACGCAAGCGAGTTCGGTTTCAATTGGCGGTTGAAGGATCAGCATGCGAAGGAGCAACACGCAATGGCATACAGCGATAAGGTAGTCGATCACTACAACAATCCGCGCAACGTCGGCAGCATGCCCAAGGAAGATCCCAATGTTGGCACGGGTCTCGTGGGCGCGCCCGAATGCGGCGACGTGATGAAGCTGCAGATGAAGATCAACCCCGACACCAAGGTCATCGAAGAAGCCAAGTTCAAGACCTTCGGTTGCGGCTCGGCGATTGCCAGCTCCTCGCTCGCCACCGAGTGGGTAAAGGGCAAAACCGTCGAAGAGGCTCTTAGCATCAAGAACACCGACATCGTGCGCGAGCTCTCTCTTCCGCCGGTCAAGATTCACTGCTCGGTCCTCGCCGAAGACGCCATCAAGGCCGCCATCGGCGACTGGAAGAAGAAGCACGGCATCGAAGTTCCGGTAGCCGAGCGCGCCTCGCACTAACCCTGCGCGAGGCGCGTAGCGTCTCGTGTAGGGGCGCAGGACTCCTGCGCCTTGTCTCGGCAAGCTCTAAAGAGGTCAGCTTGTTCCGGGGTCTATTTTGTTTCGACCTCTGGGTTTCGCCATGAGCACAAGCACAGTCTCGCTAAACACGCCGACGATCCACCTCACCGAGCGCGCCGCCAAAAAAATCCGCGCGCTGCTCGAAAAGGACGGCGTGCCGGTCGAACAAGGCGGCCTCCGCGTAGGAGTACAGGGCGGCGGCTGCTCCGGCTTGTCCTACGCCATGCGCCTGGACACACAAGCTCGCGATCGCGACAAGATTTTTGAGGAATTCGGCGCGCGCATCTTCGTCGATCCCAAGAGCCTGCTGTACCTCAACGGCACCACGCTCGAGTACGAAGAGACGCTGATGCGCCAGGGATTCGTCTTTCAAAATCCCAACGCGGCCAGAAATTGCGGGTGCGGCAGCTCCTTCACGGCTTGATCCCCAGCCGGTGCTAAGCGTCTTTAGAATGAACACTTGCGCGAGTGTTGAAAGTAAAGCACTTTAAAGCCCTTGAAATGAACACTTACAAAAATCTAGGGAGGGTACTGACGTTACCTTGCTCCTTCGCTCTTCCAAAATTTCGATGAACGCTTCTTCCACAGCTTCGGCGTCGTCCACGGGTTCGGACAAGCTCGACCACTTCTCCCGATTCGGCTTGCCTCGCAAGCTGTGGATCGAGATGAATGCGCTGGAGCAGAAATTTCTGCGGCTGAGCTGGAGACTCCATCCCGACAATTTCGTCAACGCGGCTGTCGCAGAGCAGGAGCGTTCGCTGCAGGAAAGCTCACGGCTCAATGATGCCTATCGCGTGCTGCGCGATCCCGTCGCTCGCGTGGAATATTTGCTGGAACTCCAAGGCACGCGCAAGGAAGGCGAACAGAAGCAGCAAGCGCCTCCAGAATTGCTCGAAGAAGTTTTTGAGCTCAACGAGTCGCTCGACGAACTCCGCGAAGCGAAAGCTTCCGGCGGCGATCTGGCGACGTTGAAACTGAAACTCGAGGCCGCCCAACGCAGCTTTCAGGAAAAGCTTGCTGACGTAGACTCCGAACTGCAAAACGTTGCAAAACAATGGGACGCGGCGATCGACGCCAACGCCGGCGACAACGATCGCAAAGCTATCATGGTGCGCCTGAACGAACTGTTGAATCGCCGCTCCTACATCCGGAATCTGGTAAACAATGTCCAGAAGGAACTCTAGCTCTGGACACCTGTAGCTCAGGCCTGAGGCCTTTTGCAAGACGCGCAAGATCGAACATGGGACGCATAGTAGGAATCGATCTCGGCACTACCAACAGTCTGGTCGCGTACACCGATCCGCAGACCAATGCGCCGAAGTGTATCGTCGGTCCAAGCGGCAGCACGCTGTGCCCCTCGGTGGTCAGCGTCGATGCGGACGGTAGCGTCATCGTCGGCGAACCCGCTCGCCGTCGCCTGCTCAAACAGCCGGAACGCAGCATCTATTCGGTAAAGCGCCTGGTGGGTCGCGGTGTCGCTGACATTCAGGACGAATTGAGGCTGTTCCCGTTCCGCATCGATACCTCCAGCAGGAACGTAATTCGCGTCAAGCTCGGCGACAAATTCTTCACGCCACCGGAAATCTCTTCGTTTATTCTCCGCGAGCTCAAAAATTGGGCCGAAGCGCACTTCGGTGAAACCGTCGATCGCGCGGTCATCACCGTCCCCGCGTATTTCAACGACGCGCAGCGCCAGGCGACCAAGGACGCGGGAAGAATTGCGGGCCTCGACGTTCTGCGCCTGGTGAATGAGCCCACCGCAGCGGCGCTCGCCTACGGCCTGCACGAAAAACAGCGCGGACGCGTGGCCGTCTACGATCTCGGTGGCGGCACCTTCGACATCTCCGTCCTCAAATTGATTTCCACCGGTGAAGGCGATATCTACCAGGTACTCTCCACCAACGGCGATACGCACCTCGGCGGCGACGATATCGACAATTTTCTGCAGGCTTTCGCCAATGCGGAGATCTCGCGGCAGCACAAAATCGAACTGATCAGCAAACCAGAATTGACCCAGGAATTGCGCAAGGCGCTGATCGCGGTGAAACATCAGCTTTCAGAGAAAGAATCGGCCACCCTGCGTTTCGCGCTTCCGAATGGCGCTGTCTTCGTGCACGAATTCTCCCGCAGCGCGTTCGAGTCGTTGATTCGCCCGATTGTCGATCGCACCATGGGTCCGGCAAAGCAGGCGCTCGCCGACGCGCATCTCACGCCCGCCGAAATCGACGAAGTCGTGCTCGTGGGCGGCACCACGCGTACACCGATGATTCGCCGTACGGTGGAGGAATATTTCAAGCGCAAGCCGCACACCGAATTGAATCCCGATGAAGTTGTCGCGCTGGGCGCGGCGGTGCAGGCGAATATTCTCGAAAGAGGCGTGCAAGACATGCTGTTGCTGGACGTCACGCCGCTTTCGCTCGGCATCGAGACCTATGGCGGCGCTGTTGCCAAAATTATCCCGCGCAACTCCACCATTCCCGCCAGCGCGCAGGAGATGTACACCACCGGCGTCGACAACCAGACCGGTATCGACATCCACGTGCTGCAAGGCGAGCGCGAACTGGCAAAGGATTGCCGCTCGCTGGCGCGCTTTACGTTAAAAGTTCCGCCGGCTCCGGCAGGTTTGCCGCGCATTGAGGTGCGTTTCCTCATCGACGCCAATGGCATTCTTCAGGTCGGGGCAAGAGATTTGCGCAACGGCCAGCAGCACTCTGTCGAAGTGCAGCCCAGCTATGGCATCAACGACTCCGAAATCGAGCGCATGCTGGAAGAATCCATCGAATATGCCGAGCAGGATTTCGCCGAGCGTCAGGTGATCGAAGCGCGTACCGAATCCGAAGCGATCCTGAGCGCCACGCAGAAGGCGCTGGCTAGTCCCGCCGCTGCGGCGTTGTCCGCCGAAGACCGTGGCAAGATCGAAAGCACGGTCGTCGCGCTGAAAGAATCCGTCGTCGGCGACGACTACAAACTCATTCGCAAGCGCATCGACGAGCTGAACCACGCGACAGAACAGCTTGCGGAACTGGTGATGAACAGCGCAGTATCAAATGCGCTGGAAGGCCGCAAAATCGCCGAAGTCTGAGTAGCACAGGCACTCCTGCCTGTGCCGGCTGTCGCAGGGCCCAGGTTGAAGCAAAGCTGATCAGCAGGGAACTAAGAGTTATAGTCATTGTGACAGGAGAGCAATCATGGGTGGCAACAACCCATACATCGAGGAAGTCAAATACAAGCCGGCCACGAAGAAATACAAGGTGACGTTTCTTCCCAGCGGCAAGACCGTCGAGGTCGATCCGGCGCAAATTCCCTACGGCCACAACGGCATTCCCGGCAGCATCCTGGATATTTCCGAAGGCATCAAAGCCGGGCTGGACCACGCATGCGGCGGAGTCTGCGCCTGCTCCACCTGCCACGTAATCGTGAAACAGGGACTGGAATCGTGCAACGAAGCCACCGACGCGGAACTCGACGAACTCGACATGGCCCCAGGCATCACGCCGAAATCACGCTTGGGTTGCCAGACCGTGCCCGACGGCACGACCGACATCGTCGTCGAAATCCCCGAATGGAACAAGAATTACGCCCGCGAACTGGATCACTGAGGAGCGACATGCCTGCGACGTTCGATTGGGACAATCTGGAAGACATCGCCATTGCGCTGACGGATAAATATCCCGACACCGATCCCTTGACGGTACGCTTCACCGACATGCACAAATGGATCACCGAGCTGCCCGGATTTTCCGGCGACGCCAAAGCCTCCAACGAAGCCAAACTCGAAGCCATCCAGATGGCCTGGCACGAAGAATTCCAGGATCGCCAAAGCTAGTCGCGGCTTTCGATTTTCTCGCGCGCGATCTGGCGTCCTCTCCCGCGAACTATTGCCCGCCGACTGGGCGCAACAGGCACCATGGATTCAATCGCTAGGTATCCATGTATCAATCGCCATGCAACAATGCCGTCCGCGCATTAGACGCCGCTCATTACCGAGGCTTCACACGGCCTCCGCTGCCCGGGCTTTCTGGCAAGCCCTGATTCCTTCCACTAGTTTGCGAAACGTCGCCTCGGCTTCCATGGGAGTGTCGTATTTGCCTTCCTCACATCGCTTCTTGGTGTCCGCGAGGATGCGATTGATCGCTCGGCGGCACGCCGGATTTTTGTCCGCTTTGAGTTGTTCCGCCAGCTGGTCGAGGTATTCGGTGTCCATGGGCCCCTGTCCTGTGCTCGGTCTCGAGATTGGATGACGCCGAAGCGCCGACAGGTGCGCCGGCGCCCCGTACCGTTCGGCCGGGTATCGGCGCGTCAGTTGCCGTAAAGCGCAATTTGAGATTGGCCGCACCTGTACGTTGGGCCGACTTTCCGGGAGCTGCGCATAACCCTACACTGCAAATCGTGGGTAAGCGTGTGGGTCGGAAAGAACGGATGAAATGCTTAGTCTCGACTATATCTCCTGTATTTTGACAGTGATTTCGACGGTGCTGGTGGGCAAGAAGCTGTGGCAGGGGTGGGTGATTGCCGCGGCAAACAGCATTATCGTCTGCATCATCGGGATGCGCACCGCGCAGTTCGGATTCGTTCCGGCCAACCTGTTTTGCATGGGACTGTACGCGAATAACTTGTGGAGCTGGCGGCACAAAAAACCATGAAGGTCCAGCAAATGGCGACACCCAGGCGCGCTATGGCGGTAGCCGTCCTGGTGGCTGCGAGCGTCGGCGCGCCCAGCCGGTTGCGCGCGCAATCTTCGCAAGAGAGGCGGCCAGTAAAGCATCTGGTGACGCCGTCCGTTCCGGAATTGGCGCGCAAGCTGAATCTCACCGGCACCGTGCGAGTTGAGATCGTTATCGCTCCGGACGGCAGCGTAAAGCGAACGCGTGTAGTCGGCGGGCACCCGGTGCTGGCCGTTGAGGCGGAACGCGCGGCACAGAGGAGCACCTTCGAACCCGGCCCGAAAGAGACCACTGAAACGATCGACTTCAAGTTCTGACCGAGCAACGACGTCGACCCTCGTTCTAAAGCGTCGCAATGCGATTTCGGACACGCGAAGGCAAATTTTGACTTTGTGGGTATCGCAATCGCTGGAATATAAGACCAATCTCGATTGAGACGTTGCAAATCGTCTTCTCGGTCGATGATTCCAGCGTCCTCGTAAGCTTGAGTTTCAACTTCTCGGATGATTTGGTGTGGGTTTCTCCGGCGCACTCTCGTCAAACTTCCCCAATCTGTCGATCCGTGGAGCTTAAACACAGCGAACTGGCGATTCACACCGACCACGTAAGAATCGATAGTTGAAAAGTCATAGTCAAGGTCACCTTGGAGTGCATCTTCAAGCATCCGATCATAGTTGAATGTCACAAATAAAACGGGCTGATTGCCGCCAAATTGGCGGATTAAAATCAATCAAGATGCGGTAGTTCGTCGTGTGATCGGTTTCTTCAAGCCACCTGTAACAACATGTTTTCGATCGCCTCTTTGATGTAATACCGAATCGCCATGAGTTGGCTTTTCCTCTGTGGTGTGTTTTCCGCTTCGTTCGCCAGTTGTCCTAAAACATCTTCAATACTGTTGCCCGCCGATCGGAGGCGATTAACAACCGCTCCAAACTGCGAATAGGTACGGTATGGCGATCTGAAAATCTCCCGCTCCTCGAAGAGTTCCTTTGCCAGAGGCGGCCGAATGTCGTCAACAGGTGTCCTTTTGCTGGGACCTTCAGGCGGCAATCTAGAACATGCGGAATCGTAGGATGCTCCCGCGCCGAATATAACAAGCAGCACAGCGTCCTCCTCTCATGCGTTGACATCCTTCTATTTCTGCACATTTTTGCGCCGAAGCTCTTCACTCGCTTTGATTTTATCAACAGATATAATGAGGTTAATACTATCAGGTGAAAACAAGTGGGAGATCCAGAACCTCAGAATAGTCCCGTCCTTCCCGCGGAAGGCGTCACGCCAGCGGAAAGATATCTAGGACAGTTGTGTCGGCGAACGTTCCTATCGATGTGGAGCTACCCCGCCGTATATCGCGATCAGGGCCGGAAAAACGGCAAAGGCGACGGCAAAGAATTGTGTGATCTCTTGGTGGTCTTCGACAACCACGTAATCATTTTCAGTGACAAGGACTGTTGTTTCAAATCTGGAGACTTAGATATTGCATGGCCTCGATGGTTTAGGAAGGCAGTGATGAAGTCTGCCGGACAGTGGGGTGCGCAGCGTTGGATTCGGGACTACCCGAACCTCATTTTCCTGGATCGCGGGTGTTCGCAGCCATTTCCTGTTTCCTTTCCTGACCCGGACAAAGCAATTTTCCATAGGATCGTCGTTGCACATGATGCGGCCCGCGCCTGCGAGCAGGTTCTTGGAGGAAGCGGTAGCTTGATGTTGGACAACAGTATTGTTGGCGACATGCACTTTTCTTTTTTTCCTTTCACTATCGGGAGATTGGATGAAACGAAGGGATACGTGCATGTATTCGATGACACGACATTGGACATCGTGATGTCGACGCTGGATACCATCACCGATTTCACTGAGTACCTGACGAAAAAGGAAAAATTGCTCGACGGCGACCGAATGGTCCGGGCTGCCGGAGAGGAAGAGATTCTTGCCGTCTATCTTTCTAAAATGAACGAGGCCGGAGAGCACGACTTCGTCATTGAAGGAAATCCAACTCGTCTCATTTTTGGCGAAGGGATGTGGGAGTCTTTCAATCAACGTCCCGAGCCCATAGCACAGACTGAAGCTAACCACATCAGTTATCTCTGGGATCATTTGATAGAAAGATTCGGATTCCACGCGATGACTGGAACTCAATATTTCACCAGCGGTCGGCCGTTTAGAGATCAGGAAGTTGCATTTCGTTTCCTAGCTCGTGAACCGCGACTGCTGCGTAGAGTCCTGTCCGAGGGTTTTCGTGAGGCCCTCATCGAAAGCACCAAGAAGGAACTTGGATTCCATGCTCGCGTCGTCGGACCTTTAGATGAGGACGGGCCGTGGTACGTCTTTCTTTTCTTGGAATGGAGGTCCGGAATGAGCGAGGCAGAGTATCGCGAGGTCCGCAGACTACGGCTCGTCGAATACTCCCATGTTGTCAAGCTTAAGTATCCGCAGGCATTGGACATCGTTGGTATCGCAACCGAAGCGAGTCTCGCTGAGGGTCGTTCAGAAGATTTTACGTACTTGGACGCTCGACGTTGGACTCCAAACCACCAGCGGATGGCGCGGGAAATTCAAGATCGTTTTGGATTTCTGAAGAAGGTGGAGTCGACTGCGTTCCGAGTATACGAATACCCCGTCGATGAGAACGGAAATCCGCGATCCGACTGAACAAACCAGCGTTCGCGGTTATCGAGGCTCGTCATCGCATCAGATATCTAGGTATTCACGGCAATTGTCTGGGCGGCTTTGACGTGCTCGATCATCGCTTGCACCGCGGCATTCGCACCTTGAACAAGGATTTCTACATCGGGATGCGTGGCCTTGTAGACCCTGAAAATCTCATCTGCAAAACCCTGGCCTATCCACTCGACTCCGGTGAAATCAAGCGCAACCACTTTGAATTTGTCGATTCTCGACAGTATTCTCTTGGCCTGTGATCGCGAGACCAAGCCGGTTGTACTGCCTTGAGCGAGTTTGATCGGGACTGCGGTCTTAACGAACGCAAATTCTTCGGTGTACTGATCGTAAACGTCTTTCGGTTCTCGCGGTGAATCTACGGCCAGTTTCATCCAGATGGTCGTTCCGTCTTTGAATTTATCTTTGACCCACTGTGGGGCAGTGTTTGGGTCACCTGAAAATGGCAATCCTCCGGAAAGAATGTCGAATCGATCGAACATCTTGGATGTAAAGAAGACTCCTTCGCCGCTGTGTTTTGATGGATCGGTGGTGAACTTTCCTTTCGATAATTCGACAATGGCGGCACGCTCATTGGGTAGTTTGAGTACCTCTTGAATCTTTTTAAAGATTCCAATTCCGTTGTCGTGGATCGCCATCTCCGTGTACACCGCAGTGCTCCTAATTTCGACGTTCGCCTCCGCGGCGCCCGAATGATCGATAATGTTGTTGAACATTTCGGTGAATGCTGTTTGCCATATGCTTTGAACGTTGGTGGGTAGGTCCGAAAGTCTTGGCTGAATATCCGCATCAAGGATCTCGTGTTCGCTTAGTTCAGGATTGATTGCGTATGTTTTCGTCCACTCTTGTAGAATCCGTAGTGAGTAGGAACGGTCCTTCGTCGATCCCTCCTCGGCCAAGAATTCGGATTTCGTCAGACGATTCAGGTGAATGCGGACCGCTTGCGGTGATATTCCAAACTTTCCAGCAACTACGGCCGCGAGATCCCGTGGGTGTTCCTCAACATGTTCGAGGATGTATTTTCTGATTTCGCGACCCCGTGTTCTGAGCCCTGGCATATGGCACCTTCTTTTCGCAAGCTTATTGCGTTGTATTCGCAAGCTTATTGCCAAATTGCAATCGCTCGATTCGCAAGTTTATGCATTCCTATTCGCAATATTATGATCGAGAATTCGCAAGCTTGTCAAGCTTTATTAGCAAGCTTGTCCCAAATGATTCGCAAGTTTAATCGTGAGCGATTCGCAAGATTATAGACCAGGATTCGCAATCTTATTTGTTGCTTTTCGCAATGTATGAAAGGTGTTGGACTCACTTCGGCGATCGCAGTTGAGCCCATGTCAGGCTGAAGCTGAGCCGATTGCTAGTGTAGGTGCCCACCCACGTTCAGGCTGTTGCCCCGCGAGGTCGAAGTCACGAACTCGCTGACCGAGACATTACGAGTCATCTGTTCCTGACCGAACTAAAGATTGTTGAGCGTAGGCCTGGAGTGTCGCCGGAATATTTAAATGTCGAGCAGGCCGCCGTCTATCTTGGATCAACGGTTTGGACGATCCGCGGATTGATCGAAACCAGAAAGATTCAAGCTAAGAAAATCGGCCGACGTTTCATCGTTCGTCGTGTTGATTTGGATTCGTGCTGGCAGCAAGCGGAGGCGGCTTGATGTAGCATGGTTACCTTGCAAGCGCCTTTCTTAACTCCTTCAGAAGCTTTTCCGTCTCTTCCAGTTTACGCAAAACCTCTGGGTTGCCCTTTAAAGTGGCAAGGGTAGTCCACGGATATCGTTGAAGCGCTTCGGAAATCTGTTCGATGTCGCCGAGAAGGCCGGTCGGCCTTTTTGCTGGAGCAGGAGCCACGATACGTAGGGCGGTATCTATAGTCCCACCGGGGGATACAAAACTTTCTTTTGCAATTGGGTCCTTAAGTACCAGACGCAGTTTGCGAATGTCCTTGGAATTTGTAATTTCCTGCTCATTGATTTTCCGAATGATATTGTCCGTTATTGTCGGGGTCAAAATCTTTCTATTGAGATTTTTAATCTCCCGCGCCCACGTGATTGATGCGCCCGGCTCGGCAAGATTCGTTAACTTCAACGAGAGGTCGTAAATCTCGACAAGTTTGTCTACCTCTCGGACCGTACTGCCCAAGATATTTGCCGCGCTCGCGCGACCAACCATGTTAACGAGGCTGTACGCCACCATCTCTTTTTCTTTTGTGTCCCACTCGCGCCGTTGCCGGTGAATGTAAATCCACACCCTGAGGCGCTCTTCATCGGTGAGGGTGCGGTCCGTAATTTCAGCGGGGATTAGTTTGTATTCATCCTTCTTTTGAACCTCTACCAAGATTCTCGAATTTGTCCACCTACGGTCACCGTCAATAATACGGAACTTGTCTCGATTATCTGGATGCGGTTCCAACAGTAACGGTTCGAAGATTCCCTCATTGGCCTCGATCTGTCTTTGCAATTCGGGGTCTTCTTTTGGTCCCATTCGAGGTTGCTTGTCATTTGGGAAAACGTCGAACAGGTTAACGGTATCCCGGTAAGTTCGCAGGAGCGTGCGCCCAAGGCGCCGCTCCTGCCATTGCATGGTCACCTGCTCCATAACAGATTCTCCTGTTTTTCAGAACCGCCCGGAGTCCTGACGACACCGTCTACAGCAAACGCGCCTGAAACATCTTCCTCGTTACCTTCGACTACGGCGGCGACATCCGAATCCACCTCTCTCAATACGTTCTGCATGCGCTTCATCAATGAACCGCGTTTCTTCCAAACATTGCCGTGAGCAGCCTGTTCCTGCACGTCAAGTTCGAGCATGTCTTGAGTGAGTTTGCTCGCTTCAGCCAATTTTACGGTGTAGGCTTCCGATGTTATCAGCTTATAGAGTCGGGTCATTTTGCTCGTTCGCTCTTTCATACTGAGGCTCTTTATATGCATCGCGATTATTGCTTGACGCAGGAGTAGAACCATGTGCACAACACGCGCGGGCGACATCACGATAACGCCCGACTCGATGCACATCTCCTTCGCGCCAGCGGGGAACACCGTAGTCGCGAGAATAGCGTGGTCAGCTTTAGTTTCAACTTGGTCTTGTCGAAGCTTCGTAACGAAATTGTTCTGCCAGCTCTGCCTAATTTTTGCGTCTACGACGATTCGTCCACATGGCTGTCCTTTGTGAAATACGTCGTGCAGAATGTCTGGGCCTTGTTGACCTTTGGGGATGCGTGTTGTTTTACCACCACTCCCGTCAAATGCCTCCCGCAGTGATTCAAACACGTCAATCTCGCCGCCATCTCCAAGCTCATTCGCAGTCTTTCGCTGCAATTGAGATTCGAGGATTTGAGCTTTTTTCTGGTACGATTCACGTTCCCGGTTAAATTCCGATTGCTGCTTCAGGAGCGAAAACTTCTTGTCTTGTTCGAGCGCTTGACGCTGCTGCAACAATTCTTTCAGCTTCCGTTTTTCGGCTTCGTCCTGTATCTGCTTTCGAACGTCCGCTTTGCTTTCCTCTGATTCCTTAAGTTTCTTTGCCGTCAAATCACGCTCCGCCGTGATCTTGGCGATTTGCGACGCCGCCTCTTGTGTGGCCTTCTTAGCTGCGGCTTGTTTTTGTTTCTCGATTTCTGCTAATGCTTGCTTTCGAATCTGCGATTCCCGTACCTCAAAGTCTTTGATTTTCTTAGCAAGTTGTTCACGTTCGTTGACGACTTTTCGCATTTCCTGCTCAGCTTGGTCCGTTGCCCGTTTGGTCGCGGCCAGGCTGACTTGCTCTAGTTCTTTCTTGTGTTCGATTCCAAGCCGCCGCTTCAATGCGAGCTCAGCTTCCTCTAGCTTTTCCTGCGTTCGTTTCTCTTCGTACTTGCGCCTCTCTTCGATTTCATTAAATTTGATTCGCGAGAGTTCGGCACCACATGTGGGACACTTCCCAAAGTTCGTTTCCATTCTTCTGCTCCTTGCAACATTCGTATCGCGGCGAGCCGCGTCTCTTACTGGCCCTCGCTGCATCCGGAACACAAGGACATAGAAGGACTCGAGTGTGTCCCTTTTAGTCCTTCTTAAATCGAATGTCAACACCAAACGCTGGGGACCCTCAATTCGGGGTGGGCCGGCAAAGGAATGGCGAACAATAAGCGAATATTGGGTGCAGAGGCCCTCGAAGCAGAAGGCATCAGCGGCCGTCCGGCGGGGAGAGAAATTGTCATTACGAACCCGACATCAAACGCCGAGGAGATATGGAGGGAAGTCGTATCGACCAAAGGCCGGCACTTAAGTCACGTCTATGCAGGCCCATTCCGTATCTGTCCCGAGTAACCTGGAGACTTGTTTGCTAATGCAACGAACAGGTCACCATCCTTGGGAATGGCATGAAAGGGAATGGTATGAAAACTTTGGTAGCCCGGACGGGAATCGAACCCGTAATCTTCACCTTGAAAGGGTGACGAGTTAACCGGTTACTCTACCGGGCCACGCTGAAAATTGTAGCAGTTATCTTGTTACCGCGTCGAGTGCGGCACGCTGAAAGTCGAGTTCTTCGATGCCGTATCGGGCGAACATCGACGCGGTCTTGTGGCCCGTCACAGACATTGCGCTGGTTTGAGCGACGCCAGCGTTGATGAGATTGGTCGCAGCGGTTCTACGAAAATCGTGGAGTTGCGCCCCTCGATAAGATCGCTTGCTCTCGTCGTAAACCCCGAGTTTCAATTTGTGGCACGCCTTGCGCCATTCTTCACGAAGCGCCGCGGTGTCGAATACAGGTTCGCCGTGCAGTCGATTTTCTTTGTTCATGTTCACCAGGTAGGCGGTCTCCGCATATGGTTTGCCGTTGCTTCCGGTAAGCGCCAGGGAATACGGCTTGCGGTTCTTGGTCAAGAATCCCGACATCCGCAAAACGTTATCTTCGCCGATCATGTCCCAGGTGATCGCCTTGGCTTGGCCGGAACGCATGCCGGTGAAGTGCAGGAACTTGACCAGAGGGTGAAGGTACGTCGGCAGTTCTGTCAAAATATTCTCGAAGTCTTCCTTCGAAAATTTGTTTTGCTTAACGTTGTCAACCTTAGTCCCGAGAATAGGGAAGTGCGGCACGTCGCCGCGTCCGATCTTCTGCGTCGCTTTGAATGCATGGCGAACAATAGCGCGAAGTATTCGAAGGCGTTTGTCGGTCGTCGCCTTGACTCCATTTTCAACCCATTCAGTTGCGTTCTTTTCTATGCGAGCCGTATCGGTCGCCGACAGAGATTTGTTACGTCCACTCTTAGCTTTCATCGTTTGGAGAGCGACTTCTTTGGCGATCGATTCTTGTTTGTATTCCAAAACTTCTTTCGACGATTCGCGCCATTCTCGGAACGCAGTCAATCGGCCGCCGATAGCCGAGACTCGAATGCCTTTAAAGAAAGTGTCCAGTTCCTCGCGGATGCGACCCTGGACTTGTTTCCCGCTGGCCAGATAATCGTCGCCTTTCAAGGCCGAAATACGGGTTCGATTCCCGTTAGCGCTACCAAAGATTCCGTCCCTTCGGTCCCGCCTCTCGTAGGGTAATCATTCATCGCGATCGCGACTGTCTTAGCATTCGGAAATTCCGGCAAGCTGCATACAGGAGCTGGTAAATCTGGAACCTTTTGGTTTCGGATCTCATCCTTTAAGTGTGATGTGTGATGGCGGCGGCCAAATACCTGCGCCGCACGCCGCCAGCGGGGAAATCAAGAACAGCGGAAAGAAACGGGAAAAGCCATGACAACTGTCGCAGAACACCTGGTCGAAGCCCTGGTCAGCGCCGGAGTGCGCCGCATTTATGGAGTTGTGGGCGATTCGCTGAACAGCATCGTCGATGCAGTGCACCACAACAAGAAGATTGAGTGGATTCACGTCCGTCATGAGGAGGCGGGAGCATTTGCGGCCAGCGCCGAGGCTCAGCTCACGGGAACCCTGGCGGTGTGTGCGGGAAGCTGCGGGCCCGGGAACCTGCATTTGATAAACGGGTTGTACGATGCGCACAAGAGCCTGGCGCCGGTGCTGGCGATTGCCGCGCAGATTCCATCCAACGAGATCGGCACGGACTACTTTCAGGAGACGCACCCGGAGCAACTGTTTCAGGAGTGCAGCCATTTCTGCCAGCTGGTGGCGACGGAGAAGCAGATGCCGCGATTACTGCAAATCGCCATGCAGACCGCGATGTCGCGCGGCGGAGTCAGCGTGCTGGTGCTGCCCGGAGACGTAGCGGCTGCGAAGATGAGCTCGAAAGATCTGGAGCACCGGATTTTTGCGACGCGCCCGGCGATTCAGCCGTGCCCTCAAGATGTGCGCCGGTTGGCAGAACTCCTGAACGACGCGGACCGGGTGACGATTTTCGGGGGCGCCGGTTGCGCGGGAGCAAATCGCGAGGTCGTGCGCCTTGCGGAGCAGTTGAAGGCGCCGATCGCCTACAGCTTTCGGGGCAAAGAATTTCTGGAGCATGACAACCCGTACGCCGCGGGAATGACCGGATTGCTGGGAACGGAAAGCGGGCACTACTCTCTGGAGAGAGCCGATCTTGTGCTTCTGCTGGGCACGGATTTTCCGTATACGGCGTGGTATCCGAAGAAACCGAAAATCGTGCAGCTGGACGTACGCGCCGAGCATCTTGGCCGGCGATCAAAGCTGGATCTGGGCCTGATGGGCGATGTTAGGTCGACGCTGGAGGCTCTGATGCCGCTGCTCAAGCCGAAGAAGAGCGAGAAGCATCTGAAGGCCTGCCTGGATAAGCACCAGGAGACGAGGAAGTCGCTGGAGCGCCGGGAAGAGATGGACAGGAAGGACATCGCACTGGCGCCGGAACACGTGACTTCGGTTTTGAGTGACGTGGCGGCCGATGACGCGATCTTTACGGTGGATACCGGCATGAGCTGCGTGTGGGCAGCGCGGCACCTGCGCATGACCAGCGGGAGAAGGCTGATCGGGTCGCTCAATCATGGTTCGATGGCGAACGCGATGCCCCAGGCGATCGGAGCGCAGATGGCGTTCCCGAAACGCCAGGTGATTTCGATGAGCGGCGACGGGGGATTCACCATGCTGATGGGTGATTTGCTGACCCTGGCGCAGTACGAATTGCCGGTGAAATTGGTGATCTATAACAACAGCACGCTGGGCATGGTGAAACTGGAAATGCGCGTGGCTGGATACGAGGATTTCGGAGTGGACGTGCCGAAGACCAATTTTGCAAAGGTGGCAGAAGCCGTAGGTATTCGCGGGTTCCGCGTGGAGAGTTCAGGTGATCTGAAAAGCTCGCTGCGCGGCGCGTTGGCACACAAGGGCCCGGCGGTCGTGGATGTAGTCACAAATCCGAATGCGCTGGCGTTGCCGCCCAAAATCGACTCCAAGGAAGTGGCCGGCTACGGACTATATTTCGCGAAGCAAACTTTGCACGGACGGTTGTTCGAATCGATCGATGAGCTGAAGGGCAATCTCCCCTGAAGCTTGTGGCTATTTGCCGATGGTTTGCTTGATGAAGTCGATTTCTTCCCGTTTGTAGGGCTGGCCGTCGGTGCGGAAGATTTCGTGGAACCAGACGGCGGGCTCGCGATCGGTGTAGGGCTGCTTCCAGGAGTCCCACGGCAGATAGGTTTGCGTCTTGCCGGCTACCAGGCCCCAGTTGATGGCACCCACGTGGTATTTCTTGGCGATGGGCAGCGATCCTTCGAAGGTGCTGCCGTTGCCGCGCGCCATGTATTCGGTGCAGATGATCGGGCGTTTGTAACCGAGCAGGTATTTGAGGCGCCTCTGGAAGCCATCCGGCTTGTCGTAGCTGTGGAAGGAAATGACGTCGGATTCGGCGATCTGGACTTTCTCGGTCGGATTCATTTTTTCCTGCGAGGACCAGTCGTTGTCTTTCCAGACGCCGCTGGTGAGCGGTTGCGAGGCGTGGGCTTGGCGGGCCCAGGCAAAGGCTTGCGGCAATAGAGCGGCTACGAGTTCCGCTTTGTTCGCGGGATCCTTGTAGCTGCCGGCGTTGGTGTTGTCGGGCTCGTTCCAGATATCCCAGCCGAGGATACGCTTGTCGTTGGCGAAAGCTCCAACCACGCCCTTCACGTAAGATTCAAGCCGTGGATATTGCGACTTGTCTTCCAGTGTTTTTGCTCCCGGGCTCTGCAGCCAGCCGGAATTGTGAACGCCGGACGTGGGCGCCCGCTGCTTGCCAAGCTTGGGATCGGGATCCCACACGGAATCAAACAGGACGAGCAGCGGCTTGATGTGGTGTTTCTCGCAGATATTCAGGAACGTGTCGATGCGTTTCTGGAAGCCCTTGGCATCCTGCTGCCACAGCAAATCGTGGAGGAAAACGCGCATGGTGTTGAAGCCGATGGATTCGGCCCAGCCGAGTTCGGTGTCGATGCGCTTGGGATCGAAGGTGTCGGCCTGCCACATCTCCAGTTCGTTGATGGCCGTCGCGGGGATGTAGTTGCTGCCTACGAGCCAGGGTTGCTTGGCGTACCAGTCTTTGGCGGCTTGTTCGCTCCAGCGCGCCTGAGCCGGAGTCTGCGCCGGTGGCGGGGAATCTGCCGGCCGGGCGGCGGCGAAGGTTACGGCGGCCAACAACACTGCTAGTGCGATTGTTACCGGTACTTTCGTTGGCATCTTCTCTCCTGAACGGGTATGTCTCCTGGATGATTGCGATGTTGCGGCATTTCGTTTGGTGTTGCTGGCGTTGCGTCTAACCCTCAGGTCTGAAGGCTCTTCGTCCCTCAGGGTAAACCCGAGCTACAGTGCGAACGGACCAGCCGCGGTTATGGCCTCGATTTTCAGGCTCCCGAGAATCGCCGCAGCAGGCTGCCAGCCTGCTTGGGATTTCAACGCTAACATCCACGGCACGCAAGCAAAATCGAACGCGCGGTGCGACGTACGGAAGATTCCAAGGACTGGCGGAGCTTCGTTGCGAGTGATTTCGTATTGTTTTCCCATAGGGGGTTGTGGCAGACTCGGCGGGCGATATGGGCATCCCATAGAAGTCATCCAAGGCGACTCGAGCGGAAAAAACGATGGGCGAGAAAGCAGACGTGTGGCAGGGAACGCTGGCGCTAATGGTGCTGAAGACGCTGGACACGATGGGCGCGCAGCACGGCTACGGAATCGCGCGGCGGATCGAGCAGACCAGCGGCGACCTGCTGGCGGTGAACTACGGCACGCTGTACCCCGCGCTGCTGAAGCTGGAGCAGGAGGGCTACATCAAGTCGGAGTGGGGCGTGTCGGACAACAACCGTAAGGCGAAGTTTTATGCGTTGACGCGGGCGGGACGCAAACAGTTGGCTCGCGAGGCGCAGAATTTCGAGCAGATGACGGCAATTTTGGCGCGCTTCCTGGCTGCCGGGGAGAGCCAGTCGTGAAGGGGCTGCGCGCATGGTTCGCGCGAGTGGCCGGGTTGTTCGGCCGCGAACGGCGCGATCGCGAGCTGGCGCAGGAACTGGCGAGTCACCTGGACCTGCACGCGGAGGAAAACGCGCGCGCGGGCATGAGCCGGCAGGAAGCGCGGCGGCAGGCGTTGATCAAACTGGGGGGCGTGGAGGCAACGAAAGAGCTGTATCGCGAGCGGCGAGGGCTGCCGTTTGTCGAAACGTTGTGGCAGGACTTGCGGTTCGCGGCGCGCACTCTGGGTAAAGACATTTCGTTCACGATGGCGGCGAGCCTCACGCTGGCACTGGGAATCGGAGCGAGCACGGCGGTATTCACTTTGGTGAATGGAGTTCTGCTGAAGCCGCTCCCGTATCCACATGCGGAGAGAATCGTGTACCCATGGCGGCAAAGCCCGCCGGGCGTGGAGTTGGGATTCAACGAGTTGCCGTGGGGAATCATCGATACAAACTTCTTCCTACGCGAAGCGCACACGTTCGAGAGTCTGGCGGCGTTCAAGAATGGATCGTTCAACCTGACCGGTTGGGGCGAGCCGGCGCTGCTGGAAGGCCATCGCGTTTCGGCTGCATTTTTCAGCGCGCTGGGAATTCATCCGGAGCGGGGCCGCGCATTTACGAAAGAAGAGGATCAGGCGGGACACGAATTTGAGGTGATCCTGAGCTACGCGTTGTGGCGCGACAAATTTGGCGGCAAGCCAGACATTCTGGGCGCGTCGATTGAACTGAACGGGCAGCTCTACAGCGTTGTCGGCGTGATGCCGGCCGGCTTTGATTTTCCGCAGTCCGAGCAAATGCCAAGCAGCTTCAACTTTCCGCGTGAAGCTCAAATCTGGGTACCCCTCGCGCTGTCTGCCAAGCCCTATCCAGCGCAGCCAGCGGATCTGGCGATCATCGGGCGACTGAAACCCGGCGCGAGCGTGCAACAGGCGCAGACGGAGATGGACCTACTGGGCAGGCAGGTGGAAAAGCAGTTTCCGAATGGTAAGGGATGGTTCACTTCGAAGGTTACGCCGATGGCGCTGCAGGTGACCGGCGACACAAAAGAACCGCTGTTGCTAATTCTGGGCGCAGTGGGCGTGTTGTTGTTGATCGCTTCATCCAATGTTGCGGGATTGCTGTTGGCGCGATCGATGGGACGCAAACGTGAATTCACGATGCGCGCGGCGCTGGGTGCAAGCCACGGGAGACTGCTGCGGCAGGCCCTGACCGAAAGCCTGCTGCTGGCGGCGATCGGGGGAGCGGCGGGACTCGCGCTGGCGGACGCGAGCGTGCGATTCATCAAGATTATTGGATCCGACATGCTGCCGCGGATGCAGGAGGTTGGGCTCGATCTTCGTGTGTTGGGGTTCGCTCTCGCAGTGACGGCGGCGACCGGAATCCTGTCGGGCCTGGCTCCGGCGTTGGGAGCGGCCGGAACGGATCTTGCCACGACGCTGAAAGAAGATGATCAACGCAGCGGCGGAAGTCGGACAGGGCAGCGATACCGGAAATTACTGTTGGTTGGGCAAGTGGCGATGGCCATGGTGCTGGTGGTCGCAGCAGGGCTGCTGACGCGAACATTTTTCCAATTGTTGAAGGCCGATCCGGGGTTTCAGCCTGCACGGGTGCTGACGTTCACCATTTCTTTGCCGGCCGGGAAATATACCTCGAACGAAAAAATTGTCGACATCTACGATCGCATCCTCGCGCGGCTGGGTTCGTTGCCGGGAGTTCAGGCGGCGGGCATCGCGGAAACGGCGCCGATGGGCGGCATCGGCGAGAGCACGGTCGTCAAGATCCTGGACCGGCCACCGGTGCCGGACCTTCAGGCTCCCTACGCCAACTACACCATCGCGTCGCCGAATTATTTCCGTGCGGCAGGCACGCCGCTGCTGCGCGGACGCTATTTCCAGGAAAGCGACCGGCCCGAATCCGTTCCGGTGACGATCATCAACCATGCGATGGCCAGAAAGTATTGGCCGAACGAAGATTCGCTGGGGAAGATGCTGGGCCTGGGAAGCCCGCGATTCCCGCCGATGAAAGTGGTTGGGATCGTGGCGGACATGAAGCATCAATCGTTGCGCGAAGACGTGATGCCGGAAATGTATGTGACGTACACGCAGAAGCCGTATCCGTCGATGCTAACGATGCAAGCGATCGTGAGAACACACGGCGAACCCGCGGCGGCGCTGGGAAGCATCCGTACGGCGATGGCGGCCGTGGATGCGGACCTGCCGGTGGCGAAAGTGAGCACGCTGCAGACGATCGTGGACCAGTCGATGACGCGACCGCGATTCGCGATGTTGCTGCTCGGCGGGTTCGGTGTGGTGGCGCTGGCGCTGGCGTCGATCGGGATGTACGGCGTGATCGCGCATTCCGTGAACCAGCGCACACGCGAGATTGGCGTGCGCATGGCGCTGGGCGCGGACCCCGGACAAGTGTTCGGAATGATGCTGAAGCAGGGTGCGCGATTGGCGGGGCTCGGGATCGCCATCGGGGTTGGTACGGCGCTGGGCGTCACGCAACTGCTGAAAACGTACTTGTACCAGGTGAAGTCGACGGATCCGGCAACGTTTGTGGGGGTCGCGGCTCTTCTTGTCAGCGTGGCCTTGCTGGCGTGCTGGATTCCGGCGCGGAGAGCGATGCGCGTCGATCCGATGGTGGCGTTGCGCCATGAGTGAGGTGCGCAGGTGAGAAGACTTGTGGCGTTTGCGCGCAGGCTGGCGGCCCTGTTCGGACAAGAACGGCGCGAGCGCGAACTTGCCGATGAACTCGCGAGTCATTTGACCCTGCACATCGAAGACAATCTGCGGGCGGGAATGAGCGCGGAAGAAGCTCGACGGAAGGCGCTACTTCGGCTCGGTGGCATAGAGCAAACGAAGGAAGCGTATCGCGAGCGCCGCGGCCTGCCGCTGCTGGAAACGCTTTGGCAGGATCTCCGGTTCGCCGCCCGGATGCTGTGCAAGAATCCTGGCTTCACCACGGTGGCCGTATTGACGCTGGCCCTCGGCATCGGCGCCAACACCGCCATCTTCAGCATCGTGAATGCCGTCATACTTCGCCCGCTCCCCTACAAGGATTCTTCGCGCATGGTCACCTTCGAGATGAAGGCTGCCGCCTTTCCGAATTTCTCGTTATATCTTTCGTGGCCGGCGTTTCAGGCCATTCGCGACAATGCCAATTCGCTGGAACAGATCGCCGCTTGCTGGGAAATAGGCCGCACGCTAACCGGCACACGGCAACCTGCAGTATTGAACGTGGCGGGAGTTTCGGCGGGCTTTTTTGAGGAAATGAGCGCTCGAGCACAGGCAGGTCGCCTTCTGTCAGACCAGGACCAGAAGCCTGCGCAGAATCACGTGGCGGTGATCAGCAACGCTCTCTGGCGCACACAGTTCGGCGCGCATCCCGCGACCATCGGTCGGCAGATTATCCTAGACAATCAGACCTACACCGTAGTTGGCATCGCGGCGAAGACATTCTCGTTCCCAGAGCGAAGCGATGTCTGGATCCCGCTGGCGCTGACGGCTGAGGACCAACGGAATCCGGCGTTTTTCGGGATCGAGGGTGTGGCTCGACTCCGCAAGGGAGCACGCCTGCCAACTCTGCAAGCCCAGTTGGATACCATTTCGCAACGCCTCAGCGAACAATTGGAGAAAGAAAAGCCGGATTTGAAAGTGGGCTATCACATCTCCGCGCAATCGCTCCTGGATAGCCGGGTTCGCGACGCGCAGGAAAGTTACTTGGTCTTACTGGCCGCGGCTACGTTTGTACTCTTGATTGCGTGCGCCAACCTCACCAGCCTGCTGCTGGCACGCGGCTGGGGTCGCCACCGAGAGATGGCCATGCGCGCGGCGATCGGTGCCTCCCCGGCGAGATTGCAGCGTCAATGTTTAGTGGAGAGTTGTTTGCTGTCGCTGCTGGGCGGCGTCATAGGCATGGCGATGGCCGCATGCGGAGTGGAAGTGTTTCGCGTAGTTGCACCGGCTGGCACCGCTCGGTTGGATGAAGTCTCGACGGATTGGACGCTGATGTGGTTCGCGTTGGCGAGTTCCCTGATGTCCGGCGTGGCCTTCGGACTGATCCCGGCGCGCCGGGCTTCGCGCATGACACCGAACGAGTTGCTTAAACAAGGAACCGGAGGAAGCGCGGCTGGCCGGTCGCGATTTGGCAATGCGCTCGTGGTAGTGGAAGTTACACTGGCCTTCATTCTGCTAATCGGCTCGACCTTGATGATGCAGACGCTGGCCCATCTATTGCACCAGGACCCGGGTTTCCGCACCGATCATCTTCTGACGCTTGATCTGCCGCAGAAAACGAAATGGTTCGAGAAGGGCTCCGAAGCGGAGGTGGCCAAACAAGTCGCAACCATGAGGCAATTGCTGATCGACGTTCGGCAGTTGCCGGGCGTAGAGAGCGTCGTGGCCGCCGATCACGGCATGCTCAATGGAGTCGTGTTCTCCAATGCCGGCGTAAAGCTGGAAGGCACTCTTCCCGAGTATACGCATTCACCCGTAGGCATCTCCGCGCGTTTTCTATCCCCCGGATATTTTCAGACCTTCGGCATTCCCTTGCTGCGTGGAAGGGAGTTCGGCGACAGCGATGTTCGCGGTGCGCAGAAAGTGATCGTCATAAACGAAACCATGGCTCGCCATTTTTGGGGCACTTTGGATGTTATCGGAAAACGAGTCAGCGTTTCGAAAGACTCGAAGGGCGTGCCGGTGTGGAACGAAATCGTCGGCGTGGTCACCGACATACGCGATCTCAACATCCAGAGCGAGCCGGAACCTGAATACTACCTGGCGCTATTTCAGTGGGGCGTCAGTTCGCACCATCTTGTGGTGCGCACACGGATGAACCCCGATAGCCTAGCGGACACCATCTCCCGGCGGATTTGGGCAAGCGATCCCGACCAGCCGGTGACGCATGTCTCCTCGATGACCGCGACGATCGCAGAGTCGATCGGCGATCAGCGTCTGCATACGACGCTGCTGGGCATTTTTGCGGCGATAGGTCTGATGCTGGCGCTGCTGGGCGTGTACGGCGTCGTCTCGTATTCCGTCGCGCGACGTACCCAAGAGATTGGCGTGCGCATGGCGCTCGGCGCGGGCAAAGCCGAGGTCTTGCGCATGGTATTGAGGCAAGGGCTGACTCTGGTGGCCATCGGCGCGGCCGTCGGCACTGCCGGCGCGCTCGGAGCCGTACGGGTGATCGCCAGCGAATTATATGGCGTGCAGCCGAGCGATCCATGGACGTACGCGGGCGGAATCGCGTTGATCTTGCTGGTCGGATGCCTGGCCTGTTGGGTTCCCGCGCACCGAGCGATGGGAGTGGATCCGATGGTGGCGCTGCGCCACGACTGACGAGAGAGGACCAACGCAGGGTCACCACGGAGAAGCGGCAAGCAAATGCGACGGCTACGAGCACTGTTTGTGAGAGTTGGCGGATTGTTCGGCCGCGAACGCCGGGAACGCGAGCTTGCCGAGGAAATCGCCAGCCACCTCGCTCTGCACATTGAAGAAAATCTGAGCCGGGGCATGAGTCACGAAGAAGCGCGAAGGCAAGCGCTCATCAAGCTGGGAGGAGTCGAAATGACGAAAGATATTTACCGCGAGCAGCGAAGCTTGCCGATGATCGAAACACTGCTGCAAGACCTGCGCTTCGCGACCCGCATGCTCTGGAAGAATCGCGGATTCACGATCGTGGCGGTGCTAGTGATGGCGCTGGGAATTGGCGCAAACGCGGCGATGTTCAGCGTAGTGAATGCGGTATTACTGAAGCCGCTGGCGTACAACGACCCCGATCGCATCGTCACGTTATCGTCGTTGTGGACGAAAGACGGACATCACGGCACAGTGTCCTCGCCGGACTTTCACGATTGGCACGATCAGAGCACGGCGTTTGAAGCCATGGCTTATTACAGGGGCTGGGAGATGGCGGTCACCGCTGGAACGACGGCCGAGTACGTCTATACGACCAGAGTGACACCTGAGTTCTTTCGCGTGTTTCACGTGCGGCCCATCGTCGGCCGCGAGTTCGTGTCTGAAGAAGCAAAGCCCGGTGGCGCTGGCGCAGTGATCATCAGCAGTGCCTACGCCACGAGTCATTTCGGGACCAGTTCCAACGCTCTGGGTGACAAGGTACGAATGGCCGGACAAGCATTGGACATCGTAGGCGTGATGCCTCCGGCCTTCGCCTTTCCGGTCAAGACCGACATCTGGTATCCGGCCAACAGTTTCGAGCCGGAAACGCCGTCGCGCTCCGGACACAACCATCTGGTGGTCGGACGGCTAAAGGACGGAGTCAGCATGGAGCAAGCCCAAGCGCAAATGACGGCGATCGGTACGCGTCTTTCCGAAAAGTATCCCGACAGCAACGAGGGCAAGAATGTCGCGGTGACCCGGGTTCGCGACGAAATGGTCAGTCACTTCCGGCTAACGCTGTGGGTGATGCTCGCAGCGGTCGGCGTGGTGCTGCTGATCGCCTGCGCCAACCTGGCGAACATGCTGTTGGCAAAAGCGGTCGCGCGGACCCGCGAAATCGCGATCCGCGCGGCGGTCGGCGCGAGCCGAGGCCGCATCGTGCGGCAACTGGCGACCGAGAGCGTCGTGCTGGCGCTGCTGGCCGGAGCGATCGGCGTGTTACTCGCGCTGTGGGGATCACGGGTGCTGGTGTCGCTAGCACCAAGCGACGTGCCGCGCCTCTCCGAAGCGGGAATCGACAGCCGCGTGCTGCTGTTCGCGCTTGGCGCGTCGCTCGCCGCCAGCCTGCTGTTCGGTCTCGCACCTGCGCTGCAAGCGCTGCACGTCGATCTCAACAAATCGCTAAAGCAAAGCAGCACGCGCACGGCTGGCGGCAGCGTTGCGGACCGCCTGCGCAGCGCCCTCGTCGTCGCCGAAATCGCGCTGTCGGTAGTGTTGCTCGCTGGAGCAGGGCTGCTCATCAAGAGCTTCGTGGCGCTGCAAAGTGTGGCGCTCGGATTCCGCCCAGAGAAAATCCTGTTAATGAGCACGAGCGTTCCGGCCTCCGATCTGGAAAGCGCCAGGCGCGCGACACGTTTCTATAAGGACCTGCTGGCCGAAGTCGCTACTTTGCCGGGCGTGTTGCATGCCGGCGCGACCATGGCGGCGCCGCCTAACACGGCGTCGAATGGTGGCTACTGGATAGACTTCTTACCCAAGGAGCTCAACGTCTCCGCTCCGCAAGCGGTGTTTTCCGTTGTCGCGCCGGGAACGTTCGCGACTCTGGAGATACCGCTCAAGAATGGCCGAGATTTCAACGACGGCGACACTTATGACACGCCGTTCACCGCCATCATCAATGAAGCGTTAGCCAAAGCTGCCTTTCCCGGTCAGGACCCCATAGGTCATTCCATTTACTGCGGTCTCGATTCGATGAACCCGATGAGGATTGTCGGCGTGGTCGGTGACATTCGGCAGGACGGACCCGCGCGGCCGCCTCAGCCGGAAATTTACATGCCATATCAGCAACATCCGATGCCTGCCACGGGCCTGAGCGTGTTGGTGCGGACGCCGTTTGATCCCAACGCGCTTGCCGGCGCCATGCGCGACAAAGTGACGAAGCTCTCGGCCGATGTCCCCGTGAAGTTCACGACCATCGAAGCATCCCTCACGGAAAACGTTGCCGCACCGCGCTTCCGCACGCTGCTCCTCGGAATCTTCGCGGGACTCGCGGTATGCCTGGCCATGGCCGGCGTCTACGGAGTGATGTCTTATGTAGTGGGCCAGCGCCTCAACGAAATCGGTTTACGCGTCGCGCTGGGCGCAAGCCCGGCCGATGTGCTGCGCATGGTGCTGCGTCAATCGCTGACGCTCACCGCAGCCGGCATCGTGCTGGGCCTTGCCGGAGCCGCTGCCGTCACGCAACTTCTCAGCAGCATGCTCTTCGGCGTGAAGGCGACGGATCCGATGACGTACGCACTGGTCGTCGCGTTGCTGATTGCCGTCGCGCTGCTGGCTACGTACGTGCCGGCCCGCCGCGCCATGCGCGTCGATCCTATGGTGGCTCTGCGCTATGAATGATCGCTCCCAAAAAACGAATCGGCGCCCCACCCGCCGCACACGGATGTGACGCCGACCGTAGGAGGATCTCGCTTACAGCGAGCGCAAGAAGTTCAACAGATCTTGCTGCTGCCGTGGCGAGAGTTGCCGGAAGTTCTGGATCACTTCGTTGGCTTCCGAACCCCGGCTGGCATGTTCGCGGATGGCATCGACGAGGTCCGAGGTGCGGCCATCGTGCAGGAAGAAAATACGCTGACCGAGGCCCCACAGCGGCGCCGTCCGGAACTCATCGGGGCCCGCGTTGCCCTGCGAAACTCCGTCGGCCAGATTCTGACCCATGTTGTGAACCAGCAGATCGGAAAATAGAGTGGCGTTGGCTTTGTTGAGGTCCGCCGTAATGTCCGACGTCCCGGTTTGCAGCGTTGGTGTGTGGCACAACGCGCATCCGATGGCGTTGAACATACGCCTGCCGTTGGCGATCGAGGTTGTGCCGCCCGGCGTATCCGTGGAGGGCGTCGGAGGCGCCAGCAATCGCATGAACATGGCGAAGCCGATGGCATCTCCCGCCGCGTCAACCGTCCTGGTGGCCTGCACGTTGGAACTGTCTTCCGGCGTCGGGTTCAACTTGCAATTGTCGGGAAGTCTCGCCTCATCCGGGCTGGGCCGTTCATTCGGAAACAGCTCGTTGGTCACACCCATTTCCACGTTGTAGGCTTCGCCGGAAAAGATCACCAGCGATTTGTTTTGTGCCTTCCAGCCAAATCGCGTGATGGTGCCGTCGTTTCCATTGCGGTTCACATGCCCGGAAATTCCAGCCTGGTTCTTCTGGAAGCGATTCGCATTCATGTTAGCGAGAATGGCTTCGTCAGGAATGTTCTCGATCAGGCCCGCGCCAAAAACGGGCGTGGGAATCCGGAAACTGACGTTATTCAGGGCAAGATGCTGCGCAAAGTCCGGCTGCCTGATCGAACAACTGCCGCCGTCGCTGCGTCCGGAAAGAACGTAAAGGTCGTGGACGCCGCCGTCGGGAGTATTGCTAAGCGAGCCGTTGTTGTTCAGGAAGAACTTGAATCGGGCTTCGCGCGCCGGCCCGTCCGCGGTGATAAACGAAGGGATGCGGTTGTTTCCGCCGCCGTTCACGCTGGCGGCCAGAAATTCCGGATTCATCCCGATATTCGGAAACACCGACGCACTCGGACTCGATCCCCCCGGCGCGGGCTGCGAGTGGCACGAGACGCACGAATCGCTATTGAATCGGGGTCCCAACCCGTTGTGTTCGCGGCCTGTGCCTTCGTCCACTTCCTTGAACCGGTCCAGACCATCGGTGAAATACTCATTGGGTCCCGGGTCCGGTGTTGCAAGCACCGAATTGAGTGCCGTTCCCGCGTTGACCGAGCCCGCCCGGACTCCGGGATCGTGCGCGCCTTGCTGACCGATCATTACGCTTGCAAAACAACCTGCCGACAGAATCACCACGACAGTTGCGGCTCTTCCTATCTGCCGGATATTCTGTCCGAACACACCTGTAGTACACCGTTTTGACATCTTGGACTCCTCTCCCTAGGAGCGCGGGTGGTCCCCAGAGACGGAGCTCTGGGCTGGCGGAAGACACACTTCGGGCACCCCGACGGACACATAGGCAGGCACTTGGCTTGGGCTTTGATCTTGGGCTACAACCGATCTTGTGATCTGGACATCCCAAGTGCCGGGCTGGATTGCTTCGTGGGAGAGTACGGAGGAGTTGGATTTGCGTCACCTGTCCCGAGGGCCAGTTTTAGGACATTACCCCCTTTAGCGCTGCTAGTTCATTTACTCTTATCTTAAATAATAGAATATGTATTAATCAAGAATTAATACAATAAGGCCGCGACTCCGCCCGTTGCGGCACGTTCGTCCAAAGATGAACTTTTTGCAGGATTGTGCCGTGATTTTTGCAACTTATCGGTGGGGTCGAATAAACTCTTTCGGCAATTGTTCTCGCCAGCGTTCACGCTATTGGAGTTCATTTCAATGGAGGCAGCATGATCGACCCAGCTCTGATCCCGCGGTCCGGTATTTCCCGGCGCAATTTTCTGGCGCACGCGTCGTGTTTCGGGGCGTTCTACGGTGTGGCAACGCGAATTCCGATGGCGGCTTTAAGCGAATCGCTGGCCGCCGATTCCCGCGTTTCGCAAGCGCCTATTGCGGACAAGGGCTTCGCTGCGGTGCGCAAAATAGGCGATGGGCTGTATGCAACGATTTCCGATCCGTCGAAGGGTTACACCACGTTATGCAACGGAGGCTTTCTTGCCGGCAAGGACGGCGCCTTGCTCATCGAGGGCTTCGCGTCGCCTGGCGGCGCGTCCTTTCAGATGGAGACGCTGCGCAGTATCAGCCAGGTGCCGGTGAAGGGCGCGCTGGACACGCACTATCACTTCGATCATTCCATGGGTAATTCGTTTTACGGAGCCAACGGGGTGCCGCTATGGGCGCACGCGGCTACGGCAAAGCGGATGGTCGACAGCTACGCGATCTTGCAGGGTGCCGACAAGGCGGCAACGCTGGCGCCCTACGAAAAACGGGTAGCCGACGCCAAATCTGCTGCGCAACGCCAGCACGCCCAGAGTGATCTCGCCGCAGTCACTAGCGTATTCATGTCCGCGAACTCCAATGTGCTGTCCCTGCCGAATCATCCGATCGATCCAGCCAAGCTCCCGATGACCATCGACCTTGGGGGGCTTTCCGCCGTGCTGGAGTCTTATCCCGGCCATTCCGGCACGGACATCGTGGTGCGCGCGCCGCAACAAAATGTGGCCTACACCGGGGACTTGTTGTTCAACGGATGGTACCCGGTGTGCTTCGACGAGAAAGCTACGGTGTCCGGCTGGCGCGATACGTTGAAGAAATTTGCGAGCTTCGACAAGGACACAATCTTCGTTCCTGGACACGGGCAGATCTGCGGCCAGGAAGGCATCGCCTCGATCCGTGAAGTCTTCGACGACATTGCTGGGCAAGCCGAGGGGATGCACAAGGCCGGCGTTTCCGCCGAAGAAGCCGCTGACCGCTACATAGTTCCCGACAAATTCAAGAATTTCCCGATCTTTGCCTGGGGCTTTACCATTGGCCCGGCCATCACCAAGCTCTACGCCGAGTGGGGCGCGAAGTAGGCGCTATAAAGCGAAACTACGTCTGCGAGAGATAAACTGCGCAGAACGGGCTGGCCCCGCGGCCAGCCCGTTCCCTTTTGCACGGATCGTCTAGAAGTCCTTGAATTCGCCGATCAGCTCCGACGACGGATTCATGTTTCCCAGCGCGCCGTTCTGCCGGATGTTCACCGTCGACGAGCCGTCCACCGAGTACTGCACCTGCGGCGGCAATCCGCCGCCCACGGACAGATTGCCATTCGCGCCCTGTTGCGCGCCCGGCACGGTTCCGAGCATCGCCAACGGACTCGTCGTCGCGCCCCGGTAGTTCACCGGCAAATTCGTGATCTGTTGAAAATCCTTGCTATCGCCGATGGTCGCGTTCTCGGTGTTGATCACCGGACCGGAATCTCCCACTACCTCCACCGTCTGCGAACAGGACGCCAGCTGCAGCTCCACATCTGCCCGCAGGGTCTGCCGCGCATCCCACTGCGGCCCCGTCATCTTGTATTCCGCAAAGCCCGTCGCTTGCACCACCAGCTTGTAGCGGCCCGCCTTCAGGTTGACGATCTGGAAGGCTAGGTCGGTGTTCGTAGTCGCAGAATGTTGCGAATTGTGATCCATGCTGAACAGCGTACTCTATGCATCCGATACCGTGCCCTGGCCGGGACCTCACCACGCCGACAATGCCTCCAAACGTCGATTGCGCGGCCGCGATCACCGGAATCCACACGGTCACCACCAGTGCCAAAATAATTCGAGGAACCCGCATTCGAGTACACTCCCTTTTCTCTAGTCTTGTGTTCTCTTGCTGCGCGACATGGCGGCTCACGCTATTCGACGGGGAATTTCGTGGGTGGCGAGAAATTTGGGCTGCGGTGCGTCAGAAACTTGTAGGCGTTTCGAAGGTATTTGGTGGGGATGCGTAAGCTTTTTGCAGTCCGTCTGTGCGAAGATTCAAATCGATCGAATCAACTTATCAAATAGCCGAAAAAATCCCGGTAGGCAATCGCGATGACAACGTCATTCTGTCGTTGCTCGCATCGATTCTGAGAAAGATCAGCTAAATCTAATCCGCCAGAATTTCGTCGAAGGTGTGAACGGCGCTGGAACCTGCCGTCGTTGCAGACTCCGGCGTCTCGCGATCGCACAACAGCGCATGCATCCCGGTGGTACGTGCGGCGTCGATCTCTTTTTGGGCATCCGAAACGAACAAGAATTCGCTTGGTTTGCGGGACAGCGTGGCCGCGATCCTCCGGTAGCTTTCCGCGGCCGTCTTGATTCCGGTTTGTGTATCGAAGAAGGCCGTGATCTGCGGAGTCAGGTCGCCGGACTTGACGGTTTGGAACAGGAGCTTCTGCGCCAATACGCTGCCTGACGAGTAGATGCAGATTTCGCGGCCCTGCCGCCGCCATCGCGCCAAGGCTGGCGGAACATCGACATAAACCTCGCCGTGCAGTTCGCCGCTATCGAATCCTTCCTGCCAGATTTTACCTTGCAGCGATTTCAGCGGCGTGCATTTGCTGTCGCGCGCGATCAACCAGCGCACATACTCGCTCGCCGATGGGATCTCCGCGCCGCTCGTGTCGCTGCACCACGCCGGCGGTTGTAGTCCTTGTGATTGATCGGTGGCATGTTGCCCACGCAGATCGCCTATTAGCGAATGCACCGCGCTCTCGGCGGAATGTTCACGCAAGTAGGACTCGACTCTGCGGCTGGCGTAGGGAAACAGCGTCTTGTAGACGAAATCAATCGGCGTGGTGGTGCCTTCGATGTCCAGCAGCAGTACGCGGACTTGGCTTGCGTCCACGCGCTTAGCTGGCTGCCTTTTGCGGCGAATCCTGAGGCGGGATGTAACGCGGCCCCCAGCAGACGGGCTCGTAGCTGCGGTCCACGCCGCTGTTGGTGTAGTGCGGCGTCCAGCCGGTGGAATCCTGGAACAGGCGGATGGCGCGAATGCGCCGGTCGCCACAGAGATCGAACCAGTGCAGCGTTCCGCGAGGCACGCGGATCAGGTCGCCGGCCTCTACTTCCAGCGCCACGATCGGCGCAGCCGACGGATGAACGTGAAACAAGCCACGCCCGGCAACGATGTAGCGGACTTCGTCCTCGTCGTGGCGATGCTCGATGTTGAATTTGGCCAGCATGGTGTCGAGCCCGGGAGTGTTCGGGTTCACGTCGATCACGTCGGCGGTCACGTAGCCGCCCCGCTGCTTCAATTGCTCCACTTGCGGAGCATAGGCCCGCAGAACTTGCTCGGCGGGAGCATCATCGGCGACATCCGGCGCGATCGGCCAGCGTTCGTACTCGATGCCGATGCCCGCGAGATGTTCGCGAATCTCGCCCTCCTCGCGCAAGATGCGCTTTTCGTCAGGAATGCGCAGTACCGCCATAACGACCTCCGCCCGTGGCTCAGACTTTGCTGCCACCGGCCCTAGCTATCACTTCCATCAGGAACTCTAAAATTTCAACATGGCGCTTGGCTTCTTGCAAGCTCTGGCCCCAAGTGTAAAGCCCGTGCTCTCGCAGCAAGAATCCGTGAATGCCGGGATTTTGCCGCAGCGTCGTCGCCACGCGCGCCGACAATTCCTCCATGTCCTGCGAATTCTCCAGGATCGGCAGCCACTCTCGGTGCTGATGGGTGCGTACGCCTTCCAGTCCTTTCAGCATCTCGTAACCCTCGATCGCGACTCCGCCCTGCGACGCGTGGGTACCCGAAAGCACCGTGCTCCAGACCGAGTGGGTGTGCAGCACCGCACCGGCCCCCAGTCCGCGTACTATCGCTACGTGCAGCAGCGCCTCTGCCGAAGGGCGGCCGTCACCGCGCACCACGCCAGCCCCGGCGTCCATTTCCAAAATATGCGCAGCGGCCAGCGCCCCTTTGTCCACACCGGTGGAAGTAATTGCAACGCGCAGCGGCTCTCGGGAAACCACCGCGCTGAAATTTCCGCTCGTGCCCAGCACCCATCCGCGCGCATAAAATCCGCGGCCGATCTCCGCCAGCTGCGCGGCGGTATTTGCAAACTCAACGGCCGATGGGCCGCGACGCGAAATTTTCTCTGGGCTCCGTGGTTTTGGCTCCGAAGCTGTATGTCTATTCTTCATCTGAGAACATAGGTGCAGTCTTTCTGTCGAGATCTCTGCCTACATTTTACGACCGATCCATCGCCAATGGCGTGGAAGCTTAAACGGTATGGTTGCTGTATGGCAAAGCCGCTAGGGTGGTGATATTCGGACTGTGTCATCGTTTGCGTCATGCTATTCAAGTCTCGACCGCGAGATTCCTGATCGCCAGAGAAGTGCCTCAGGCGTTTCATTCTGTTTTCAACTCCACAAATCGTGGCGCGTTACTCGTGGCGCAGCGCCACCACTGGATCGACGCACATGGCACGCCGCGCCGGCAAGTAACTGGCGAGCAGCGCCACGGCCAGCAGCAGCCCGGGCACGGCCAGAAAGGTCAGCGGATCGGTGGCGGTAATCCCATAGAGCGAACTGCGGATCAGCCGAACCGTCGCGAACGACGCCAGCAAGCCAGCCGCAAGGCCGCTGAGCACGATCACAACTGCTTGCCGGATGACCATGCGTGAAATGCTGGTACGCTGCGCACCCAGCGCCACCCGAATACCAATTTCGCGGGTGCGCTGCGCGACCGCGTAGGAGATCGCGCCGTACAGGCCGATGGTGGTCAGCAACAACGCGAGCCCGGCGAACAATCCCAGCAGGATGGCTTCAAATCGTGGTCCAGCAATCGAGCCGTCCACATACTGGTCCAACGTCTTGATGTTGCGAATCGGCAATTCCTTATCCATGGAGGCAACCAGAGAACGCATCGCGGGGATTACTGCCGTCGGATCGTTCTGAGTGCGAACCACGACGGTCATTTCGCCGATGAAGTCGGTGGGAGTCTGCGGCGCGTAGACTTCGGGCACTGCGGCGCCGGCGATGCCGGCGGACCTCACATCGCTGGTTACACCGACGATTTCGCGCATAGGTGCGTCATCGCTGCCGCCAAATGCGATATTAGGCCGGATACGACGGCCGACGGGATTCTCGCCAGGAAAAATTAGCCGCGCAAAGGTCTCGTTGACAATTGCAAGCGGGCGTTCCCCCTGCTCGTCTCTGGTGGCAAACGCGCGGCCTTGCAGCAAACGGATGCCCATGCAGTCGAAGTAGTTCGACTCGACGATCCGGAACGCAGCGCGAACTTGCTGGTTGCTGGGAAGCGGGCGCCCCTCGATTTCCACGGTGGTGAATGCACTCTGCTCCGGGCTAAGCGGCAGCCCAAAGATGGCGCTCGCGGATTTCACGTTGGGCAGCGCGCGGGTCGCTTCTAACAGGTTGCGGACAAACTGCGGCCGCTGGGCTCCGGCGTGGCGCTGCGAACCGATATCCAGCAAGAAGGTGAGGACGCGTTCGGCGCGAAATCCGGGATCCACCTTTCGGAGGCGTTCGAAGCTCCGCAACAACAGTCCGGCGCCCACCAGCAGCACCAGCGCGATGGAGATCTGCGCAGCCACCAGCGTCCGGCGCATCGCCATGCCCGCGGGCCCGGCGCTTGAACCGCGGGCACCGTCGTCAGGCGCTCGATTCGCGCTCGAAAAAGAAACCTGCAGAGCCGGCGCCAGGCCGAACAACAGCCCGGTAGTCAGGGCCACGCCGAACGTAAACGCCAGCACGCGAAGGTCGATGGAGACTTCCGCGACGCGCGCGAGGCCTGACGGAATCGTTGCCACGAGTACGCTCGTGGCCCAATGCGCCAGCAGCAGGCCCAACGCCCCTCCGCACATGGCGAGGACTACGCTCTCGGTAAGCAATTGACGTCCGATCATCCAGCGAGTTGCGCCGAGCGCTAAGCGCACGGTGAACTCCCGACGGCGCACGGTGGCCCGCGCGAGCAGTAAACTCGCCACATTTGCGCAGGCGATCAGCAGCACGAATCCTACTGCGCCCAGGAGAATCAGCAGCGTCGGCCGCATTGCACCGGCGATTTCTTCCGATTCCGGCCGGATGGTAACGCCGCGCGGCCGGGTGTCCGGATGCTGGTGGTTCAACCGGTCTTGAATCACGCGGATGTCTGCGATCGCTTGTGGGATCTCCACGCCGGACTTGAGGCGCGCGATCATCGAAAGGTAGGAAACTCCCCTCTGCGAAGCAATGGAGTTTTTGCCCTGAAGGTCGCGGGCGATGGTAATCCACAACTCGACAGGGGTGGTTTGCACCGGAAATTGGAAGTCCTCGGGCATAACACCGATGACGCTATACTTCTGGCTGTCGAGGGTCAGTGATTTGCCGAGTACGGTTGCGTCGCCACCAAAGTGGCTCTGCCAGAACGCATAACTCAACACGACGGGAAGCTGTTCCGCGCCCGGCTGGTCTTCGCTCTCCAGGAACGTTCTGCCCAGCAAGGGTGTCACCCCGAGGACCGAAAAAAGATTCGCAGAGACTACGCCGCTAGGAGCGCTTTCGGCTTGATCGCCTCCGGTGTACGTCATGTTGCTGACATTCCATGCCGACAGACCGTCGAAGGAATGATTTCCGGAGCGCCAGTCGAGAAACGTGGGATAGGAAATTTCGCCGCCATGATTAGCATCATGCAAATCGGGGCTGCTCACGGCTATGAGCCTGGCTGAGTCTTTGAATGGCAGGGACCGAAGCAGCACGGCATCGATCACGCTGAATAACGCGGTGTTTGCGCCGATGCCGAGAGCCAATGTCAGAATCGCCACAAGCGCAAACGCGGGACTCCGGCGCAGAGCCCGGAGCGCATAGCGCACATCACTGAAAAGCTGGTCGAGCCAAGACCACCGCCAGACTCGGCGACTATCTTCCTGGACAAGGGTTACATTGCCGAACTCGCGTCGCGCCGCGTGCGCGGCCGCCTCTCGGGACATGCCACCGGCGACCAATTCCTCGATTTTTTCATCCAGATGCTCCTGGATCTCCCGGGAAAGATCGGTGTACAAGCCCTTGCGTCCGATGATTCGTGTCCACCAATGCATGCTTGACCCCACGAAATGCCTTGCAGCCGCGCGAAACCCGGCCGCTCTCGCGCCGCACGAGGTCCGTTGTCGTTTATTCCTCGCGTAATGCCGTTATCGGATCCACTCGCATCGCGCGCCGCGCCGGAACGTAGCACGCCAGCACTGCCGCTCCGGCCAGCGCCGCCGCAACCATCACAAAAACCTGCGGATCGGACGGTTTCACCTCAAACAGAAAATTCGTCAGTACCCGCGTGACTGCGAGCGCCCCCGCTGCGCCGATCGCGATACCCGTTCCTGCCAGCGCCAGAGCGTTACGCAACAACATCCGGAATACGCTCGCCCTTTGCGCACCCAGCGCCATGCGCACTCCGATTTCTCGCGTGCGCTGCGCCACCGAATACGCCAGCACGCCGTAAGTTCCTACGATCGCCAGCCCCAGGGCGAGAATCGCGAAGGCCCCGAGCAATCTCGCCTGAAATCGCGGCTCCGCCGTCGTCGCAGCGACCACTGTGTCCATCGCCGCAATCGACTGCACCGGTAGCTCTCGATCTACTTCGCGCAACACACTGCGCATCGCGGGCGCCAGTGCTTCGGCAGACGCCTCCGTTTTCACCACAAAACTCATGTGGCTCAGGAAAAAGGGGCGTGTCACCTGCAGGTATGGTTGGTAGATTGCGGAATCCGCCTTTTTCGACAGGCCTTGCTGTTTCACGTCCTGCACAACTCCGACTACGCTCAGCCAATCCCCGGGCTTCGGCTCATCTTCCATTGCAATGCGTTTGCCCAGCGGATCCTCGCCGGGCCACAATTTTTGCGCCACCGATTCGCTGACGATCGCCACGCCCGGCGCATTTTCGTTATCACCTTCGGAAAATTCGCGCCCCCGCAGCACCGGAATTCCCATGGCTCGGAGATAGCCCGCGCTGACGCATGGCTTATCGACGACGTAACCCGGCGGCAGCGCCGGACCGCCCATTACATGGAAATCGCCCCGCACCAGAAATTCGCCGAGTGGCGAAAAATTCACCGCTCCGGCCGTTCGCACTCCCGGCAAACGTAAAAGTTCCGCGAGCGTGCGCGAATGAAACACACGTAACTGTGTGGCTGTCTGATACGTGGAATCCGGCAGATCCACGGTCATGATCATCACGTTCGAGGGCTCGAAACCAGGATGTACCGCCCGCAGCCGTAGGAAACTCTTCAGCATCAGGCCGGCACCCGCCAATAAAACGAGAGCCAGCGCGATCTCCGAGACGGCGAGTACGCTGCGCACTCCTTCGTGTCTGCGCGTCAATCCGCGTCCGCCTTGGCTTAGCGAATCGCGCACATCACGCCGCGTGGCTTGCAGCGCGGGAGCCAGGCCGAACGCAATCGCTGTAACCACTGAGACGCCGAACGTGAACGCCAGCACGTAACCGTCCACGCGAATCATTTCCATGCGTGGAATTCTTCCTTCCGGCGCCAGCGCCACCAGTGCCGGCACTCCCCAAAACGACAGCAGAATTCCCGCGACCCCACCCGCCAGCGATACCAGCGCGCTTTCCGCCAGCAACTGTCGCACCAGTCGCCACCGGCTCGCCCCCAGCGCGCTCCGCAGCCCGATCTCCTTTCTTCGATGAGCCGCGCGCGCCAAAAACAAATTCGCCACGTTAGCGCAGGCGATCAGCAACACAAATCCAACCGCGCCGGCAAATACCACCAGCGATTCGCGGACATTCCCGACCACGAATTCCTTCAGCGGAATGATCTGTGCCACCATGCTATTGCGATCTTGGCCGCGGTCCGCCGGCAAGCGTTGCGCGAGCGTCTCGAGTTCCGCCTGCGCCTGTTGCCGCGAAACGCCCGGCTTCAGCCGGCCGACCACGGGCCGGCTGAACGAATTGTGCTCGTCGATACGCACACTCAGCGGTGTCCACGCTTGCGCATTGTTTGGAAAATCGAAAGCCGCAGGCATGATGCCAACGACCGTGCGCGCGACGCCGTCCAGCCGGATGGTCTTTCCCACGATTTGCGGATCGCCGCCGAACCGCTGCTTCCACAGATGGTTCCCGAGCATCACTACGTCGTCGGGCCCGCGTTCATCCTCGGTCGCCAGAAATCCGCGGCCAATCTCAGGATTCGTCCGCAAGACACTGAAAAAATCCGTGGTCACGTTGGCGACCGGAATCTGTACGGGATCCCCGGCGCCCGTTAGAGTCGACCGCGTGCCCGCAAACGACGTCACGTGCTCAAACAAACGGTCCTGATTCCGGAATTCGAGATAGTGCCGGTCGGATAGGCTCGGCCCGATATCGAAGCGCCCATGGAGGGCGCTGTACGAAATCAGGAACAACCGCGACGCGTCGGGAAACGGCAGTGGCTGCAGCAGCACTCCGTTCACGATGGTGAAGACAGCCGTGTTGGCGCCAATACCGAGCGCCAATGTGAGCACCGCGACCAGTGCGAACCCCGGATTCTTGCTCAGCGTCCGCAATCCGTA
>DATNCJ010000113.1:0-8635 GCA_035607215.1 Candidatus Eiseniibacteriota bacterium
ACCGGCGAATCATCGCGCTATACCAGAACCATCAGCCCGGGGACCTGTTTTACGGGCAGCACAAGGCCCCGGCCATCGCGGCGGGCACCCCGTGCACGGAATCGATGCATGACGGGATACCCGACCAGTGGAAGAACGCGCGCGGACTCAGCACCAGCGATCCGACGCTGCACAAACAACAAGCGCCTAACGGCTACACCTACCTGGAAAACTACCTGAACGGCCAGTAAGCGTCCCCAAAAGAGAAGGCGCGTTCCGCACTTGTGCGGACGCGCCTTTTTTCTTTAGCCGCGCAGGTTGACGAAGCCGCCGTCGAGCGGGTAATCGACACCGGTGATGAACGAGGCCTCATCGGAGCAGAGGAACAGTGCCAGAGAAGCGACTTCTTCGGGCTCAGCCATGCGGCCGATAGGTTGCGAGGCTGCGAGCTTGGCGAATACCTCTTCTTCCTTGCCGGGATAATTACGGCGGAGATAGCCGTCAACGAACGGAGTGTGAACCCGGGCTGGCGAAATAGAATTACAGCGGATGTTGTGCGCCAGATAGTCTCTGGCGACCGAATAGGTCATCGCGAGAACGGCGCCTTTGCTCACGGAATATGCAAAGCGATCGGCTAAACCAGCCGATCCGGCAATCGAAGCCATATTCAATATCACTCCGCCGCCGTTAGCTTTCATGTGCCCGGCGACGGCTTGCGTGCAGTTGTAGAAGCCCTTCACGTTGACCTGGAGAATTCTGTCGAAATCCTGCTCGGTGGTGGTTTCCAACGTACCTACGTGGGAGATGCCGGCGTTGTTGACGAGGATGTCCACGCGTTGCTTTTCCAGGATGCGTTCGAACGTTGCTTTGACATTGTTCAGGTCGGTGACATCGCAGGAGGAGCATGAGGCGATACCGTGTGCGGCGGACACTTCCTGTACGACCTTGTCGCCGGCCTGGGGGTCTACATCGAGGATGTGAACGACAGCCCCGCCAGCGGCAAAACGGTGAACGATGGCGCGCCCGATGCCGCTGCCGCCTCCAGTAACGACGGCGGTTTTGCCGTCCAGGCGGAATGGTTCTTTTTGTGATGGGTTGTTCACGGAACTCTCCTGCGGAAAGATCGATCGATATAGTAACCGAGCTCACGGCATTCAATCCCAACGATAGCTGCTCGTATGGCAAAATGCTGAATGGCGAGGAAGCCACCACGGTGGCAGGAGACCGATCTCGACCTGCACAATTGTTCGGAGTTGCTTTCATTTTCTGATGCCAAAGGAGTCGTCGCCGAGTGAAGCTGATTCGTTGGGGAGCGGCAGGGAAAGAATGGCCAGGCGTAATTTTGCAAGATGGAAGCCGTGTCGATTCTTCCGGAATTGTTTCCGATTACAGTGAAAATTTCTGGAGCGATGGCGGCATAGAGAAGCTACAAAAGTGGCTCAGCAGCGACGTCGCGACCGCTCCACGAATTCCCACAGCGACGAGACTCGGCCCGCCGATCAGCCGGCCGAGCAAGATCATCTGCATCGGACTGAACTATCGCGATCATGCCGCGGAGAGCTCGCTTGAGGTCCCACGTGAACCCGTGATCTTCATGAAAGCGACGACGTCTTTGGTGGGGCCGAACGATCCTGTAGTGATCCCAAGGGGCGCAGAGAAGCTGGATTGGGAAGTGGAGCTCGCCGTTGTTATCGGTAAGACGGCGTCCTACGTCACGAAGGATCGCGCGCTGGAATACGTCGCGGGTTACGCCCTGCACAACGACTATTCAGAGCGAAGTTTTCAATTGGAGCGCGGCGGCCAGTGGGTTAAGGGCAAAAGTGCGGATACCTTTGCGCCACTCGGTCCGTTCCTCGCCACCCGAGACGAGGTGCCGGATGCCGGACATTTGGCATTGTGGTTGAAGGTGAACGACGAGTACCGCCAGAACGGCAACACCGCAAACATGATCTTCGATGTGCCTACGATTGTCAGCTACGTTAGCGAATTCATGACCTTGCTGCCGGGAGATGTGATCAGCACCGGAACTCCAGCCGGAGTGGGATTGGGAATGAAGCCTCCGCAGTACCTAAAGGCCGGCGACGTTGTTGATTTAGGGATCGCTGGGCTTGGGGAATCGCGGCAAAAAGTTATGGCGTGGGAGAAGTGATTCAGCGAGTACTGATTCAGCCGCCCTCAAATTCCGCTCTGCGTTTCCAATTTTGGAAGTATAGCGGGTCGCACCTCGCGGGAACGAGGCAGGCGGAGAGCTACGAAAGGATCGGGATGAGCAGCAAACTGTCGCGACGAGATTTGATCAAGGGCACCGCGGTCGGAGCCTCAGGGGTTGTACTCGGAGGGCTTCCCGATCTTGAGAGTTTCCGTGACGAAATTGCGGAAACAGCACAGGCGACGGCGCGCGCGGAGCAGGAGCTCGCGATATTGCCCCTGAACTCGACGAGCGATGTTTTCATTCCGCCGCATGGGGGCGGATTCTTCAAATTCAGCTTCGATTTTCCCGAGCCGTCCGTTAGGTTTGCGGGATTGCGAATTTCCTTCCGGCTGTTCACCTTTGAAAACACCTATGCTCCCGATCGCGACTTGATGACGGTGACGCCGGAGCCTGACGGAATCCGCATGCGCTGTGCGGGTCTGGTGTGGGCCGGCGGCCAACAAAGAGTCTCCGGAACGCTGGAGGCACGGTTGCGTCGCAACGGTGAGTTTGTGGAATGGCAGGCCTCGGCGGAGATGACCGTGCCGATCAAGTCGATCGCATCGATCGTTCGTGATGTCCCGCGTGGGAAGATTTCCGCGGGCGCCGGCGCATTTTTCGATCCCAAGGACGCGGAGCAGCTGTTCGGGTATCCCTTTGGAGGCGGATCGCTGTTCACCGCACGCGGCATGGATTCGCCGATCGTGGTAATTCAATCGGGCGAGGGAGAATTTTTCTCTCTCTCGGCGCAGCTGGAGCGTGTGTCCGCGACGCGCTTCTATCTGCAACCCGGTGAGAAGGCCTATCGGGTCGAGCTGATCCACGAGGGCGAGGGATGGGAGCGCAGCAACTCGATCAAGAGCCCAGTCTGGCGCGTGGGACACACCGCAAGCGCGGAGAGCGCTTATCGTCCGCACTTCGAGCACGTCGAGAAAGCATTTGCGGTGCCGGCGTGGGAAACGCGTAGTGACGTGCCGGCTTGGTTCAAGCAGATCGAGCTGGTGCTGTCCATCCACGGAATGCATTGGACAGGCTATATCTTCAACGATTTCGCGAAGACTCTAAAGACCTTGGAGTGGGCCGCAACACAAATCCCGGCGAATCAGGTTCTCGTTTTTCTCCCGGCATGGGATGGCCGCTACTACTGGAATTACCCTATCTATAAACCGGCCCCACGGTTGGGCGGACCTGCTGGCTTCCGTGCTCTGGTGGAACGCGGCCAAGAGCTCGGTTTCCGGTTCATGCCCATGTTTGGAGCCAATGCCGCGAACCGCGAGCTTCGCGAGTTCTCCCAGTTTTCCGACGCTACGACCAACCAGATCGATGGCGACGCTTTCAACTTGAACTGGGTGGATTGGGACAACGACCGGCACAACGAAGGCTGGGGGCCGTACTTGAACTTAGGCGTGGAGTCCTGGAGAAAATGGCTCTTCGACCGCATCGCCGAAACGATTGAGACGTATCACGTCGACGCTTATTTTCTGGATATTGCCGGAGGCTGGGAAAATAACACGAAGGCAGATATGCACGAAGGAACTCAGTTGCTCGTGAAAGGACTGAACCAGAAATTCCCAGGCATTCTGGCGTGTGGCGAGATGCCGTACGACGCTCTGATGTCGGTGCTGCCTCTTTATCATGTCTTTTCCGCCGGAGGTTACCCGGCTGGCTTTCACAAATACTGCCGTGCCTTCCAGCATTTAAGTTCAGCAGCGCCTGGCAGAGGAAGCAGCGGAGTGCATGAGTCGGGTTTCGGTCACTTCGATGCGCAGACGCTATCGCTTAGGAAGGAGCAAATTCCCACGATCACGGTGGTAGACGACACATTTGAACATCATCGGGACATCATGGCGGAAATCATAAAGCGAGCGAGGGAACGGTCAACCAGCTAAGAAAGGCAGCGGCGGTCAGGAGTGCTGTTCGCGGTGGCGCTGGATAAATTCCTTGAGGTATTCGCCGGCTTCAGTGATGTGCTTCCACAGAGCGGCGGCTGCGATTTCAGGGTCGCGTGACTTGCAGGCATCGAGAAGTTCACGATGTGCTTGGCCGGCGCGGTGCAGATCGCGGGTGAAGACCAGGTGCAATCGAGTGTAGCGGTCGCAATTGATGTTCAGCGTTTTGACGTAGGAAAGCATGAAGGCGCGATTCGCGGGAGCGTAAAGCGTGGAATGGAAGTTCCAGTTCCAGCTGCCCCAGGATTTCACCTCCGAATCCTTCTCCAATGATTCTTCAAATTGCTTCAGAATTCCCTCGGCCTTTTGGAAATCGACCGGCTTCATGTTGGGAATCGCGCAGCGCAACATGTGACATTCGAGAACAGCGCGTGTTTCGAATAGCTCCATAATTTCTTCAGGCGAAAGCGCGGAGACGACGGCGCCACGATTCGCCACAATGGTGATCAAGCCCTCGGCCGCGAGATGGCTTAGGGCTTCGCGCACCGGTATTCGGCTGATTTGAAATTCGGTGGCGATGGCATCTTGTCGAAGTTGCTCACCCTCGCGAAGCTCGCCGCTGAGGATTTTGTCCCGCAATCGCTCGAGGACCGCCGCAGCCAGAGATTGTCTGGGAATCGGTGTCAACTTTCTGGGAGAGACAGTCTTTGTGGTATCAGCCAAGCGGTTCTTGACCTTGCCTGCGATTGTTCGCACGGTTCCGTCCTGACGTAACGCGGAAACCAATTGTGAATCAAGTTGTGCGGTAATCAAGCCTATAAAATTGACCGGCGGTTTACAACTATTCGCGAGCGAGCTGTCCGTCCACCATTCTGAAGATTCCCAGAGGATTGCCATCTTTCAGCTCATCCGGCAGAGCGTTGTCGGGAAAGTCCTGATAACAGACTGGGCGCGCGAATCGATAGATCGCCTGCGTGCCAACCGAGGTTGTGCGTGAATCTGTGCTCGCGGGATAAGGGCCACCGTGGATCATCGCGTGGCAGACCTCAACGCCGGTGGGATAGCCGTTGAAAACCAGACGGCCCACCTTGCCTCGAAGGATTTGAACCAGGTCGGCAAAATCGCGAAGGTCGTCGTCGGTGCCGTGGATGGTCGCCGTTAGGTGACCACCCAGGTTGCGGGCGGCCTGCAGAATGTCCTCGCGTTGCGAGTAACGAATCAGCAGCGTGGAGGGCCCGAAGAGTTCGGCGCCGAGGTCCTCATTGGCGAGCAAAGTGGGGACGTCGGTTTCGAACGCCTGGACGCGCGCGAAAAAAGACGAGTCGGCCGAAGGTTGCTCACCCTCGGCGATCACCGCTACACCCGCGCGCCCTTTGCGTTTTTCCGACTCCCGCTGATAGGCGGAACGAATTCCTGAGGTGAGCAGCGTGAGTTTTCGCGATTGGGAAACCTTGGCTTGAAACTCGGTAAAGAAGCTCGCGGTGGTGTCCGACTCCGGAACAAAGATCATGCCGGGCTTGGTGCAGAATTGCCCGGCGCCGAGCGTGAATGATCCATAAAGCTGCGACGCAATTTCATTTCCGCGTGCGGCAAGCGCTCCGGGAAGAATGAAGAGCGGATTCGTGCTGCCCATTTCTCCATAGAAGGGAATGGGGTCCGGCCGGCTCACGGCCAGATTCATCAGCGCTCTGCCGGCGACCGTCGAGCCGGTGAATCCTGCCGCTTTGACGAACGGATGCTGCACAAGCGCTGCGCCGATGGTGTTGCCGGAATCGAACAGCAGCGAAAACACTCCCTCGTGAAGGCCCATTGCGCGAACGCTTGCGCGAATCGCGCGTCCCACGAGTTCGCTGGTGCCGGGATGGGCCGGATGCGCCTTGACGATCACCGGATTGCCGGCCGCGAATGCAGACGCGGTGTCGCCTCCCGCGACGGAAAATGCCAGGGGAAAATTGCTCGCGCCGAACACCACAACGGGTCCGATCGCGTGCCACATGGAGCGAACGTCCGGTTTGGGCAGAGGTTTGCGCTGGGAATCCCCATGGTCGATGCGCGCCATGACCCAGGAGCCTTCTTCCACAACGTCTGCGAAAAGCCGAAGCTGACCGATCGTGCGCCAGGTTTCCGATTTCAAGCGCGGAACAGGCAGCGCAGATTCCGCCTGGGCGCGCTCGACGATCTGATCTGCGTTGGCTTCTATTTCCGAAGCGACGCGTTTGAGAAATGCGGCCTTATCGGCGGGTTTCAGCTGACTAAAGAACGGAAAAGCCTCGGTGGCAAGCTGCGCCCCGCGATCTACGTCCTGGCTGTTCGCCGAGTAAAAGAGATTCTCCAGTTTTTCGCCGGTAGCCGGATTAAAAGCTTGGAAAGAATCACCGCCGGGCGTTGCATCCTGAAATCCGATGAGCGACTTGCCGAGAATGTTCATGAAGGCCGTCCTATCTACCTGGTTTCCTGGCGCATTTCCGTGCTCGCATTCTTCGGCCGAGTCCGGACAGCTTGCTGAATCAATTCTTTTGTAGATCGAAGTTCTTCCCCGGTGATTCTAAGTTTCGGCGGGCGAACATCCGCATTGCCAATGCCCAGCTCCTCTTGCACCAATTTGATGAGCTGAACGAACTTAGGAACCGTATCGAGCCGCAGTAGCGGGAGAAACCATCGATACAGTTCAAAAGCCTCGGCGGACCTGCCTGCGACACCGTAATCGAACAAGTCGACCGATTCGCGCGGCAGCGCGTTCGCCAGGCCCGCTATCCAGCCTATCGCACCCACGCTGATCGCTTCTAAAATAGCGTCGTCCACGCCGACGAAGATCGCCAGCCTGTCACCGACAAGCGCCCGAATGGCGGAAACACGGCGCACGTCCGCACTGGATTCCTTCACCGCCTGGAAATTCCTGAATTCCTCCACCAGTTCCTGAATTTGCTGCGGCAGAAAATCGGTGCCATAGGCGATCGGGTTGTTGTAGAGCATGCATGGAAGTGGCGTCGCCTGGAAGACAGTAGCCACATGCGTTTTCATCTCGCGCCAGTCGCCTCGATAAACGTAGGGCGGCAGGACCATCAACCCGTCGCAGCCCGCTGTATGCGCAGCTTTCGCCAGGCTGACTGACTCCGCGGTAGTCAAAGAAGAAATCGCAACTACGACCGATCCGTGTCCTTTCAAGGACTTCGCGCAATTTTTCATTACCGCCACTTTTTCGGCGAAGTCGAGCGTTGCACCTTCGCCCAGCGAACCGAGAACCACGACGCCGGTGCAGCCGTTTTCCACCAGCCATTGGCAATGCGCGGTCATGAATGCATGGTCGATCTCTGATCCGGACTTGAAGCAGGTCGTGATCGCCGGAATAACGCCGTTCCACTTCATTGTGGTCCTCCGTTGATTTGACGCCCAGCCGCAAAAGACGACATGGCCGCAAGGCTGGAGCAACGCGCCGGAAACACCGGTGGGCGTTGCGACTCGATGTTCCAGCCAAAAAGAAACGCGGCCGCCGTGCCGCAGACGCGCCCCTGGCATGGCCCCATACCGCACCGAGTATGTAGCTTCGCTGACTTCCACGAATCGTGCTTGCGCGCATTGCCCACCGTCACATCCTCGCAGCGGCAAAGCAGAATGTCATCCGTGGCCAAGGCCGCGAGCTCCGGTCGCAAACTAAACGTTTCCTTCATCGCTCTGACAAACTTCCGATAGCGCGCTCGGGCAGGGAACAGAGCTTTGGCCGAATCAGCATCGCCCGCGGCTGCGTGACCTGCAATCTGGCCTTCGAGCAACGCCAGTTCCACCCCGCCGATTCCAGTCGGCTCACCCGCGCAGTAAATTCCGGCTTCCGTGGTCTGTTGACACTCATCGACCTGCACGAAACCTTCGCGTACCGAGCAACCCAGCATTTGCGCCACTTCCGTGTTCGGAGCCAAATGATACCCATAGGCGAGATAGTCGCACGGAATGTCGCGCGCATGCCCCCGTTGAGATACGCGTACCGCTTCCAGCCGATCTTTGCCAATGGCAGCGATGACATGGCTTTCCGTCCAATAGGAAGTGTGACGAGTCTTAACGCGAAATCGGATGGCCTCCGCGAACTTCTTCGGAAATCTGAACATCAGGGCGCCAAAATTTAGCAGATCGGACAACCTAGCTTGTTCGCAGATGCAGGCGACGCTAGCTCCGTGTTCGGTCAAGTATGCCGCGACGGCAAGCAACAACGGCCCCGTGCCGGCAACGACCACCCGCTTTTCCGCGACCGGCAATCCCGACTTCGCCAGCGCCTGAAGGCCGCCGGCGCCGAATACGTTGGGCGTCGTCCAGCCGGGAAAGGGAAGGAAAATCTCCCGGGCGCCGGCCGCCACGATCAGCTTTCCAAATCGAATCTGAAGCAGCGATCGATCGGTTTCCGCTTCAAGAATTCCGGCTTGCGCATGAAAAACTCTAGCGCCCGACAATACCTGAACTCCGGATTTCGACAATCGCTCGAACCAGCACGCCGCCTCTCGCGGCTGCCCCTTGACCGCTCCGCCGCCTCGCCAAATCTGCCCGCCGGCACGCGCGTTGTCATCAATCACGACAACCTTGCCGCCCG
>DATNCJ010000009.1:0-24432 GCA_035607215.1 Candidatus Eiseniibacteriota bacterium
TTGAAATACCGCATCTTCGGACATCCACGCTTCCTGCTGCGTGGACTGCGGGGAGCGCAAACGGAAATCAGTCTAGGAGTAGCCGCCCACAATCTAAAAAGAATGCTAAACATTCTCGGAGGACGCAGACTGACTTCAGCACTACAAACCACTTGAAACAGCCGAATAGCGGAAAAAAAACCGCAAAGAAACAAAAAGCGATGCTCCGGAACCCAGAGCATCGCTTTCTTCCTAATCTTGCCGCCTGTTTGGTAACAGTCTGCGTCAGGCCGCCCTTCTCATGTTCCAATCTGCTCGCGCCTCTATTGCGAATCCGGGCGCCGCTTCAGCGTCGGGCGATCGTCGTCCCCGCCGTTACCGTTTGGATCCTGGCCTTGTGTCTGGCCTTTTTGCTGTTGTTCGGTGCGCGTACGCAACGTCGGCTTGCCCGGCGCATTATCCTGCACCTTGCGCGCAAACATGATATTCCGCAGCCGCGCCTTGACGCTGTCAAACTCCGACGTCGTCACAATGTACTCCGGCCGGTTCGGCAGAATCCGCGCGATTTCTTTCTGCGCGCTTTCAATGCGATCCGGTGTTGGCGGGTGTGTCGCGAAAACCTTGGGAATCGTCCCCGGCCGCCGTTTCTCATCGGTCTGAATGCGCTCGAAGAAGGTTACGAATGAGTTCGGGTCGTACCCCGCCTTGTACATGTATTGCAACCCCAGAAAATCCGCCTCGCGCTCCGCATCGCGGCTGAACTTTAAATACGTCAGCGGAATCGCGATATTCAATCCTTCGTACAACGCGTAGCCCGTCCATCCCGCCGGCCCCAGCAAAATCAAAGGGATCGTGGCCAGCTGCATCATCTGTCCCTTGGTGGCGTTTTTGGTTCCGTGCCGCGCCGTGACGTGCGAAATTTCATGCGCCATTACCCCGGCTAGCTCGGACTCTTCCTGCGCCCGCAAAATCAGTCCGCTATTCACATAAAAGAATCCGCCGGGCAACGCGAACGCATTCACCTCATCCGAATCGATCACCTTGATCGTAAACGGCACGCGCGCATCCGAGTTTCGCACCAGGTTCTGGCCGACGCGATTTACGTACTCGGTCACTACCGGGTCGTCGATCATCTTCGACGAACGCTCCACTTCCTGCGCCAAGCCCTTGCCCAGGGCGATTTCCTTTTCCAGGGAATAGAAATTGATACCCTTGCCAACGCTGCGATTTCCGACAGCTTCTACGTCTTCCTTGGTGTTCTTCGGACTGACCGTATCTTGTTGTTGGACAGGCTTTTCCTGGCTTTTCTGGGTCTGTTCGGAGGGAGGGGGTACCTTCGTGGGATCTTGCGTTGGCGGGGGGCTTTGCGCCCAGGCGCTACTCGCCGCCAGCGCGCCTACCATAATCACCTGGCTTGTTCGCCGGAGAATTTCCTGCATCACGCCACCTCCCGCTCGTTTCACTATACACCCATTCGCCTTCCGGGCGGCGATACCCCTCAACCCTGTACGATGTGGTCTCTCAGGCGAAGGTTTCCTCCATCCTTAAGTATTATTGGTATCACCACCTCCTCCCGGTAATTTTCCCGCTCCACGCGTCCGTTCCTGCCCCCTCGAGTCTGGTTCACCATCGTTGCAACATCACTAACAGTTGACACCTTCCCTTACTCACTCTAAAGTCGGGGTTTACACCCATGCCCGTTCCCAAAATCCAGATTGGCCAGCTTTGGAAAAAAGACGGCACCGGCGACACCTACCTCGTCACCCGTGTCTATACCGAAGCCCTCAGCACCATCGTGGTCCTGCGAAAATCCGGTGCCGAGGGCGAAGCCCTCACCCGCGTCAAATCCGAGCGCAATTCCGCCGGCTACGCCCTCCCAGGCTTCACTCCCGCCCAGGAAGACGAGCGCTTTTGACGTGGCAGCCGTGCAGCGGCAGGGGTTTGCCCCTCCCGGGGCAGCTTCAAGCACCATGCCTGCGGCAGACACCCAAGCGCCAATGGCACTCACCCGATACTCCATGTCCTGACCTAAATCGACCGAACCTCCATATCCACCACGTCATCCACCTTCATCAACTCCCGAATCAAAAACGGCTCCCCATACCTAACCCCAATCATCTGCCCAAAGTGCCGCGCCAGCTGATTCATCTCACTTTCCAGCTCATCCAGCCCAAGATGCACCTTGCTCTTCCGCTCGCTCGCCTTGGGACGGAACTGCGATCCAAACGCCAGGATCGACTTCTTCCGCCGCTCGTACTGCTCCGAAATATCGACCACGAACGACGGCCGCACATCCGCATACGCCGTCGAGTACAAGATCTTGAACGGCCGATAGGCCTCCCCCCCTACAATCGGCAGCTTCTTCAATCCCGCCAGAAAACAACCCTCGTATCCCAACTTCGAGGCATTGTAGTGATCCGGATGTCGCGCCTCCCAATACGGTAGAATCACCGTCTTCGGCCGCAGCTCCCGGATCGTCTCCGCCAGCCGCAGCTTGTGCTGGCGGCTGGCCTGCACATCTGAATCCGGCACGCCCAGCACCCCGCGCCAAGCCACCCGCAAAATCTTGCCAGCCACCGCCGCTTCCTTGGCCCGGGTCTCCGGCGTACCCCGGGTCCCCATCTCCCCGCCGGTCAAATCCAGAATCCCGGTCTTGTACCCTTGCTCCGCCATCTTCAGCAGCGTCCCCCCGCACGACAACTCCACATCATCGGGATGCGCCGCAATCGCCAGCAAATCAAGCCTCATAAATCGCAAAATCCTCCGCGCCGATTCTAGCAGGCGTCGCGTCCGCGGGGGCTACTCGCAGCGCAAAGCCGTCATCGGATCGGCCGCTGCGGCGTGCCGCGCAGGGATCATCGAGGCGATGACGGCCGTCAACGCAAGGACGATCGTGCCGGTCGCCAAGGTAATCGGATCGCGGGAGTTGCCCTCAATCCACTTGGACATGGCTGAATTCATGGTGATGCTAAGCAACAATCCAATCAGGATGCCGCTGCCGACGCTGAGCACCGTGGAACCAAAGACGAGGCGAAGAACGTGCGTCGGCTGTGCGCCTAGAGCCATACGAATGCCGAACTCCTTTGCCCGCTGCGCGACGGTATAGGACACGACGCTGTACAGGCCGACTGAGGCCAAAGCCAGCGCCAGCCACGCAAAAATGCCAAAAATCCAGGCGGTCAGATGCTCCTGTTGCCATTCCGGCAGATCCGAAATCCAGGTTTCGAGATCGCGCACCTCGCTAAGCGTTTGCTGGTCGGGGTTGACCGTGGCCAATTGTGTCTTCACCTCGTGAAGTAATGTCAGCGGCGGCACATTCGACTTCACGAGAATCTGGGTCCAATTAGTCAGCACCAGCGTGTACGGAATATAGATGGCTGGCAGGATGGGCTGTCGCAGGCCGGCATTCCGCGAGTCTTCCACGACTCCGGTGATGGGCAGCAAGGTGTTCGGCAAATCCGGAGTGGTCAACACCACGGGCGGGCGATTTTCGAGGCCCGGCACTCGAACTGAGTGTCCGATCGCGCTTTCGTTTGGAAAGTAGCGATCGGCCAACGTCTGATTGACTACCGCAACCGCTGCGCCTCGGTGATTTTCCGATTGATCCCAAATGCGTCCCTCACGCATAGGAATGCGCAAAGTAGTGAAATATTCCGGGCTGACCAGGTGGACGGTTGCTAGTTGGTCTTCGGTATGGGGTGTGCCGGCGATTTCAAAGCGAATGCTACCTTCGGTGTCGGGAGGCGTGGCATTCGTGGATATGGCGGCGAGCGTTACTCCCGGAACCTGCGATACCTTGGACCGTAGTTGCTCGAAATACGTTTCGCGTGCCGCCCACGTTGTGTAGGCATTGTCCGCCAACGGAAGTCCCACCGACATCACATTGTGTGGGTCGTAGCCCAGCGGTTTGTGCATCAGCGCGGAGAAGCCTTTCATGGCGGAACCGGCGCCGACCATCAGGACCAGAGTCATGGCCACCTGCGCGGCAACCAGCACGTCCTGCATTCTGCGCCCGCTCACGCTGCCCGCGACACGGCGGGCGTTAGACTGCATCGATTGCCCCACCTTGGTTCGTGATAGTTGCAATGCCGGCCAAAGTCCAAACAGGATGCCGGTCGCCAGCCCAACGATCACGCTGAACACAAGCACCGGGAGGTTGATGTGAATCACAACCTCTGGAGCGAAGGCATAGCGCGGAAGCAGAACACGGATACCGCCCAGGATTCCGTAGGACAGCGCGACGCCGAGAGCGGCCCCGATCGAAGCCAGTAGCACGGATTCGGTCAGAAGCTGGCGAACGATTCGCAAGCGATTTGCGCCGACGGCAGCGCGCACGGCAAATTCATGTTCACGCGCTGCGCCACGAGCCAACAGCAGAATGGAAGCGTTTCCGCATCCGATGGCGAGAAGGAGCCCCACTGCGCCAAAGAGCAAATACAAGGTTCCGCTGATACTGCGCGTCACCCACTCGTTCAGACCCTCGACATGCACGCGGATGTGTTCAGGAAAGCGCTTTGGCGTCTCTCTGGCAAATTGTTCCAGCACGGGCTGCAACGCCGCGTTTGCGGAAGCATGAGAGACGCCGGGGCGCAACCGCAAGTTCACAACGAAAGTCAGATTCGGGTCCTGGCTGATTTTCAGAGGCAAGTAGACATCGGCCATGTACCAGATGAAGCGGGGCGCAGCGACACCGACGATGAGATAGCTCTTGTGATTGAGTTGCAGAGTTTTTCCGATGACGCCTGGATCGGCAAAGAAGTGCGTCCGCCAGAACTTGTAGGAGATCACCGTTACCGGCCGGGGCTCCTGCCCATCAGCAGCGTCCGACGGCAGCAATCCGCGTCCGAGCATGGCGGGAACGCCCAAATCGGAGAAACCGTTGCCGATGAGTCCTACCGCGTCGACATTTTCGGGAAATTCACGTCCCGTCAGAACCATCGCGTGGAAGTCCATGGCAATGACGCTCTGAACCGTGCTGACCTTCTTTATTTCATGGAGCTGTGGGCCATTCAGATTCCCCCACTCGCCTGGACCTGAGGGACTGATCATAGTGAGTCGAACGATACGATCGGCGTCGGGGTAGGGATACGGATTGATCAGCGCGGCGTAGATGACGCTGAAGACCGCGGTCGTGGCGCCGATGCCCAGCGCGAGGGAGATCACCGCGGTCAGCGCGAAGCTCGGGTTCTTGGCTAGTTGGCGTAGCGAGTAGCGGAGATCCTGGAGCAAGGTATGCACGATGCGCTCCTGGCAGCCTCAGTGCTGCCTGATGATCGCACGACTCCCGCCGTCGGAGAACGCCATCTTTCCCGAATGACGCAGCGAACCTCGCCATCGTTCTTCACATTCTTGCTGTTTCACTTCTCTTCGCTTCTTACAGCGTTCTGCCGCCGTCCAAAACCAAAACCTGGCCGGTCATGAATTCCGCTGTCACTAGATACATCGTCGCATCCGCTATATCCTCGGGCGTCCCCACGCGGCCCAACGGCGCACGCTTGATGAAATCCGCCTGCCACTCCGGCGGGTCGCCGGCCATGGTGATCGTCCCAGGAGCAATCGCGTTCACTCGTACTTCCGGCGCCAGTTCCTTAGCTAGGCATTTCGTCAGCATCACCACCCCGGACTTCGACACGCAATGTGGAATGTATCCCGGCCAGGCCAAAAACGCCCCGATATCGGCAAAATTCACGATCACCCCGCGATTCTTCTTCAACAAAGGCGCCGCCGCCTGTGAACAGAAAAACGGCGCCTTCAGGTTCGTATCCAGCGACGCATTCCAATCCGCCTCTCGCATCGTTCCGAAATCCCGCCGCAAAAAATTCGCCGCGCTGTTCACCAGCACGTCCAGCCGGCCAAAATGATTGCCGGCCCGGGTTACGAGTGCTTCAATCTCTGTGACCTGCGTCAAATCCGCGCCCACCGCGATGGCTCGTTGCCCAAGTCTCTCGATCTCCGTAACCGCCTCGCGTGCCTCCTCCTCCGACGAACGGTAGTGCACCACGACGTCGGCGCCCGCCCTCGCCAGTCGCACCGCCACCGCCCGCCCCAGCCGCTTCGCCGCCCCGGTCACTAGCGCCACCCGATTCGCCAATGCCTGTCTCATAGCTCGGCAACGTTAGCACACAACTCCGATCCGTCAGTTGGCGCCTATCCATTTAATGGATAGACCGGCGATATACGCCTCGTACCATTTACAATGGCGATACTGGAGGCCAACATCGAAGTGCGCTGCGTGAACTAGCAAATCGTCTCTTCTCCCAAGCCCTGGTTCACCTAAGTGGACACCTAACCCTTTTGAAATGATAACGATGCGTCCAAATACTCCTTAAGTGCAATAGAATCACAACGATCCGCAAAAACCATAGGGGTGGTGGCACCCCTTTGGAGTACTACCGATTGCGGCGCTGTTTCAAGTTCGCCCTCACTCAGAGTAATTCGGTCGGGAACCGCTACCTCTTGACCAAGTCTTCTTCACGGACGAAAAAATTCCGATCGACTGGGCTTCGCGAAACAATCTTTCATCCTGCTCCCACATCATCCAGGAACGCCCGGCGCACTTCCCAACGTGCACACTTTCGCCGCGCGGTGTATTCTAGTGCCTTAGCGAGGATAAATTCCCTGGCGGAAGTCCCCGGCGTCGAAACGTGAACCTCCGGTGGCGCAATTAGACATCAAAGCGAAGAGGGCCGATCAGAACCCATGAATAAAGAGGCGTACACCAAGCCGCACAATATGGACGAATTCGAGGTACAGGAGTGGCTTGAATCCCTCGACTCCGTCCTGGAGTCCAGCGGCCCCGAAGTGGCTACCGAAATCCTCGAGCGCCTTCGCGCCCACGCCACCGTCTCCGGCATCGACCTTCCGTTCACCGCGAATACCCCGTACGCCAACACCGTGCCCCTCCGGCTGGAACCTGAATTCCCCGGCGATCAGGAAGTCGAGCGCCGCATCAAGAGCCTGGTGCGCTGGAACGCCCTGGCCATGGTGGTGCGCGCGAATCGCGTCGAACATAACATTGGCGGACATATCTCGACGTTTGCCTCGGCCGCCACCCTGTACGAAGTTGGCTTCAACCATTTCTTCCGCGCCCGCAACGACAGCTTCGAAGGGGACACCGTCTACTTCCAGGGTCACGCCGCGCCGGGCATCTATTCGCGCGCGTTCCTGGAAGGCCGCCTTTCCGCCCAGAAACTCGAGAATTTCCGCCGCGAGCTGAAGCCTGGTGGTGGCCTTTCTTCCTACCCGCACCCGTGGCTCATGCCCGATTTCTGGGAGTTCCCGACGGTATCGATGGGCCTCAGCCCGCTGATGGCCATTTATCAGGCGCGCTTTGCCCGCTACCTGGAAAATCGCGGCCTCAAACCCAAAACCGACGCCAAAATCTGGGCTTTCCTCGGCGACGGCGAAACTGACGAACCGGAATCTCTCGGCGCCATCACCCTGGCTTCCCGTGAAAATCTCGACAACCTGATTTTCGTCGTCAATTGCAATCTTCAGCGCCTCGACGGCCCCGTCCGCGGCAACGGACAGATCATCCAGGAGCTTGAATCCGCTTTCCGCGGCGCTCGCTGGAACGTGGTCAAAGTTTTGTGGGGCAGCGAGTGGGATCCCATCCTCGAACAAGATTCCGAAGGGCTCCTCGTCAAGCGCATGGGCGAGCTGGTCGATGGCGAATACCAGAAGCTCGTGGTCGAGTCCGGCGCGTATGTCCGCCAGCAATTCTTCGGCACCGATCCGCGTCTGCTCAGGCTCGTCGAGCCTATGTCCGACGAAGCGCTGCGCCGCTTGCGGCTCGGCGGGCACGACCCGCGCAAGGTCTACGCGGCGTATAAAGCGGCCTTCGAGCACAAGGGCCAGCCGACGGTCATTCTCGCGCGCACCATCAAAGGCTACGGCCTCGGCGAAGCGGGCGAAGGAAAGAACGTTACCCACCAGCAGAAAAAATTGAACGAAGACGAGCTGCGCATTTTCCGCTCGCGCTTCGATATCCCTCTGACCGATGAGCAGTGCGCAGAAGTGCCGTTCTATCGCCCGTCAGACGACAGCGTCGAGATGCAATATCTGAAATCGCGCCGCGAAGCCTTGGGCGGCTATATGCCGGCGCGCAGCGTGCGCACCAAGCCGCTGGAGTGTACCGGCCACGACGACCTCTTCAATGAATTTTTCGAGGGTAGCGACGGCCGTGAAGTTTCCACCACCATGGCCTACGTGGGCATGCTCCGCAAAATGCTCAAGGATCCCGAGATCGGCAAACTCATCGTTCCGATCGTTCCCGACGAAGCACGCACCTTCGGTATGGAGTCGCTGTTCCGCACCGCGGGCATCTACTCCAGCGTCGGCCAGAAATATCAGCCCGTCGACGTGAACACCTTGATGTATTACAAGGAAGCGCAGGACGGCCAGATTCTCGAAGAAGGCATTACCGAAGCCGGCTCCATGGGTTCGTTCATCGCCGCGGGTTCCGCCTATTCCACCTACGGCGTGAACACCATTCCTTTTTTCATCTACTACTCCATGTTCGGTTTCCAGCGCATCGCCGATTTCATCTGGGCGGCAGCCGATATGCGCGTGCGCGGCTTTTTGCTCGGGGGCACTGCGGGCCGCACCACGCTTTCCGGCGAAGGCTTGCAGCACCAGGACGGCAACAGCCACGTGCTGGCGCTTTCCGTGCCCAATCTTCGCGCTTACGACCCGGCGTTCGCCTACGAAATTGCGGTCATCATTCAGGACGGCATTCGCCGCATGTATAAGGAAGGCGAATCCATCTTTTACTACATCACCTTGATGAACGAACCCTATGCCATGCCGGCAATGCCCGGCGATGTGAAAGACGGCATCCTCAAGGGTATGTACCGCTTCCGCGCTTCCGACATCAAAAAGCCCAAGCTACGCGCACAACTCTTCGGCAGCGGCTCCATTCTGCGCGAAGCGCTGCAAGCTCAGGACATCCTAAGCGAGAAATATGGCATCGCCGCCGACGTCTGGAGCGTCACCAGCTACAAGGCTCTCTATAACGATGGCATCGAGGCGGAGCGCTGGAATCGGCTGCATCCCGGCGCGAAGCAAAAGCGCGTGCCCTATGTGACTCAGCAACTGGAGAACGCTCCCGGTGTGCTGGTCGCTGCTTCCGATTACCTCAAAACGCTACCCAATATGATCAGCCAGTGGATGCCACGACGTCTCGCCTCGCTCGGCACCGACGGATTCGGCCGCAGCGAAGGCCGCAAGTCCTTGCGCGATTTCTTCGAAGTCGATGCGCGCTCGATCGTCCTGGCTACGCTCCATGAACTGCATCAGGACGGAAAAATCGAGCGCAACGTCATCGACAAAGCCATCAAAGACCTGGGCATCAATCCCGACAAGCCGAACCCGGTTATTTCCTAATCACTCGACTTACGATCCGGCCATTTGCAACACTTCGCTTGGCTTGATGCGGCCAGTGGCCAAGTCGGCGACGATGCGGCCGTTGGCCGCTAGAAAATCGTACGCGCTCAGCTCTTTCGGCAGAACCCACGCAACCTGCTCGAAAGCGGTGGGCGCGATTTCGGTTTCCGCGATTTTCGCCGCGAAGAAACGGATTTCCAGCGGACTTAGTGTTTCCGCGTAGCGATGCGTCACGCGCGCGATCTCCACGCACCGCCGCAGGGTTGCGCCCAGCTCTTCGCGCAGTTCTCGCGCCAGAGCGGCCTCCGGGGCTTCATCGTCCCACACTTTTCCGCCGGGGAATTCCCACTTCAGTGGCGACGTATCACTCTTGCGCCGCTGGCCGATCAGAATGCGCCGGTCGGCTCGCTCGATTACCGCTGCGACGACCAGCATCAGGTACGAGCCTTCGTCGGAGCAGGGTGATGCAAGAGGTGGAACAACTGTCGCGCGCCCTGCATTAGCGGAGGTCCCGGCGTGTTCAGCAGTTCGTCGGAGATCACGTGAACGCGGCGATTGCGAATCGCCGGAACGTCGCGCCACTCGGCCAACTCAACGCTTTTCTTGGCGTCGGCTTTCGATCCGGTTGCCGCCCACGCCAGAATAATGGCGTCAGGTCTTGCTGCAGCCACTTGTTCGTCGGTCAGTTTCTCACCGGCAGGCACGACCATTTGGCCGCCGGCGATCTGCACGATTTCGGCCACCCATGGCGGAGAACTGATGCGCGGATTCGGCCACGCCTCGGCATACACTCGCACGCGTCGCTTTGTTCGGCGCGCCTTTTGACGGATAGTATCGAACTCCCGGCGCATTTTGGCGATCAGGCGCTCGGCAGCGGTCGCGCGGCCGGAGATGCGGCCGAGGAGCCGAATGTCGCGCTCGATGTCCGCAAGGCTTCGCGGATTCTTGGCGAGGAAGTTCAGCGGTTGCTCGAGCAGCTTGGCGACGGTTTCCTGCTTGAAGGGAACTGACCCGATGACCAGAGTGGGTTGCAGCGCCATGATGTCGGCGACGTTTTCCATTTGCCAGCAGTCGCCGAGTTGCGGCAAGCCGCGCACGTCGACAACTTCGGCGCACCATTTGGTGACGCCGACCAATGTCTTTCGCGCGCCGATAGCGCACAGGATCGATGTCGCGCTTGGCGCGAGGGACACGATGCGCAGCGCGGGTTGGCGGCCTTTGTGGCGACTGGTCATGACGTGTTGCGAGGATAGCAGACGTTGGGGAGCTTCTCTTGCGATCTACGTTTGGAAGAGCTTACGTTGCGGCGATGTGAGTCTGGACCTGACACCAACCTCATGCTAATTTGCTGCAGCGGGCGCGGCATTAAAACGATTTAGCATGATGTTTCGGGCGATCCGGAACATCCCAAGGAAGATCCATTTATGGGACCTCGGACCTGGCAGCGACTTGTTCTGGCTTGCGCGACGCACGCGGCGCTGGCTTGCGGTTTGCCGGCGCAGGCTCCGCCGCCGACCTTCAGCAAGGACGTCGCCCCGGTCTTGCAGAAGAGTTGCCAGACCTGCCACCGGCCGGGCGAAGGCGGGCCGTTTTCGCTGTTGACTTACGCTGATGCGAAGTTGATGGCCGCCAGCCTGAAGCGCGTGGTTTCGCAGAAGATCATGCCGCCATGGTACGCGGACCCGAAGTTCGGTCATTTTGCGAATGATCGCTCGCTGTCCGACCAGGAGATCGCGACGATCGTCGCCTGGGCCAACGCCGGCGCTCCGGAAGGCGACAAGAAAGATTTGCCGCCACCGATCAACTGGATGGAAGGATGGGGAATTCCCAAGCCTGATGTCATCTTCCAATTGCCGAAACCCTTCAACATTCCGGCATCGGGCACTATCGAATATCAATACGTGATCATTCCAACCGGGTTCAGCGAAGACAAATGGGTGCAGATGGCCGAAGCGCGGCCCACGAATCGCCCGATGGTGCACCACATCATTGCCTACGTGCGCGAGCCGGGGTCGAACTATTTCAAGAATCAGAAGCCTGGCGAATTCTTTGTGGCGCCGCCGGCAAAAGAAAGTGAAAAGGAAGACACCAGCGCACTGCCCAGCGACTTTCTCGTCGGCTACGCGCCCGGACAACCCGCGGAGGTCTTGCAGCCCGGTCAGGCCAAGCTGGTCAAAGCCGGCTCGGACATTGTGATGGAGGTGCATTACATGGCCGACGGCATGGCCACCACCGATCAGGCGCGCGTCGGACTGGTGTTCGCAAAGGAGCCGCCGAAGCAGCGCGTGCTCACCCTTTCGGCAAGCAACGGAACGTTCAAGATTCCACCGAACGATCCAAACTATCAGGTCGACGCGTCGTTTGAAGTGGCCACGAACGTTGTGCTCGCCTCGATTCACCCGCACATGCACACCCGAGGAAAGGACTTTGAATACCGCATCGTGTATCCCGACGGGAAGACCGAGACCATCCTGAAGGTGCCGCACTACAACTGGCGCTGGCAGCTCTGGTACAACCTGGCTGAGCCGATGCAGCTGCCCAAGGGCACCAAGATCGAGTGCACCGCGCATTTCGACAATTCCGCCAACAACCCGGAAAATCCCGACCCGAGCAAAACGGTGATCTGGGGCCAGCAAAGCTGGGATGAAATGATGGTGGGCTTCTTCAATCTGGTCTTCGACGCTAAGATGCCGGTTCGCGCGCTGTTCCCCGACAAAAAGGATCACGCGGACATTGCCAAGAACTAGATTCCAACTCGAGTCGCCTCGCGGAGGTAAGCGACTTCGCCGCTACTCATCTTTCCGGAAATTTCGACCAGACCAAGAACCTGTTTGCGTCGTCTTACGTACAGGACGGCGAGGAGGTCTGCGAGATGGAAACCCTTTGGCAGGACTTACGCTACGGCGCGCGGTTGCTGCGGCTGAACCCTGGCTTTACGATTGTCGCAGTGTTGTCTCTGGCGCTGGGCATCGGCGCCAATACCGCCATCTTCCAACTGCTTGACGCCGTTCGGCTTCGCACACTTCCGGTCAAGAACCCCCAAGAACTCGCCGTTGTCCGCATCGCTGACCGCAACTGGTCGTCCGGGCGCCACGAGGGCCGCTACAGCCAAATCACCAACGCGATGTGGGAGCAGATTCGCGATCACCAGGAGGGTTTCTCCAGCATCTTCGCGTGGGCCGCCGCCGATTTCAATCTTGCGGTGGGCGGCGAGGCGCGCTACGCGCAGGGCATGTACGTAAGCGGCGACTTCTTCAAGGTCCTGGAGGTGCAGGCGCTGCTGGGGCGGACGTTGACTGCCGAGGATGACCGCCGCGGCTGCGGCTCGCCCGGCGCGGTGATCAGCTATGCCTTCTGGCAGCACGAATTCGGCGGCCAGGGGTCGGCACTCGGCGGCAAACTCATGCTCGAAGGGCATCCTTTTCCGATCGTGGGGATCACGCCGCCCGGGTTTTTCGGTGTGGAAATCGGGCGATCCTTCGACGTTGCGATTCCACTTTGTTCTGAGCTGGTGATCCGCGGCGAGGAAAGCCTGCTCGACATGCGCCACGGCTGGTGGCTCGCGTCGATGGGCCGCTTGAAGCCGGGTTGGACGCTGCAGCGGGCGACCGCACAGCTCAACGCCATTTCTCCCTCGGTGCTGGAGGCGACCGTGCCTCCGGTCTACAAGCCCGACAGCGTAAAACATTATATGGAGTACAAGTTTGCGGCCTTTCCGGCCGACAATGGATTTTCGCAATTGCGGCAAGAATACGAGAGTCCGTTGTGGACGCTGCTGGTGATCGCGGGACTCGTGCTGCTGATCGCCTGCGCAAACCTCGCGAACCTCATGTTGGCGCGCGCCAGCGCTCGCGAACGGGAAGTGGGCGTGCGGCTGGCGATGGGAGCGTCGCGCGTGCGGCTGATCCGCCAGATGCTGGTCGAGAGCCTACTGCTGGCGGCGATTGGCGCGCTGCTCGGGGCCGGCCTGGCGCAGATGCTTAGCCGGTTCCTGGTGGCGTTTCTCAGTACACAGGGTTCGCCGCTGTTCATGGATTTGCGGGCGGATTGGCGCATTTTCGCCTTCACGGCGGGACTTGCGATCTTCACCTGCGTACTGTTTGGGCTGACACCGGCTTTACGGTCGACGCGCGTCGCGCCTGCTTCGGTGCTCAAGGCCGCGGGGCGGGGAATGACGTCGGGGCGCGAGCGATTCGGTTTGCGGCGAGTGCTGGTGGTGTCGCAGGTCGCCCTATCGTTGGTATTGCTGGTGGGATCGCTGCTCTTCGTGCGGACGCTGCGAAACCTGGTGACGCTCGATCCCGGTTTTCGCCAGGATGGCATCATCGTCGCCGCCATCGACATCACGCGGCTGAACATCGCCGCCGACCAGCGACAGTCGTTCAAGCGCGATTTGTTGGAGCGCATCCGCGCGCTTCCGGGGATGGACAGCGCCGCGGACGTCGGGATTGTGCCGATCAGCGGCAATGGTTGGAACGAGAACCTTTTCATCGAAGGTGACGAGAATCGCAAAGGAATGTCGTTTTTCAATCGCGTGTCGCCCGACTATTTCAAGACCATGCGCACGGTGTTCCTGGCCGGCCGGGATTTCGACAACCACGACACTGCCACATCGCCAAAGGTGGCCATCGTCAATGAAACCTTCGTACGCAAGTTCCTCAACGGTCAGAATCCTGTCGGCGTCCACTTTCGCGAGGACGTTTTCATCGGTCGCGCGACACCCATGTACCAGATCATCGGGTTCGTCAAGGACACCAAATATCGCGATTACCGCGAGGAGCCCGCTCCGCAGGTCTATGTGACTGCGGCGCAAGACGATCGTCCCGATAACTTCCCGCAATTCCTGATCCACGCGAGCGTCCCGCCGTCCGTGGCCATTCCCGCGATCAAAGAAACAATCTTGCAGTCCGGTCCGCAGACGATCATTGATTTCCACACCTTGCAGACGCAAATTCGCGATTCGCTACTTCGCGAGCGGCTCATGGCTACGCTGTCGGGATTTTTCGGATTTTTGGCGGTGGTGCTGGCGACCATCGGATTGTATGGAGTGATTTCGTACACGGTGGCAAGGCGCACGAATGAGATCGGGATTCGCGTGGCGCTGGGGGCACAGCGCGCGCATGTGATCCGCATGATCATGCGGGAAGCTGGGTTGATGTTGGCGATCGGCATTGCCGTTGGCGGCGTGCTCGCCTTGCTCGCCGGGCGTACTGCGACTTCGCTGCTCTACGGTTTGAAGCCACACGATCCTGTGACCTTGACGATCGCGGTGGTGGCGTTGTCGGCGGTGGCAGCGGGGGCTAGTTTCTTGCCGGCACTGCGTGCGGCAGGCCTGGACCCGATGGTGGCGCTTCGGGAAGAGTAGAGATGCTAGACGATCGTGGTTTGCCGGACGAGTTTGCGCCGGCGATGGCCCTTACTTGAGTGGCAGGGACGCACCTAAAGTGCGCCCCTACAGTTTCTAGCGAGCGATTGTTGCTTGCAACCGATTGTTACCTCCGATCGATTGCGGCCTCGGATTGACTTCGCGGCTTCGCTGTGTTGCACTCCTCAACATTCCACCGTGAGGTGCATTTGGATGCGTTTCGAATCGGGGATTCGTGTTTCGATTTTGGCGGCGGCCGTGGTGCTTGCTAACCTTGCGCCGTGCGCTCGTGCGCAGAACGCCGATTCACAAACGGTGCGGTATCACGCGACCATCAATGATGTGAAGTACGTGTATGCCACGGCGCCGCCGGTCGCGCATCTCAAGCCCGGCGACATCCTGGACGCCAATTCGTTGGACTGCTTCGGCAACGCCATCAAGAAGCCGGGCGACACGCTGGCGCTGGTCAAGGGCGACAATCCGCTGACCGGGCCGTTGTTCATCGATGGCGCCGAGCCCGGCGATACATTGGTGGTGAAATTTCTGGATCTGCAGGTTGATGGCGACCAGGGACTCGGCGCGCTGGGCCCGGGATTTGGCGCGCTCAACGCCACCAACTACACCGCGATGATTCATCCGCCGCTCCCGGAGAAGATCTGGTTCTATCCGATCGATCATGCCGGCAACACCGCTACGTTTCAGGCGCTGGATTCGAATTACAAAGTCAAAATTCCGCTGCATCCATTTCTCGGCTGCATCGGCGTCGCTCCGGCGGGAGGAGAAGCGCGAAGCTCGATCGTGCCCGAGGCGTTCGGGGGAAACATGGATGCCACCGAGGCCTCGGTCGGCAATACCTTGTATCTGCCGGTGAACGCTTCCGGCGCGCTTCTGTATTTCGGAGACGGTCACGCGGCGCAGGGAGACGGCGAGATTGCCGGCACGGCGATCGAAGTGCCGATGAAAGTGCGCTTGCAGGTCGACCTGGTGAAAGGGAAGAAGACCGGATGGCCGCGCTTTGAGAATGAAAAGGAGATCATGTGCGCGGGTATCTACCGGCCGGTGGATGATGCTTTACGCATCGCGTTCACGGAATTGGTAAACTGGATTCACGCGGACTACGGATTGTCCGACCTAGATGCTTACGAGCTGCTTTCGAAGACCGGAAAGATTCACTTGACCGAGATGGTCGATCCGAATTACGTGGTTATCGCCTCGGTGGAGAAAAAATACCTGCCCCCGAAGAAAAAATGAAGAGAAAGTGATGTTCAGCGACGGCGTTCTCGATCACTTTCGGAATCCGCGAAATGCTGGGGAGTTGCCGAGTGCGGATGCGATCGTGGAGGTCAGCAATCCGGTGTGCGGCGACGTGCTGAAGCTATCTGCGCGCGTGCAACAGGGCCGGGTAATCGAGGCGCGCTTCTTGTGCCGCGGCTGCACCACGGCAATTGCCTGCGCGTCGCTGTTGACCGAACAGCTGCGCGATCGCGTTGCGGCAGAGTTCGCCGCGATCACCGCGGAATCCATCGCTTCCACGCTCGGCGGGCTCCCAGCCACTACATTCCACGGAGCGCAGCTGGCCGCGGAAGCCGCACGCGCATTGGGAAAGAAAATCGCCGGGGCTCCCTGAACCCGAAAATATCGATCCGGCGTGGAGAGGGCGACGGCGTATGAGCGGCGGCGAGCCGCTGCACTCCAAAAACGGTCCTGCCAATGATCGTTTGGCGATTAGCCCGTCGCCCGCTGCAGGGTCTCGGGATCGTTCAAGTTGAGCACGCAGCCCTGCTCGTTCGTGGGCATTTCCAAGACCTCGGCACTGTGGGCCCACACCACGGCTCTCGCGCCCTTGTCCCCCGGCGCGGTCAGCAATTCTTGGTACAAGCTGGCCGAGAAAATTACAGGATGGCCGCGTTGGCCGCGAAAGGTCGGCAACACGATTCTTGTTTGCCCGAGCGACTGCGGCGAGTAAAACGCCTCGATCAAATCGTTCACAAGTGTGCCGCTGATCAAGGGATGGTCGATCAGGCACAGAATCATTCCTTCAGTCCCCGGCGGTAAGCTGCGGATGGCGGCCTGAATCGAACTGAGCTGCCCCTCTTCCCATCGCGGGTTGATGACAATTTCTTCGCGCGCGAGCGGCACGGCTGAGGAGATCGGCTCCGCATCTTTGCCCAGCACCACTCGCCGCGCGGTAATTTTCGGGTGGATGGTAACTTCCAGCAGATGTTCGAGGAACGGCCTACCCTGGTAGGGAAGCAGGGCCTTGGGCGAGCCCATTCGCTGGGACGCGCCGCCAGAAAGGATGATCGATGCCAGCATAGTCTCTTCGACGTCCGACGCCCGCCTACCGCGTGCCCAGAGCCGACCGCGACTCGATCTTCACTTTCTTGTGCGCGGCAGTAGCGGCGTTGCGTCGCACGGCGATCAGCTCCGCGACGATGCTGATCGCAATCTCTTCTGGAGATAACGCCCCGATCTCCAGCCCCATGGGGGCATAAATACGCTCGAACTCTTCGGGCTTGTAGCCCTCTTGCTCCAGTGCCTTGTAGACCGAGAGCACTTTGCGCTTGCTGCCGATCATGCCGACGTATCGTGCGTCGGTTCGCGCCGCCCAGGCGAGCACGCGCATGTCTTCTTTGTGGCCGCGGGTCACGATTACCAGGTAAGTGGAAGCATTCGGGTGGATCTTCTCGAACGCATCGTCGTAGCTGGTAAAGACTTCCTGCGCGGCAGGGAATCGTTGGGGGTTGGCGAATGCTTCCCGGTCGTCGACAACCCCGACCGCGAAGCCGGCGGCGCTAGCCGCTTTGGCCACTGCCATCGAAACATGGCCGCCGCCAAATAAATAGAGGATGGGCTGCGGGAGAATCGGCTCGACAAAGATTTCGACGGTGCCGCCGCAGATCAAGCCGTTGTCGTAAGAGGCCTCATTGTTGAGATTGAAGACCATCTTACGAGGCGCCTCGTTGTACATCACTTCTTTCGCGGCGGCCCAGACCTCGGCCTCGACGCAGCCTCCGCCGATGGTGCCTGCCAGCGAACCGTCCTCGCGCACCAGCATCCGAGAACTCTCGTAGCTGGGGATCGAGCCGTTGGTGTGCACGATGGTGGCCAGCGCCCCGCGCTGCCCCGCCCGGCGCATTTTCACAATTTCTTCAAAGAGGTCCATGGCTGTTTCGCCTAGTTTACGCCACCGGGGTTCGCCACGCCCGCCAATTTCTCGCCAGTTTGCGGGCGAGCTTTTTCTTCGAGGCACCTGCTCGGAAAACTGGACACTCGCGGGTCCTCTCGCTAGACTAATTCTCATGCATTCTGTCCCCTTTCCTGCCAGCGCGAGTCGCGTCCGGTCCGCCGATTCCCTCTCACTCTACGAAGCGCTGTTTTTCGTGGCGCTGGCGCTGTTCATCGCCGTCGCCTGCGCCTGGCCTGTTCTGGCGTGGCGAATTCATCATTTCTCCACGTACATTCCGGATGCGGAGCATACATTTCTGGTGCACGAACGCACCGGGATCATTTACCTCAAGCCGCTGTTCGGCAGATTCTATGTAAGCCTACCCTGGTTGTGGTGCGCCACGCTCGGCATGACGATTTTGACCGGTTTCCTGACCGGAAAGCGGCGCGGCGGCGCTAAGTGAAGGCAGCAGTCTTCGCACAGCATGGCGGTCCCGAAGTCCTGGAATACAAAGAAGTACCAGAGCCGGCGATCGGAGCACGCGATGTGCTGGTTCGCGTACACGCTTGCAGCCTGAATCATCTCGATTTGTGGGTGCGCGGCGGTTTGCCGAACGTTCCCATCCCGCTGCCGCACATTCCCGGCAGCGACGTTGCCGGTGAAGTTGCAAAAATTGGGCCGGAAGTCGGCAATGTTCGCGTGGGGCAGAAGGTGGTGCTCGCGCCGGGCGTCACCTGCGGAAAGTGCCCGGCGTGTCTGGCGGGTCTCGACAATCGCTGCCGGCAATTCACCAACCTCGGCTACATGATTGATGGCGGGTGCGCTGAATTCGTCCGCGTGCCGGAAGTGAATTGCCTGCCGTACCCGGAGAATCTGTCGTTCGAAGAAGCCTCCGGAGTTCCACTGGTATTTCAGACCGCCTGGCACATGCTGCTGACTCGGGCGGAGCTGCAACCTGGCGAAGATGTGCTGATTCTCGGAGCTGGAAGCGGTGTGGGCACGGCCGCCATTCAGATCGCTAAATTTCTCGGCGCACGGGTGATCGCTACCGCGGGCACCGACGAGAAGCTGGAAAAGGCGCGGCAACTCGGCGCCGACCACACCATCAATCACAAAATCCAGAAGATTCGCGACGAGGTTCGCCGCATCACCGGCAAGCGCGGCGTGGATGTGGTATTCGAGCACGTCGGCACCGCCACTTGGGATGACAGCGTTGCCAGCCTGGCGCCGGCGGGCCGGCTGGTGACCTGCGGGGCAACCACCGGCTACGATGCGAAGATCGACCTGCGGTTTCTTTTCAGCCGACAGCTTTCGTTACTGGGCTCTTACATGGGGCGCAAGAGCGAGCTGCTGACCGCCATGAAGCTGATCGCCGCGGGAAAACTCAAACCGATCCTGGATCGCACCTTTCCTTTGGCTCAAACCTCCGCGGCCCACGCGTATCTCGAATCCGGCAAGCAATTCGGCAAAGTGGTCATTCAGGTGGCATAGGCACTCCTGCAGGCGCCGGGGTGTTCCGCCCAGTCAGTTGGTGCGGACGTAGCTACACCTCTCTTTCTGCTCCCGGCGCAACGAATAATTTTCCTTGCGACGCCGCAGCCCTCGTGTTACTTTCCCGCGCAAAGTTAACAAGTCCCCAGGAGTCGGGAAATGAAAGCTGTGCTGCTTGCAGCTATTCTCGTGGTTATCGGTGTGCGTTGCGCGAGCGCCGGCACTTGCGAGCCCCCGCCAAAAGAGCGCCGCGACAACGAGAAAAAATATCGCGCCAGGATGGTCACCGGCGACAAGGCCTTTCGAGAAGGCAAGTACGAAAAGGCCCGCTCGGAGTATCGCGCGTCATTGGCTTATCAGGACCAGGAAGGAGCCGGAGAAGCGTATTTTCGCCTGGGTGAAGCGCACGCCATGCTCGGCAACTTCGACAAAGCCTATTCCTGCATCATTGAATCCGGCCCGGCCAAAATTCCAGCGAAGCGGGTTTCGGTTGCGGGCATCTCCGATGCGCTAGCGCGGGAAGCCGCGCAAATCCTGCTCGATACGATTCAGGTCAATATGCCGAGATATCCGTACGGGACTTTTCCGGAATACCTGGCGCTGGCGGCCATCTTCCGCCAGAGCGGATTGGCGGACCAGGCGCAGTCCGCCGAAGAGGAAGGGCGCATCAATCGGCGGGCCGCCGATGCGTGGGACGCGGCGTTAGTTCAGAACGACGGCCGAGCCAGCCTGGCGGCTGCCGATCGCGCGGCGATGGAAGTCTACGAGCGCGCGCATCGCCCAGAAACCGCGGAGATCCTGCGCGCCCAGGCGGCCCTGGAACCTCCGCTGCCACGCAGGAAGCGCTCCTTCTGGTATTTGCTGGTCACCGCGAATTTGTAGTCCGCGCACTGTTCGCCGCTCGACGCAACGTTGTTGAAGCTACGCTGAAATGGCGCTGGGAAAACGTGTCTGAAAGTCCAGCACGGCCACCCACTCCGGCGTGATCGTGACCTTCACCATCGCCGGCATCATTCTGCGAACTTGCTGGATCCACGCCAGCCCTTGCTCGCGCCCAAAATAACGCTCCGCGGCTGCGGCATACTCCGGCACGATCCCATCCACTTGCTGCAGGCTGGCTATGCCGCGGATCAGGAGAACTTTGTGGGGGAAGGTATTGTCGTCAATGGTTAGGGAGACCTTGGGATTTTTCGCCAGCGCTTTCAGCTTGGGAGCTTTGGGCGGCGTGGCTATCACCAGCGCGTGCCCATTCCAATGGAACCAAATGGGGACCACGCGCGGCGTTCCGTCCATCCAGATGTATGCCAGGCGCGCGGGAATCTTCGAATGGAGGAGTTCCTGGGCCACCGGGTTTTGCAGAAGTTCCAAATTTCCCTGTTTGACGGGCATTGGTCGCTCCTCGCAGCAAATGAAACCGCGCCGAAGTCGCGTGCCGCAATTGATCCTTGGGGAACTTCAGGTCGCAGCTACGAGGGCCTCGGGCCGAAACTTGATGGCTGCCACAATCGTCAGCACGATCGTGATCAAGATGGCGTTCCAGCCATCGAGGCGTTTCGCGCTTAGGAATCCAAGCAATACCACGATGCCGGAGAGGATGCCGATGAGGCTGATCACAACGTGAACCAGGTAAATGTGCTCATGAGCGTACTCCTGCGCTTCGAGATTTCCGCTCGTCGTGGAATCGGAGGCGGTACGATATCGCCGAAGGCTCGCAAACGCAACGAAAACGCAGTAGCAACCAAGCAGGGGGGCGCGAAACGATTCCTGCACGAGGTTCGTCTATGACCAAGGCTGCCGGCGCGCGCTCGGGCGGGCGAATCGACAAGATTGGTGCTCCGCGAGACAGTTGCGCTAGAAGCAAGGTGGCGCAAGCCGTAGAATGGCCAGGAAGCAAAGCACTTCATCTATTGTTTACAATGAATGGCGATATCGCGAGGGAACGCAAGGCGAAGCATGGCGAAATCCAAATGGTTGTGGTTGACCACGATTGTTGTTCTCGTTTTGAGCAGTTTCGCGCACGCGGTTCGGGCGCAGGATGATGATGACGATCCCGACCGCCAGCCGGTCGTCAAAGCCGCGGACCAGGGGCCCGACGCTGCGCGTGGCCAAAAAATATTTCAGCAAAATTGCGGCGTTTGTCACGCCAACGACGCTACCGGTGGCCGCGGCCCCGACCTGGTACGCTCGCCGGTCGTTGCGCATGACGTAAAGGGCGACTTGATCGGAGACGTTATCCGCAAGGGCCGGCCCGACAAGGGCATGCCGCCGATGTCGCTCACGGCGTCAGAAATTGCCGACGTCTCCGCGTTTTTGCACGCGCGTGTGAAGGAAGGATTGCAATCGGCGCGCGTCCCGAAGGTCTACGACTTGCAGCGGCTGTTGATCGGCAACGCCGACGCCGGAAAGGCGTATTTTGAGGGGGCCGGAGGATGCACCAGTTGCCACTCGGTTACCGGCGACCTTGCGGGCGTAGCCAAGAAATACACGCCCATCGACCTGCAAGCACGCATTCTGTATCCCGAAAAACTGTTCAAGAACACCAAGACCGATGCGACCGTCGCACTTCCTTCCGGCGAACAGGTGCACGGGCATGTCATCCATCAGGATGAGTTCGCAGTGGGCCTGATCGATTCGACCGGTTGGTATCGCTCTTTCGATCGCGCGAGGATCAAAGTCGAGTTCAACAACCGCCTAGCCGCTCATCGCGACCAACTGTTCAAACTCTCTCAGGATCAAGTGCACGACCTGTTTGCTTACATCCAAACCTTGAAATAAACGCTACAAAATGGAAACTCTCAGGAGCCAATCCCGAATGAACTTTCGCTCATTTGCATCGCTCGCCGCGGCGTTTTGTGCCACACCGCGAGAAGAATCGTCGAGCGCACGTGGTTGGTCGAGCATTCCTGCTTGGCAGGACTACCATGTGGCAGGGACGCACGTAACGTGCGCCCCTACAAACACCAACCATGCGCGTAAAGTGCGACGACTAACGCACTTGCCGTTGGTCATCCTTCTCATCGCCGCGTTCTGCGCAGCGCCACGCGCCGCAGCGCAAGCCCCGCAATCACTTGGCCTCGATCCCGCCGTCCTTCTCAATCCCCCCACCGATACCTGGCCGACCTACAATGGCGACTACACCGGCCGCCGTTATTCCACGCTGGACCAAATCAATCAGAAAAATATCGCCTCGCTGACGCTGGCGTGGGCGTTCTCCACTCGCGGGCTCAACCTCAAATCAACGCCGCTAGAAGTCAGCGGCATTCTGTACTTCAGTTCACCCGATCACGTCTGGGCCGTCGACGCGCGACTCGGCCGCGAAATCTGGCACTACGAAACCAAGACCGAAGGCGGCAAAATCGGTCACCGCGGCGTGGCCATGTGGAAGGACTATCTCTACTTCGAAACCGGCGATGCGCATCTTGTCAGCCTCAATGCAAAGGACGGCAAAGAGCGCTGGACCATCGAACTGGCCGACGCCAAGCTCGGCTATTTCGCGACCATGGCGCCGCTGGTGATCCGCGATCACGTCCTCGCGGGTGTCTCTGGGGATTCCACCGACATCCGAGGATTGTTGCGATCTATCGATCCCGAAACCGGCGCAATTCAATGGACCTGGTACGTCGATCCGGATCCTGGCGCCCCTGGTTCAGAAACTTGGCCGAAAGATCCCGAAGCCATGCTACACGGCGGGGGCATGACCTGGATGACCGGGACCTACGATCCGGCGCTGAATCTGGTGTATTGGGGCACCGGCAATCCTAATCCGGTGATGGTTGGCGACCTGCGTCCCGGCGACAATCTCTATACGTGCTCGATCGTTGCCCTTAATCCGGACACCGGCAAACTCGTCTGGTATTTCCAGCCGTCCCCGCACGACGTGCACGATTGGGATGCGGTGCAAACCCCGATCCTGATCGACGGCGAATTCCGCGGAAAGCCGCGCAAGTTGCTGGCGCAGGCTAGCCGTAACGGCTTCTTCGTCGTGTTGGACCGCATCACTGGCGAGCATCTGCTCACTTCGCCGTTCATCGAAACGACGTGGTCCAAGGGCATCGACGAGCGCGGCCGGCCCATCGCTGATCCGCAGGCGAATCCCACTCCGGCGGGATCGCTGGCCGCTCCAGGCTCGGACGGCGCCACCAATTGGATGTCCCCGAGCTTCAGCCTGCAGACCAATCTGTTTTACGTGAACGCTCACCGACTGTTCAGCATTTACTACCGCACCGTCGATGGAAAAGTAGAAGGCTGGGGCGGCCGCGATCAGAATCTCTGGGGTAATTCCACGCTGCGCGCGCTGGACTACAAAACCGGCAAAGTCGTCTGGAACCACGAAATCGGCGAAGGCGAAGCGTTCACCGGCATGATGACCACCGCGGGCCATCTGCTTTTCGGCGGTGACACCACCGGGAATTTATTGGCGCTCGATCCGGCCACCGGCAAGACTTTGTGGCATCTCAACCTTGGCGGCAACATAACTTCGTCACCCATGACGTACCAACTCGACGGTCGGCAGTATGTAGTGGTGGCCGTCCACGATCACTTCTACGCTTTCTCTTTGCCACCCACCGCAATCAAAAGCGGGAAGTAGTTTTTCGCTCAAGCGGGGCCAATCGCAAACGTCGACTATTCAGCGAGCGCAAGACTTGTCATTACGGACGCGCCAAAATCTCCGCAGAGATCTCCATAGGATCCACCGTAAGGGACTCCAGGCGGTATCCGCGGTCGCGCAGGAACTTCAAGCACCCGGCATGAACTTCGGCTCCGTGCGTCGCCAGTAAAATTACCGGCCGATGCGCTTCCATTAGCCGCACCGCGCCACACAATGCCTCCAACTCCGCGCCCTCCACATCAATCTTTATCACTCGGGGCGCGCGAATCTGCCCGGCCGCGAACAGCGAATCGAGCGCCACGGTTTTCACCCTCTCTGTTCCGGTCTCTGACAAATGTGCCAAGTCTCCACTGGAAGAAGGATCAAACCGCGCGACGCTATCGCTGGCGGCAACCGCCACCTGCAAAACCGTGCAGTTGCGAATCCGGTTCATCG
>DATNCJ010000025.1:0-8686 GCA_035607215.1 Candidatus Eiseniibacteriota bacterium
CCCCCGTGCCCAACGCCTGACCATTCTAAGGGCAGGCATCCCCTTATGTCGTAAAAAGAACAGCCATCTTACCACCGCTTTCTGATAACCCTCGATCCCCGAGTACCGGAATTTCCGAATTTACCTGCGATGATGCACTCATCGGCGCGTGCGCCGCCCGTTTGACCCATCCCACTCAAAATGTTATAAAACAACGCTTTGTGCGCAGTCGCGCGTCGAGTATCCAGGGTCCGCCCAGGCACCTTGGCGGGTAGCTTCGACCGCGCCTGGTCACTAGTTTGTTCCCGTTTCACAGGGTTTTTGCAGAAACATCGGTAACGTCGCGTCAGGCTTTTTGTGTCCGCTTGACGATCTCTTTGACGCGGTTTTGCTCACAATGCATTCTTTCATCGGAGGAGTTTTCATGCGCACCTGGCTAACGAGTGCCTGGTCCCCTGTATGTCGCATAGCAAAATTTGGAGCCGCGGCCATGGCGCTGTCTCTTTTGCCCATTCGTCAGGCATTTGCCCAAGCCACGGCAGAAGCCGGCGGCGAAGCCAATCTCAAACTACCCGACCTTTCGCAAGTCCACTTCCTCGGCATCGACGGCCACAAGCTCCTTCTCTTCGGCTTGCTCTTCTGCGTTTTCGGCCTGATCTTCGGCCTCGCCATCTACAGCCGTCTCAAGAATCTCCCTGTGCATCGCTCCATGCTCAGCATCTCCGACCTGATCTACGAAACCTGCAAAACCTATCTCATCACCCAAGGCAAATTCTTACTGCTACTCGAAATTTTCATTGCCGTCATCATCGTTCTCTATTTCGGCGTGCTCCTCAAATTTGAAGCCCTCCGCGTCATCATCATCTTGCTCTTCAGCCTGGTCGGCATCGCCGGCAGCTACGGAGTCGCCTGGTTCGGGATTCGCGTCAACACCTTCGCCAACTCCCGTACCGCCTTTGCCAGCCTTCGCGGCAAGCCCTACGCGATCTACCACACACCGCTGGAAGCCGGAATGAGCATCGGCATGATGCTCATCTCCGTCGAGCTGCTGATGATGCTCTTCATCCTTCTCTTCATTCCGGGAGACTACGCAGGCCCTTGCTTCATCGGGTTCGCCATCGGCGAATCCCTCGGTGCCGCAGCGCTACGCATCGCCGGCGGTATCTTCACCAAGATCGCCGACATCGGCTCCGACCTGATGAAAATCGTCTTCAAGATCAAGGAAGACGATGCGCGTAACCCTGGAGTCATCGCCGATTGCACTGGCGACAACGCCGGCGATTCCGTCGGCCCCAGCGCGGACGGCTTCGAAACCTACGGCGTCACCGGCGTCGCACTCATCACCTTCATTCTTCTAGGCGTGAAAAGCCCCACCGTCCAGGTCCAGCTTCTCGTCTGGATCTTCGTCATGCGCATCGTCATGCTCATCGCCAGCGCCGCCGCCTACTTCATCAACGGCATCATCGCCAAAGCCAAATACGGCAACGTAGACGAGATGAACTTCGAAGCACCGCTTACCTCCCTCGTTTGGATCACTTCCATCGTCTCCATCGCGCTCACCTACCTGGTCTCGTGGAAGATCATTCCGATGCTCGGCGTTGACACCACGCAATGGTGGAAGCTAGCCACAATCATTTCGTGCGGCACGCTCGCCGGCGCAATCATCCCCGAACTCGTGAAGGTTTTCACCTCCACCGAATCACGCCACGTCCGTGAAGTCGTCAGCTCAGCGGAAGAGGGCGGCGCCTCGCTCGGCATTCTCTCCGGCTTCGTCGCCGGCAATTTTTCCGCCTACTACATCGGCTTGGCGATGGTGGTGTTGATGGCCATCGGCTACCTGATCAGCAACTTGGGCCTTGGCGCCTTGATGATCGCCGCGCCCGTCTTCGCATTCGGCCTGGTCGCTTTCGGCTTCCTCGGCATGGGTCCTGTCACCATCGCCGTAGACTCCTACGGCCCCGTCACCGACAACGCGCAGTCCGTCTACGAGCTCTCGTTGATCGAGCAGGTTCCCAACATCAAAGCCGAGCTGCAGAAGGACTACAACATCGATGTGAACTTCGAGCGCGCCAAACTGCTGCTCGAAGAAAATGACGGCGCCGGTAACACCTTCAAAGCCACCGCCAAGCCCGTGCTGATCGGCACCGCCGTAGTCGGCGCCACCACGATGATCTTCTCGATCATCATGGCGCTGACCCACGGCCTCACCGAAAACGTCAATAATCTCTCCCTGCTCCACGCTCCTTTCGTCCTCGGCCTGATCACCGGTGGCGCGATGATCTACTGGTTCACCGGAGCTAGCACGCAAGCCGTCACCACCGGCGCCTACCGCGCCGTTGAATTCATCAAAGCCCACATCAAGCTCGATGGAGCAGCCGCGGCCAGCGTCGCCGACAGCAAGAAGGTTGTGGAAATCTGCACCAAATACGCGCAGAAGGGCATGCTCAACATTTTCATCGCCGTCTTTTTCGCCACACTCGCTTTCGCCTTCATCGAGCCGTACTTCTTCATCGGCTATCTCTTCTCCATCGCCATCTTCGGCCTCTACCAGGCCATCTTCATGGCCAATGCCGGCGGCGCCTGGGACAACGCCAAAAAAATCGTCGAAACCGAGCTGAAGCAAAAAGGCACGCCACTCCACGACGCCACAGTAGTAGGGGACACGGTAGGAGATCCGTTTAAAGACACCAGCTCGGTGGCCCTGAATCCGGTAATCAAATTCACGACGCTCTTCGGCCTGCTAGCCGTAGAACTAGCCGTGCAACTAACGACCTCGCAAGGCGCCATGCTGACGCACATCCTGGCGGCCGCCTTCTTCGTCGTCTCCTTCTTCTTTGTCTACCGCTCCTTCTACGGCATGCGCATCCGTATTTCGAGCCACTAGCCCATCGCCCCTCCAACCACTACTTCGTCGCGCGTTGGATGGTTCAGCTGTAGGGCGCGGCACCGCCGCGCCCATCTCCGCAGCCAACAATTCCCCAACGCCCCCCGCTGTCATCACGAGCGGAGGCCGGCACCTTTGGCGGGCCGCAGTCGAGGTACCCCGCGCGAATTCCACTTCTATGCCACTCCTTTTGATCTACCATTTCCGCGCCGCTCTGGTCCGATTCCATCTGGGCAACGAAGTTATCCTGCGCGAACCCACTATCTGCCCCGCTGATGTTCCATCAATTCCTCAAGCTTCATTCGAATTAACCAATTGCCTCAACTCGTTCCATCGTCTACGATACCCCGCGGAAAATCAGGGGGCGCCAAGATGCGCAAGTTCGTCATCCTTCCGTTCATCGTTCTAGCTTTGCTCGCTCTTCCAAAGCACTCTCAGTCTCAAACTGAAAAGCCCTGGAAGCAGCTCTTCAACGGCAAAGACCTCACCGGTTGGAAGCACGTCGGTCCCGGCGAAGACACCGTCGAAGACGGCCTGATCCACACGCACGGCGGCATGGGCCTGCTCTACTGGACCGGCGGCAAGGTTAGCAACGCGCGCCTCAAGGTCATCTACAAAATGCGCGATCACAACTCCAATTCCGGCGTCTTCATCCGCATCCCCGTCGAGCCACGCGAAGAGTGGATGCCCGTCCACTACGGTTACGAAGTCCAGATCGACAACCAACCCGAGCTTTCGAAGGAAGACGACTATCACGTCACCGGCACGCTCTACTCGCTCACCAAGCCGCTCGCGAAACCCGGCAAACCCGGCCCCGAGTGGAACACCATGGTCATCACCCTCGACGGCCCGCACACCATCGTCACCGTCAACGATCAGAAGGTCACCGACTACACCGAAGGCCAGCCCGTTCCTCCTCGCAAATTCGATTTCGAGCCGCAGCGTGGGACACGCCCCAACGAAGGCTGGATCGGCCTGCAAAATCACAGCGACAATGACATCGTCTTCTTCAAAGAAGTTGCCCTGCAGCCTCTGAAGTGAATCGATGTGAGAGCACCAGAGGTCGGACCTTAGGTCCGACATTCGAAGGCGTTGACTCGCGGCTTTAGCCACTGAGGAATTGATTTTCGGCTTCCAATTTTTCGCCCTTCAGGAGACCGCCAATGAAAAAAGACCTCACCCGCCGCCAATTCCTCCACCGCACTGCCGCCACCGGCGTCGCCCTCGCCTCCACAAACGCCATCTTCCTCCACGACGCGCGCCTCGACGCAGCCACCTATCCCGCCGTCACGCCCAGCGACCGTCTCCGCTTCGGCATCATCGGCGTCGGCATGGAAGGCTCCGGCGTACTGACCAACGCTCTCGCTCTCCCTGGCGTTGAATGCGTCGCCGCTGCCGATCTTTACGACGGCCGCCACCTGCTCGCTCGCGAAATTGCCGCCAAGCCCAATCTTGCCGTCACGCGCCGCTACAAAGATCTCCTCGACAACAAGGAAATCGACTGCATCCTCGCCGCCGTCCCCGATCATTGGCACAAGCAAGTCGTCGTCGACTCGGTCCGCGCCGGCAAGCCCATCTACTGCGAAAAGCCCATGTCCCACACCGTGCAAGATGGCGTCGACATGGTGAAAGCCTTCAAAGATACCGGCAAGATCGTCCAGATTGGCTCGCAACGCGTCAGCTCCGTCATCTGCGCCAAAGCCAAGGAGCTCCTCGCCAAGGGCACCATCGGCGAACTCACTCTCGTAGAAGGCACCTACGGCCGCAATGATCCCAACGGCGCGTGGCAATATCCGCCGCCTACGGATCTCTCCCTTACAAACTTCGATTGGGACACCTGGCAAGGCACCGCCCCGAAAAAATCCTGGGACCCCGACATGTCCCCAAAATATTTCGCGCGCTGGCGCTGCTGGAAGGAATACGGCACCGGCGTTGCCGGCGATCTTCTCGTTCACCTGGTCAGCGGCATGATGTTCATGCTCGGCATCAACGAAGCACCCAAGCGCACGCAAGCTCTTGGGAACATCATCCGCTGGAAAGACGGCCGCAACATGCCCGACGTGCAAGCCGTCCTCTACGAATATCCATCCCTCGCCGCGCCCGTATACTTGCGCCTCAATCTCGGCGGCTCCTCACCGGAAACCTATCGCTTCTACGGTTCCAAGGGCGTTCTCGAAGTCAACGAATTCGAGATCAAATATCTCCCCCAGACCGGCCAGGATGACGCCCCCAGCTACTACAGCGGCGGCTTCCCACGCGAGATGCGCGAAAAGTACGTCAAGGAGTGGCACGAGAAGCACGATCCACCGGCTGGCAAAGAACCCACGCTCGACGGCCTGACCTTCACCAGCGATTCCTGGGACGACCTGAAACCTCATCTGCACACTTTTTTCGAAGCCGTCCGCAAAAACGGCTCGGTCACCGAAGACGCCGTCTTCGGCCATAACGCCGCCCTCGCCTGCCACATGGCCAACGAGTCCTACTTCCGCCACGCGCCGACCACATGGGACGCCGCCAGCAGCACCATCAAAAGCTAAGATCCCACTACACACCAGCGGCCCGGCACGGTGCGGACCTCAAACACCGAGCCTGCGGTTGCCATTCCCCTCGTCGTGTTGCCGAATTCTCTCATCGTCACCGGGCTCCTGTTCGCATATTTCGCCCCATTTTCGGTCCTAGGCTCCGCCTAACGTCGTAGCGCGTCGCCTTGCCTCTCTCACGCCGCGTGCCGCCGATACACCATTCGCGAATCAATCGCCTTCGCAATCCTTTCCGCATCCCTGCCCACACCAATAACCGTCGCTGAAGTCATCGCATACAAATAATGCAACCCGACGAAGTACATTCCCGGCAACCGGCTCACCACCCCCCGATCGTGTACCGGCTCGCCGTTTTCCCCAAAAATCGGTAGATCGATCCACGAAAAGCCCGTGCGGTATCCGGTGCACCAGATCACATTCCGAACACCGTCCAACTCCCGCCCGTCCTCCAGCACAGGCCGTCCATTCCGCACGCCGGCGACTTTCGGCACTCGCTCGATCCCCGCCTTGATCAAATCCTCCGGCTTCACCCGGATCAGCGGGGCCGCGCCCATCATTTTCGGGCGCAGCTTCCGCCCGATCGGCGTGCTCAACGTCAAAACGTTGTGCCCGATAAATTTGAAAACCCGCGACATGAAGTAGAGCCAGAACGCGCTGTCGATGAAAAACGGAATCGTTCCCGACTCCTTCCTGACATCCACGTCCGGTGCGTTCGCGCCACTTCGATCCCGATGTCCGCCCCCGAGTTTCCCGATCCCACGACCAAAACGCCCCCATCCTGCAGCTGCGAAGGGTTCCGGTATTCGTGCGAGTGCAACTGCAGAATTCCCCGGTCGAGGTCCCGCGCAAACGCCGGCACTTTCGGCCGCTGATAGTTGGCCATCGCCACCACAACCTGGTCCGCTTCATAGCGCTGCTCGCCCGCCTGCACCTTGAACCGTTGTCCATCGTGCGAAAGCGCCTGAACCCGCGTCCCTGACCGCACCGGCAAGCCAAACCGCTCCGCGTAAGACTCCAGATAACCAGCCATCTCCTCCTTCGTCGGAAACGAATCCCCTCGCCCGGGAAACGCCAGCCCCGGTAGCCCGGCGTATCGCGCCGGCGTGAACAATCGCAGCGAGTCCCACCGGTTTCGCCACGCATCCCCGACCCGCTTGCTCGCATCCAGAATGACGAACCGCAGCCCGCGTTTTTTCAGGTGATAGCCGACCGACAACCCCGCCTGTCCGCCCCCAATCACAATCGTCTCAAGATACTTCGTATTGTTCTCTGTGCTCATCTTTCACCTCTTTGAAGTCCGCTTCTGCGCGACTCATCCATCCTTCCAAGCGAAAGAGTAGGTTCAACCGTAGTTCGCCGCATCGGGCGGACTACCCATTCACGGAAAAAATTTGGATGGGTATTTCTATGTACTGCAAGGACCGGCGAGGCCGTTTTGATATGCGTATGCCGTCGCCGCCGCTCGGGAAGACAAATCCAGCTTCGTAAAAATATTGCTGATGTGCCGAGCTACGGTCTTCTCGCTGATTCCCAGCCTGCCCGCGATCTTTCGGTTGGTCATTCCCGCCGCCACCAGCCGCACTACTTGCACTTCGCGCTCGCTCAACGGGCCGTCTCCCGCGTGTGGACTTGCCGTGCACACTCGGCTCAATCTCTCGAGATCCGCTGCCGCTCCGAGCTGCTCGAAAACCTCTCGCGCCGCCGCCAACTCCACGTCACCAGCGGCTGCATCACCCAGGTCGCGGCACGCTCGCGCAATCAATACGCGAGTCCGCGCCGCTTCATGAGGCACCTCCAGCTCGCACCAGATTCGCCACGACTCCCTCAGCGCAGTAAGAGCCGCTCTCGCATCGCTTTCCGCCAGCAAGACCGCACCCGTCGCCCGGCCCGATAATGCCCGTAACAACGGCGCCCCGTGTTTCTCTGCAATTTTCGCCAGCTCCTCGGCGGCCGCACGCGCCGCCACTAGATCCCCCGCCGCCAGCGCAATCTCCGCGTACGCATCGAGCACTCGGATGCGGCCCTCCCCGCCCTTGACCTCATCCGCAATGCGCTTGATCGCCGCGTAAGCCGACTTCCATTGCCCTTGTGCGAGCTGCAGCTGCGCGATCCCCGGCTCCGGCGCGCGTTCCCACTGCTTCGCCTGGCGATACGCTTCCGCAGCTTGCTCAAACTCGCCGCGCACGCGATGCAATTCCGCCAGGCGGTAATAAGCCGCGCCCACCGCCGGCTTCGGCGGTGGCGCGGACATCTGCTCGCAAGCACGCCGCGCCTCGTCAACTGCATCCGACCACGCGCCGCGCAATTGCAAAATCTCTGCGCGGTGCAACAGGCACGCACCTTGAAATGGCACCATCTCGGGCTGCGCCGCGCACCAGTCGTTCAACGCTGCCGTCCATTCCTGCGCGCGCCGCAGATCAAATGTCTCCCGGCACGACTCAATCAGCCCGCAATACACAATCCCGGAAATGATCGGCGTCAATTCCCCCGTGCGCACCGCCACCATCGCCTCATCTAGCAGTGTCACGCCACGTGCGATCTCTCCGCGTCGGATCGCTGCTCGCCCTTGCCCATGCAGCGCCATCGCCAGCAAGTCTCGATCGCTATACTTCTGTCCGATCGCCGCCGCTTGCGCGAAAGTCTCGTAGGCTTTGGCCACATCACCTTGCATCACCGCACGAAGCCCCTGCGGCAAAAGCAGATAACCATGTTCTACGCACTGCTCCTGCCCCTCGAGCAGTCGTTGCGCTCGCGCAACCCACCCTCCAGCCTGCGCGAACTTGCCTCGGTATTGCGACGTCTGCCCGAGCCACACCGCGCACCGGACTGCCCGCAAGGTATCGCCCTGCTTCAAATACCCCTGATGCGCCCGCTCCAGCAACCGCAGGCTCTCCACATCCTTCCCGACCAGATGCGCCGCCATCGACAACCCGGCTAGGTCGTCGGGCCCCAGTGTTGCCTTGCGATCCGCCGCCGACAAACGCGCGTATGCCGTCGCCCACGCGTTTCTGCGTAACGCCTCTCGACCCTGTTCCAACACCCCTGCTTTGGAAATTGCCGCCTTCACACTTTTCTGTCCTAAGATGTAAATCGTGTTGATGTAAATCGCGGCCCAAGTCTAACATTTCCGCGCGGTTGGAAGCCCTGCCGGGCTCACCAGGTCAGCTTTTCTCTTCCGGACTCGCTCGAGGAACCTAGGTTTCCCTTGAGATTTATTAATTCTGTGGTAACCTTTTTCCAACAATTCTGGGTGTTCTGTCCCAGCCGCTCTTTGACATAATCA
>DATNCJ010000031.1:0-18961 GCA_035607215.1 Candidatus Eiseniibacteriota bacterium
CTCTTTGATAAGGGCGGCCACATCCTCAAGTTCGCCGACTTCCACAAAGAAAAGAAGGAGTGGCTGTACCAGCTGGCCCACGCCACCGAATTCTCTGACCGCGCCGACGCCGCCGTCGCTCTCGGCAAAATCAAGAATGACGATGAAGCTGTGGCCGCTCTCGGCCGCGCCATGAAAGACGACAAGTCTCCCGACATGCGCGCCGTCGCCGCCGACGCCCTGAGCCACGTCACCGGCTCGCTTGCCGCAAAGCAACTTCTCGTCGCTCTGGATGTCAATGAGGATCCTCTCGTCCGCGCCCACATCGTCGCCGCTCTCGGCTATTTCAAGGACGAATCCTCCATTCCCACCAGGCTGGAAGCCATCGCACGCGACGATCATTCCTTTCGCGCTCGCGCTGCCGCGCTCCAGTCTCTCGGCCGTTTGAAATCGCCCAACGCCTTCGCCTCCATCACCACCGCGGTAAAGGGTGATTCACCCGACGATTTTCTCCGCGACGCCGGTCTGCGCGCCTTCGGCTACCTCGGCGACGACAAAGCAGTTCCCGTTCTCCGGGAGTGGTCTTCGCTTGGCAAAGCCGTCCCGTCCCGCATGGCCGCCATTGCCAGCCTCGGCCGCATCGACAAGGACAACAAGGAGCTCACGCGCTTTATCGCCTCCTACCTTTCCGAGCCTCGCTTCGCGGTCCGCGAATCGGCCATCGTCGCGCTAGGCAATCGCGGCGATGCTTCCGCTATCCCCGCGCTAGAAGACCTGCTGCAAGCTAACGATCTCAGCATCGAAATGGTTCCCATGATCAAGGAGCAAATCACCAAGCTCCAGAAGCATCCTTCCGCCAAAGGCACTGCGCACTCCGGCGATTCCGACGACGACAAAGAACCCGCGTCAAGCGATCAATCCGCCGTCACCCAGCGCCTCGACAAACTCGAACACCTGTTCCAGGAAATGTCCGACCGCCTCAAGTCAATAGAAGCGCGCCTACCCCCACCGAAAAAAGATCACGACCAGTAATCCAGAAAGACTATTGGGACCGGCAATCGCCGGTCCCAGCCCGCGCGAACCCTAGAAAAGTAGCATCTGCCGCGTGTATCCACCGCGCACTCTAGTGTCAGCGGCCTGCGCCTAAAAACTGTCATCCCGACCGAAGCAGCCCGGCTTTTTCTTGCGCTCGCTGTTTGAGCGCCGCGCTGCGTAGTGGAGGGACCACGGCTTGCTCTACTGTCCTTCCCTGGTCAATGTGATTGAGCCCGCCCGTCTCTGCAAACCCTGCCGCCGGACTGACTAACCCCGCTCCGCCTCCGCCACCAAAATCCGCAAATCCCGCAAATTATTCCCGGTAGGCCCGGTGACGATCGCGTCGCCAATCCGATCGAAAAAACTAAACGCATCGCTCCGCTCAAAAAACTCCCGCGGACTCATCCCGGCCGCCGCAGCCCGTCCCGCCGTGTCTCCATCCGCCACCGCCCCTGCAGCTGGACTGTTCCCATCGATCCCATCCGTGCCTGCGCTCAGCACCGCAATCCGCCGCCCCGCGATCTTCTCCACGCAGTTGAGCACAAACGCCGAGTTCCTTCCGCCTACTCCGTTTCCGGTCACCCGCGAACCAACCTCGCCATCCGCAATTAGGGCTACCCGCTGCCCTGGGTGAATGCCCCGCAATTCTTCAAGCTGCTCCAGCAAATACTCCGCCGCCAGATCCACCGGCCAATCATCTGTGGTGTTGTCGCAGCACGTGATGCACCCCGCCGCCTCCGCTGCGCGGTGCGCTGGATGAAACAAATCATCCATCCCCAAAAGCAGGGCAAAATGCGCATTGGCAAACGCCGCGTCTCCTGGCTTCGGCGTTTCTGGCACGTTGCCTTCGCGAAGCCATCGCCGCAGCGACTCCGGTAGCTGCGCCTCCAGCCCATACTCCCCTACCACACGCATCGCATCCGCAATCGTTGTTGGATCGCCGATCGTGGGTCCTGAAGCCAGGGCCTCTTCCAGGCCCACCGGCACATCACTCACCGCTAGCGTAATCTTCATCGCGCGTCCTGCCGCCGCTGCCAGCCGCCCGCCCTTTACCGCCGATACGTGCCGCCGCACCTTCCCGATTTCTCCGATCGGAGCGCCGCAAGTCACCAGCGCGCGATACAACTGCTGTATGTCTGCAAGATTCAGTGACAAGTCTAGGGGCAGCTCAACCAGCGCCGAGCCGCCTCCCGACAATAAAAAGAAAACCACCGTGCGCTCATCGCATCCGCGCAGCAGATCGAGAATCGCCCTCGCCGCCGACCAGCTCTCGGCATTCGGCAACGGATGCCCTGCCGTAAAATAACGAATCCCGCGCAACTCACGTCTAGTTGCCGGCGTCGTCGGGGCCGCCACGACTCCCTCGAACGCACGCTCATTCCCCAGCAAAATCGCCAGCCCGTCCACCATCGCATGCGCCGCCTTGCCAATGGCAATTACCAGCGTGCGATCGAACGCCGCAAGATCCACATCAAAGGACGATACCGCGTCCGCACACTTCAAGTGCGTGCCCACGCGCAGCAACTTCCGCTGCATCGTCGCAGGGATATCGATCACCGCTAATGTTTGGTAAAAAATCCGGCGGGCCAACCCCTTCAAATCCGCCATCAAAGCATCCCCAAAAATAGATAGCGGCCGCCTTCTGCTCGCCTGAGACACGAAGGGAGGCGGGCGCCTTTCGCAGGGGCTTAAACGCAACTCCCGGCAAAATCAATCCAAGTCACAGGGTTTCGGGGTCGCAACCGCTTGCCCTGAGCCGCGGAGGGTCGGGGTTAAGGTGCCGGGTTTAGATTCAGCCACAACTACCACCGATCCCCGATGCGCCGCTCGTCGCCTGCAAAAAAATCTCTTGCGCTTCCTACTTCCCCTTCAGCACATCCGGATTCAGCATACTCGTCGGCCGCTGACCTTTGAACAACGCCACTACATTCTCGGCCGCGATTACCGCCATCTTCGTACGCGTCTCCAGCGACCCCGACGCAATATGTGGCGCCAGCACCACGCTTGGCCGCTTCAACCCCGGATGAATGAACGGCTCGTTCTCATACACATCCAACCCAGCCCCCGCGATTTTTCCGCTCTCCAACGCATGCACCAGCGCCGCTTCATCCACGACTGGTCCCCTTGCGGTATTGATCAGGAATGCGGTGGGCTTCATGCGGTGAAACTTCGCGCCATCCATCAATCCGCGAGTCTCTGGCAACAGCGGCACGTGCAGGCTCACAAAGTCCGCTTCCGCTAGCAGCGTGTTGAAATCCCGATGCTCCGCCTTCAATTCCTTCTCGATGTCCAACGGTGCGCGAATAGCATCGCTGTAAATCACTTTCATCTGGAATCCTGCCGCTCGCCGCGCTACCGCTCGCCCGATGCGCCCAAATCCGACCAGCCCCAGCGTCTTGCCCCAAACATCCGTGCCCACCAGCTGATCCAGATCCCAGCCCTTCCAGTTTCCCGAACGCGCCAGTTGTTCGCCCTCGCCGATCCGCCGCGCCACCGCCATCATCAGCGTCCACGCAAAGTCCGCCGTCGTCTCGTCCAGCACCCCGGGAGTATTCGTCGCCACCACTCCCCGCCGGGTGCACGCCGCCACATCGATATTGTCGAAACCCACCGCGACGTTCGCCGCAATCCGCAATTTTGGCGCTGCTCGCAGTAATTCGTCGTCAACCTTCTCGGTCAGCAGGCACACCAATCCTTCTTTGTCGTTTATCAGCTCGAACAATTCCTGCTTGGATATGCGTTCCGCCTGCGTCCAGTACTGCACGTCGCAGCTTGCATTCAGAACTTGCTGCGCCGCCGGAAACAATGGTCGAGTCGCCAGCACTCGAGGTTTTGGCATCGCTCTCTCCCCGATTTCACGCCCCAATTTCAGGCCTACGTTAGCATAGGTTCTCAGCAGGACACGACGTGTTGCGCCCCACCTCGACTATTTCTATAGTGGAAGCATGCAACGGAGCACCGCACCTTCTCAGCTCCGACTGTAATGAACGCTCTCGCTCGCGAACTTCAAAGGCTCGTTGGCCACGACGCTGTCCTGCACCGACCCGAGGACCTGCTCCTTTACGAATATGACGCTTCGGTGGAAAAAGGCCGGCCCGAAGCGGTCGTTTTTCCCACCACCACGGAACAGGTCTCCCGTATCGTCAAACTCGCTGCCCACAGCAACACTCCCATCGTCGGTCGTGGCGCAGGCACCGGCCTTTCCGGAGGCGCCCTTCCCCGCGCCGGCGGCGTCATGATCGCCTTCGCGCGCATGAACCGCATCCTGGAAATCGACCTCGAAAATCAGCGTGCTACCGTCCAGGCCGGTTTGGTCAACGCGGACCTTACCCGCGCCGTCGAAGCGGACGGCTTTTACTTCGCTCCCGATCCCTCCAGTCAAAAATCCAGCACCATCGGCGGCAACGTTTCGGAAAATGCCGGGGGCCCGCATACCCTCGCTTACGGAGTCACCACCAATCACGTCACCGCTCTCGGCCTGGTCCTGCCCGACGGCGAAATTGTTCACGTCGGCACCAAGCAAGGCGACGCCTCGCCTTTCGATCTCGCCGCTCTGTTCGTCGGTTCAGAGGGCACCCTCGCACTGGTCAGCGAAATCACCGTAAAGCTCTCGCGCAAGCCCGAAGCCATCACCACTCTGCTCGCTATCTTTGACGCCATTGATGACGCCTCCGAGACGGTTGCCGAAATCACCGCCCGCGGTATCACCCCGTCCGCCTGCGAAATGATGGACGGCTGGACTCTCCGCGCCGTCGAGGAATACATTCACGCGGGATTTCCCACCGACTCCGCGGCCATTCTCCTGATCGAAGTCGAGGGTCTGAACGAAACCGTCGCCCTGCAAACCGCGGCCATCGACGAGGTCTGCCGCGGCCACCACGCCCGGGAAGTTCGCGTTGCACAGGATGCCCAACAACGCGAACTCCTCTGGAAGGGCCGCAAGAACTCCTTCGGCGCTCTCGGCCGTATCGCTCCAGGCAACTACGTTCTCGACGGCGTCATTCCCCGCAGCAAGCTTCCGCAGACTCTTCGCCATATCCAGCAGCTGGGCGAAAAATACGGATGCTTCATCGGCAATATTTTCCACGCCGGCGACGGGAATCTGCATCCCATCGTGCTGTTCGATCCGCGCGACACCGCGCAATTCCAGCGCGCCATGGAAGTCTCCGCGGAAATCATCCGCTACTGCGTGCAGGTCGGCGGCAGCCTCACCGGCGAGCACGGTATCGGCATGGAAAAAAGCGAGTTGATGCCACTGCTCTTTTCCGATGCGGATTTCGCGCTCATGCGACGTGTTCATGACGCCCTGAATCCAACCTGCTCGTTGAATCCCGGAAAAATCTTCCCGCTCGGTAAAGGATGTGGCGAAACCCGCATTCGCTCTCATCCTGCAACCACTGTGGCGACGGCATGAAAATTTGCGACGCAGCGTCACGTGAAATCTGGCGCGGACGTTTCTCGTCGTGTGCGCGGCCATCGCCCTACGAGCTGCCACGCTCATGACACCAACCTCTACAGCACGCGGCACGGGGCTGGAATCCGTGATGGACGCCTCTCGGATTGTCACCGAGCCACAAGCGCTGGCGAAGTATGCGATCCAAGGAACTGCGCCTGGATCTGCAGCAAAGCCCAAGTCCGCTCAGGAAGCCGCCGAAGTCGTCCGCTTCGCCGCGACCGAAAAGCTGGCGGTCATTCCCTGCGGCAACCGCACCAAACTCGATCTCGGCGCGCCGCCGCTGCGCTATGACATAGCAGTGGATCTGAGCGGGCTGCGCGAAATTGCCCACTACGATCCCGCAGACCTCACCTTGAGTGTGGACGCCGGCTTCCCACTCGCCGAGCTAAACGCTGCGCTGTTCCAGCACAATCAGTTCATTCCCCTTCTCACGCCCTATTATTCGACCAGCACCGTCGGCGGCACAATTGCGGCCGGCATCGATTCGCCACTGCGGCAGTTCTACGGTACGGCTCGGGATTTTCTGCTCGGCGCGGAATTCATCGACGGAACCGGCGCCCAGGTCAAGAGCGGGGGTCGCGTCGTAAAAAACGTAACCGGATACGACCTGCACAAGCTCCTGATCGGATCGTTAGGCAGTCTGGCGGTGATCACGCGACTCAACTTCCGCACATTTCCTGCTCCCGTTGCTGGGACTTGCGGCTTCGTCGCGTCTTTTCCCACACCCGAAGCAGCGCTGTCGCTTCGCCGTAGAATTGTGCAGTCGCCGCTGTCCCCGCTCACGCTGGACGTAATCAGCCCGAGCACGGCTCGTATCTTCGCCACTCGCACGCCCCTGACGCCTGAAGTTCCGGTCTTCTCGGGCGAAAATCACAGCGCGCGTGAAATCCCGCTTCCCTTGCCCGGAGATTGGTTCCATCCGCAACACTGGCAAGTCTGCGCGGCCTTCGCCGGTGCTCCAGAAGTTCGCGACCGCTACACCAGAGATTTGACCTGCTTCGCCCACGATGCCAACGCACGCAGCGCCAACTTTTTGGACGACAGCACGCGCCCGTCGATCTGGGGACGCCTGCGTGAGGCCATACCTCTGTTCCGCGAATTCTCTCCGGCGGCAAGCATCTTTCGGCTAAGTTTGCTGCCTGGCTATCAAGCCCAGGCCATTACCGTTCTTCAGGGTGTCGCCAACGCCGCGGGGTTGCCTCTCGCGCTGCTCGCTCGCGCGTCCGGAACCATCTACGTGGGCTTGCTTCCGGAAACTCCCGGTGAATTAAACCACGGCCAGCAAATCGACGAAGCCACGGCCCAAAAACTGGCGCTGCTCACCCAGGAGATTTTTGCCCTGGTTCGCTCGCGTAACGGTGACGCCGCAATGCTTTTCGTGCCAGAGGCTCTGCGCGCCATGCCATCGGTGCAAGCCGCGCAGTCCAAGATCTCCACACTAGCTCCGCGTATCAAGTCCGCCTTCGACCCGGGGAACATTTTCGCCCCCGGCCGCCTGGCCTGATCTTTTCAGAGCCAAATCGAGAAGTTCGACGACATGCAGGACTTCCTGATTGGTGTTGTGTATTCGGGCCCCGGCGCGCAGTTGCAGCAGGCAGCCTGGATTGGCGGTAGCGATGATTGCGGCGCCGGTGGCGGCGGCGTGCTGCATTTTCTCGGCTAGCAGATCGAGGGATGCCTTTGTTTGCGTGACGTTGTAAACACCCGCGGAGCCGCAACAAATTTCCGAGTGCGGCAATTCCACAAAATCGAGACCCGGAATGGCTTGCAGCACTTGGCGCGGGGCGTTGCGAATCTTCTGCCCGTGAAGCAGGTGGCAGGAATCCTGGTAAGCGACGCGCCCCGGAATCTCTTGCAGCGTGGCCGAGAGGCCGAGATCCGCGAGGAATTCGGTGACGTCCCGGACTTTGGATCGAAAAGCCCGGGCGCGGGTATGGTCGGGCTCGTCTGACGAGAAGAGATGGTCGTATTCCTTCAGCGTTGAGCCGCAACCCGCGGCGTTGGTAATGATGGCGTCGAAATCCTCGCCAAGAAATGCATCGAGATTCTTACGCGCCAGATCACTAGCGGCGTCACGAACACCGGCGTGCGCGGCTAATGCTCCGCAGCAAAATTGCGCGGCGGGGACCACGACTTCGCAGCCGTTGGCGGTCAGCACGCGGATAGTCGCTTCATTGAGTTTCGTGAAGGTGACTTGTGCAACGCAGCCGGCGAAAAACGCCACGCGGGCACGGCGCGGACCAGAGGCGGGAAAGGTGCGGCCGAGATAGGAGAAGAAAAACGAGTCGTCAATCGGCGGCAGCAGCGCTTCGCGATCCACTAACCCAAAAAGTTTCAGAATCCCGCTGCCACGAGCGACAGACTGCAGACCGGAGCGCTGGTAGAAACGCAACAGGCGGGCCACAGCGGCGATGCGAGCGGGATACGGGAGCAGTTTGCGAAACGTCAAATTGCGGGCGAGACGCGCAAGAAACGGGCGTTTGTAATCGGTTTCGATGCGGGCGCGAGCATGTTCCACCAGGCGGCCGTATTCAACGCCGGAGGGGCAGGCGGTTTCGCAGCTGCGGCAGTCCAGGCATTTGTCGATGTGCTCGACGAAGGAATCGCTGACTCGCGCGCCATTCAGCTCGACCTGGATCATCTGGTGGATGCGGCCGCGAGGGGAGTCGGCTTCCACATTCCAGAGGCGATAGGTAGGGCAGGTGTTCAGGCAGATGCCGCAGTGGACACACCGAGCATAGTCTTCGTAGACGGGAGCGTGAGCCGAGCTGGACGCGGTGGACATGAATCACTGGAACGCGGCAAGGGCGATGAAATGGGCCGAGTTTCGCCTGGGATTCACTTTTGAGGGCGGTACCCCCCGGCACTTCTGTATCGGAATGAAAGTAAAGGGGTTACGTGCTATCCGCAACCGCTTGAAAACAAAGGACGGGGGCGTTCGTTTCCTCGGTGGAACGTAGGTCAATGCTGGCAGCCACCTCCCTTCCTGCCTCAGGGCTGGTAGAAGGCGGCTACGATTTGCAGTGCAGTCGAGTGCCCCGGTGGAAGTGCGTTGCGGCTGGCGGGAAGAACATTCGGGTGACACGTCTTATGGTAACAAAAGCGTTACCCCTTGTCAAGCGATTGTTTACTGGTTGAGTATTCGAATGGTGGCCGGATTGTCCGGCAGTTTTGCGGGAGCACATTGCAAGTCCCTACGGGAGGGTACGCCGCGTCACCAGAAGCAGCAGCGAGAGTGCCTCGCTGGAGCAAAATGATCCCTGGGCGTTGCGCTACCCGCTAGCGTTCGGCGATTAGATAGCGGCAGCCGTTTGGTCCCATGCGGGCAGAGTGAACGGCGCCCGCGGGTACGTCGCAGCGGTCTCCAACGCGGTAGGTTTGCGACTTTCCGGCCATGGTGAGCGTGAGTTCGCCGGACAGAACGATGTGCGCGGTTTCATCGGCGTGCGTGTGGTCCGGATAGTGGGCGTTTGGACCGTCCTGCCAGACATAGGTGTGGCAGAAGCCTTCTTCGCGGAGTTTTTTGGCTAGGGATGGCTCGTCCATGGGGCGAGTCTAGCAGGAGTTATTGTGACGGATCACTTGGATCGATCCGTTTGGGGGGCAGGATTTTCCGCACGGATGGATTGGAATTCGCGGGCGGCCGGTCGAGTGGCGAATGTGGGAGTGCTTGACGTTGAATGTAAACCCTCAGGCCTGAGCTACATGTGCTGCCGGACGACATGAGGTCAAAAACGGGGGCGCCCCTCCAGCGACATTTGGGGGATGCCGCGGAAGGGGCGTTCCGTCTTCAGGAGAGAAGATCGTTTGGAGTGCGGCAGGGCCTGGTGAAGCGCCGGGGCGCTCGAGTTTATTGCGACACCGCGGCTGCGGCCGGGCCTCCCGGTGGCGACTGGCGCATTCCGTGCATGCCGCGACGTCCTCCGGGGCCACCCTGCTGCACCGTATAGTCGGACGGAACGGTGAACAACGTCGCAGCCGGCTCGGTCCTCTGGATATTGGACAGCGTGTAGGTAGTGGTGCCAAAGCGCGGATCGGTGCGTGTGCTCTTCACCAGGACCTGAAGATCAGGCGAATACCAACGCTCGAACACAACCTGTAAGGGCTTGTCGTTGCCGATTTGCCCCGCGGCGATGGTTCGGGTGATGCGGGTGCCCTCGGCGTTGACGCCATTCATCGTCTGCGTGCCCAGCGTTTCTTTCTTTACCGCTCCGGAAGCCTCTTCCTGCTGAAGCCGCGCTTCCATTTTCTGCTGGAAGGCCTGCGCCGCTTCCGGAGAAGCGCCGCTCTTGCCCGCGCCCGGCGTGCGAAGTTTCCTCTGATGGGCTACTTTGTGGTCGGGATCAAGCATGTAGTGCGCGCCGGCGACCGGGTCGGCGATGGTGATCATCGTGCGTGTCTTGCCTGAGGCTTGCAGCGGGCCGAAGCCGGAGAAGGTTACCTCGTGGCGCGAGCGACCCTGCGAATCTCGATACAAGCTGCTGGTCGTGGTGCGATGAATCGCGGTGCCATCCTGCAACAGCTGGGAAGTCTCGGTGGCAGCCGTCGCAGAGAATGGAGCGCCCTTGACGATCTTGTTGCCGTGGAACCCTTCGAAGCCCATCAACTCGATGCGATCGGCAAACGGACCACCGGGGCCACCTGGCCCTCCGGGTCCGTCGCCGTGCATCATGGCGTCAGGCGGTGGCGGCGGGGGATCATCCTGCGCGCGTAGATTTGCGGCGCTCACAAGCAGCGCAGCACTCAGAAAGCAACTGGCCCAGGTCACACGATTCATCGTCTGTTTCTCCTCTTCTCTCCCGAGCGATCTGGCATTTGCGACCGTAAGAACGATCGAATTCGCTATTGCGGCAAGCGGACAGCTTGCGGCTGCCCGTCCTGGCCAACAAACAAATCCACTTGAATCCACTCGCCGGCGCGCGTTTCATTCACCGGCAGACCAAGAGCCCCAAGAGCACCGCGTTGCATACGCACGCGCACGACAGCGGCGTCTCCGGTTTCCTGGGCCATGCTTCCCGGCAGCAGGGTGAAGTCCTCCGCATCGTTTTCGGCGACCAGAGTGGTGTCGCCGATCGCATCGTTGGCGCTATTTTCATCGGCTGTGCCGGCGTTTGTTCCGGGGGCCGTTGTGACGGCCGGCGTCACGCCACTCTTGGCGGCCGAAGCAATCGAGGTCTCACCCGGTCCGCCGGTTCTCATGACATGCCAGTTCCACCAACTGACCGCGCCGACCAGAAGCGCCGCACCAGCCAGCACCCATGCGGTTACAACGGCCGCAGCTCGTACTTTCAAAGTGCGATGACGAGTGTGGAACTCCTGCCGCAGGCGCATTTCCACACGCAGAGGCACTCTCGATTCCTGGGTGGCCTCGCGCAACGTCTGGAGTTCGCCTTGCGCTTCCAGCCAGGACTCCTGAAGGGCCGCGCAACGCGGACATGTACTCACGTGTTCCCTTGCCGAGCGGCGATCGATGCTTACAGCACCGTTCGTAGCGCTTTCGCGCTCCAAGCCGAGGCCGATAAGCTCAAATTCTTCGCAATTCATCGAAAGATTCCTCTTCTCCTGCTGCCTGACGCCCAATACTTCCAGTCCGAACCCGCATTCCTGAGCGCCAACGATGCCAAACGCAAAAAATCCAACTGGCGCTAGCGCACTGCGCTGAAACGACGAGGCGTTTCGCGCAACATCTCGAGCTTAGCCAGTAGCAGCGCTCGCCCGCGATGCAACCGCGAACGAATGGTGCCGATGGGACAGCCAATTAGCTGGGCGGCCTCTTCATAGCTCAGCTCTTCCAATTCGCACAGCACCACGGTCTCGCGAAACTCGGGCGGCAGATCGAGCACCGCCGCTCGCACCAGCTCGGCACGCTCCTGCCGCTCTACCCAATGCATCGGCGTGGACGACGTGACCGCCTCGGGCCGAGCGCGTCCGCCGGTCTCCCCCTGTTCCTCCAACGAAACTTCCCGGGGTAGACGTTCGAGATGCTTCATCACGCGATTGCGGGCGATACCGTACAGGTACGCCGCCAGCGGACCGCGCTCCGGGTCGTACTTTTTCGGATCGCGCATGAGGGTCATAAAGACGTCCTGCACGATTTCCTCGGAGGCCCAGGCATGCCCCGTCATGCGTAAGGCGAAGCGGTAGATGGCCGCCTGATGCCGCCGATAAACGAGCGTGAACGCATCTTCGTCGCCCTTAGCAGCACGCCACAACAGCACGTCGTCCCTGGGGTCCTCTTGAATCCGCGTCTCTCCTGGTGCGACGTAGTTGCCGGGCAGATAGGGCCACGCTGCTCTCTCTTTCATTTCCAATGATCCGAAAAAAAAGTTCCCGACCTGGTTAGAACTCCATGTTTTGAAGCACTTAGGTGTACTTCGGGTTGGACGTGGGGCTGAGAACCCAGGTGTCAGCGCGGGTAAGGCACCCGATCCGGTGATTATTTAGCTTCCTGAGCGGGGCGGAAGAGCTTGGCGGCGATGCTGGTGACCAGACGCCGGGGAACCAGGCGCTGGACTTGGGCGCCAAGGTAGTTGCGGGTACCGGAAATAACGTAGCTTTTGCCAGCGGCCAGTGCGCGCAAGCCGACGCGAGCCACTTTGTCAGCCGTCTCCTGTTGACGATTCGCGGCGGGGGCTCGCGACTGATTGGCGACGTCACGGAACTCGGACTCCGTGGAACCCGGGCACAGCGCGCAAACGCGAACGCCGTAGGGTTTGACCTCTTCCGCCAATCCTTCCGCGAAGAGGAGATCAAAGCCCTTGGTAGCAGCGTAGGTGGAGATGTAGGGGACGGCCTGAAAGGACGCAGTAGAGGCGACGATCAGGATGTACCCATCGCGACGCTGGATCATGGCGGGAAGAAAAAGATGAGTGAGATGAATGACGGCAGTGCAATTGACCTGAACCATGTCGAGCAGGCGGCGCTGGTCGACGGAGGCGAACGGGCCGTAAGCACCGAAGCCGGCATTGTTGATCAGGAGATCGATCTGCAGGGCCTGCCGGCGGGTGAAATCGAAGATTTGTTCGGGCGCGCCGGGTTGGGCGAGGTCAGCGGCGAAAATTTCAGCACGGATTTGGTGCGTGGCGGAGAGAGTTCGCGCGAGGTCTTGCAGCCGATCCGTGCGGCGGGCCGTCAAGATGAGGTTCGCGCCGCCGGCAGCGAGTTCTGCGGCAAGCGCTTTGCCGATGCCGGCGCTAGCTCCTGTAACCAGCGCCCATTTTCCAGCCCACGTGGACATGCGGTGAGACTCCTTGGCGAAGGTGCAGGGTATCACGGCAGGAACGGCAATTTTTTAGGCGGTGACGGGAAAGGGAGAACAGCGTCGGCGGAGCCAAGCCATATCGGTTGTGGAGACAAGACGCGACGACCTAGGGCATGGGGCACAGCATGCCGCGCCCCTACGCGGAGGCACGCTAATGAGCGGCGGATTTGTTGTCGTCGGCTCGGAGAGCGCGGAAGACAGAGTCGACGACGCGATCACAGCGGTCCCCCATGAAGGGGAACGCTTCTTTGGCCTTGGCGCCGACACGAGCGAAGAACCAGGCACGAACCAGCGCGCGAGCGCGGTGAAGACGAACCTTGACGTTTTGCTCAGTGAGTTCGAGGGCCTCGGCGGTTTCCGCAGTGCTGAGTTCTTCGACATCGCGCAGTATCAATACGCTGCGGAATTGCTCCGGGAGACTCAGAACCGCGTCTTCCAGCAGATGCCCCAACTCCGCGGTGGATGTGCTTTGCTCGGGGTCCAGCGAAGACTCCACGACGTTGACGGGGGAGCCGCCGTCTTCGATGAGATCCAGCTGGTCGAGACGGCTGCGGCGCCGCACGCGAGCCAAGGATTCATGAACGGCGATGCGGGTAAGCCAGGTGGAAAACGGCGAGAGCCGTGAGAACTGGTTCAGGTGCTGGTAAGCACGGACGTAAGCATCCTGCATGATGTCCTCGGCTTCGGCATCGTCTCGCACGATGGCGCGAGCCACGCGATAAAGGCGCTGGTTGTATCGTCGCATGATGATTTCGTAAAGAGCGGTTTCCCCCGCCAGAACGCGGTCCACTACTTCTTCGTCAGTCCAGCTTTCCGCAGAAGCGCGCGCGATGACTTCGCTGATTGGCATGCCCTTATAACTATAGAGCGAGCACGTCGGGAAAGGTTACAGCGCGTCGTTCGGATTATTTTGAGGGTGCCGGCATCCGGGATGTAACCCCTCGGCGACTCGGCGCTCTTTTCCTTAGGAGGCGACATGAAGGAATTCGACAGCCGATTAGAGACCAGCTGGTGGGCGCTGCGGATTGGGCTGGGATTAGGGCCGATTATCGCGGGCGCGGACAAATTCTTCAACATGCTGACGGATTGGAGCATGTATCTAAGTCCCCTGGTGACGCGGGTAATTCCCGTGAACGCGGCGACATTCATGCACGTTGTCGGCGTGGTGGAAGTCATCGCGGGCATCGTGGTGTTGGGCCGCTACACCCGGATTGGCGCCTGGGTGGTAATGGCCTGGCTGCTGAGCATCGCGATCAACCTGCTGACGATGGGCATGTTTTATGACCTGGCAGTGCGAGATGTCGAGATCGCGATCGGCGCGTTTGCGCTGGCGGAACTTAGCGCGGTGCGTGAGGGACGAACCGCCGGTGCGCAGCTTGGGAAGGCTGTTGGCAGTTCGCAATACGCAGTGAATCGATCGGTAGAACGCGGCAACAAACTCACAGGAGGAATCTAATGGGGAAACTCGCATATTTGGCGGTGTTGGGAATGCTGGCGCTTCCAGCAGTGGCGGCGGGAGAAACGTACAAGGGTGTGCCGCTGGTGGACGTGAATTGCTCGAAGAAGGTCGCGGCGGACCCGGACTCGCACACCCGACCCTGCGCGCTGAAGTGCGAGGCCAGCGGATTCGGCGTGATCACCAGCGACAAGCAGTTCCTAAAATTTGACGCCGACGGTAACAAAGCGATCGTCGCGGCGCTGAAAGCGTCAGATAAGAAGGATCATTTGCGCGTGGATGTAACCGGCGACGTCAAGGGCGACACCTTGCAGGTGAAGTCCGTCAAATTGGTGTAGAAGTCAGGGAAGACAACCCAGCGCGCCGGAGAAAGCGAGTCTCCGGTGCGCTTTGTTTTTGGCTTTTAAGCGTCAGCGGATTTGGTGATGGAGAGGCCGGCGTCTTCGGCGGCGATCTGCGCGATCACGGACCAGTCGCTGTTCTGATGGCCACGACCGATCGCCGTAAGGAAGCGGTCGCGAATTACGCTGGCGATCGGCAGTGGGACGCTCTTGGCCTCGGCGGCTTGCAGCACCAGGCGAATATCCTTCAGTCCAAGTGAGACCACGAAACCCGCAGGCTCGAATTTTCCTTCGAGGATCAGACCGCCGTAGGTCTTGTAAACCGGAGCATTGAACAACGTGCTGGTGAGGAAATCGAGCAGCGCGGCAGGGTCGACACCGGATTTGCGCGCGAAGGCGATGGCCTCGCTGAGCGACTCGAGAACGGTGGCGATCATAAAATTGCCGGTGAGCTTCACGACGTTGGCCTGCGAGGGCTTTTCGCCGATGACCAGGAGCTTGGGACCCAGTGCCTCGAACAGCGGCTTGCAGCGGTCGAGTGCGGCTTTCTCTCCGGCAGCGACCACAGCCAGCTTGGCCCCCTCCGCAGCCTCTGGCCGGCCGAACACTGGCGCGGAAACGAAAGATTGGCCGGCACGGGCATGGGACTCAGTGAGTTTGTCACTCAGGGCGACGCTGATGGTGCTGCAGGAGATGTGCAGGCCACCGCGAGGCAGTGAGGCGAGAATGCCATCGTTGGCTAGCGCGGCGGACCCGAGAGCAGCGTCATCGGCGAGCATGGTGATGACGACGCCGGAGCGGCAGGCGTCGGCAATCGAATCAGCTACGGTCGCGCCGCTGGACGCCAGGGCTGCGGCTTTCGCTGGCGTTCGATTGTAGGCGGCGACCTGGTGACCTGCGCCGAGCAGGCTTCTGGCGATTCCTGTTCCCATGTTGCCGAGGCCGATGATTCCGACTTCCACGATGACACCTCCCCTTAGCGAGCGACGAGTGCTGGGTTTGCTAGGGCGATGAGACTATTCCACTTCGTTGGACCCCGGAGCGGGGTCCGAAACGACAGTTTTGGAGGGCCGCCATACCGCGTCGCGGACACGGTCACCCTCGCGTTTGATGCGATCCATGAGGCGGCGGGCCCACACGAATTCCGCGGCTAGAAGGCCAAGGCCCAGGAGAATCACGAGCCAACCGGGTCCGGGGGTCACGATCATGATTATGCCGGCCAGCAACAGCGTAAATCCGGCGATGATGCGGAAGACGCGGCGAACCTGTTCAACGGTGCGAACGATCATGGGGAGACCTTGCGGCGGGACTTCGAAAGCAACCCGATTTCTGGCGAGTGGCTGGAGCACTGGCCGGGATCATTTCCATCCTACCATTTCTGGGAAGGGCTGACGGAATCTAGTGGAAGGTCCGCCACCTATCAGGCATAACTGGCGCTGGCGCCGACATTTTTTTGGGCACGCTCTTTGGTGATGCGCTCGAGATAGCCACTGGAGCGGAACGCCTGCATGGGATCCTCGGGAAGGCCTTTGGATTTGCGCCATTGGCGAACGGCGGGGCGTACGTCGTGCCAGAAGGCGCCGCGCAGTGTCTCTTCCGCGTCGACGAGCGAGCAATCCTGCTGATATTTGGCGAGCTGTGCGTGATCGACCAGCGCTGCGCGCGCGCAAAGCTCCTGCGCGGTGCACACGGTCTGAATCATGGCTTCGACTTTCCCTTTAAGGTTGTGGCTCTGATCGACCATGTAAGCGATGTCGGCGGTCGATTGTGTCTCCCATTCGAACATATGGATCTCATGGAAGATGCGGAAGACCTGATAGGGATCGATGGAGCCGAGGGTGAGATCGTCGTCGGCGTAGCGGCGGTCGTTGAAGTGGAAGCCACCCATCATTTTGTGATGGAGCAGCCAGGCAACGATCTGCTCGATGTTCTGGGCCTGATAATGATGGCCGGTGTCCACGAGAACCTGGGCCTGGGGGCCAGAATTCTTCGCGAGGAGGTAGGCCATGCCCCAGTCGGCGATGTCGGTGTGATAGAAGGCGGGCTCGAAGGGCTTGTATTCGATCAGCAAGCGCTGGCCAGACTTGAGGGCGGCGTGAACTTCTTTCAAGCCATCCTCGAAATAGCGCAGGCGCTTGCGGATATTTTGTGTGCCGGGATAGTTGGAGCCGTCGGCAAACCACGGGGAGATATCGCGCGAGCCGAGAGCGTCGGCCATGGCGACGCATTCAAGGATGTGATCGAGAGCGGTGCGGCGAATTTTGGAGTCGGGGTTACCGATCGAGCCGTACTTGTATTCCTGATTTTGAAAAATGTTGGGATTGATGGAACCCGGGCGAATACCGAATTTCTTGGCCAGATTTTCTACGGCGCTGACATCTTTCAGGCCGCGCGGAAGATCCCACTGGATGTGGAGCGCCATCGTCTTGCAGGCGCCGGTGACCGCGTTGACCTGCGCGGCGTCGCTGAATTTTTCCTCGATTGAAGTGGCGGCTGCAGGCTGAATGAATTTTCCGAAACGTGTGCCGGTGTTAGCGAAGCCCCAGGAGGGAAGCTCGATGTTGAGGCGATCGAGGACTTTCCAGACGATTTCGATGGATTGATCTTTCATGGATGAGCCTCCCGTGGCGTTTGCTAGTGCCATTGCCGGTCTGGTCAGCCTGCGGCTGGATCGCTGACGGGCGCCAGTGATTGTGACATTAGTCGCTCCGCCCATCGAGCGACGCTGTTTGCCGAAACCCCTGTGGAAGGAGTGCAGTCACCCTGCAAGGCGGCGAGTTGAACAGCGAAATTGCCGATGGTAGTGCTTTCGGTTGAGCCGAGAACGACTTCGATTCCTACACGTTCGGCAGTCAATCGGTTGAGCAGCGTGTTCTGGTTACCGCCGCCTACGATGAAGAGGCGTTTCAGTTTTTTTCCGGTGACTTTAGCGATGGCGGAGAGAACTTCCGCATAGCGCGCGGCGAGGCTGTGAAAGACGAGGTTTGCGATAGCCGGGATGCCGGCATGATCAGGGGCGAGCGGAGTCTGACCGAGGCGCCGTAACTGCTCGTTGATTTTGTTCAACGTGTCGCCGGGGAGTATCAGCTGCGGGTCGTCGACGTCGATCAAGGATTGCGGCGGCGGCAGAGATGCGCATGCAGACAGCAGATCAGGGAGTGACCAGCGTTCTCCGAGTCTTTGCCATTCATCCATGCATTGGCGGAGGAGCCACATTCCGTTCACGTTTTTGAGGAAGCAGATTTTGCCACCGATGCCGCCAAGGTTTGTGAAGTTGGCGGCGCGGGCGGCGTCGGAAACACACGGGGATTCGAGAATCGTGCCTACCAGAGACCAGGTGCCGGAGCTGATGAACGCCCAGTCGTTGCCGGTGGCAGGAATGGCGGCAATCGCTGAGGCCGTATCGTGGCACGCGGGAACGATCACTTTCGTATCGCGGAATTCCGAAAGCTGCGCGAGATCGCCGGTTAGATTTCCGAGGATCGATCCGCTGGGGACAATTTCTGGAGCGGCGGGGAGATGCAGGCCCAACTCGTTGAAGATCGTATCGCACCACTTGTGGGTGCCAAGAGCAACCAGGCCGGAGTGAGTGGCGTTGGTGTACTCGCTGACCCTTTTGCCGCACAGGCGATAGGTCATGAATTCGGGAAGATTGATCCACGGAAGCGTCGGATCGTCGTTGGCGAGTTTGTCCGCATAGAGCTGGTACAGCGTGTTAATGCGGAGAATCTGAACGCCGGTCAACGCATACAATCGCGAGGCGGGTAGGAGCGCGTGGATTTCCCTTTCCGCCTCCTCTGTGCGCGGATCTCGATAACAAAAGGAATCAGCAACGGGAGATCCGTTTTCGAGCAGGCGCACGTAGTCAACGGCCCAGCCGTCGATGGCGATGGAGGCTATGCCCTCGGGAGCTTTGGTCCCGGCGATACGAAGACCACGATCGATCCCCAAGAAAATTCCTTCGACATTCCACCGCAGGCCCGTAGATGTTTCGCGGGGAGCGTTGGGAAAACGGTGAACGAGCTGAATGTGCGGTTCGCCGCTATTCCAGCACAGGATGGACACACGACAGCTTTGCGCGCCTAAGTCTACGGCGACGAGAGCTTTGCGATCCGCGATCAAGTCCATATCAACATTTGGCGGCGTGGCGAGAATCGAAGCCAAAAAGATCTTGAGAATCCCGCGCTGAATTATCGGAGAAAGGCTTCGGTCAAGCCTCCATCGACGGGGATCAGATGGCCGGTCGTGCACCTCGACTGCGGGCCGGCGAGAAAAAGAATCGCCACGGCACAATCCTGCGGATCAATCGGTTGGTGAGTGAGCGTGCGCCGTGCGTAAAACTCGGCAAGAACGGAGCGGAGCTGCTCGTCCGAGGCGGCGGCATCAAACGCGATTCCGTATTTTTTCAGCGAGGCGATCACCCGATCGCGGGG
>DATNCJ010000075.1:0-30264 GCA_035607215.1 Candidatus Eiseniibacteriota bacterium
CGCGCAGCCGGCCTGAAAATTGCAAAAACTAAGATAGCCGCAGCTGCTGCCGGCGTTTTCTCGTGGAGGTATTGATGAACGTGCGGCCTTTGCTCCGTTCAGTTCACTGTCAAAGATACAGTGCTGGAATGCGTTAGCGTGCCGGAGATTCCCGTGACCGTCAGCGTATAGACCCCGGCCGGGGTGCCACCGCCGCTCGGCGTATGGTTGCCGGAGTTTACATTGCTGCAGCTGCTCAACGTCAGCGCAACAAGCGCAGCTCCAACCCACGCAAGTCTCCGCAGCTTATGCCGCGATGCCATCCACAACGATACCAACGCAACCAAGCTACACCCGAGCACAATCAACAGACCCTGGGGACCGTGCCCAACGATCCGCGGCGACAACGGCATCATCAGACTCCGCGCAGTGGTGGTCACCGTGCCGGTCGACGTTGCCGGAGTGCTGCCGCTCACAGACACGCTGCCTGGCGAAAACGTGCATGTGGAACCTATCGGTGCCCCCGTGCAGCTCAGGGATACGCTGCCACTGAATCCATTCAGCGCCGCCAGCGTGGCAGTGACTGTGGCGCTGCTGCCAGCCGTAACGGTCGCCGTTGTGGGGGTCGTGAGTGAGAAATCCGGAGTAGTGCCGCCCCCGCCGCCTAGGCCACTGAGCGCAACGGTCTGCGGGCTGGAAGTATCGCTGTCGGCGATGTTGAACGTTGCCGATTCCGCGCCCGAACTTGTGGGCCTGAAGAAGATGTCATATGTGCACGACGCCCCTGCGGCCAGCGTCGCGCTGCAAGTGCTCGACGCCTGCCCGAAATCGATCACGTTGGGCCCGGTAAAGCTAGTCCCGGTGATGGTTATGGCCGAAGCCGTGGCGTTGAAGAGTGTCACTGTTTTGTTCGGGCTCGTGGTGTTGAGCGTCACGGTGCCGAAATTCAGGGTTGTTGGCGATGCGAACACTCCAGTCACCGCGCCGGGCGAAATCTTGGCGACAAAGCCGTTGCTGTTGCTGGCTCCACTCACGTGATTTACGGTCTGAAACGCGCCGGCGGTCGTCGGAAAATTGCCGGAGGTAATGCCTGCAACATACGCATTTGCTGGCGCCGCTTGATCCAGCGCGAGCGCGTTGGCCGATTCGATGCTGCCTCCCAGAAACGTTCCGAACAAGACACCGCTCCCCGTGGGATTCAACTCCGCAAGGAACGCGTTTTGCGTGCCCACGATGCTGGTCTGCGGGGCGCCCGGCGTGACCGGAAAATCCGCGCTCCCGCTGGTCCCCGCAAGATAAATGTTACCCGCGGGATCGATGGCGATGCCGAAGCCCAGATCCACGCCAGGCGCTACGCCGCCCAGACTAAGAACCGTGCCTCCGAAATAGCTGGAGTACACCAGAGAAGGCGTGCCCGATTTTGTGGTATCGATGCGCGAAACGATGGCCTTCTGATTTGGCGTATTACTGACGCTGTCCAGTGCGCCTATCAGTGGATAGTCGGTCGCGAACGAAATTCCGGTGATGTACGCATCGCCGGTCGGGCCGAGTGCGATCGCGCTGCCGACTTCACCCGGGTTGCTTCCGAAGCCGTTGGGTCCGCCACCCAGATATGTGGAGTACGCCAGCAGGTTCGGCTGCGAAGTATCGATCTTGGCCACAAAGGCATTACCGCCGGTGGCGTTTTTCAGCGTGGTCTGAAAACCGGTGTTGGTCGCCACCATCGGAAAGTCAGGCGACTTGGTGAAACCAGTGATAAAGGCGGTATTGCTGCTGTTGACCGCCACCCCGAGTCCGGAATCTTCCTTACTGCCGCCCAGGAATGTCGAATACACCAGCGATCCCAGGCCCACCGATGCCGGATTGATGCGTGACAAGAAAGCCGTCCCGATCTGGCTGCCGATGGCGTTGTTCGTGGTCTGAATGGCAGTCGCGGGCACCAGCGGGAAGTCCGTGGATGTCGTCGCGCCGGTGATGTACGCGTTCCCGGTAGCATCCACAGCGATGGCTTGCAGCCGATCGACGCCAGTGCCGCTCAGATACGTGGAGTAAACCAGATTCGCGCCGGCAGGATCGATCTCGGTGAAGAACCCGCCGCCTCCGCGATTGATGGTCTGATACGCGGTACCGGAGATAATCGGGAAATCGGTGGAGCTCGCGAAACCCACGATGTACGCGTTCCCGTTGCTGTCGATGGCTATCGCGCGGCCCGAATCTCCTTGCGCTCCGGTGCCCCCCAGCAACGTGGAATAGACCAGTCCGGTGCCGTCCTGCTTCAGCTTTGTGACGAAGGCTACCGACTTGGTATTTGCCAGCGTCGTCTGCAACACCCCGGCCGTCACTGGAAAGTCGCTCGAGGAAGTGAATCCTGTGACGTACGCGAAGCCCGTGGCATCCACCGCGATCCCGGCGATGTTTTGACTAGTCGCGCCGCCAAGATAAGTGGAGTAGCTAAGCACCGGATCGATGATAAGCGGCTCCCGCCTGTCATACGGGCCAAGCTGGATGCGCACGCGTTGTTCGCGGTTCTCGGCGGTGAGCACATAGTTCGCGGCGATTTCTTGCGTGCCGCTGCCGGAGTCTTGGTAAGCGTGCGGGCGGCGCAGCAAGATGTCCCCCGCGGACGTAGTAAGCGCAAGATCGCCCTGCTCGTCCACGCTCAGCCGCTCCGCTCCCGAAATTTTCAGCGCGATCTGCGCCGGATCGGCGCCCGGCGCCACGATGTAGTCCGACTCCAGTTGCCCCTGGTTCCCGTAGTAGATCAGGTCCACTCCCGGATACACGCCGTAATATTTCACCCGGCTGAATTGCACGATGTCGCGATGCCAGTTGGCGGGATTGTCGCCGATGAAATAGTTGCTTCGACCAGCTTGCGGCTCCAACGCCTCGCTGGCGGAGTTGGGATTGGAGTTCGCCAAAACCAGGCGAATCACGGAGCTGCTCGTGGTAGCGGCCGTGTCGGATTTGCTGCGCCCTGGGCTCTTGGCATCGACACGGATGGTGGCGTCGTTACTGGTCAAAAAAACCGAATAGCCGGCGCCGCGCGCCAGAAATTTTACCCGCGCATCGCTTTGTCCCTGATTGCGCTCGAAGCTGAGCGGCAACTTTCCGTATGCCTCGGCCCCATGGGCCCGAACCATCGCCGCAGCTGCGACGCCTGGCTCGCCCGCGGATCCCGCCTTTGTCACGCCCGAATGGGCGCTCCTTTTTTGAGCGGATTCAACGGAATGGCGCTGCCGCGCCACGTGAATCCCCAACAGGGCAAGAATCACCACAGGAATAACAGCTGAGAAGCGTTTCATTCGGTATCCCCCACTGACAAACGCGGCGTCTTCGTAAAGAAGAGAGGTGGACGCCGGGCGGTCCCCAAAGAAATGGTAGTCCCTGTCAGCGCGCCGGCTGAGAGAAACACAGGGTGCATTGCCCAAAACTCAAACCGTCTGAGCGGTCTCGGCCCTGTAATTGGCATGTCTTGCGATGTGCTATCGTGGATGCATAGCCAAACTGTACGTGTGTACAGTTGTGTGAGGCGGGGTTTGCCCAAACGCGTAATCTCCATTTCAGAGCGGCGCGAACGGCGGGAGACGCCAGAGAACGGCGCTAAAGCCTCGCCGATCCCCGCCACCCGTTCGAATCCCGAGCGCGTGTATATTCCTTTGGAAGACGATCCCACGGTCGCACGGGAATTCGCAGCCGAAGCCGCCCAGGGAAATCCAAGTTCTACTTCCGCGACGTCGGCTGAAAAAGTTTCCATGCGCGATGTCTTCGGGCCCGGCGGCCTGCTGGAGCGCTGCATGATCGGCGGCTACGAGCATCGCCGCGCTCAACTGGAGATGGCCGAGCTGGTCCACGACGCCTTCGAGAAGCATCACCACGCCATCGTCGAGGCCGGCACCGGCACCGGCAAGACTCTGGCATATCTGCTGCCGGCCATTTGCAGCGGGCGCCGCGTGGTCATTTCCACCGCCACCAAGTCGCTCCAGGAGCAGTTGTTCCAGAAAGACATTCCATTTCTGCAGAAACATTTCGCACCCAATCTGAAAGTCGCGGTCATGAAGGGGCGCTCCAATTTTCTGTGCCGCATCAAGGCCCATCAGATGGTCGATCAACCCATGCTCAAGGGCATGGATGAAATCGACGCCTTCCGCCAGATTCAGGATTGGTCGAAGCTGACCGAAACCGGCGATCGCGCGGAGCTGACCTTCTTGCCCGACGATTCCGACCTGTGGGCGCGCCTGGATGCCCGCCGCGATACCTGCACCGGGCAAAGATGTCCGCAATTCAGCGAGTGCTTCGTAACCGCCATGCATCAGCGCGCCAAAGAAGCCGACCTGATCATCGTCAACCATCACCTGTTTTTCGCCGATCTGGCCCTCAAACAGGATGATTTCGGGAGTATCCTGCCGGAATACTCCGCGGTCGTTTTCGACGAAGCCCACGAAATGGAAGACACCGCCAGCGACTACTTCGGCCGACAGATATCGAACTACCGCTTTGAAGAGCTGGCGCGCGATGCCGACCAGGCGCTGCGACTGCTCAAGCTCGGCTCGGCGGCCTTACTTCGGCGAACGCAGCGTATCCGCGAAAAGTCTCGCAGCTTCTTCGACTCCTTTCCCGCGCGTGACGGGCGCTTTCCTTTCTCCCGCAACGAGCGCGAGGCTTTCCTCGAGCAGCATCGCGAAGCCTACGACGCGTTGACTACTGCGTTGCAAGGCCTGGAAACGGAATTCGCGGCGCTCACTTCCAAACCCGAAGAGTTGACGCGCCTGGCGCGGCGCAGTTTTGAGATTCGCCAGGAGATGACCTTCCTGTTTGAATCCAACGAGCGGAATTTTGTCTACTGGTTCGAACGCCGGAACAAAGGCGTGTTTCTTGCCGCTACGCCCATCGACGTCAGCCAGATTCTGCGCGAGGGCCTCTTCGAACAGTTCGACACCGTGGTTCTTACTTCGGCAACGCTCACCGTCGGCGGCCGCTTCGAATACATTCGCCAGCGTGTTGGTCTCGACCACTCCAAAGAAGGCGCGTTGCCACCGGAGTTTGACTGGGCCCGCCAGGCCTTGCTGTACTTGCCACCCTTGTTACCCGATGTCCGCAGCCCAGGTTTCGCGGCGTCCGCCGCCGCCGAAATCGTCACGCTCCTGGAACTGAGCCAGGGGCGCGCTTTCTGTCTTTTCACCAGTTATGCGCAGATGAAGGACTTGTTCGAACGCGTGCGCCTTCGCGTGAAGTTCCCGCTGCTGCTGCAAGGCACCGCGCCCCGCTCCGTCTTGCTGGAGCGCTTCAAAAACACTCCGGGCGCGGTCTTGTTCGCCACTTCCAGCTTTTGGCAGGGTGTTGATGTTCCCGGCGACCAGCTCTCCTGCGTCATCGTCGACCGTTTGCCCTTTGCCGTTCCCAGCGATCCCATCGTCGCCGCGCGCGTTAATGCCCTCAACGAAGACGGTCGCAACGCCTTCGCCGAATTTCAGGTGCCTCAGGCGGTTCTCGCCCTTAAACAGGGTTTCGGGCGCCTCATCCGCACCAAGACCGATCGCGGTGTTCTCGCTTTGTTGGATAGCCGGATTGAACGCATGCCCTATGGTAAAATTTTCTTGGAGTCGCTTCCGGCCTACGGGCTAACCCGAGACTTGGCGGACGTACAGCGATTCCTGAGTCAGGGCGAAGCGGGTAAGTAGGCAGGCAAACCAGTACCCAGCCTGCGGAATTCAGGGTCACAGGGAATCCAATGTTTCAAGTCAGCGTGGAAGAAACGTTCTCGGCGGGTCACGCTCTGCGCGGCTATCGCGGCAAGTGCGAGAATCCCCACGGCCACAACTACCGCGTTCGCGTAACCCTGGAAGGCCCTCAACTGGATTCCATCGGCCTGCTGTGCGACTTTACCCAACTCAAGCACGTCATGCGGGAAATTATCGGCGGCCTTGACCATCAATTCATGAACGATCTGGAGGCTTTCCGCACCGTGAATCCCTCGGCGGAAAATATGGCCAAGTACTTTTACGACCAGATCACGCAGAATCTAAAAGACTTACCGCCAGGCGCGCGTATCACAGACACCATCGTTTGGGAAACGGATACCACCAGCGCTCAGTATCGGCCCGGTGGTTAACGGCGTCGGGGGGTGCCACCCTATGTTTTTGGTGATCGTTATGATTCCAAAGGGGTTACGTAGTACTTGGGAAGCATCGTTGTGATTATTAAAAAGTAGCCGTTTCTAGCGACCGCTTTCTGAAGCGGCGCCGTTAACCACGAAATGAATCGCGCCTTCTACATTATCTTCACCCCAGTGCTTCTCGTAATGATCGGTTACATCCTGGTGTTTCGCGCCATGGGCTTGGCGCCGGGCTACCCTCGGCTAGTCATCGCTTTCATGCTGATTTCCGGAGTGATTCTGCTGGTTTCCCGTAAAGTCTCGCGCAAATCGACCTCGGGCTCCGGCTCGTCGTAGCGATCTTGGAAGCAACGTCATGGTCATCACCGAAATCTTCAAATCGATCCAGGGAGAAGGCACCCGCGCCGGCTTGCCTTGTATTTTTGTGCGGTTAACCGGCTGCAACTTGCGCTGCACCTGGTGCGATACCGCCTACGCATTTCATGGCGGAAGGAAAATGACGGTCGAGGAAGTCATGACTCGCGTCGATGAGCTCGCCGGCCGCCGTGGGAACGCATCGCCATCCGTATCCCCCGGGGTTCCTCTCGTCGAACTCACCGGAGGCGAGCCGCTGCTCCAGGCGGAAATTTATCAGCTCGCGGAAAAATTACTGGCTGCATGCTACACGGTGATGGTCGAAACCAGCGGCGAACGTTTTGTGGGCCGTCTGCCAAGGAAAGTCATCAAGATCGTGGACGTGAAGTGCCCGGATTCGGGCGAAGCCGATACTTTCGACATGCAAAATCTGGATGTGCTTACGCCGGAGGATGAAGTGAAGTTTGTTTTGTCTTCGCGGCGTGATTACGAATTTGCGCGGGAATTTACGGCGCGGCACGAACTTGCCTCACGCGTACGTCAGGTATTGTTTTCGCCGGTTTTCGACGATCCAGAAGGGAAATGGCAGGGACTTGAGCCGCGTCAGCTGGTGGAATGGATTTTGGCGGATGAACTGCCGGTTCGCTTGGGATTGCAGTTACACAAGTTCGTCTGGCACCCCGCCACAAAGGGCGTCTAGAGCAGCATGATGAGCGATGCACACAAAGCGGTAGTGCTCTTAAGTGGTGGCATGGACTCTTGCGTCAGCGCGGCCATCGCGCGCGAGAGTCACGGCCCTGCCAACGTCGCATTCCTTCACGCAAGCTATGGCCAGCGTACGCAAGAGCGCGAACGCCGTGCCTTCGGCGAGATCGCCGATTTCTACGCCATCGCCGCCCGCGACCGATTGATCGTGCACCTCGATCTCTTCCGTGCCATCGGAGGTTCCGCGCTCACCGACCAGAGCATCGCCGTCCCGGAAAATGAGCTGCACTCGACCGGCGCGCACGGCAGCAGCATTCCGGTCACCTACGTTCCCTTTCGCAACGCGCATTTTCTTTCCGTAGCGGTCAGCTGGGCCGAAGCCATCGGCGCACGAGCGATTTACATCGGAGCCGTCGCGGAAGACAGTTCCGGATATCCGGATTGCCGGCCGGAATACTATCGCGCGTTTCAGGAAGTCATTCGCGTCGGCACGCGGCCGGAAACAGAAATCGAAATTGTCACCCCGGTGATCACGCTGAAGAAAAGTGAGATTATTCGTCGCGGCATCGCATGGGGCGCGCCGTTGCATCTAACTTGGTCGTGCTACCAGGGGCAGGACTTAGCCTGCGGTGTTTGCGACAGTTGCTTGTTGCGGCTGCGAGCCTTCGCCGAAGCGGGCGTCCCCGATCCGATTCCCTACCAGCGCGTGGCGTCGGCGCGGTCTTGAAGGCTTGGAATCCGCCGCAAAATGGAGATAATAGGGCTCGTGCCGCGGGGAACTTCGGGGTAGAGGTTTTCTGTGGCAAAGGAGAGTGGAGTATGAAGCCAATGGACTTGACCGTGTCGCGGTCCAACGGAAACAGGATTTTCGCGTTGGCTGTGCTGTTTGTGGCGGCGCTGGTGTGCGCCGCGGCGCCGCGCGCCTCCGCGCAGCTCGACGGCGTCATCAACGGCCAGCTTTTGGACGTCGCCGGCAAACCTTGGGCGGATATGACCATTGAAGCTGTCGGCGACCAGGGAACTAAGACCACCACCAAATCGGACAAGGACGGCAATTTCACCATCCGCGGCCTGCGTTCCGGAGTCTATTCGCTGATCGTCGAGCTTCCAGCTCCCAACGGGCCCTACAAGGCGGCGCAGGTTCAGGTGCGCGGCGCCGATACGCCCAGAGTTGTGATGAATTTCAAAGACCTGGTCGGAAAGCAGAGCGCCGAAGCGGCCGAACAGCAGAAGAAGGCTGCGGAAGATAAAGCGAAATTCGCCGGGATGAAACAACATTTTGACGCCGGCATTGCGCTGCTTGGCCAGGTTGGCCAGGCCAAGGCCGATCTCGCCAAGGCTCCCGCCGATCAGCGCGACGCGCTCAAGACGCAGGTCACCGATCTTTCAGGCAAAGCGGTAACCGAATTAGAAGCCGCGAAGTCGGGCGCACCGGAGAAAGATCCGAACCTGCATCTGATCTTGGCCCGCCTGGGGGACGCATATGAAGCTGCTGGACGTCCCGACGATGCCGCCAACGCATACAAGCAAGCCGTGGCGCTCAAACCTACCGCGGCTTACTACAACAACCTCGGCGGAATTCTTGGCCGTTCCAACAAGACTGCCGAGGCCATGGAGGCGTATCAGAAAAGCGCCGAGCTCGAACCCGCCAATGCCGCGCAGGCATGGCGCAACGCAGGCATCACCCTGTATAACGCCGGAAAGATGAAGGAAGCCGTCGAGCCGCTGAAAAAATCCACGGAAATCGATCCGAAGAGCGCGCAGGCCTGGTATCTGCTCGGGGCCTCGCTGGTCGGCGCGATGGAGTATAAGCAGGTCGGCGATAAGATGCAGGTCACCGTCTTGCCCGGTACGCTGGAAGCCTATCAGAAGGCCGTGGAACTGGATCCCAACGGGCCTTACGGGCAACAGGCCAAACAGGGAATCGATGCCCTGGCGCAGATGGACAAAGGCATCGAAACCAGGGTGAAGGCCGCTAAAAAGAAATCCTAGCGGCGGGCTGAAGGCATTTCTGCATCGGGCCAGCGTCAAGATGGAGCTGGCCTTTTGCTTTCGTATTAGCGTGCGGTCGAGTACGATCTTCACGTCCCGGTGCGAGGGAAAATGATCGTGTTCACGGATCGTGTCGTCGTTCCGGCGCATGTGATGGTGCGTTTTCTCGATAACGAATCGGTGTTTCTCAACCTCGACACCGAACGTTACTTCGGGTTGGATCAAATTGGAACGCGTATGTGGACGGTCATTACCAGTTTCCCTAACATCGAGGCGGCTTACCAGCAATTGCTCAGCGAGTTTGACGTTGAGGCGGAGACTCTGCGCGGCGATCTCGTAGACTTGCTGGAGAAGCTGCTCGAAAATAATTTGCTGCAAGTGGTTCGATCTGATGTGGGAACGACTTCAACGATTTAAATCGCTGGAGCCTGCCTCGCGCCGACTGTTCTTGCGCGCCTGGATCCTGCTGCGTCTCATTTCCATCAGCCTAACGATTCGCGGATTCCGCGGAACGCACTCGGCGCTGCAAGGAGTTCTTCCGGCCTTGAACAAGGCGCATCGGATCGCTGCGGGTCCGAAATCGAGCGAGGTCCATCGAACAGTGCGCATGGTGCGAGCCGCGGCCAGGTATGGAATTGGATCGCCAACCTGCCTCCAGAAGTCTCTCGCGCTGTGGTGGCTGCTCGAGCGCCAGGGAATTTCCTCGGCGCTGCGCATTGGAACGCGTAAAAGCAATGGCGTGTTTGAGGCCCACGCCTGGGTAGAACGAGACGGCGCGGTTCTTGATGACCACCAAGAGCCGCATTTCCCGTACGCCGCGTTTGAAGGTTCCTTCTCCGCCTTGCCGCCGAAAGGCGGCTGACACCTTTCCAGTTTCTCCACTCTACAAGGCAGCGTTCCAGGGAGTTACCTCTCGTTTCGCAACCGGCACGCGCACTGGTGTGCGCGCTTCGCGTTGCGTATGCTTCGGGGGTACGTTAAACCTGAAGAGGCCGCGGATTTCACGCCATCGCGTCCAGCGGAATCGCCGTGCAAAAGCTTTCTCCAAATCGCGCCACCGACACCGACGTGACACCGGAATGGCTGGCGCTGCTTGCGTGCACGCGCCCCAGTGCCGATGCGTCCAGCCTGACCGAGGCCCTCGGCAAGCCGCTGGACTGGCCGCGCCTTCTGGCGCTTGCCGATGAGCACGGCTTGCTGCCGCTCGTGGGCGCACGCCTGCGAGCTGCGGACATTGATCCGCCCGTGGAAGTCTGCCGGCAACTGCAGGATGCCCAACGATCGCAGATCATTTTTACGTTGAGTCTTACCGCGGAGTTGTTTCGCGTTCTCGAACGTTTTGCTTTTGTGGGAATCGAAATCCTGTTGACTAAAGGACCGGCGCTGGCGGCGCGCTGCTATGGAGATCCCGGCAGCAGGCGGTATTCCGATCTGGATTTTGTGGCGCGAAGCGCGGATATGCGGCGGGCGATCGAGACCATGGTGGCGCTCGGCTACGAGTCCAAAGTGACGGTCAAATCGATGGAGGCCGGGAAGTTTCCCGGCGAGTACGTCTTTGTCCGACCGGATACCAAGCTGATGATTGAGTTTCATACCGAAAAGACCTTTCGGTATCACCCGCGGCCGATTCCGGTCGAGAAGCTGTTTTTGCGGCGCGCGAGCGTGCGGTTTGACGGCCGCGAGGTTCCCGTTTTGTCCGTCGAAGATGAGTTGATGCTGATCAGCATTCACGCGGCGAAACATTTCTGGACCCGGCTGATGTGGGTTGCCGATGTTGCGGCGCTGATCTCTCAGCAGAACGTCGATTGGGACCGCGCGATCTCCGCCGCGCAAGAAGTCAGCGCGGAGCGGATGCTGCGGCTCGCACTATTGCTCGCGGTAAATGTTCTCGGCGCGCGCGTTCCCGCAAAGATCAAGAGTTTCCTGCGTTCCGACTCCGCAGCTATTCATATCGCCGGCAGAATTGCGCGACGCCTACCTGCGGGCGAGTCTGCTGGTTTCGGAATATTTGAGCGCGCGGCTTTTCGCATAAGGATGCGCGGAGGATTGCTGCAAGGCCCAGCGTATCTGCTGCGTCTTTCGCTTTCGCCTACGGAAGAAGACTGGGTTGCCGGAGCGGAGGAGAGACGCTCCTGGATCGTGGATGCGGCCGCGCGTCCGTTTCGCCTGGCGCGAAAGTACGGAAGCGATGAACGGCCGCGCTGAAAAATTTGTCATACAGCGCGCGGCGCATGTGGCCAGGGAAGATCCTTGCGGTCGTTGTAGGTGGATCTCAACGCCACGAGGGACGCGAGGCGCGGTGGCGACTGCCTCAGATTTTCGTGCTGCGCGAAAGTTTGTGAGCTGGCTTGTTCTTCGCTGAGGGCAGCTCCACGGTCAGGGTGATATTGCTCTTGTTGCGGAGGACGCCGAGCTTCGCCGGCTTGTCGTCGTTACTGGCCGAGAGCTTCTGGCGGAGCTCTCCAAGCGAGCGCAGACGTTCGCCGTTGAACGAGGTGATGACATCACCGGCCTTCACGCCGGCTTTTTCGGCGGCGGAGCCGGGATTCACGTGGCGGACCAAAATGCCTTCGCCATCAGGCACGCCGAAGTATGCGCCGAGCTGCCCGCTGATGTCTTCGGCATCAATTCCCAGGCGCGGCCGTATACCCGGCACGACGCCAGGCATCAGCAGATTTCCGCCATCCCATTCCATCGACGGCAGGTCAGCAATTTCCGGTAAATCCAGATCCTGTACATCAGGAATTCCCACTTCCGGCATGCTAAAGGCGAATGCGCCGGGTTGGGTGTTCATCCAGCCGCGGTGGACCTGTTCGGCTTCTCCGAGAGTGGCGCTAAGCGTTTGTGATCTCGCATCCCGCCAGACGGTCAACCGAATCGTGCGCCCGGAGGGAATTTCGTGGATCATGCGGCTGAATTGCAGGGCACCTTCCACGCGTTGCCCTTCGACTTCTGTGATGACGTCGTTTTCCTTGAGGCCCGCCTTGGCGGCGGGGCTGTCCGGAGCAATGCGCCCAACGACGACGCCTCGCTCGGCGGGGAGTTTGAGTTCCTTGACTTTGTCGGCGGTGACTTCGTGTGTTTCGATGCCCAGCCAGCTGGGACCTTCGTCGTTAACGATCGTGACAGACTCTATACGCTTGCCTGGAAGCCGCTGAATCGTGCGGACTTTCTGTCCCGGCATACCGGCGACCACCGCCTGACTATCGTTTTCCTGAATACTTTTTTCCTGTGCGGGAGCGGAATGGCCCGGCAGCGCCATCAACACCGGCACGAGCAGCGCGATTCCGGCGCCCGCGACCGAAATATTCCTGTTCATGTCGTCTTTCTCCTTACCGATTTAGACGCGGCAAACGCTAAACCGTCGACCGGAGAGCGACAACCCGGATTCCGCCATTCACGGTGTGGAGCTTGATGGGCGATCCGCCTTTGCCTAGGCGGCCGTGAGTTTCGCGGGGACGCTGTGAGCTGGCGAGCGAGAGCGGCAGCTCGGAGGAAAAACTTCCATTCAAGCAGCGCGCCTCGACGTCAGCCTGGGTGTCGGCCGGAACGGCGATAAGCAAAGAGCCGTTGGTGGTTTCCGCGGTCGCGCCGGTCTTGTCCTGCACGTGCAGAAGCTCCAGGTGTACGTTGCCATTGGTAGTGTGCGCGTGGACCGACCCGCCGCCTTCGTAGACCTCAATGTTGCCGTTCACGGTGCGCAGGTCTTCGACGCGTTCGACGCCGGCGACGCGCAGAGTGCCGTTGACGGTGCCGAGATGCTCCACGTGCGCACAGTGGGGAACGTGCACGACATATTCGACGGCGACTTCGACGCCTTCATTTGGCGGATAGCGGGTGGTGACCGAGACGGAACTCCCCTTCGCCTCCACGTCGATGGCTACCAGCTCGAGGTCGGATTCCTTATGCTTGGCGGTCTTCACCGCGCGCACTTCGACTTCATCACGATCCCAGACTTGAACATCCACGGTGCCGTTGACGTTTTGCAGCTCGAAAGTGCCGCCCGGCTGAAGCGGATAGGTTTGATTAAATTCCTTGCTGATGGCAAAAGACGGAGCAGCAAAAGCAGCTCCCAGAATCAAAGCGAAGAATGCGGCGAGGACTACAGAGGAACGGCGCAACATACGTTTTACCCCCTCGAGAACAATTGCGGTTGACCGAAAGACTCCGGGACCCGGGACCTGAAGAAAATCTTTGGCCGCTCGCACGTGATGCTCGCCGGATTCCACTTCTTGCAAAAGGCCTTCTTCAGGAGCTAAAGCCTGTTCCTTGCGGCTCTACGCCGGGGTTGAGGCCCCGGTTCTCCCAATGAAAGACACGGAATCGAAAAAAGAGCGGCTCGATACGAATTCTTGGTGCGAACGAAAAATACTCCTTAGTGCTGCAACTGAAAGTTGAATGTCACCGTTGAGATCACATCACCTTTTTTCGCGCTGACCCACGACGGGTTAACGCGCCAGAGTTTCATGGTGGAGATGGCCGCATCGGCCAGAGTCGGAGAGCCTTCGAGCAGTTTCAACACTTCGACGCGACCGTCTTTGGTGGCGCGCACTTCAAGGCGGACCAGGCCCTGGACTCCGGCCTTCTGCGCAATTTCCGGATAGGGCGGCGTCGGCCAGCTCACTAGGTGCTTGCGAAATTCCTCGGGATCTTCGCGCGTGCCGCCCCAGAAGGCGATTTCCATGCGATTGATCCAATTTTCCAGCCAGTCGCCTTTATCTTCCGGCGCCTGCGCTTCCAGCCGGCTCTGTGCAATTTCCGGAACATCAAATCCCGCAGGCATCAACTGCACGCCGTACTGGGTGAGACGCTCGCGCTGTTCGCGGATCAGCGATTCGCGCAGCGCGACTTCCGAGTCGAGAAATTGCAGGCGGATAGTTCCCGAGTTGGTGCGCAGTTTGAGCGGAGGGCCACCGCCATTCAGCTTGGCTGAGGCGTGCAACGAGGCGCCATGCGCGCCGGGTGTCTGCTGTACGGCCAGCGCCAAGGCCGGATCCGCGTCAATCTTGTGCTCGCCTCCGGATTCGACGACGGCGTCAATGTCCGCGGCCAGATTGCGGGGGAGAAAGACAACAATGTCGCCCTTGCCGGAAGTGAGCTGCGATGATCCAGCGAGATGCACGGTGCCGCCGCGAGAAGACGGAGCATCGGGATTGATCCACGCGCGGATGGTGCCGCCGGCAGTGGCGGCGCGAACGGTGCCTGCAACACGCGTCAGGCAGATGCTGCCGGCGCTGGACTCTACTTCCAATGGGCCGGAAACGTACATGATGCGAATACCGCCGCCGCCGGTTTGCGCGCGGACCGAGCCACGCACTTCGCCGAAATCGATTTGCCCGCCACCTGTGCGCACGGCTACGAAGCTGCCGGCCTGCCCGATGGTGATGTTGCCGCCGTCGGTTTCTAGATCGGCGCGGCCGTGAATCTGTCCGGCGCGGATGTGGCCTCCGCCACTGTGCAAATGTGCGTCGCCGGCGATGTTTCCGGCGTTGATGTGGCCGCCGGCGGTGAAGGCGTTGAGATCGCCGGCGACGTCGGCGACCTGGATGTGCCCGCCCTCGGTTTCGAGTTTAGCGACGACGGTGGCGGAATCGTCGCGGCCGCGTTCCGTGCCGATGCGTCCGGTACGAATGTTGCCGCCTTGGGTGACCAGCTGCGCTGCGCCGCCAATGTCCTGGGTTTGGATATCGCCGGCATCGGTTTTTACTTCGACGTTGTAACCGTGCGGGACGGCGACTTCGAATTCCACCCAGAATTGCGCGCCGTTTGAAGAAGGGCGCGAAAGTTGCGGAGGAAGCGTGCCCGTGATTTCGACGCCGTCAGGGACGTTGCGAGCGGTGAGTGCGTAGCGGTCGAGCAAATGCTCGGCCAGCGGGGTGCGCGCATCGGTCTCGATGTGCACGGCGTAGCGCACTTCGGGTGAGGCGCCCGGCGGAAGCGAGATGACGCGGACGGAGCCGAGATCGGCGGTCAAGTGCAGCGTGGCGGTGCCTTTGGTGGGAATCGAGCCAGTGCGATCCGCGGCGACGTGGGGAAGGCTTACGTCGTTGTTTTTGACGGGATCGTTACCGAGCGTCTCGGCAGCGCACGCGATCGGAGCAACCGCGGGAACTAAGGCCGCCGCGATCGAAAGAGCCACGAGCGCAATGCTGCGGTAGGTGCCGCGGCGTGTGGACGAGAACGCGTCAATGGATTGCCAATTCATTTTCGCTCGCGAATTTCGTTCACGGCGCCGCGCCAGATCGAAGGTACGTTGCAGACGTACCCTCACTGCAGATCGCGCGCGTTGATCTGCCGCAGAGCGGCGGCGCTGCGCAACCGCACGTAGCGGTTAGGATCGGTGCGACGCAAGTCTTCCAGGGCGCGAATGACGCGCACGACGGAATCGTCACCGGACTCGGCGCCCTGTGTTGCCATGCCGGGAGTTGACGTCAATTCCGGAGCCGGAGCGGCAGGCGGAGTGCTGAAGCCGATGTTGCCACCGGGGAAATCGTCGCCATCCAGAGAGTGCACCAGCAAGTTCACCGCTTCGACGCGTACGCCCGGGTTGGAATCATGCTGCAATGCTTGCAGCAGCGTTTCGCGCACGGACTCGTCGGAAGTGGAATCGCGGAGGGCTTCGAGCGCTTTCATGCGCACCGCCGGATTCTGATCCTTGCGCGCGGCGGTAACCAGGGCGCGCCGAACTTGCGCGTCTTCCGCGCGAGCGCGGAGGGCATCCAGGCAATCCAGGCGCACACCGGGATCGAAACGCTCGCCGTTGGCGACCACATAGGTGAGGACGCGGCGCATGTCAGCATTGTCGACGCTGCCGACCATCTGGATGGGCTGTTCGGTGCGCACTTGGACCTGCAAGGTTCCTGGGGCGGCATCGGGAGATGGCGCGAAATTGATGCCGGCGACAGCCATCTTGGAGAGATCCTCGTCACTAAGCCGCGGCGAGGCGGTTACGTTCACAGCTTGGTCGGTAGTGTTGCCCGAATTTCCCCGCGAAAACCAGGGCGACATCTGAATACCTACGCCGAGTCCGAGCAGCACCAGGGCGCCGGCGCTCAACGCGGGACGCAGGACCATCCATCGGCGCAACCAGCCGAATGGCATCCACTGCTCGCGGACCGGTGGCGCCTGCAAATCATCGAGTTTTTCGGCCAGTTCACTGCGGCACTGCGCCAGCAACGCTCCGGAGGGATCGAGTTCATCGGCCGGCTGTGACGCTTCGCACAACGCGGTCTGAAAGCTGTTCTCCTCATGAAGCTGCTTAGCGCAGACTTCGCAGGCCGCCAAGTGGGCGTCAATCTCGGCGCGTTCGCGTTCGTCGACTTCGAAGCAGGCGTAAAAAACCAGCAGGGGCGCGATGTCTTCGCAGCGAGTCAGGCGGCGGGCGCTCACAGCAGCTCTCCCAGCTGGCTGCGGAGCTTGCGCGTGGCGCGGAATAGGGAATTCTTCACGGTTTCTTCGGTGGTGCCGAGGGCATCGCCGATGGCGCGAAGCTTAAGCCCCTGGTAGTGCTTCATTTCAAAAACGACACGCTCACGAGGCGAGAGAAGCTCCATAGCGCTGGCCAGCCGCAATTGGATTTCCTTGCCGAAGAGTTGGCGCTCGGGATCGAGGGTGGGGCGATGCTCGCGCTGGCGTTCAAAGAAGTCGGTGATGCCTTCTTCGTGATGGCTGGTATTCAGTTCCGGGGCCTGATCCTCAGGGCGCGCCTGACGGCGGCGCAGGTGATCGAGGCAGACATTGGTGACGATGCGGTAGAGCCAGGTGTAAAAGCTGCACTCAAAACGGAAGCGGTGGAGGTTGCGGTAGACCTTGAGGAAGGCTTCCTGGTAGACGTCGCGGGCGTCCTCTGGGCGCTTCATGAGGTTGAGGGCGAGGCGGAGGACGTCGCGGTCGTAACGGCGCACGAGTTCCTCGAAGGCAGCGCGGCAGCCCGCCTGCGCTTCGGCTACGATCGCCCGCTCGTCGAGTTGCGGCAACGGTGTCACCGTGGCCAGAGCGGCCTCAGGGGAGGGAGTCTGGCCGAAGACGTTTGCCAAAGCCAATCGAGGAAGCGGCATTTTCGCTTTCTGTTCGAGCTCGCCGGGTGTTAGGTGTTTGGCCATAACACGTTACGGCAAGCTTAACCTGTTGGTCCGCGATGCGGCAACACAGGACCACCCACTTTGGACGCATGAAGACTGGGTGGGTAAGCAGCCACTCCCTGTGGGTATAACGATGGAGGTGGCGTGGTTGTTTCGGAATTTTCTTCGGGCGTTTGGGTCATCGTTTGGGTCATCGATTGTGCCCGAACCGCTAGACCCCGACCTCACCCCGACCTCACAAGGTGGCCGCTCCAGGGGATTTGCGCCAAGCGGCCAGGGGCCAGACTAACAGGACGATTATTGCCCCAATCACGGCGTAGCCGTTGAGGCGATAGAAATGGTCGGGCTGGCCGAGGAGGTCGGCGGCTTGTTCGATTAGCGTGAGCAGGGCGACGGCAAGGAAGCCGCCGAGGATGTTGAAGCCCATGATGCGGCGAACACCAAAGGCGATAGCCGCGAGCAGGATCAGTTTGGCTAGCCATTGTTTGAAGAGGTCGGCGGGGCTGCCCCAGTCGGAGCCGGCCACGGCGAGGGCAGCGAGAACGACGATGATGGCGCGCTGCCAAGGTGCGCGCAGGAATCCGGCGATGAAGGAGGCGACTACCGCGATCATTCCCGTGAAGAACAGACTGTGATTGACCATCCCGGCGATGATCGCTGCGCTGGGCAGCACGGCGTCAAAGTTTGAACCGAAAGAAGCGTCCATGGCGCGGTGAGCGGTTGGCCAATACTGCGAAACGGTGACCACCAGTGTCCGCAAGCCAAGGATCGCGGCCGCACCGCCGAGGCCGATGAAGAGGGCATCACGGTAGTAAGTGGCAGGCATGCCGGTCCACGCGGGAAGATCTTCGCCATCGAAGGCGCGTTTGGCGAAATACCAGGCGATGCCGAAGGTCACAGCGAGAAGACCGAAATTGAATGGCCCGCCCAGCAAGGCGGTGATGCCCAGGACTCCGTACATGGTTTTGAGGGGAATCGCAGTGTCGTAGGCGTTCAGGGCTGCCGCCATGCGATTGCCCAATAAAAACGAAACGTAGAATGTTGCGAGTCCCCAGAGCGCCCATATGGATAGCCGTTTCCAGGGCACCGATCGAGCGGTTTCGGAGCGCAGATTCTTGAGAAAAATAATGAGGATGGTAACTCCCAGGCCGCCCAGCACAAGCAGGGGCAAGATGTAATTGAAGATCGTACGCAGCGGGGTGAGTTCCAGCTGCCGGCGTCTCCATTCATCAGGGATCTTTATGTACGTGCCATAACTGGCGGCGTCGCTGCTGTGCGATTCGGGGTAATAGGATTGGCGGTAGTCGGCGACTTCTTGGCCCAAGACGACGACTTTGGCGCGCACGAAGGCGTGGCCGCCGAGGTCGGGCGCTTTCGAATCGGGCGCCTGATGCACGGAGTCGAGGTCAGCATTCTGCTGCCAGGTCAGCAGGTGGTCGATACGATGCGGGCGCTTGTCGGAATTCGATTCGACAAGGCTCCATTGGCTGAGGTCGAGTTTCTTCTCTTCGCGAAGATATGTTTCGGCTCGGGCGACGGCCTGGTCTTTGGTCAGCGAAGCGCCGGCAGCGTCTTCGGCAAGCTTGTGATTGATGGCCAAGAGCGAGCCGTCGGGCTTGAGTTTGATGGAATATTCTTCCGGCTGGCCGTCGCGGAAATAGCGGACCTGCCAGATCGCGCCGGGGACTTGCGTGGCGTAGATTTCATTGAGGCGAGAGACGCCGATTCGCTGACGGAGGAATTCGTTCACGAACGAATCTGTAACGTTGGCGAAAATGACGGCGCTGCGATAGGAGTTTGGATCCAGGCCTCGCTTGCGCATGACTTCGTCGGCGCGGGCGTGGACGGATTTCGGGTTGACCGACAATTTCAGGTAGCCGCCGATCGATTCGGGTTTCAGGCGCCAAGTAACCAGGCCGCAAGCGAGCACACAGACCGCCAGGAAGGCCAGCATGCCCGGCGCGAGGGCGGTGTAGCGATGCGCCGTAACGGCTGTTGCTGCAGGGGAGGACTCCTCCGTGAAGCTGACCTTTGGCGCCGGCGCTGCGTTGTTGAGTAAATCCTCATCGGGCTCGAAGCGACCACGCGTGAGATAGGAAATGCCAGAGAACAGCAACGGAGCCAGGGCGGCGGCGGCTACCACAGCGCCTGAAATTTTGAAGTACAAGTTATTCGAACGGATGAGAAACAGGCCTACCAGCGAGGCATCGACGGTGTAGTGCCAGATCAGCGTCGAAAGAATGCCCCAGCGCAGCATCACCAGGCCGGCGACCATGCCGAACAGCCCGATCTCGATTCCGCGGATGTAGGGAGGCTCTTGCGGGTAGTTGCTGTGGAGGAAGCTCCAGAGAAACGCCGGGACGATGACCGCGATCCAACGCGAGCGCGTGAGCCGTTCGAAGAAAGGGATAGCAAAGAGGCGGAAGGTGAATTCTTCGTTTGTGGAGGCGAGCAGGCCGATCGCAGCGCCGGAGATCCACGGAAACAGCGTGTTGATGGAATCTTCGTAGTTCACTTCCTGCGGCGCCCATGCACCCAGACGGCTGGCTATCACGTAAAAACCGACAACATAGCCGATGTGGACCGCGGCAAGCGACAGGCCGACCACCGCAGCGGAGAAAAATTCCTTCGAACGCAATCCGCGGAGGGTGAAGATTTTGCCGAGCTGGAGGCGATTGGGCTGCGAGGTGCGGTAGAGCGGCTCAGCTGAGGGTAAGACAAGAGTGATGGTCAGGGCGGTCAAGATGGAAACGAGAATCGCGGAGCCAATGCGGAGAACGATGAAACTGCCGTAGGACTGATTGGTGTCGTAGGTGCTGCCCCAGAGCGGCCAGTTGTTGAGGTTCTGAAGGAAAAGCAGAGCGGCCACGAGAATGCCAAGGATAATCGCGCCGCGCCAAGAAGCTTGCCCTCGCTGGGTCAGCCTGATGGCCAGCCACACCGCCGCGCCCAGCAGCAATAGGTACGGGATGATAAAGACCAGTGCGAGAGTATCGTTTCCGGAGCGGAGGCGCGCGAAACTGCGCTTCCAGCCTTCGGGGACTTGCAGATATTCGTTGGTGGAACCGACGGTATCGCCTTGCAGCGTTACGCTGAGGCGGTATGGTGCATCTTTGGCGCGGAAGCCGTGCTTTTCCCAGGTGAAGGACCAGTCGAGACGATTCGGTTTTTTGTTGGAGTTGGATTCTTCGGACAGGAAGTCCCAGTTGTTCAGATCGAGCCCGAGCGTGCCGATAAGGAACGATTGTGCGGCGGCCTGGGCTTGCTGTCGATCGATGGCAGGGGCCGCGCGGGCCTCCGGGATTTTGTGGTCGTAGCCGACGACTTTTCCCCCTGGACTGACGCGGACGTGGAATTCCTCTTCCTGCTGGGGACGGAAGAAGCGCACCTCCCAATACCAAATGTCCAGTTGCGAAGACATCATCTGGTTGGCTTGCTGGAGGCCGAGTTCGCGTTCGAGGTAGGTTTTCGCTTCGTCGTCGAGATCGAACGCGACGGCGGTGCGGTAGCCGCTGACGTCTTGGTGCATGCCAGCGAGGAAACTTTGCGCTTGTCGCAGCGCTTCTCCACGGGAGACGTGAAAATCGACAGAAGCTTCCGGGAACGCACGGAAAAAGTAATGCTGGGCGAAGATGACGCCGACGATGCCGGCGATCACCCACAGGATCAGGGTGCGCTTGTCGGAACCTGTTAACCGGTCACTGGGCAAGGCAGCCTCCTGGCGGTCGATCGCATGGACCGCTCACTGTATCGGTAGGGATGCCGGGTACGCAAGTTTGGACGCATCGATTCTGGCCGCGGCGCTCGCGGGTGGCGCCGCGGGTGATGATATAAAGGAAGAAGCGTCGACCTGCCACGGTTTGCGCGGACGAATGGCGCTTACCCTCACAACTGAAGTGCGCATGATCAAAGGCGTTGGCCCGCAGCGCGCGGAATTGCTCGCGAAACGCGGCATCTACACGCTGGCGGACTTGCTTACCTACCTGCCGTTCCGCTACGAAGACCGCATTCATTTCACGGACATCAAGAATATTCGGCCGAACGGGGTGTACACGATTCGCGCTACGGTGCTCAGCGGCCAGGCGATTCGCGCGATGCGGCGTTACGACGCGGTGTACCACATGCTGGTGAAGGATGCGACCGGCTCGCTGCCCGTGAGATTTTTTCACGGCGGGTATCTCGAAGGGCGCATCAAGCCCGGGCAAATGCTGGTACTGCACGGGAAGGCCGAGGTCGACAAGCTGCGTCCTGCGCGCATCGAGATGGTCAATCCGCAGATGGAGATGCTGGGCACAGGTTCGGAGGACCCCGCCGACTCGACCGAAGTTGGCCGCATCGTGCCGATCTACGAGGCCATCGGTACTTTCGCTTCGCGTGCGATTCGGCGGGCGATCTATGCGGCATTGCAGCTGCTCGATCCGCGGATGCCGGAGGTTCTGCCGGACGAACTGCGTGTGCGCCTGGGATTCCCTCCGCGGGCGCAGGCGGTGGCGTTCACGCATTTCCCGCCGCCTGAAGAGTCTATCGAAGCGCTGAATGAATATCGCTCTGCGGCGCAGCGGCGACTAATTTTCGAGGAATTCTTCTTGTTTCAGCTCAGCCTGGCGTTGGAACGGCGCGTGGCGCGAAAAGAAAATGCCATTGCGTTTCGCGTGCGCGAGGAAAACGTGCGCGAGGCGCTGAAGCGCATTCTTCCGTTCAAGCCGACCGCGGCACAAAAGCGCGTGCTTGCGGAAATCGCCGGCGATCTGGAAAAGCCGTCGCCGATGAACCGGCTGCTGCAAGGAGACGTGGGCAGCGGAAAGACCATCGTCGCGCTGCAAGCCGCGGTGATCGCCATTGAAAATGGCACGCAGGCCGCGCTGATGGCGCCGACCGAAATTTTGGCCGTGCAGCACTATCTTTCCGCGAAACGGATTCTAGAGCCCGGCGGATACCACGTCGAGCTGTTGATCAGCGGGATGAAATTCGCGGACAAAAAGGCGGCGCTGGAGCGCATTCGTTCGGGCGAAGCGAAACTGGTGGTGGGAACGCACGCGCTGATTGAAGACAACGTGGAATTCGCTCGCCTCGGCTTTGTCGCCATCGATGAACAGCACCGGTTTGGTGTTCTTCAGCGCAAGCAGTTGATCGACAAGGCCGCAACACACGGCCATGCGCCGCACGTGCTGGTGCTGACGGCCACGCCCATACCGCGCACGCTCTCACTCACTTTTTACGGCGATCTGGATACGTCGGTCATCGACGAGCTTCCCCCGGGGCGCACGCCGATCGAGACACATTTGACCAGCGAGCCGCATCTTCCCGGCGTGTGGAACTCCATCCGCCGAGAGGTCGAAGCCGGTCATCAGGCGTACGTGGTCTACCCGGTGATCGAAGAGTCGAAACTCGAGCTAAAGGCGGCGATGGAGGAGTTCGAGCGCTTGCGCAGCACCATTTTTCCGAAGTTCCATATCGGGCTGCTGCACGGCCGCCTGTCGAGCGAAGAAAAAGACGAAGTGATGCAGCGCTTCCGAAAAAACGAAGTGCAAATACTGGTCTCGACGACCGTCGTCGAGGTCGGCGTTGATGTTCCGAACGCTACGGTGATGGTGATCGAGCACGCCGAGCGTTTCGGGCTGTCGCAGCTTCACCAGCTTCGCGGCCGTATCGGACGCGGTGCCCAGAAGTCCCACTGCGTGCTGGTCGGCCCGGTGCGCATGACCGATGAAGCCCGTGCGCGGCTGGAAACCATGGTCTGCACTTCGAACGGGTTCGAAATTGCCGAGACCGATCTACAGCTTCGAGGCCCGGGTGAATTCTTCGGCACGCGACAGTCCGGTACGCTTGGTTTTCAGATTGCGAATCCGCTGCGCGACCGCGAGATTTTGGAACTTGCGCGTCGCGAAGCCTTTGCGCTAGCTGAAGAGCCGTCTCGTGCCGCCGAGCTTGACCGAGTCTTGCGCCGCCTGCCTGGCGAATGGCAGCGCCGCTATCACCTGGCACGCGTCGGCTGAGAAAATTTTCCACCCACCATGCGAATCATCGCCGGAACGTATCGCAGCCGAATCCTCAAGAGCCTGAAGGGCATGGCAATTCGCCCGACCAGCGACTACATGCGCGAGACGCTGTTCAACGTGCTTGGCCCAGCCGTGGAAGGGTCGCGATTTCTCGACATCTTTGCCGGGACCGGCGCGATCGGCATCGAGGCCCTCAGCCGCGGTGCTGCCGAAGCAGTGTTCATCGAGAATCACGGCCCGGCGGTGGCACTGATTCGCAAGAATCTGGAATCGCTCGGGATTCGTGGCGGCGCAAAGATACTTGGACTCGATGCCGCAAACGCCCTCGCAAAGATACAAGCCCGGCAAAAACCGCACGACGCCGGCTTCGATTTTGTCTACGTGGACCCGCCGTACGCCGCAACAGAGCAATATGAACGTGTCCTCCACCTGCTGGGGGCTGCGGTATTTTTACCGCCACACGCCAAGGTGATCGCCGAGCATCGCCGCACCGAGGATCTCGCCGAGCAGTTCGGCGCGCTGCGGCGCTATCGAATTCTCCGCCAAGGCGATGCGGCTCTTTCGTTTTACGCGGTGGGGTAGCGGAGAAATCCTACCCGCGAAAACGACGGAAGGATGCCCGCTTCGGAAACCGGCCGCTACATTCGGTTGCCGTCGTCAAGAAATGGGCGCCGGGATGGCCTGTGATCCGGCCAACTCTCGTTCGCGGTTGGCGCATCTTTTCCAGGGTTGACCTCATGTACTCAATCCCGCAACCTATGTAGTGATACCCAATGGCGTCTGATCGCTTCCAAGGTGGGCTGAACCTGCTGGGCCAAGCTGTGCCCCCGCCCGCATCCCCTATTTCCGGCGACGCAAAGCCGGAAGCGCCTGTTCGCACACATACGCTTTTGCCGGGGACGCTGCTTGGCGCAAACGCGCCCAGCGTGGAAGGCGGACCGCAGCTCGGCGTGCCGTGGGGCGACTTCCGGCAAAGCATCGGCAGCAGCATTCGAGCGCTATTCACCCACACGAGGGGCGTGACCGGGGCGGGCGACAATTTCTTCAAGGACTCGCGGATCGAGCGGCGCATTCCGCGCCAGGCGATTGTGGCCGCCGCGCTGTGGCACATCGCGTTCATTGTTCTTCCACCATTCCCAGGAATGTCCATGACGCCGCGCCACAACCCCGCGTTGGACAATTTTCAACTCACCTGGTCGGGACCGATCGATGACCTGCCGCTGCTGAAAATCCCGAAGCAAGGGCCGCAGCCTGTGCAACACGCCGCCAACAAACAGCCGGCGCCGGAACAGCCTGTAATCGATGCGTTTCATCCGCGCCAGCGAATCTTTACCGATCCGGTGAAGCCCACGCATCTGCGGCAGACGCTGATCAATCCGAAGGCACCATTTGAGCCTCCGAAGTTGCTGCCCGAGCTGCCGAACATGGTGCAGCTGGAAGCGGTCGCGCCACCGCGGCCGCGTTTGCTGATCAGTGAAGAGACACTCAAGAAGTTGCGGCCGAAAGAGCGCCGCGTGAAAACCGTGACGGCCGCGCCACCGCTGGACGCTCCCAATATGGAGCAACACGTCACCGCCGATCTCAGCTTGCCCGCGACGCAGAACGGACCGGCGCGGCCGAAACTGGAAATCAACGCGGCAGCCGCGCCCCGGGTGGCGCAGCGCGCGCAAAATGGCGACGCCGGGCCCGCTCCCGATGTGGCCGACGGCCAACCGAATCCGGGCGGGGGCAGCGCCTCCACTCTGATTGCGCTGTCCGCGACTCCGGGACCACCGGCGCCGGTTGCGCCGCCGCAAGGAAATCTCGCCGCCCGCGTGGCGATTTCGCCGGAAGGACCAAAGCCCGGCGGATCCGAGTCCACTGGCGGAGGCGGAAAGAGCCCGGTCGGGGTCAGCATCAGCGGAGGTAATCCAAAGGCGGACAGCGCCACGTCCGGCCTCGGCGCATCGGCGCCAAGAATTATCGCACCATCGATGCGCGCGCTGATGACCAAGCCTCAACCGAAAATCGAAGACGATGGTCCCGACCGCGTCGGCCCGCCGAACTTCGCAGCCCTGCCTGCAGGGGCAAAGCCGGAAATGATTTTTGCTACAAAGCGCGTGTACAGCCTGAACGTCAACATGCCCAACCTGAACAGTTCTACTGGAAGCTGGATCCTGAATTTCAGCGAACTGCGCAGCAATCCTGACGCGCCGCGGGTCACGTCCGCGGATCTGGCGGGTCCCGTGCCGTTGAAAAAGGTCGATCCGAAATATCCGCCGTCGCTGGTCAGCGAACGCGTGGAGGGTGAAGTGATTTTGTACGCGGTGATCCGCCGCGACGGCAGCGTGGACAGCATTCAGATGGTGAAGGGAATTGACGAGCAGTTGGACGCCAACGCCGAAAGCGCGCTGGCGCAATGGAAATTTGGCCCGGCCACAAAGCAGGGCGAACCGGTGGAACTGGAAGCGATCGTGCACATCCCGTTCAGGCTACCGTCCCCGCAGTAAGTTCACTCAATGCCACTGCTTCGTCGATGATTCGTAAGTTGCAGATTCACCCAGCGTCGTTCTAAACCAGATGATGTACTTGTTTATTTCCTGCTTCCGATAAAGACACTCTCTGGGTCAGATTCAGAGACTCCAGCTCCCCAGAGCGAGTCCGGAAGCCGGTTGTACTTAACACGGAACGAATCGACGGCATATCTCGCCTCGCCTGCCTCATCTGGCTCCGGTAGAACGTCGTAGGCCATCGACTCGGCGCCATTTCAAGCACGAACCCTAGTACCACCGACAGGCTCATTCACCAAGGCTGAAATAGAGAAGGGATCTGCGCCTGCGAGATCTCTGGGTCATTCCCGTAGAGAAACCCCCGAGCACGATTTTAGCAAACCCGAACGCGATTCCGGAGCGGGTGATCGTTGTCTCCTACTGTCGGCCTTCCGCGAGTTTCACCAAAGCATAGAGTGCGTGGTTAACGGGTGTTGGCACGCCAAGCTGGGCGCCACGGCGCGCGATGTAGCCGTTAAGGGAATCAATCTCCGTGCGTTTGCCGCGCTGCATGTCCTGTCCCGTGGAAGACAAGGCTTCCGACATCTGCTGCGCGATCTTGAGCGCGCCCGCCAACGCCGTCTTCGGATCTTCCAGTCCGGGTGGGTGAATGTTCGCGGCACGAGCAACGGCGAGCACTTCGTAAACTACATCTTCGACGACCTTCCACGCATCGGCGCTGGCGGCGATTTGTCCGTACTTTGCGCGTCCCAAACCGGAAACCGCGTTGAGCGCGCAATTCCACACCAGCTTGGTCCACAACTCGCCTTCGATGTTGTCGGAGATGCGGCAGGGAACTCCGGCACGCTCGAAGAGTGCGGCGAATCGCTCGGTGCGATCGTTGCACGGTCCGACGACCAGATCGCCGCGGCCAACGTGCTTCACGGTGCCGGGTTGCGGCACGGAAGCCGCAACGTAGACCACGCAGCCAAGCGCCTCGATGCCGCTGGCCTCGCGGATTCGCTCCACGTTGTCCACGCCATTCTGCATGACCACAACGATTGCGCCGGGCGCCAGCAGAGGAGCCAGCGAACGCGAAGTTTCCGCCGTATCCGTGGTCTTGACGCAGAACAGAACGATATCGGCGCCGCGTGCCGCTTCGATATCGGTAGAGGCTTCGACGCGAACCGTTTCGTTAAATTTCAACGTATCCAAGGTGAGGCCCGCGGACTTACCGGCATCGACAAATGCAGGCCGCCCAATCATCACGACCGGTGCGCCCGCGCGCGCCAACATTCCGCCGAAATAGCCGCCAACCGCACCGGCACCGACGACCGCGATCCTGGGCCAGTCCGCGTTCGAGGTCATGCGGTGATCACGGAAATCAGCCGGTCGATGTCGCGTTCGGTGTTGTAGAGATACGGCGAAACGCGAATGTTGCCTTCCCGTAGGCTGGTGATCACGTTCTCCTTCCGCAGACGATCGTACAACGCCGCCGTGGCCTCCGGCTTTCGCGCTGTAAAGCAGCCATACGGCCCGCGGAGGGGATGTTCGAGCGGGCTGGCCGGAACGCAGCGATCTTTCGGCAAGCGCTCATACATGAAGTCGATGAGCTTGTGATTGTGCGCCAAAACGGTTTCCGGCACGGCGCGGAGGACAAACCCCAGCGATGCATCGACCGCCGCGTTGTTTAGATAGTTCGCCGTTTCCGCGGAATCCCAGCGTTTCGCGTCGTGCCCGGGTTTCGGATCGCTGGTTGCGAGCGCTGCGAAATTGTCGGCGCCGCCGGTGGCCATCCAGTAGAAGGGGCCGGGGCGAATGCTGGCAAGGTGCTGGCTCTTGGCCCAGAAAAATCCAGTGCCGAAGGGGCCGAGCAGCCATTTGTAGCCGGCGCAGACGAGAAAATCGGCGCCCAGCGCGTCAACACTCATAGGCACGGCGCCGCAGGATTGGCTGACATCCAGCAGGAACAATGCGCCTTGTGCATGGCAGGCGGCGGCAACTCTTGCGGCATCGATCATGCCGCCGGTGTCGAATCGCACGTGGCTTATGGAAACGAGGCGTGTTTTCGGTGTTAGCGCGCCGATGATGTCATCAGCGGTAATAAAACGATCGCCGGGGGCTACTATCTTGAGTTTGATGCCTTCGCGCGCTTCCATCGGCTTCCACGTGGTGTATTGCATGGGGAACTCGCCTTTGGCGGTGACCACCTCGTCGCCAGGCTGCCAGTTCAGCCCGTACGCGACCGCCGCCATGCCGGTACTCGCGCCGGTAGTCAGTGCAATTTCTTCCGGCTTGGCGCCGATCAGTTTTGCGATCGACGCACGAATGCGATTCGGCACCTCGAAGAACGCCGAGTCCGGTATACGCTGAGGAAATTTTTTCAATTCGAGGGCGGCTACGACGGCGCGGTGCGAAACCTTGGGCATGGGGCTCTGCCCGGCAAGGTTGAGGTATGTCGCGTCTTCAATTTCGAACCATTCCTGGCGCCAATCGGTTTGAACGGGAGCGGAGGCAGTGGCCATGAGGTATCTCCTGGCACCCTATTCTTCGGGGTTGGCATGCCAAGACAACGGCCAATTTGGGACCAAGCACACGAAGCTATCGCGCTTAGAAATGCGATCGGAGCTCGCGAAATGCCGGCAGGATGACCAGCTTTCCCGAACCGGCCACGACCGGTTCGTGCTCAAGCTGCCAGGTGTGCTGGTGCGGGATGTACACGGCGTTGAGCCCGATCTTCATCGCCGGATTGATGTCGCTGCGCGGGCTGTTTCCGATCATCCACGCATGAGTCTTCACGATTTTGTGCTTGTGCACCAGGGTGCCGTAGGTTTCGTGATCTTTCTCGGAGACGATTTCGATGAACTCGAAAAATCCCTGGAGGCCTGATCGCTCCACTTTGGCGGCCTGCTCGGCCGGCTCGCCCTTGGTGAAGAGAATCAGGCGGTGCCGCTCGGTCAGATATGCGAGCGTTTCGGGCACGCCGTCCAGAATCTTTGGCGGCGTGCGCTCCAGTTCCACGACGCGATCGTGAATTTGCGCCAGAGTCTCGCGCTTCGCCTGATGCTCGGCGAGTTTCATGTAGGTTTCTTCGAGAGACCGGCCGAAGCTGCGCACACCGTAGCCGTACTGGCGAATATTCTTGCGCTCGGTTTCGTTCAGGATGTGGCGAACGTACTGGCGCGTGTAACCCACCGACTCCACGAGAGAGATGAAATCCTCGATGAGCTTCTCGAAGAAAACATTGTTCTCCCAAAGCGTGTCGTCGGCGTCGATCAGCAGTGTGTGGCGTCGCATCGAGTCAGGCAGCCCGCCAACGGGCTGGGCTCAATAGTCTACCAGCGTCAGCGCATCGTACGCGATGGCGGCGGCCGCACCGGGTCGAGCCATGCCCCGCGCGGCTTCCTGCATGCGCTTCAACCGAGCAGGATCATCGAGCAGGGCGCCGATTTTCCAAGCCGCCGCGGGAAGATTGTTGCAGCGAATCGCGGCGCCCACTTCCAGCAAGTGATCGGAATTGCGCTCTTCCTGGCCGGGAATGGGTTCGACCAGAGCCATGGGCAGCGCGCGCGCCAGCGCTTCCGATGTCGTAAGGCCGCCGGCTTTGCCCACGAGCAGGTCCGCGGCGGCCATGTATTGATCCATTTCGGTGGTGAACCCGACGGGGATGAGGCGCGGGGATCCACTCGGCAAAGTCCCGGCCGTGTGTGCGAGTTCCTCCAACCGGTGGCGCGTTTTTTCCGACTTCCCTGCAATGGCTACGATCTGCCACGGTTTCTTCATCGCCAGCAGGTCGCGAACGATCGCCGCAATCGGCCCGACACCTTCGCCGCCTGCCGACACCAGGACCGCGAGGGCTTCTGCATCAAGCTTCAAATGCCAGCGCGCTAACGAGCGATCCACTGGCGCGGCAAACACCGGATCGATCGGAATACCAGTTATGCGCAATTTTTCACGAGGCACCCCGATGCGCGCGATGTATTCGGCGGATTCGGGAAGCGCGATGTAGTAACGATCCACCGTGCGGCACAGCCAGAGCGCGTGAACGTCGTAGTCCGTGACCACGATGGCGTGTCGCGCGCGCAGTTTCCCTTTCGTGATTAGCCACGCGATGATTTCCGCGGGAAGGAAATGCGTGGCCACGCAAAGGTCGGGCTGCATGCGCTTCAGCATTCGAATCATCGGCTGCGTGTTGAGGCGATCCATCGCCAGCCGCCGCCGCGGGTGGTTCCACGGCTGGTCAGTGCGGTCGTAGAGGACGCCCATCAGTTCGGGGACGCGCCGCACCATCGAGATGTACGCCTTCTCGTAAATGCGCTGGAACAGCTTGCTGACGTAGCGGATCGTGTCGATGTGCTCGACGACACAGTCGCCTCGATCGGTGAACGCCCTCTGGAGTGCCTGCGCGGCGCGAACGTGCCCGGCACCCGAAGACGCCGACAGCAGCAGCACGCGCGGCTTGGTTTTCATGCCTTGAGCGAAGACGCGCGATGTTGGAGCGAGGCGAGCATCACGCCGACTTGCGATGCCCGGAGGCGAGTTTTTCGAGAATACCGCAAGCCACGCGCTGGATT